>NZ_FOGH01000011.1 GCF_900111165.1 Nitrosomonas sp. Nm51
CATTTCACCCATTGGGTGACTCCTGTCTTTAGTCCGAAAACCTTGACACTACTACGTTTGAGCTAATTTTTGTAGATCTAACTGAGGAAAATAGGTTTAATCGGATGAGGATCTTGCCTTTCGTGACAGCCCGGCAGTAATGGCAAAAAACAGCGGCACGAAAAAAATAGCCAGAAACGTGGCTGCCAGCATGCCGCCGAATACGCCGGTTCCAATAGAATGGCGGCTGGCTGCGCCTGCGCCGGATGCCGTAACTAATGGCAATACGCCAAGAATGAATGCCATTGATGTCATGATGATCGGGCGGAAACGTAATCGTGCGGCTTCAAGTGCGGCCTGGGTGAGCGACAGTCCTTCCGTATATCGTTGACTGGCGAATTCTACAATTAGAATTGCGTTTTTTGCGGCCAAGCCGATTAAAGTAATCAACCCGATCTGAAAATAAATATCGTTGCTTAAATCTCGCATCCAGATTGCAAAAAGTGCGCCGAGGATACCGAACGGTACAATCAAAATAACAGCAAACGGTGTGGACCAGCTTTCATATTGCGCGGCCAGAACGAGAAAAACCATGAGCAAGGCAAATGCTAAAATCATGAATGTCTGACCACCTGCCTTGCTTTCCTGAAATGATATTCCGTCCCATTCCATAGTATAACCTTCCGGCTTGAGCATTTCCTCGGCCAATTGTTCCAATGCTTCCATAGCCTGACCGGAGCTATAACCGGGAGCAGGCGCACCCAGCACAAGTGCAGAGTTAAATCCATTAAAGTGTGTTACAGGATTGGGGCCGCTGTTAAAGTCGGTTGAAACGATTGTATCGAGCGGAATCATCGTCTGTTCCGAATCGTTTTGCACGCGAACGAATATTTTGCTGATATCTTCCGGACTGGATCGATATTCCGGCGGCGCTTCTGTTTGAACGCGGTAGACGCGGCCAAATTTGACAAAGTCGTTAATGTAAAGATTACCGAAATAAGCCTGCATCGTATCGAACACATCCGAAATTGGCACACCCAGGGATTTGGCGCGCTCACGATCTATATGTGCAAACAATCTCGGCGTATTGATTCTGAAATTGGTATTGGCGGCGGCAATTGCTGGATGCTCAGTTGCTCTGGCGGCGAACGACTGTGCTTTATCGGCAAATTCGGCAAAATCCCGGCCAGTTGGGTCCTGAAGTTGTAAAGAAAACCCTCCGGTGGCTCCAAGTCCGGATATGGCGGGCGCATTAAACGCCAGAATTAAAGCATCAGGAATCGTTGCGAATTCTTCAAATGCATCGGCAATAAGTGATTGCGCTTGTTGGCCGGGTTCTTTACGCTCATTCCAGAGTTGAAGCGGCACAAACATGGTTGCCTGATTGGTGCCGCGTGTATTGAAAACGAAATTTTGACCTACCAGCGCATCGGTTGAATGAACAGCGGGCTGCGCCTGAAAATATGCTTCAATTTTTGATACGACTTCCGTTGTTCTGGATTTTGAAGCGCCTTCCGGTAATTGAAAGATTGTAATGAAGTAGCCTTGATCCTCGTCGGGAAGAAAGCTTTTTGGAATTATTTTGAACATACCGATCATACTGATAATCAGTGCGACAAAAATTCCTAGTGCTATGAATTTTCTTTTCAAAATCCAGTCCACTGTATTTACATAGCGTAGTTGCGTCCAACCGAACGCGCTATTAAAAAGTTTCCAGAAACCTTTCGGTTCACCATGTTTGGATTTGAGCACCAAAGCGCAGAGCGCAGGACTCAGCGTCAGTGCAGTAAAACCCGAGATTGCAACGGAAACAGCTATAGTGATAGCGAACTGCTTGTACATTTGACCGGTAATGCCTTCAAGAAAAGCGACGGGGACGAACACCGCGGCAAGAACCAGTACCGATGCAATAATCGCACCCGTCACTTCGCCCAAAGCCTTAATTGCAGCGTCTTTAGGCGATAATCCGTTTTCCGTCATATTACGTTCAACGTTTTCTACCACAATAATTGCATCGTCCACGACAATGCCGATGGCAAGCACCATGCCAAACAATGTAAGTGTATTGATCGAAAAGCCGAGCGCATACATACCCGCCATCGTGCCGATCAACGATATAGGAATAGTTATCGCAGGTATCAATGTTGTGCGCCAACTTTGTAAAAACAGAAAAACGACCAGAATAACCAGAATCGCGGCTTCGATCAGTGTATGGAAAACTTCTTCAATGGAAACTTCAATAAATTGAGTTGTATCGTAGGGAACGTCAAATGACATGCCTGCCGGAAAGCTGTCCGACAATTTATCCATTTCAGCACGTACGCTTCTAACGGTGTTCAGTGCGTTTGCGCCTGGCGAGAGAAAAGTCAGTAAAAATGTGTTTGGCTTGCTGTTCCACCGGCCTTCAAGATCGTAAGACTGGGCGCCCAATTCGACTTTAGCAACATCGCGCATGCGAACCATTGAGCCGTCAGGGTATGCGCGAACAATCATGTTCTCAAACTCTTTCACATCACTCATACGGCCGCTGGTGATGACAGGAATTGTAAGCTCTGTTTTCTTTGTTGTCGGATCGCGCCCGATTCTGCCGGCAGGGAAATCCCGGTTTTGTTCGCGTACTACATTAGCGATTTCTGTAGGCGTGATATTAAGTTGAGCCATACGAACCGGATCAAGTATCAATCGCATGGCGTAATCTTGAGCGCCGTAAACGATTGCGTCACCCACACCGGGTAATCGTTTGATATTGTCAAGTACCTGGATCAGCGCATAGTTGGAGATATAAACCGGATCATGCCGGGGGTCGGTAGAGCTTAATGCAATCACAGCAAGCATATTGGGCGACATCTTTTTTACGGTTACACCTCGTCTGAGTACTTCTTCAGGCAGTTGCGGTTCCGCCAGCTTCTGACGGTTCTGCGTTTGCACCTGCGCGATATCGATATCCGTGCCGATCTCGAACGTCAAGCGCATCGTCATATGCCCGTCATTTGTGCTTGTAGAATCGTAATATAATAGATTGTCGATGCCGGGCAGTTGAATTTCAATCGGACGCGCCACAGACTCGGCAACTGTTTCTGCATTTGCACCCGGATAATCTGCTTCAATTTGTATCATTGGCGGGACAATATCGGGAAACTGTGCCACAGGGAGATTCAAAAAAGACACCAGACCGACAACGACGATGAGGATAGACAGAACGGATGCAAAAATGGGGCGATCTATAAAAAACCGTAAGTTCATGGCGTTCCTGGATTATCTCTATTGTTCTCAGATGCGTTTTTTGAAACGGGCGTCACTTCGATGCCAGGCTGAACCCGATGAAATCCGGCCACTATAACCTTTTCGCCTGACTCAAGTCCTCTTTCAATCAACCAGTCATTGTCGTGCCATGTAGTTGCATGCACTTGGCGTAATTCCACTTTATTTTTATCATCAACTATGTAGACAAATGAACCGTTCGCGCTGTGTTGCACCGCGCGTTGAGGAATCAGTATGGCATTGAGCCGGTGGTATCCCTTTAACCTGATAGTGACGAATTGCCCGGGAAGGAAATTTGACTGCCCCGGAGAGAAGTTCCCGGATGGATTGGGAAAAGTAAACCGGCCCTGGAGCGTACCGGTTTCGGCCCGGATCGTTACTGCCGTAAAGTCCAGTATGCCTTCTTCAGGATATACACTGCCGTCGGCAAAGGTCATGACACCGCGCAGCTGATATAAATCCGGTCTTTCAACCTTTTTCTCCGCAAGTTCTCTTCGTCTACGCAAGATGTAACTTTCCGGCACGTTAACGCTGACATACATTGGATCGAGCTGGTCGATAGTATTTAATAAAGTAGTCTGGGCGGAGATGAGCTGGCCTTCATAAAAATTGCTTCTTCCGATCCGTCCGCTTACCGTAGCGACAACGACGGTATTGTCCAGATCAAATTTTGCCTTGACTACGTCGTTTTGCGCAGCTTCGAGCGCAGCTTCAGCACTTAAAACGTCGGCAACAGCATCATCGACATCTTTCTGGCTTACCGCTTGCTCTTCCAATAGCGGCTTTACGCGGGCAAGATTCTGTTTAGTCTGTACTAAGCGTGCTTTGTGCAGTGCAACCTTGGCTTTCATGGCCTGATAGATTGCGTTAAAAGGAACCGGGTCGATCAAATACAGTTTGTCTCCTTTTTTGACATTCCGGCCTTCAGTGTAATATATCTTTTCTATTACACCGGAAACCTGGGCGCGTATTTCCACGGGGCGGAAAGCTTCCGCTCTGCCGATAAACACTGGCTCGTCCGGTATTGTCCGGCTGGAGACCGTGACAGTTTCCACCTCAGGAGGCGGCGGTGCAGAATCGGGAGGGGTATCCGGCGCGCAACCGGCAGACAGGGTTAAGGCAATTGCCACGGTTGCTACCCTGATCAGCGATTTCACGGCAGCATCTTGCAATCGTAATGGCTTCAGTAACTTTCGAGTGTTCATTATTATCAATTAATTTTTAAGAATAGCTTTGATATATCCGGTGAATTTCAAAGTTCAACTTTTATGATTACCCTTCTTCCATATCTTTGTATTGATATTCACGCTCCCATCCACCGCCCAGCGCTCTGTATAGTCTTACGATGGAAATCAGATGCAGGCGATGCGCTTCCGTATGTGAGAATTTTGCTTGGTACAAATTGCGTTTGGCAAGCAATACATCGACATAGCTGGTGATACCGCCTCTATAACGCAGATTGGCAACATGCAATGCCGATTGGAGTGCATCTACCTGCTGTTGCCTGGCTTTTCGTTGTTCGCTGGCCTTGCGGATTGCAACCAGCGCGTCTTCAACTTCCTTGAACGCGACCAAAATTGTCTGACGGTAATTTGCTATTGCCTGATTGGCCTGCGCTTCGGCTACGCGTTGTTCAAACCCGAGTATCGTCGCGTTAAACAGAGGAGCTGCAAGTCCAATGCCGCTTGCGCCATATTTGGTATCGGAGAAAGTTAACAGGTTGGAAAGCGATGGACTTGCAACACCGAGAAGCCCGGTAATTGAAAAACGCGGAAAACGCATTGCCTTTGTCATGCCTATTCGTGCTGTTGCTGCTGTTAACACTTGCTCTGCCTGTACAATATCGGGGCGGCGCTGTAAAAGCTCGGAAGGCAGTCCGGCAGGTATCTCGGGCGGGATATGTTGCTGAGCCAACGTGCGAAACCTAAGTATGGGAGAAGGGTTTTTACCCAGTAATACGTTCAGTTCATTTTCGGTTTGTACGATAAGACGCTCAAAATCGGCAACCAATGCAGCTGCGTTGGCGCGTTCAGCCTCGAATTGGTCGAGATCGATTCGGGGTATTAGGCCTGCTTTCAATTGTGCTCTCGATATGGCGACAGATTCTTCCCATGAAGCTAATGCCTGGAGAGCAATGCTGCGTTGTGTGTCGTATTGCAGCAGGTCAAAATATGCTTGCGCCACCGCGCTGACTAACATGATCAAGATCGCCCGGCGGTTTTCTTCCTGCGCGAATACTTCCGCACGCGCCGCTTCCGTGGATCTTCGAATTCTGCCCCAGACATCGATTTCCCAGCTCATTACGGCATTGCCGAAATAATTAAATGGCGTTGGAAAACCTGGGCGCGGGAATCCGCCAAGCTTGCCGAAAAAAGGCGCGTTACTTTCAACGTCTATCCTGGGTAGAAAATCCATACGGGCAATATGAACTCGCGCCTGATATTCCTCTATCATTGCAACAGCGCGTTTGAGATCTTGATTGTTGATTATTGCTTCGGTAATAAGCTGCTGCAGCGTTTCATCTTTGAGAAATTCCCACCAGGACTGTGACGCAACTGATTCACCGATGTCCTGATTCATTCTGAATTGGCTGCTTACCTCAATGGATGGACGTTTATAGTCCGGACCCATTGCACAGGCGGTCAATAATACATAGGAAAGTAAGGCGATTGCTCGTGCCCGGTATCGTTGGATAAAAAAATTCATGAACAAAAAATCATGTAATATTTGAAGTAAATAAGTAACCTTGTTAATTTAGAGTCAATACATGCTGGTTAACGCAATAGTTGCTCATGTTTGTTTTAATTCTATTCGAACTCTTATTGAAATTCGGTCGCGCGCACACCGCAATCAAGTCATTTACTATAGAATGAACAGCATGGCTCTATTGAGTTTGTCAAAAAAATACTGTGTGTATGTGCTCATAATTATACAGTTATGCATTTCATGTTATAGCAGATATTTTGTTACTGTGATATGCGTCCTGTTGTTAAATGGCTGCGCCAATCTGGGCTATTATGCGCAGGCGGTTAACGGCCATATGGATGTCATGCGGCGCGCCCAGCCGATCAGCGGCTTGATCGACAATCCCGGTGTCGACCCTGATTTGAAACGCATTCTCAGTCAGGCTGCGGCCATGCGAAAATTCGCCAGCGAGGCGCTTGAACTTCCAGATAACCAAAGCTATACCCGTTATGCGGATTTGAAAAGACCCTACGCAGTCTGGAATGTTGTCGCGGCGCCGGAATTTTCCATCCGGTTGAAACGATGGTGTTTTGTCAAAGCCGGCTGCGTAAGCTACCGCGGTTTTTTTTCCCAGGCCAGGGCCGAGCGCTATGCTGACCGGCTTCGAGCCAAAGGCTACGATGTACACGTTGGCGGCGTACCTGCATATTCCACGCTGGGATGGTTTAGCGACCCCGTATTGAATACGTTCATTCATTCCGAACTGGAGCTGGCGCGATTGATTTTTCATGAGCTGGCGCATCAGGTTGTTTATGTGCCGGGCGATACGGTTTTTAATGAGTCGTTCGCCACGCTGGTTGAACAAGAAGGTATCCGGCGCTGGCTGACGCATAAAGGCAAATCAGAACAGTATGCCGCGTACCACGCCCGGCGCGAAATGCAAACGACTTTCAATACCCTTGTCCTCGCTCACCGCAAGCGCCTGAAAGCATTGTTCGAAACGGATATCAGCGACGCCGGGAAACGTGCAGCCAAAGCATATGTATTCAATGATCTGCACGCGCAGTTTACGCTGTTGGCAAGCGCCCGGCCGGAATTCGGCCGTTATGAACGGTGGTTTGCAAAACCGCTCAACAACGCACGCCTGGCAACTGTATCGGTTTATACACAGTTGCTGCCGGCGTTTCGGGCGCTGCTTGCATTGCAGGATGGTGATATGGCGCGCTTCTATGCTGCTGTCCGGGTAATTGGCGAACTGCCCAGCGCCGCCGAACGTGCCGATGCCCTGCAAATGGCGCTTGATAAAAGCCGGCACAATGCGCTTGCAGGCATGATTACACAACAGCCGCAATGACCGGACCGGCAGATGCCCGAAACAAGCTTAGGAGTCGTTCATAAATAACTGTAGCACCTGGATCGCGTCTGGCGGGCACACTGCGGCGTTGTTCGTCGTCGCCATAGCCTGTGTGCTATGACTCATCCTCCCGCCTTGCATTGCATCCCGCCAGACGCGCCCAATTGTCACACTTATTTATTCGCTGCTCCTTAGCGTTGCCGCCGGTCTACGCTGTAAGTGCCGGCGCCATAAACGGCGAGCAGGATCAAACCGCCGGCAATTGCAATATTTTTCTGGAACATAATGAGCTGCATTTGATCGTCGAAGTTGTTGTGGAAAAGTATCGCGGTTGCGATGGCAAAAAGCGCCAGGATAAGCGATACCCATTGGGTTTTCCAGCCGGCGATCAGCGCCAGACCGCCGCCAAGTTCCAGTATGATGACCAGCGGCAGCAGTTCACCGGGAACGCCCATCGCATTCATATATCCCTGCGTGCCTTCATAGCCGCCGATTTTGTTGTAGCCGGCCAGAAAAAATATCTGGGCTAACAGGATACGTGCAATTAATTCACTGATTTGTTTCATTTGAAGCTCCTTTAAACCTGGAAATCGAACATTGGTGATGCAGAATATTATTACTGTAATATAATCCGGAATAAACAGGCGTTATTGCAAATTACTGTTCCTTATCTGACAACAATTGAATTCGTATGAACCGGTTTGAAAATATGCAAACATTTGTCCGGGTCGTTGATGCCGGCAGCATCAGCGGCGCAGCCGAGCGGCTGGGCGTGGCAAAGTCAGTGGTAAGCCGCCGCTTGAAGGAACTGGAAATGCATCTGGGCGCCGCGCTGTTTCATCGAACCACCCGGAAGATGAATTTAACCGAAACCGGCCGTACTTTTTTTCAGCAGACGGTGCGCATTCTCGACGATTTGCAGGAGGCTGAACTGACGGCCTCGCAAGCGCATGGTATGCTCAAAGGCAGTCTGCGCGTTGCGTTGCCGTTGAGCTTTGGTCTGATGCATATGGGACCGGCGATTGATGCGTTTTTGCAGGCGCATCCGCAGATTGAATTCGATCTCGATTTTAATGACCGTCAGGTTGATCTGGTGACTGAAGGGTTCGATCTGGCTATCCGTATCGCCAATCTTGCTGATTCCAGTCTGATGGCGCGCCGTCTTGCCGGCATTCGGGCAGTGATGTGCGCCAGTCCGGACTACCTGAAACGCAACGGGATTCCGCAGGCGGTGAGCGATCTGGCGCACCATCAGTGCCTGGCTTACAACCTGCTGCGCGACTTTAATCACTGGCATGTGCATGATACAAACGGCAACCCTGTCAGGGTTCGCATTCGGCCTTATTTAAAAGCGGGCAACGGCGAATTTCTCCGCGATGCTGCTGTCAGCGGGCTGGGCATTGCCTTGCTGCCGACTTTTATTGTATACCGGGAAGTTGAGCAAGGCGCCCTGGTGCCGGTTCTGACGGATTATCATTGTCCGCAGATAGCGGCTTATACCGTGTATCCGCAAACCCGCCACCTTTCACGTAGAGTCAGGGCATTTGTCGATTTTCTGGCCGAACGCTTTAACAAAACCCCGTACTGGGATAAGTGTTTACAGCAGGAAATATCTGAATGTTAGGAGGATGTTAACAATTCTTGTCGATTGGAAGACCTGTTATTCAAAACTTTCCAGCCGGAATTGAAATTGAGCCGGGTCGGTCAACGACAGTACCACGTTATTCAATAACGCGTTCTCATTGATAATAACCGATGGAATCACCAGCGTGCGGTTCTGGCCCGAAAATGCCGCCATATTTGCAGGCCCGGCTTCAAGCGGCGTCACACTGGCAGTATCCAGTTCGAACACGATATCCGGTTCCACTGCGATCAGCAGCAGGCGTACATCGTACATCTCGCCGTTACCGGTATCGACCGCAAACGTTAATGCATTCCCGTCAAACACTGCGGTTACATCATGCAAAGTCACAGAATTGACCAGCACGAAATTTTCCACTTGAACAGGTTCTGACACATCAAAATTAACCGTCGGCGTGCTCGACAGTGCGCCGCCGAAATTGACGCGTTGCAAGCCTGCTATCGTGTCGAAAAGAATCATGCCGTCATACAGAATTTTTGCAAACACCGTAAAGCCTCCATTCTGGGTATCCAAAAATGCCGGAGGGCCGGTATTGTCGTCAAGATTGATGAACCACTGGCTGGTGGCGCTGTTCGGATCGCTGCCCAGCTTGGCCATGGCGACCGTACCGCGTACATTGGAAAGGCCAAATTCGTTTACTACGGGATCGAACGTATTAACTTGTGTTACACCCGCACCGTTGCTGCCGCTGGTGACTTTGAATCCGCCACCCTGAATGACGAAGCCCGGCTCGCTGCGGTGAAAAATGCTTTGATCATAAGCGCCGCTGTCAATATAGCGGATAAAATTGGCCACCGTCAGGGGTGCCTGCCGTTCAAGCAGCTCCATGCAAAAGCCGCCTAGATTTGTGTTAAAACATGCGACAGGATTGGCTTGCGTTGCAGTCGAACATAACAGCAAGCCCAAGGCAACGATACTTTTTGGAAAATTTCGAATTGAGGCCATGACAGGTCGATGAATGATTAATGAATTGAAAACAATATTATACGGAACAGCTGTCATTTAGGTGAAAATACTGAACGCATGCGGTAAACGTGGTGCCGCCAGTCAGGATTGACTTGTATTTTTGGCAAGAATGCCGTCAAAGATGTTTATCCGTATATCGTATCCGCACCGGATCAAGCGAATCCGGCTGTGTAAATGCTTGTTGTACCTGCCATAGACGCATCGGCGAATACGTATGTATGGTATGTTTCAATAGCAACAGGCGTTAATCATAACGATGGCTGCGGCAAGTCTCCAACGGAGACTGTCAGTGGTCAGCGGCCGCCCAAATCCGCAAACACAGACGGAAAAAAATGACTGAGTTTAACCGCTACGCCGTCAATCAGTCGCGCTATCCAATATTCGTTCGCAAGACTCAGCCCCTTCCAGCAAGTCATCAACCACGCCCGGTTTTCGAACAATCGATCATTTATTCATAGCGTTGGTTTTTTTGTCACGCGCAATGAAAAACAAGCCGGTTCTATGAAGCGGGATGACAATTTTGTTTGCGCCAGCCGTTGATTCGAACCGAATCGAACCGTTTTGCGATGTCAGTCGTATAACCGATAAAGCCGGAACGTAATTGCGTGCTCCGCATGAGCAGACCGGTTTTTTCCGGCCGGATTGATTTCAGTCCCACGGGATTCAATACTATTAGTAAGGAGATTATGATGTCTACTATTGGCGATAATGCACGGTTGCTTTCAAACGACGTTCAGGCGAAATGGCTGATTGAAGATTTTCCGTTTCGTATTCAACTGGCCAGCGTTTTCCCTTTTTATCCGGTTGCCGGGGATGCGTTGCGTTACACCACAACGCCGGTGTTGCAGCCCGGCGTGACGATTGGATTTGAAGAGGGGATAGTCGAGGACACCAAAATGCCCAATGACGCATCCCGCGTCTTTTCATTCGCCGAGATTGCCACGCAGTTCCGGGTTTCATATAAAGCGCAGGATATTTTTTCATCGAATGTCAACGACCAGGTATCCGTACAAATGGCGCTGGCCATCCGGGAGCTGCTCTACAAGTTCTGGACGTTGTTCGAATCGGGCGATTCTGTCAATGCCGGAGAATTCGACGGTTTGCATAAACTGGCCGATCCGTCGCGGGTGCTGGATCTCGGTTTTCAACCGCTCACGCTGGAAGTACTGGAACAGGGCAAGGAGCTGGTACGCACCAACGATGGCCGCGGCACAGTGCTGTTTACCAACAGCACCGGTAAGCGCGCGATTCATGCGGCGCACTGGACGCGTGGACTGACCCCACAGTATACCGACATGATTTTTCCATGTCCGCGCAATGAAAATCAGGCGGAACAGGTTTTAACCTTTGACGGCGCACCGGTTTATGTCAACGACCTGAATCAGAATCTGGGCGGCAGCCCGGACGCGCCGGACGGTGAACCCGTACCGGAAAATCCCCTGGCGCCTGACAGCGCAGGAACAGGCACCAACATCTGGTTTTTTTCCATGGGCGAAAACAACCTGCACGGCATGACGCCCGCGGCGCTGGATACGGGACTGTTCGTGACACGTTCTACAATGCTGCCGGATGGGTCCACCCTGGTCTACCATGTGACAATGCCTGCCAGCATTGCGCTTGGCAGCGCCAGCAGCCTGGCCGTGATCAAGAACGCCGTAATTCCGGCACAGCGTAGCCCATTGATTGAC
Organism: Nitrosomonas sp. Nm51; assembly: GCF_900111165.1. Lineage (GTDB taxonomy): Bacteria > Pseudomonadota > Gammaproteobacteria > Burkholderiales > Nitrosomonadaceae > Nitrosomonas. Next base: position 11,576 of record NZ_FOGH01000011.1, read on the forward strand.
TTTGATATCCGGGGAGCATAGCCATGGCCGAAAAATTTTTCACCGAAGCCGTTTCCGGTACCAGCGCACAGGATGCACCCGCGCCGGAACAACGGAAGCCAGCATTACAAACCAATCCGGACGCAGTCAGAACGCAGCTTCAGAGTGCGCCTGTACCGGTAAAATTCAAGCAGTCGGTGCAAGGCGTTATGCCCGCTGCGCGGTTGCCATTGGCTGAACCTGTGCATTCATGCACCGCCGATGGTTTCTGTTCGCACACACTGGGAACAATGGAGCGGGAATCCGCCGGTTTGTCCGCAGCATCAGGGAATACGAATATAATGCAGCCGTTTTATCTGACCGATGCGATGGTCAACCTGACCCAGCTTGAACACGCCGCCGCAGGACTACACTGGTTCGATGCGCGTCCGCTGTCGGCGCTGATCACCAACTCGTATTTTCTCGAGACCTGTTTTTTTCCGCCTGTCTATTGGTGTCTTTGTCCTTCAGATCCGTCTAAAAAGATTAGCAAAGAATGTAACGACCTGTGGCTTAAAGCGGTAAAAACGTTTAAAGACAAGGGCCATCTCACAGCAACCGAATACACCGAACTGTTGAAAAAATGTCCTGAATTTATGAAACTTTTTTATAAAGATACAAAGAATGAGAGTGATACAGTCTATCCAGTATTCAAATTAAAAACCACAGTTTTAGCTAACCTTGACGCTTTCGAGGAATGGAAGAAGAAAGCGGATGAAGAAGCCAAAAAGAAACAGAAGAAAATTGAAGATGCAGAAAAAAAAGAACAGGAAGCGTACGATAAAAGTCATGGAGGAAAGGGCCATTCTCCTTGCGAATGCTGGGAATTGGTTGGCTACGCTGCGTATACAAACGGAAATAGAATTCCGATAACAAGTAAGTTTTCTGACAAACCGACTAAAATACCTAAGGAAAACGTATGCTTAGTGTCAGGTCAGGGTAAAGAAGTAAAAGGAATGCATGAATTTAAGTCTATTTCCGGCCGCCCGAATTGTTGCACGTTTGAGTACTTATCAAAATATGTTCAAGTGGCGCATTCCTTACCGAAGGGGGGTAACATAAAACCGAAATATACTGGCATTGAGCATGGAAAGTATAAAAGTTACAATCAATATGCTGAATACGAATATTGGCTTACCTTGACTTCAACCCCGAATCACTATGGTTGGGAGTATATGAACATTATCAACAATTTCAAAGTCGGAAAAAAAAGACAAGCGGAAGTGACAGAATCAATAGAATCAAATCAGTTAAATAAAGGACTCGGAAAAATTGAAATGAATATTGACGGCGTAAACTGCCCTGCCAAAACGCTTTGGTATTTAGCTGAATAAATGCAAGCTGCTATCAGCTTTGAATCCTAAAAAGCGGCCCGGGTGATAGTATTCGGGCTGCTTTTTAGTTTTACTCTGCAATAAATTCCAACCCTTCAATTAACACCGCGGCGAAAACAAGCGGTTCTTTTCCAACAGATTGCAGCGCATGCACCGAGCCTGTGGGCCGGTGTATGCAATCGCCGGGGTGATAGACTGCGCCATTGACTTCTTTCATCTGACCTTGAAGCACGAACGACCATTCGTCGCCCAGATGCCGGTGAGCGGCGATCATTTTGCCGGGTTCGACGTAGACCAGCCCGCAATCGGCGTTTTCGGCAATCTGCGGCCCACCCTCAAAATGGTACAAATGTGTGCCGGGAAAAGCGTTGAATTGCCATGTTTCCGCTGACACATGATTCAGACTGGATAAATGTTTTTCGATGGCCGCCCGCTTCAAATCAAAAAAACCGCAAAGCCGTTCTACAAAACCGGCAAAGCGTGTTTCGTGCCGGACGGAATGCAGGATGCGCTCCCGCAGGTTTTGCGGCGGGGCCAGTGGCTGTTCCGCTTCGGCCAGTAACGTCAATGCACGCTCGATATCCCGCAATGCTGCCTTGTCCTGAGCGGATGAGTCGATTTCAGCCTGCAGCGTTTTTGCGGTTTTTTCATCGAGAATGCCTAATGCATACTCGATCAGTTTATTATCGCGGTCGGGCATGTGTTTTTTCTCCACTCGATTCCAATGCGCCGCGCAAATGCCGGATTGCGGCCGACAATCTGGATTTCACTGTACCGACCGGTATCTGGCATCGCTCGGCGATTTCCGAACATGTTAAACCTTCATAGTAACTCAGCACAATGACGGTGTACTGTGACTCGGGCAGTTGTTCGACAGCGGAACGCGCATACTGCCATTCGGCCAGTTGATCCGGTGCCGGTTCGGTTGTCTGAACCGCACCGGATTCATCATATGCATCTGCCGAAAAAATTTTTTGCGTACGCGCAAGTTGACGCAACCGATCAACCGCGCGGCTACGCACCCGCATCAGAATCCAGGTGCGCGCCGAACTGCGCGAGGCATCAAAATCCGCGGCTTTGTTCCAGATTTCCAGAAACACATCATGAATCAGATCCTCGGCGTCTTTTCGTGATTTCAAAATCCTGGTTGCAACAGCGAACATGTGCATCACATGACGCTCGTACAATTGTGCCAGCGCATGGTGCTGCTGCTGTGCGATCTGCCGTATTAATTGCGTATCGATATCCACAATGCTTCCCGCTATCGTGTGAATGTGGCGTGTTAGGAGCCGTTCATAAATAACTGTAACACCTGGATCGCATCTGGCGGGCACACTGCGGCGTTGTTCGTCGCCGCCATAACCTTGTGCTACGACTCATCCTCCCGCATTGCATTGCATCCCGCCAGACGCGCCCAATTGTCACACTTATTTATTCGCGGCTCCTTAGTGTTTTATCCACTTCATTTTACAACCGATTTGCGGAACACGGCGAAGTTTTTGCCAATACCCCGAAACAGCAGCTTTTGCCGCCTTTAACGATGCATGTTTTATGCGTAATATCCGCATTCAGCAAGGAAGTCAGCAAGCTTAAATCCAATGCGCAAACCTTGTGGCATTGTTCGGCTATCCGATGATAAACACAGTTGTTGGCCGTGATTTCAGCATAAAATTCAGAATTGCGTGTTACATCAGTGTCATAACCGAGTTCCCGCAGTATGGCCGCCACTTCATTTACTTTGTCGGTTTGTGCCTGATGCCTGTCGACCCGGCCTGTAAATTCCAGAGCGAATTGTCTGCCCAGTTCTGTCAGGCAGGACTCCAGTTCTTTCTCTCCCAGGTTTTTTTTGAGCCAGGCAAGCAACGTGCTGGCCAGCAATGCATAGTGCCTTGGAAAAAGTTCCAGTCCATTGGGTGTCAATGTATAAACTTTGCCGGGCCTGCCGCCGGTACTGTGCAACAATGCGCTTTGGATAAAACCGCTGGCGCTCAGACTGGATAGGTGTTGATTAATCGCGTTACGGGAAATTTCGAGCAGGCCGGCCAGTTCATCGATCGTCAGTCCGTTGCGGTGATGCAGCAGAACTGTCAGCAGCGCTTGCTGGCGTTGCCCTAGATGCAAAATTGCAGACATAAGATACTGTCACTATATTGAATAGTTAATCAATTATTAATTTAATGTAAGGCCACCCGGCTTATAACATATAAATATTGTAAAAGTAATAATAGTTGCAGTATAGTACACATTTTTAATTTTTTGAGTGGGAGGAAGGAAAGAATGTTGACTTATGCGATTGTTATTTTTGCCATCGCGGCTATCGGCGGTGTTTTTATGGCTACCAAGGTATTTTCGGGGCAGTTGGCTCCCTGGCCGTTATCGATCGTACACGCGTTACTGGGTGCAACCGGCTTGATTATGCTGATTATAATGGTACTTGAGGGTTCTGCAGCGGGTGCGGTTACCGCGGCGCTTGGGTTGCTTGTGGTAGCAGCACTGGGCGGTTTTTATCTTGCTTCCTTGCATATGAAACAGGTTGTCGCCCCTAAAAATGTGGTTATTATCCATGCCGGCGTCGCAGTTGTCGGTTTTCTTATTCTGTTAAGTGTATTTTTGGGGCTATAAACAAACAGGAATAATGCCATGACACATCCCTTGCACCCTATATTGGTTCATTTTCCAATTGCCGCATGGTTTTTTGCGACAGCGGGCGATATCGCCAGCTTGTTTCTCGGAATGCAGGCAGGCTGGGCTGCCGGGGTGCTGCTGGTCATTGGCGTTGTCACGGCAATATTTGCCATGGTTGCGGGATTGCTGGAACTGGCAAAGATTGACCAGCAGAGCGACGCCATGAAAATTGCCAATCAGCATATGATGCTGGCTATGGTCAGCTGGTCGCTCTATTCAGTCAGCCTTTTTTTGCGCCTGGATGGAGCGGCGCTGGTACAGCCCAGCGGTGCCGCAATTCTTTTCTCAGTACTGGGATTTATATCCTTATGTGCTACAGGGTGGTATGGCGGCAGACTCGTTTTTGAACATGGAATAGGTGTCCGGAAAAAGCAGAGTGATTGACAAGGTTCTAAATTGGCCAGGGGGTGTCGTCAGCGGCATGCTGCCTACGGCTCATTCACTTACCAGCAATCCCACCGAAAAATTGTTAAATACCTCGGCTGCGTTCAGGCAGGGCTGGCCATCGATGCGCGTGCGGCTGATACGTTCACCGGTGAGAATGTTGCGATAGACTTGTGCCGGTGACGGCAGGGTGCCGGGTATTTCGATAAAGGTGTCTTGCCAGACAGATTTACCGATCGGCAGGCCGTTTTCTTCGGTTATCAGCGGCACGAATTCACGGGCTGCTGCTGCGATGATGGTTTGGCCCTCAAGACAGCGCGCGAATGCGCAGATATGATCGGCCTGCGGACCATGCGTAGCCAGACCGGTATAGCTGCCGTGCTGGAACAGTTGCGGATTCTGCCGGCGCAGCATGAGTGTTTTCCAGGTCAGGTAGAGCTTGGCGCGGCCGTTGTCAAGGTGTTTGAGGAGTTGCTGCGTAAAGCCGGGCAGATTTGCGCTGTTTTCAGATTCCCGGACAATCGTCTGCAGTATCTGGTTGCGTTGCCGGTAATCGACGGGACGGCGGTTGTCGGGATCGACCAGGCTGAACGCCCATAATTCATTACCCTGGTATATGTCAGGTATGCCTGGCACGGTCAGTTTCAGCAACGTTTGCGACAGGCTGTTAAACAGTCCGAAACGTGCGACGCGCTGTTGAAACGGCAGAAAGTCTGCAAGAAACGCATTGTGTTCGGGGTTTGCCGATAACAACGCGCCGACAAAATAGCGCACGGCCGTTTCATAATCTTCATTGGGATTGATCCAGGAGGTGTGCACTTTGGCTTCCTTGATCGCCTTGAGCGTATAAGCCTCGATACGCTGCCGCAGCGATTCCAGCGCGTCCCCGTCGTCAAACAGACTGTTGCCTTCCAGCGGCCATGCGCCGATCAGCGTCTGGTAAATCAGATATTCATCATTGCGCGAGGGTGCGCGCTCATGGTTAATCAACCGTTTTTTGTTGCGGTTCAGGCGGCTCCAGCGACCCAGATGCCGGTGCCATTCGTCCGGAATCTCGGATAATACGTTTATCCGCGCCCTGACATCTTCGCTGCGCTTGCTGTCGTGCGTCGAGGTGGCAACCATGGCATGCGGCCAGTGCGCCAGCCGCTGTTTGTTGGCTTGATGAAAGGCGGCAGCCGAGATACCGAATGCGCAGGGATTAAACCCGACATCGTTGAGCGAAGCCAGCCGGTTGTAAATATATAACGCAGTGTCTTCAAGCCCCTTGGCCATGACGGGCGCGGTATACTGCTGGAATTTCAGCACAAATTGTATAATGCTGCGCCGCACGCCCGCGCTGTATTCGTTCAGATGCGCCAGCGTCAGCAGCTGTCCGATAAAATCAAGAATCAGGATATCGGCTGCCGGACTGTGTTTCTTTGCCTGTGCGATCGCCCATTGCACATAGCGCAAATCCTCTTCACTGATCTGTAAGGCAGTGATATATGTGCGGTAAACCGGAAAGCAGGCGACTATCTCGCCCAGAGCGTCGCGTAACGCCTGATAAGTAAAGTCACGGGTACGGCGGTCGGTTTGCGCAATATGACTGAGCAGGTTAGCCAGCACCGACAGTTCGCTTGACAGCATCCGAAGCGTAATCAGTTTCTTACGGTCATGCAGCAACCCTTCAAAACCCAGACTCATACCGATGAAGCGGGTGTAGATGCGGTTGATATGACGCTCCGACTGTTGCCGGACAAAAACGCCGTTGAGTTGAAACGCCGCCTCATACCCTGTAGTACCGCTGACAGGCCAGTCAGACGGCAGGTGTTCGAAATTCGCCAGAATCTTTTCAATCCACAAGCCGAAATATTTACTGTTTGTGTCCGGTTCAAGTTGCGTTTCCTGGCGGATTAGCTGCTGCAAATGGTGGTAGTAGGCGCAGGGGTCGGACAAGCCGTCCGGGTGATCGATGCGCAGGCCGTTGATTTGACCGTCACGCATCATTTGCCGGATAAGCTGATGCGTGACATCGAACACTTCGTTGTTCTCCATCCGCAGAGCGGCCAGTTCGTTGATATCAAAAAAACGCCGGTAGTTGATTTCTTCGGTCGCCACCTTCCAGTATGACAACCGGTAGGCCTGTGCTTCAAGCAGGTGATGCAGCCGGTCAAAGCTGCCGGATTGCGCAACATCGCCGTTAAATTCAGCCAGATTAGCCTGTATGAAGCCGTGCGCCTGGGGATGTTTTGCATAAAGATCGGCCAAATGACGCTTGCATGCCTGCGCGCTTTGCCGGCGGTACTGACGCAGGCTGGCTGAGAGATCGCTACGGGCGGGCAGGGATTTGCAGGCTGCAATGACGACAGTGAGCGCTTCAAACAGTCTTTGATCTTTGTCGTCTTGTTGCGCCAACTGGTCAAGATGGAGGTTCAGAATGTGCGGGTAAGTGCGCGGATCGATAGGAAACAAATGTTCGTAATAACGCACATTAAACACACCGTTCTCACTGTCGAATTCAAGTTTCAGTTCGCCGCTTTCAAGCACCGAGCCGTAATGATCACCAAGAAAAGGCAGCAGAATTTTATTGTGCAGCGCCGGGTTAGCGGGGTGCCAGTCGATATCGAAATAAGCCGCGTAAACCGATGACTGGCCATTTTCCAGTACGTCCAGCCACCAGCTGTTGTCATCGCCGCCAACACCCATATGGTTTGGCACAATGTCAACAATCTGTCCCATGCCGTAATGGTGAAGCCGTTCAATATAGGCATTATATTCGGCTTCGGTACCGATTTCCGGATTCAGCGCGTTATGGTCGACGATATTATAACCATGCAGGCTGCCTGCGCGCGCTTTGAGGAATGGCGAAGCATATACATGGCTGATGCCCAGCGTATGCAAATACGCGATCATGTCCGCGGCATCGGCAAACGTGAATGCATGGTTAAACTGCAAACGGTAGGTAGCGCTTGGCATGCTGGATGGATTCATGGCTCGGACTCTTCGTTAAGGCACCATATTACAGACCAGGACGGCAGAGCGCCTGCATTGTTCTGCTCGCGATTATTGTGTTGCGTGGTGTACAAAATGGCATTTGCAGAAATATTGCAACCGTTAAATGCTTCATCGCCAAAATTCGCATAGACTGACAATCGCGTATCATCGGCCAGTACCCAGTATGCGTACAGTGTATGCGCGTTAAGTTGCTTGAACCCTGCCGACCGCCGCTCCATATCGCGCAAACGTGGAATAATTTCGCGGTGGCGCAAAGCAAGCAGCTCACGATACAGTTTCAGCCAGGATGCATGCGCGGGGCGGCCACAGTCCGTCCAGTTCAGCACGGCCTGAAGAAATGTGTTTTCATTCATTGGATCGGGTATACGCGCAAGTGCATCGGGGTTGCTGAATTCTGGAAAACGGGCGAATTCCTCGCGGCGGCCGTTGACCACCGCGTCAGCCAGGTCCGGGCCAAAATCGCAAAAGAACGGAAATGGCTGGCGGCAGCCCCATTCTTCGCCCATAAACAGCAGCGGTGGTGACGGTGCGAGCAGTAATAGCGCAGTTGCGGCATGGACCTGCGCCGGGGATGCGAGCGACTGGATGCGCTCACCAAAAGCACGGTTACCTACCTGGTCATGATTCTGCAGAAAGGACACGAAAGCTGTCGATGGCAAATGGCGGCTTGTTTCGCCGCGGGGTTCGCCGTCCCGGTAAGGGGAACTCTCGCCCTGATAGGCAAACCCTTCCGTCAAACAGCGTCCCAGCTGGAATATTGGGTTTTGCGCATAATCCATGTAATAGCCGCCGGTTTCACCGGTCAGCAATACATGCAGCGCATGGTGTATATCATCATTCCATTGTGCAGTATATGTGCGCGGCTTGTGAGCGGCGTCACGCGCGAGATAACGCGCCGCGTTATGGTCGTTTTCCAGAATCAGATGAATATGACGCCTGCCGGAAAAAGCCGTCTGGATCCGTTGCGACAATTCGGTCAGGATATCCGGCTGCGAATCGTCCATAATGGCATGTACGGCGTCTAAACGTAAACCGTCAACATGGTATTCCTCCAGCCAGTATAGTGCGTTGTGGATAAAAAACTGCCGCACCCAGTGACTGTGTTCGTCGTCGAAATTAATTGCAGCGCCCCAGGGAGTACGGTGTTTTTCTGTGAAGAACTGCGGCGCGTATAGATGCAGATAATTTCCTTCCGGTCCGAAGTGGTTATATACCACGTCCAGAAACACCATCATATTGCGCGCATGCGCCGCATCAACCAGCGCTTTCAGATCGTCGGGCCTGCCGTACCGGCTGTCGGGTGCAAATAAATAGGTGCCGTCGTAACCCCAGTTGCGCTTGCCGGGAAAATCGGCGACGGGCATCAGTTCAACTGCGGTAATACCCAGATCCATCAGATAATCGAATTTTTCCAGCGCCCCGGCGAAATTGCCGTCAGGCGTAAAACTGCCGACATGCAACTCGTAAATAACGGTTTCTTCCCAGGGACGTCCCATCCAGTGCGCATCCTGCCAATGCCACCCGGCGGAATCAATGACTTCGCTCGGCCCGTGCACATCTTCCGGTTGAAAGCGCGAGGCCGGGTCCGGTATGCGTTTGTCGCCGTCAATACGAAAGCGGTAACAGGTGCCGGGCCGGGCTGAAGTTGTCGTGACTTCAAACCAGCCATCGGTTAGCGCGGTCATCGGCACGGTTTCTTCCGCAATGCTGTGTTTTAAACAAACATCGACCGACCGCGCAGCAGGCGCCCAGAGCCGGAAGCGCACCCCTTCTTCATCCTGCAGTTCAGCGCCAAACGGCATGTGATAAGGGGTATTGTCGGACATATGATATATTTATCAAAAATGACGGAATTCCTGATTCAGACTGGAACCGGACAGCTCGATGCGGTCTTGTGACTCATATAACAATGAGACCATCAATGCCAGATATTCACGCAGATGGCGGGTAATGAGAAAATTGTCGCGCACAAAAACCCTGGCTTTCTCGCCCATTTCATGAATTTTTTCAGTCTGGTACAACAGATACCGGATACGCAGGGCGACACCTTCAGGCGTGTTCGCCAGAAAACCGGTATGATGATCGATCACCTGTAATCGTATCCCGCCCACATCGCCGCCGATTACCGGCTTGCCTTTCCACATCGCTTCAGTGACAGTCAGGCCGAAACCTTCACGAACCGACTTCTGCAACACGATATCCGCTGCACGCTGCAGCGCATTTATTTCCAGATGCGCATCAGACGGCAACAACAGAATATGAATGTCGGACGCGCCTTTCGCGGCTTCCTTTACTTCACTGAGCACGGCGCTTCCTTCAGGATCGTCTGTCGCTTCACCGCCAGCCAGCACCAACTGAATTGACGGCAGATATTTTTTGGCAAGTTTGTAGGCCTCAATTACTCCGACCGGATCCTTAAAACGGTCAAAACGGGACACCTGCAGTACCAGCGGACGTTCGGGATCCAGTTTGTATTTTTCATAAACCTGCTGAACCGCGCCGTGCTTCAATTCAATATTTTTATCGCTGAGCGGATCGATGCTGGGTGGTATCAGATAAATCGGGTTTGGCAGTTCATGGGCGAACGCAGCCAAAGAAAAAATGCTGGCGTCATACGGCGAAATGAACTTACGCAGGTATTTCCAGACAGGCCGGTAAGGATGGCTGGCGTCAATATGGCAACGCCAGATCCATTTGCCTTTGCGATTTGGAAAATGCTGTAATAACGCAGCCGGCTGCGGATCGTGAATAAAAACAAAATCCGCTTCCGTGAGCAATTCCCGCAGTGATTCGGCATTCTCGGCATTGGTTCTTTCATAAACCGCCAGCAACTGATCGCTCAGGTGAATCTGATTACCCTGTAATGTATTATGCATGCCTTTGGTGCATTCAAAAAACTGACTCTCTCCGGTAATCACTTCCCAGCGCGCATCAATACCGAGTTCCTGCATCAGCGGTATCATTTTGGTCAGAATCTCAGCGACGCCGCCGCCAACACGTGTCGAATTGACATGCACGACTTTCGCGCCGGAAAAAGGCGCTGCAAGCTGGCGCAAATGCTCAATTACATCGTGACCGGTGATTTGTGCATAATCATCGAGAAAGCTCATGAGTCCCTCTTTAGGAAATGTGTCTTAAATAAATGCGCAAGTTGTGCGCGTAATTCGGTAAGACTGCCAAAATAGGGATCAATGCCCGCAATATGCTCTCTCAATGTATTAAAATCCGCACCAAATCCGGCCAGCCAGTCACTGAAATCATCACAGCGGTGCAGCGTGCGCCGGCGCGCATCGATAAAGTGATAAAAAATACTGCTGGTTGAGAATTGTTCAATGGCCGACGCCAGCTCAGATGGTTGCTGTAAACACCAGGCGGTATCGAACACAATGATTTGCGACCGGATAAATTCAAATTGCTGTGTGGCGCGCATCCAGAGCAGTCCCTCATATTCATCCAGACGCATGTCGATCAACTCAATGATTTCATGGCGTAACGACTCAAGATCCAAAAAATCAGTCGGGTCCAGCGCGGCAAGCCGCTCTGCCAGAATTGCGTCGTGGATACCATGCCGGACCCAGCCGGCAAAATCGTTGTTATATTCGCGCTCTTCAAAGCGCGCCTGCAAAAGACCGCCCCAGTAATGATGATAAATGCTGGATTCATCGATTTGCGTAATTTCATTTCTGAACTCCTGCAGCATGCGTGCCCGTCTGCCGGTCGCCAGCGCAACCAGTGCGCAATCTTTAATAAAAAAAGGACCGGGACGGTTTATGGAATCTGAAGCTGTGTTTGCAGAAGCAGCGTCAGGCGTTGTCATAGGATTCCCCTTTTTGTTATCGCATTACACCGGATCGGGCACATGGCGATGACGCAGGTGCCGCAATGTTTTTAAGGAGCCGCGAATAAATAAGTGTTACAGTTATTTATGAACGACTCCTAAGCATAATGCAAATACGCCGCTTGTCAAACCCGCGGTTCAAATTCAGGCGGCTCACACAGCGTTTTGTCCGGCTGCCGGTCAAACGGTTACTGTTACAGCTTACAGCCAGACCGTCATGCCCATCTCCAGTGGATGGGTCAATAAACTATGATATGGATATGTACGAATAAAATATTCCTGTTTGCCGCACAGTTCAGGAGACAGTTTGAGCTCGAAGATATGTTCGTTTTGTTCCTGAATACCGGAATATTCAAAGCTAAAATGACTGAAATTTCTGAGCCGTGTTTTTTTATACTGCCGGCAAATCATCAGCTCCACGATCACATCCTCAGGTTTTAATCCATTCAGTCTGGCAGCGATTTTGAAATGCAGGGTTTCATTGAAGCAGGCCCGTGCACGGGGTATGTCAAGGCGGCGGATTTCAACGCCGTGCCATGCATTCCTGATACGGGTTTTCCATGCGGCGATTTCCCGCGCGCCAGAAAAATGATGCGCTGTATAGCGTTCATTCTGCCGGCTTGCCGGATGATAGAAATTTCTCAAATATTGTTCTACCATACGCGCCGCACTGAAACATGGCAGCAGTGATGCCATTGAATGTTTGGCCATTTTTACCCATTCAGGCGAATAACCGAACTTGCTGCGGTTGTAGTACAGCGGCACCACCTGGTCCTGCAGTATTTCGTACAATGCCTGGCTTTCTTCCCGGTCGCGCAGTGCAGCTTCCATATTTTCCGGTCCCGGTTTGATGGCCCAGCCATTATGACCATCGTACCCTTCTCCCCACCAGCCATCGAGGATACTCATGTTGATCGAACCATTGATACCGGCTTTGATGCCTGATGTGCCGCTGGCTTCCAGCGGATAAATCGGATTGTTGAGCCAGACATCCACGCCGGCGACCAGCCGCCTGGCAAGACGCAGATCGTAGCCTTCCACCAGCAGAAGCCTGCCCTGAAACTCCGGCATGTGCGCTATCTGGCTGATGCGCCGGATAAGATCCTGTCCCGGTTCATCGGCCGGATGCGCCTTTCCTGCAATAATCAGCAGCACCGGACGCTCTTCGTCAAGCATTATCTTGCGTAACCAGTCCAAATTCTCAAATAGTAATGCAGCGCGCTTGTAAGTTGCAAAACGGCGTGCAAAACCGATGGTTAATACATTGGGATTAACAGGATCGGTGAATTTCAGCAAGCGGTCGAGGTGTGCATCGGAACCGTGATTACGTGTATTTTGTTCGGTCAGTCGGTCCCGGATACCAAAAAGCATTTGTGATTTCAAGGATTGCCGGATGCTCCAGAACATGTGATCGGGAATATCATGAACCTGCTCCCAGAACGCCGAATCGCACATTTTATTGCGCCAGTTATACCCCAGAAAACGATCAAACAGATCGGACCATTCCTGTGCCAGAAAAGTCGGCACATGAACGCCGTTCGTGATATGGGTCATGGGATTTTCTTCCGGCTCGACCTGCGGCCATAAATCCTGGCAGATATTCGCTGATACACTGCCGTGTATTTTACTGACGCCGTTATGTGTGCGTGAGCCGCGTATAGCGAGCGCCGTCATGTTGAAATCCTTGTTGCCGGCGGTCTGGCCAAGCGCCATAAACGATTCGTGGGTAATATTCAGGTCGCGGTAAAAAGATTCGAAATAGTGCTGAATCATTTCTTCGCTGAAGTGGTCGTGTCCGGCGGGCACTGCCGTATGCGTGGTAAAGATCGTACTGGCTGCAACCGCCTCCAGCGCGCTGGCGAAATCGAGATCCTGGCGCATCAGAATACGAATGCGTTCAGGCATCATAAATGCGGCGTGGCCCTCATTGATGTGCCATATGGTCGGCCTGATTCCCATTTCGTGCAAGGCGCGCACACCGCCCATTCCCAGGATAATTTCCTGTTCTATACGCATGGTCTTGTCGCCGCCGTACAGTTTATGGGTGATGTTGCGGTCCTGCTGCGAATTTTCCGGCAGATCGGTATCCAGCAAATAAAGCGTGACGCGGCCGATTTTGACCGTCCATATCTTTACCGTGACCTGCCGGCCCGGCAATGCGGCTTTGATGCGTATTTCAGAGCCGTCGTCATGCAAGGCCGGCGACACCGGCAGATCATCAAATTCCGAATCGGTATAAATGGCGCGTTGATTTCCCTGATTATCGATTGTCTGATGAAAATAACCCTGGCGATAAAGCAGGCCTACAGCCACAAACGGCAGATGCAGATCGCTTGCCGCTTTGCAGTGATCGCCGGCAAGAATACCGAGGCCACCGGAGTATATGGGCAGGCTTTCATGAAAACCGAATTCAAAACAGAAGTAAGCGATTTGGTCTTTCGGTCGCAAACCGTTGGTCTTCTCCTGTTGCGACGGCTCGTATAAGTAGGAATCAAACGTCGATAAAATGCTGTCGTAGGTCGTCAGAAAAGTGGGATCTTCCGCCGCTTTCAGCAGTACAGATTCATCCGCGCGTTTGAGAAAAGCTTTTGGATTATGTCCAACAGCGCCCCAGAGGATAGGGTCCAGCCTGGAGAAAAGCATGCGCGTGGCGCGGTCCCAGCTGTACCAGAGATTATTGGCCAGTTCTTCCAGCCGCTCCAGCCGGGGTGGTATTTTAGGGTTGACGGTAATGGTATACGTGGTTTTAGAAAACATAAATCAATTTCCCAGATTAAGCAATGTCTCTAAACGAGAATCCGTAACATGTCATATTATTCTGATATATTCATAATTAAAATCGAAGGCGTGCGGTTTTCCCGCCTGCTCAAGAGACGTTTTTCGGATCCGCGTACAATCTCCGGGCGGCGTTTCCGGCACCCAGCAAGCTGATATCGGGATTGGTAATCACCTGTACCGGAATAGTCTTCATCAGGCTGGCAAACCGCCCTTTATCGCGAAATGCCTGCATAAAACCGCCGGTCCGGAGCGTATCGATGATTTTTGGCGCAATTCCTCCGGCAATATATACGCCATTTTTGCATAATCCTGCAAGTGCCAGATTGCCTGCGTAAGCACCGTAAATCTCGGCAAATAATTCCAGAGATTTGATTGCGGCCGGATGCTTCTGTTCGCTTGCAAGCGCTGTGACGGCCGCGCCACTGTCTTCATTCAGCTGAAACTGTGAAAAATCCGAATATTCCGCCTGGTTTTCCAGCAAAAAACTAAATATCTGCGTCAACCCGGCTCCGGACAACAAACGCTCAATTGATACGCGGTGAAACTTTTTTTGCATTCTCTCGAGCAATCGAATCTGTAACGCATTTGTCGGTGCAAAATCGATGTGACCGGCTTCCGTCGACAACGGTTGATAACCGTTATCCCGCCATGCGAGCCACGCCACGCCCATACCGGTACCCGCGCCGAGTATCACACGCATTGCTTCAGGCTGTGCGTTACCCGGTTGCAGCACCACCAGATCATCGGGCGTCAAACTATCGACCGCCATGGCAGCTGCTTCGAAATCATTTAACAGTTTAACACGGGAGATTGAAAACGCCCGTGCAATCTGCGCTGCATTCATTTGCCAGGGCAGGTTGGTCAGTTGCGCGCACTGGTCAACAACAGGTCCCGCCACTGCAAAACACGCAGCCGTCACGCTGCCTGTTTTGTCAGCACCGTTTTCATTCAGAAAATCGCAAAGCATGTCAGAAAATGCGCGATAATCACTGCTGTGGTACCGCCGTACTACACTGTGCCCGCAAGTGTCCGCATCAACACATTCGGCCATTTGCAACAGGGTTTTGGTGCCGCCTATATCGCCATATATAACGTATTTTTGCATTTGTTTATATTCGCCCGCCGCTCAGATAAATTCAATAACGGGACAGCAGTGAATCATGCCGCACAGCATACCACAGCGCGCACTGCGAAATCATCAGACCGGCATATTAAACAATACCCTCTAATTCGAAAAATATTTATTTCAAAATCAATTGGATGAATCTTTTATGCAATTCGATTTTCAGAAAAAACGAAATCATCCGGCTGACGACGGTTTTTAAACTGGCTGCTAGTGCTCTTTCAACTTGATATTGCCATGTACAGCGTTACCGTGGTGCTTTGCAACAAGGCGCAGTGCGCAGGAAAGGGCTATTCCCTTTTCAAGCTGGACTGCCTGTGCGGCAGCGAACCGTTGAGTTTTCTCAGATAGTTCGAGTCTGTCTTTCTAAGCTGCCTGTGCGGCAGCGAACATAAAATCCGTGATATTTCCGTGAAACATTGCTTTCTAAGCTGCCTGTGCGGCAGCGAACTCGTTGAAGACAACCCCTTGCTGGTTGTCGGCTTTCTAAGCTGCCTGTGCGGCAGCGAACAACCCGCCAGTAAACCTGGACTACGAGAGCCCTTTCTAAGCTGCCTGTGCGGCAGCGAACAAACAACACGTCCCCAGCGACTATTTACCGCTTTTCTAAGCTGCCTGTGCGGCAGCGAACTCTCGTATCGATCTCACCGCCAACTTTGCAACTTTCTAAGCTGCCTGTGCGGCAGCGAACAAAAGCAGCTAATCCTTGCCCACGAAGTATTTTTTCTAAGCTGCCTGTGCGGCAGCGAACGGGGACAGGGTTATTGGGGATGATCCACACTCTTTCTAAGCTGCCTGTGCGGCAGCGAACAAAGTTGTACACCAGTCCCGTCCAAAACTATATTTCTAAGCTGCCTGTGCGGCAGCGAACTGAATCTGATCGAACGATCGTACTCACGCGCCTTTCTAAGCTGCCTGTGCGGCAGCGAACGGCGACAGCGATCGGTACGAACAGCTGTCAATTTTCTAAGCTGCCTGTGCGGCAGCGAACAATGACGTGTAAACTATCTTGTCTGTTGCTACTTTCTAAGCTGCCTGTGCGGCAGCGAACTTCTAAATGACTAATCATCCCAACCGCAGACGTTTCTAAGCTGCCTGTGCGGCAGCGAACCCTGTGTTGTCACTGATTAAATCTATTCCAGTTTTCTAAGCTGCCTGTGCGGCAGCGAACCGACATGTCTGTGTCTCCAGTCGTTGCAGCCTTTTCTAAGCTGCCTGTGCGGCAGCGAACTGATGCAGACAGACCCGGAAATAAACTATTCCTTTCTAAGCTGCCTGTGCGGCAGCGAACGACTTGTCCCCAGAGTGTCCAAAACATCTCGGTTTCTAAGCTGCCTGTGCGGCAGCGAACTCAGCAATGAAAGCCGTGCATGACTCGATGCATTTCTAAGCTGCCTGTGCGGCAGCGAACTGTCCGCGCGATGACTGCACCGGGTGCAGATTTTTCTAAGCTGCCTGTGCGGCAGCGAACTCTAATTTTCCAGGTGCGCCACGGAATATAGCTTTCTAAGCTGCCTGTGCGGCAGCGAACATATATGTCTTGTTTTATTTGTATCTATCACATTTCTAAGCTGCCTGTGCGGCAGCGAACCAGACAATTGACCAGGTTTCGTTTGTCGTCCTTTTCTAAGCTGCCTGTGCGGCAGCGAACAAATCCTGAATGTCCGGTCGTCGGTTGTGACCTTTCTAAGCTGCCTGTGCGGCAGCGAACCTGTACGTTTACCGGTTTTGAAGTTGGCAAACTTTCTAAGCTGCCTGTGCGGCAGCGAACCGCGTCTTTGATTTACGCGAATATCAGAAGCTTTTCTAAGCTGCCTGTGCGGCAGCGAACGCCCGCCGGGGAAACTGTTGCGAAATTAACGCTTTCTAAGCTGCCTGTGCGGCAGCGAACGGGTGGTGGATACGTATTCACAACGGCGGTTCTTTCTAAGCTGCCTGTGCGGCAGCGAACTTGTAAAATCTGGCACTTTACCCTTTAGATAATTTCTAAGCTGCCTGTGCGGCAGCGAACTATTCTCGCCCGGTACAATGAATTTACCCTTGTTTCTAAGCTGCCTGTGCGGCAGCGAACGACAACGCGACGCACGGCACTAACGGCTAAGCTTTCTAAGCTGCCTGTGCGGCAGCGAACCCTTATACGTTTGTGTGCCAGCTTGGTATCTCTTTCTAAGCTGCCTGTGCGGCAGCGAACATCCCCGAATTGACTTGGACGGATTCGTTTGCTTTCTAAGCTGCCTGTGCGGCAGCGAACTAGTAAGTTGTTTTTAATTTTAAAATGTTTTATTTCTAAGCTGCCTGTGCGGCAGCGAACCTTTACCTTGTCGCGTAGCTGCTTACGTATATTTTCTAAGCTGCCTGTGCGGCAGCGAACAATCCTCAATCCTTGGGCGGTATCTCTATTGATTTCTAAGCTGCCTGTGCGGCAGCGAACCATGTACAGACGACAGCGATCCGTTGTTCGACTTTCTAAGCTGCCTGTGCGGCAGCGAACTAAAAACGGCTGTCGAGGGTGTTATTTCCACTGTTTCTAAGCTGCCTGTGCGGCAGCGAACCCGTGAGTCAGCTCTTCTGTAATACCACGTTCTTTCTAAGCTGCCTGTGCGGCAGCGAACATCCGCATCTTCATGCCATTCTTTGAAAGATTTTTCTAAGCTGCCTGTGCGGCAGCGAACACCAGCTTTTTTATGAGCAGATCAGACAGAACTTTCTAAGCTGCCTGTGCGGCAGCGAACCAGACAAGTCTAGCATGGGCAATCTGTCGAACTTTCTAAGCTGCCTGTGCGGCAGCGAACAGTAGAATCAGAATCGATCAACAAGAGGGTATTTTCTAAGCTGCCTGTGCGGCAGCGAACGTACTTGTTGCATATGGCCGCAATATATCCAATTTCTAAGCTGCCTGTGCGGCAGCGAACGGAAAATTATCTTTGTTAATTAACAATTCTTCTTTCTAAGCTGCCTGTGCGGCAGCGAACATGAAGATGAATGGGTTGACGGATTGACAATCTTTCTAAGCTGCCTGTGCGGCAGCGAACATATGGACGGCTCATCATTGATGACGGAGAAATTTCTAAGCTGCCTGTGCGGCAGCGAACTCGGTCTTCGCGGGTTCTGCGGCTTTCTTTTCTTTCTAAGCTGCCTGTGCGGCAGCGAACTGCCCGGCACAATCACCGGCGCGTCCATCAGTTTTCTAAGCTGCCTGTGCGGCAGCGAACCTGACGTATCATCTATGCCAGTAGTGCCGACCTTTCTAAGCTGCCTGTGCGGCAGCGAACAATTTTTCGAGCCTCGCAATTTCATCGTCATCTTTCTAAGCTGCCTGTGCGGCAGCGAACATATTTTTCCGCTGATAGTCGTGGCAATTACCTTTCTAAGCTGCCTGTGCGGCAGCGAACAAGAAGAAACTAACCCGCAAGTCAAAATGAAATTTCTAAGCTGCCTGTGCGGCAGCGAACCAGAATAACATGTTCGGTTCTGGCTACGGTCCTTTCTAAGCTGCCTGTGCGGCAGCGAACATTTTACTGGAATTGGTGCCCTTTCTTCTTTCTTTCTAAGCTGCCTGTGCGGCAGCGAACCGGGCGTGGCTTACAAAATAAATGTATAAGTCTTTCTAAGCTGCCTGTGCGGCAGCGAACCTGATCGTTTGACAAATTGTCTGCAATTAAACTTTCTAAGCTGCCTGTGCGGCAGCGAACGTTTCCCCAGGGAACATAATAAAACTTGTGCGTTTCTAAGCTGCCTGTGCGGCAGCGAACTCAGCAAATTCCGGTTGGGTTTTTTGTACCACTTTCTAAGCTGCCTGTGCGGCAGCGAACGCTTCAAGTATTTTGACAGCTGAATATAAGATATTTCTAAGCTGCCTGTGCGGCAGCGAACTTTTGTGTGCGGGGTTGTGCCATAGATGAACTTTTCTAAGCTGCCTGTGCGGCAGCGAACTTTTCATCGTTGTGTTTTGCTACGCGTGCCATTTTCTAAGCTGCCTGTGCGGCAGCGAACGCTACGATCACTCACCAACTACTTTTAAATGTTTTCTAAGCTGCCTGTGCGGCAGCGAACTATTTCGCCGCCGAGTTTTTGCGCATTGCCTTTTTCTAAGCTGCCTGTGCGGCAGCGAACGTGACTCCGGAAGTTTGGGTTTGTCTTCGCATTTTCTAAGCTGCCTGTGCGGCAGCGAACTTGTGAGAAGCAGCATGGTAAAATATCTGTGTTTTCTAAGCTGCCTGTGCGGCAGCGAACTCGCATATTTGTCCGAGCTGGTAAGGCCAAGATTTCTAAGCTGCCTGTGCGGCAGCGAACCGTGTTATGCGCGCGCCGGGGTTTTATCACAATTTCTAAGCTGCCTGTGCGGCAGCGAACTACCTGTAAAGGTCCGTGTTCATGCTGCTGCATTTTCTAAGCTGCCTGTGCGGCAGCGAACCCACCGGAGACGGGCGGACAGTCGGCGGCTATTTTCTAAGCTGCCTGTGCGGCAGCGAACTCTCAGGGCAGATTGAAACAATATATTGATCTTTTCTAAGCTGCCTGTGCGGCAGCGAACTAGCTAGTTCCCCACCTTCCGCGTAAATATTCTTTCTAAGCTGCCTGTGCGGCAGCGAACAGCACGCGTTTTTTGGTGGCCGGATAGAAATATTTCTAAGCTGCCTGTGCGGCAGCGAACCTTGAAATTGACAAGGCTGGACGGCGCGGGCGTTTCTAAGCTGCCTGTGCGGCAGCGAACTTTTGTAATTTTATACGAGTAGTCTTGCCTTCTTTCTAAGCTGCCTGTGCGGCAGCGAACTTGAAATTGACAAGGCTGGACGGCGCGGGCGCTTTCTAAGCTGCCTGTGCGGCAGCGAACATTTTTTAGCCGTCTACGATAAATACGGGAAATTTCTAAGCTGCCTGTGCGGCAGCGAACAAAATGATCATAGGAATAATGCCGCGATACGTTTTCTAAGCTGCCTGTGCGGCAGCGAACTTCATCGGGTTACTTATTGTGTCGCTGATGGCTTTCTAAGCTGCCTGTGCGGCAGCGAACTGATCCATTCTTTAATCGTGCCAATTTCATTATTTCTAAGCTGCCTGTGCGGCAGCGAACGGGACGGCTGTTATTAATGTGATGCTCATTTTTTTCTAAGCTGCCTGTGCGGCAGCGAACAGCAGCTAATGATGCAACGGCGATGGCTTTCATTTCTAAGCTGCCTGTGCGGCAGCGAACGTAACACTACGTCATAACCGGCGGCTTCGAGCTTTCTAAGCTGCCTGTGCGGCAG
Source organism: Nitrosomonas sp. Nm51 (assembly GCF_900111165.1). Classification (GTDB taxonomy): domain Bacteria; phylum Pseudomonadota; class Gammaproteobacteria; order Burkholderiales; family Nitrosomonadaceae; genus Nitrosomonas. The sequence continues at coordinate 31,982 of NZ_FOGH01000011.1, forward strand.
CGAACCCATAAATTGTAGATGATCACAAACACCCCTGTTTCTAAGCTGCCTGTGCGGCAGCGAACGTGAATTCAATAAGTTGCCCGGCTCCATCACTTTTCTAAGCTGCCTGTGCGGCAGCGAACTTGACAATCGTCTTGACTATCGGCGGGTCAACTTTCTAAGCTGCCTGTGCGGCAGCGAACGATATTCTATAGTGTACGTTGGAAAAGTCGCTTTTCTAAGCTGCCTGTGCGGCAGCGAACTATTGAATTCACAGCCGAATATATATGCCGAATTTCTAAGCTGCCTGTGCGGCAGCGAACGGCACGTTCCCGCTTTATGACGCTCCAGTGATTTTCTAAGCTGCCTGTGCGGCAGCGAACTTTGCAATTGTTTTAAGTATGCTGGTTTTTTGTTTCTAAGCTGCCTGTGCGGCAGCGAACATCCAAGCTTGATGACTTTTTCTTGCCCATTTTTTCTAAGCTGCCTGTGCGGCAGCGAACTTTCATCTTGCTCATAATAGCCTTCATCACCCTTTCTAAGCTGCCTGTGCGGCAGCGAACCAACATCATTCTCATTCGTGCCCGGCATGCTTTTTCTAAGCTGCCTGTGCGGCAGCGAACGATTAACAAGTTTTATAAACCTAAACTAGAGGTTTCTAAGCTGCCTGTGCGGCAGCGAACTGAGCCGCTGCTCGTTTTTCCAATTCTGAATCTTTCTAAGCTGCCTGTGCGGCAGCGAACTTATCCTCATTCCTTCCGCTGTGGAGCCATAATTTCTAAGCTGCCTGTGCGGCAGCGAACTTGCCGGCAATAAAGAAATCGGAGGCGTGAACTTTCTAAGCTGCCTGTGCGGCAGCGAACGGTTGATTCTAGCGGATACAAAGACTGTACTTTTTCTAAGCTGCCTGTGCGGCAGCGAACAATCCAGTATTATCGCTGGAAAAAATTTAATGTTTCTAAGCTGCCTGTGCGGCAGCGAACAGAAACGAGCTGCTGGCACGGAATCTGCTGTCTTTCTAAGCTGCCTGTGCGGCAGCGAACTGACCAAAACCGGGCTGCTGAATAATCTGATCTTTCTAAGCTGCCTGTGCGGCAGCGAACATGACGGAGTGTATAACTCTGACGGCACTAACTTTCTAAGCTGCCTGTGCGGCAGCGAACGGACGGCACATATACACAATGATAGTCGCTTTTTTCTAAGCTGCCTGTGCGGCAGCGAACGAAACCCCGCAACACTTTGATTTTTCTGTGGCTTTCTAAGCTGCCTGTGCGGCAGCGAACTGGAGAACGAACATCTCCGTCTGATTTGAGACTTTCTAAGCTGCCTGTGCGGCAGCGAACCGCGTGCAACGCGACCAGGACAGACACTATTGTTTCTAAGCTGCCTGTGCGGCAGCGAACTCCGTGTATGGATTCCTAGGTGAATCGTATTCTTTCTAAGCTGCCTGTGCGGCAGCGAACGTTGTAGCAGCCGAAACCCGCATCAGCTTAGCTTTCTAAGCTGCCTGTGCGGCAGCGAACAAAGCTGACTGTCTGGAAGCACAACAAAAAAATTTCTAAGCTGCCTGTGCGGCAGCGAACTTTATTCCGGTCCTTGCGCGGCACGTGCAAAGTTTCTAAGCTGCCTGTGCGGCAGCGAACCTTCGCACGGCGTGTTCACTATGCGCGTTGTTTTTCTAAGCTGCCTGTGCGGCAGCGAACAAGCTGGTTACCCTCGCAATGAAAATGGATTCTTTCTAAGCTGCCTGTGCGGCAGCGAACATCCAGGTACCATGACATATCTTGTGGGCATCTTTCTAAGCTGCCTGTGCGGCAGCGAACTTATTGCTGCCGTTGCCGACCTCGCGTTGAAATTTCTAAGCTGCCTGTGCGGCAGCGAACGAAATCAATCACCCTACCAATTCCATCAAGCTTTTCTAAGCTGCCTGTGCGGCAGCGAACGAGTTATTGGTGATGACCCGCATTCCGTAAAATTTCTAAGCTGCCTGTGCGGCAGCGAACCTGAAGTATAACACTCAGAAAATGATAAACAACAATCGCTTAACATGAAATCAGCGGAAATACCTAAAATTTTTCCGTCATCAATAAGCATCTGATTTCATATACATTGTTAAAGAGCGAGAAAAAATAGGTATAAAATCACGAATAATCCGACAACAGTTCCCGGCACCATCCCGGAATAGATACTTGATTTAACTCAAGACATCCGTTGCGTATCGCGCCTATTTGCTGAAACGGACTATCCGCACGAGAGTTATCCAGTATGGACACATGATCACATAACGGTAAAACCTGTTTGACCAATTGCAATACCCTGGGAATCCGTGCTTTAACTTTATCATCCGGTACAGTGTGACCGCCTTCGCTCATGCGTTGCGCAATACGCGCAAAATTGAGTTGCAGTTGTCCAAGATGAATAAAAACCAGCGCAATTTCATACTCCATTGCTTTTGCATTGGCAACAAAATCGATTTTGGAAGGATGAGAAAAAACGGTTTCAAAGCAGAATGTGCGCCCGTCTTGTAAAAGGTGCAAGCGAATGGTTTCAGTGATTTTAGCCGCTTCATAGCTGTGCTGCTCGGGTTGGTCGGGATGCAATTGCTTTGCCAGAATATCCGCATTCACAAACGGTATGCCGAACGATTCAAGCTGCAACCGGTAAAACGTGGTTTTCCCCGCGCCATTCCCGCCCGCAAGCAGCCAGAGCTGTTTTTCTTTTTTCAAGCGGTTTTTTCATTCAAGGGGATAAACTGACCTTTTTGAAACCGGCCTGTTGTGGTGTTACCTTCTCGATCAATACGATCCAGATAGCCCGGATGCTCTGATGAAGCCTGATAGCGGTGTGCGGCGGCTGTGACACGATTGGACAACGTTCCGTTTTTCCGCTTATTTTCCAGTGACTCAAAAACCGCATCCGGATCGACCGGTACGCCATAAACGGGTTCCACTTTTATTCTTGAAAGCCCCGACTTGACGGATAACATCACATCGGGATCAAGCGTATCCGCCACAGAGCGCCCAAGCTCCGCCCAGAACTCTATCTGTTCGGCAGTGCTTCGATGATGACGACTAGCTGCCAGCCCCGCCGCCTTCATCAATTCTTCTTGCAACCGAATGGGGGATGCGGATTTTGCCATTGTGCACCTCATTTAGTAAGATAAACAAATCAATTGTAGCAATCTGCTACAATTGTTCCGAATGATTTTCGTATCTATCCTTCAAAAAAGAGGCACGGGGCAATCATTGCTCAAGCCATAAGAACTGAATGCAGCCGTACCGGGCGCTACGTTAGTTTCTTTCATTGCGATGAATAATGGATAACGATTGCCATTGGTTTGACTGTTCAGGTAAATAAATGGGACTTTGCTATGTTGTACCTTCTTTTCGGCAAAAAATGCGAGTGCCTGTTCATAAGGAACACCCATTTTGCAGGCTCTTCGTCTGGCCAGGCGTTCGTGATTACTTTTGACTTGCTCCCGTTTGAAAAAGGCATAGCCAGTGATTTTATCGGCAGGTACCTCTTTAATGCTGGTTCGATGAATATAATCGTTCAGTCGATCGAAATACTTATCCATATTCAAAGCTTCCAGGTCAGGCTTTTCCAAAGCCAACAAACGCAGTTTGTTGCACAAACTCCTGCCTTCCTTACTGTATTTCGGGAAAGAAACACCGACTTTAGATTTGCCATTTTCCAATCGTTCTACCAAAACCAGGTGAAGTTGCTGGTAAAGTTTTTCCCAGAGAAAGTAGAGAGAAATTTCTTCACTGGGTATTAAAGTGATGTCTTGATAGTAGTTCATCCTTCTGAATCTCCACCAAATACGCCACCACGAATCAGATTAGCTACAACAAATTTCTGTTGATCTTCTTCAATATTTTTATCATTAATCCAATCTATCATCTGTGAATAAAAATCAATATCAGTGTGTCTGTAAGCGCGTCCATGTTGGGTAACCGAACCATAAGGTTCAATCGCAATCGGATTTTTATTCCCTGATTCAATATTTACAATTTCAGTTTTGTCCTTGCCTTCCGCCTTAATCAGCATTTTATTGCCATACCAAGTATCAATGGTCCGTATTGCATTGCCGATTTTGACATTATGCATGGCTGCACATTTATTTAACTGGAACAGCTTTTTCTTTTTCTCGCCCATGTTCATTTCCTGCGATGGATAGACATGTTGCCCCTTACCCAATTTGACATAGGCATTTACTTCTATAAGCACGAAAGTTTTGTCTCCGCCAAGCAAGCCTTTTTTGATTAAGCCTGCCAGTTTTTGTAACGATGGATTGTCTCTATTTTTATCAAAATCATTTAAAGAAAAATCATAGGCATTAATTTTGAAAAATTCTCCATCTTCTGCATGTGAAACATGAATTTCAACCTGTTCTGCGCAAACTCGGTTGCGCCATAAAAAACGGCCATTGGCAATGTTGCAGGCATAACGAAAAGCGAGCTCTTCTATGCCTATTGAATTTTTAAATGCCGTTACTTTTTCTTCAATTGCGCCCGCAAAATCTGGTTTGTTACAGGCAAATGGTTTGCCCAGGTTACCAACAATTCTTAGGGAGAAACTTACTTTTAGCGAATCTTTATCCATTGGTAAATTGGCATCATCATTATCTGACGAAACAGGGTTTGGTTTGGTTTTATCTACGTGTTTAATCCCAAACGCGCTTTGCGTTGAACGATTCTGCCTCGGTATTACCGGAATTGATTGCCAGTTATTTTCTTGTTCTTTTTCATCCCAATTTCCGGAAAACATCAACCCGTCAGAACATTCCAGCTTACGTTCAAAAGATAACATGCTGGGTAATGGTATTTTTTTATCGCTCATTTGTTTCTCCTTAGTGGATTAAATCATTTGATCAGGAATAATCATCATTTAAGGGGACATCAATAGCTTCAGGATTGCCAGATAATTCACAGGCTGTTTTCTGTCTGCATAAATACCAGTTTGTTTCGTAATGATAGTCCCACAGCGCTTGTCTTAAGTGATTAACATCTTTTATTCGGTGAACACCTTGCCATTCGCCTATACTATGGACAGCTTCCACAAAACAAACATCGGCTTCATTGTCTCGAGTGCTGGCGACTTCATGATTCTTATAAACAGGGGATATCGCTTTGTATCCGGTCATTATCGGCACCAGAAAGCCAGGTTCCGGTTTGTTTACATATTCCCAAACCGCATCGGTATTCTCATTTGGTTCACAGTAGGAGCGCCATTGTTCTAGAAGTTTTTTATTGACCTTATTTTCGTCAATAGTAGAGAAATAGTTTGCCAGTTCAACCGGTATTTTATTCTGATCATACGGCTCATCTAAATGTTGTTGCCACACATTAAATAATTGTTGAATATCATCATTTTTTGGCTGTTTATCTAGCAATTGAGTTAAGTGACGATTGATCGAGTCATATATAGGTCTTGCTTTTTGCTTTAACGCTATAAAATCCATCCAGGCATCGAATAATTCTGCTTCGGGATTTATTGCTTGCAGCGTTTGAAAGTGTTTCTCCAAATACGCCGACCTATCCAACAAGACAAAACCCGGGAGTAATTGACGCGTCATGGCGCGTAAGTTACCGCCATTTTTCTCATTATCGATGGTAAAAAAATCGATTGAGCTTATTTCTAAAATTGTTCCCCCTGCCAGGCGTTGTAATTGACAATTCGTTTTAAGCCATTCGATAAACTCCTCTTTACGATCTCCGCCAATATCGCCTTCACAAGCGATAATCAGAGAGACATTCATATCCATTTTGCCTTCCTCAATGACCGGTGGCGTTCCTACTTTATATTTGGATTGTTCTTTATATTGAAATGCTGTCGTTCGATGTTGGACAAACTGATTGAAAGCATAGGTATGCACCTGATGCGAATGAGCGATAACTGCACAACCTGACAAAATCAAATGGTCAAACTCTTCTGTTACAGCATTTTTGACTCTTTTTTCTAATCGTTCTTTTCTAGCTTTTGCAAGTTTATAGGTCAGGTGATGAGTAAAACCTAAAAAATGAGTGATTGCGGGAAAACCCCAGGTAAAACCGGCAACAGCATTTGCTCCTTGCACCTGAATATGGTTGATCAATAAATACTGGTTCATACGGTTTCCCTCAATGACTGTTTAATGCGTTGCTCAATAGGCTCCATGTATTCACGCAACGGTTGCTCCAGCATTATTTTCCATAATCGGTCATGTTCTGCTTGTGGGGTAAACTGTTTATCTCGACCTCTAAGTTGATTATTCAGCCATCGAGCAAAGTCTATGCAGATAATCGCCTGCCAATCTTCCTTTTGGCGTTTAGCCTGAAATGTTTCATCCAAGCGATAAGGATCCAGTAGGTATAGGTGTGATTTCTTGAGTTTGGCGTCCGCGTTACTCGACCAATTGGGCGGCAAATTCTGGATTGTTCCGACATAGAACAAAAATTCATCAATAATATTGTTTACCCAGCGATCAAGATGACGTTTTCGTTTAGGTTCTTTAATACTTAAATCCAGTTTCTTGAACCGTATCAGGAAGTCACGTAAATAACCGACTTCAACTTTAATTGTTGAATTGTGTAAATCGCTGAACAGCGATTTTCTAAGCAAAGGAGGTTTTATTTGGGATTGCCATATTGATGGCCGATTTGAAAAAAGATGTAACTTACCTCCTCGTTTTGCATTTAGTTGAGAAGCATTACTGTGGTTACTCGCTGTTACACCCAGTTGTGACCGATTGATATACTTAGGACTAATTTCAGAAGAATATTTGTTTTTTTCTAACAGTTTTTGAGTTGATTTTTCTCTTTCGTTAAATATCTTTTCGTGTATGGTATGGGCCATTGAAGAAGAAATGACATTACATAAAATATGATAGCTCCGCTCCATTAATTCCAGATTATACTCCGTAGGAAAATAAATTTGTTTAGCTAATACATGTGAACTTGGTTTTCCTGTATCCAGAGCGCCTCTAAATCCATTTATCCATGTATCAGCTGCTGCTCTATCTTTTTCATCATCTATGAAACAGTCAAATAGCTGCTCATCTAATGCCAATTGCTCGACAAGTGTTACACCATTTAATTCAAGTTCAAGAAATTGAAAAATTGGTGCAAATTGGTTTCCTTTAACCGCTCCGTCAACGATTTTGTTTTTTAAAACTGATGTCGTAATAACTGTATTTTTTTGTTCGGAAATAGAATCATAAAATGATGATGCATTAATGCTGGAATGTGTTAACTTTATGACATGTGTTGCGAAATTTACGCTGGAAGCATTTTCACAATTTTTCGATAACCAATTTATTGGCTCATATTTTTTTCTAAATGATGTTATCGTTTTTTTATATAATCTTAATTGTTTAAAGATATTCAATCCTTCTGGCTTGTCTTTGGCTTTTAACAAAGTAATTGCTCTACGATGCTGAAAGTCTAAGGATGATTCATCCTTTTCTTTCTTATTTTTTTGGGAATTAAACACTAATTCTATTTCTTCATCGTTAAAAAAACTCTCTTTTTCATATATGGTTTCTACTGATTTAATAATATTTTTTAAGTAATTTTCTTCATCTGCTTCACGTTTTCTTCTGAAAAAATCGATGATCACATCTTCCCAAATAGCAAATTGTTTTCCTGATTCACTCATTCATTACTCCCAATATCCTGATAAACGCCTAAATAAGGATGAAAGCTATATTCTGCGGTTTCAGCCTTTTCATATTCAATCAATCTCACTTCACCGAAACGGCTGCTGATTTCTTTTAACGTCCAGCCAAAATCACTGGCTAACTGTTGATAAATCGTCAGTGCATCTTGTTCAAACCAGAAATCATTGCCTTTTTCACGGTAATCTAATTCATCCATTATTATTTCGATTGGCGGTTCGCCAAATTCAGGCGGAGACACATGGTCATTCTTCCAGCGCCATTTAGGACTAGAAAATTCATTTTCCAGCCACAGGTAATAAGCTTCATCCTGCTTGGAATCACGAAAGCACTGCTGGCGTTGCACCTCACCGCACCAGTGTGGTTGACTTTTCCACCATAACTTGACAGGACTTTCGCCATCAAATAATTGTCTGGCTAAGGCCCTTTGTTCAAATAGCGCCAGATTTTTTAAATGCTTGTTATTTTCGCGATAGTCTTTAGACAGATGGATACGGTATATTGCCGTGATGTGTTGGTATTGTTCTTCACTCAAAATGTCATTCAGATCATGTTCTTCCATGATTAAACCGCTGGATTCAAAACCAGGCCGTTCAAAACAGATTTTCTTTTTACACAGCGCTTTATAATTTTTATTGAGTAATAGGGCATTCGGCTTTTCAGGCGTTTTGTTTCGATGCCTCAACAGTCTCCCCGCCAGTTGGATAATCGATCGCATGGAGCTCGGTTCAACTATGGCCCAGTCATAATCATGGTTGCGTCCTACTTCAGCTACTGGCGATGCCAACACAATAAAAATATGGTGCTTTGCCTCGGAATGCTTTTGTGTGGCCTGCAGAATTTCAGGTTGTCGCCAAATAGCCTGCTCGTCTTTTCGATACAGCAACCTGTCGAGTTTTTGTTCGATAGCGGCTCGTATCGCCAAAGGGTAACGACTATGATAGACACAATAGTGAATGCAGGTATCGGTAGAAGGGGCTTTGCCCAGCAAGGTTTTGGCTATAGCAACCAACGGATTGATATTCGCCATACGTATCAGACCAATCGAGAGCGTTTTATCACCGTTGGTCAAACAATGATCTTGATGTAGGCGGAGCGCACCCGCATGAATGATATCAGCCATATTATCGATAATGGTTCTATCATTGTTTTCTGGTATATCAACGATGTCAGCGATTCGTTTCGGCGGCAGTGCCTGTAAATAGTTTATGCGTTTGCCTATCAGTTTTTCATGTTTTGCCTGAAAATCACCGAATTCCTTGATTTTCTCATCGTGACAAATATCTTTTTCATCAAACCAGGCGCAAAGTATTTCGCCTGACCAGTTTTCTAGATTGGCTTTGGCATATTCAGACCAGCCGGCTTGATACGCCTGAAACAGCGCATAAACCAAGGCCGGCGGCAGGGTTGCGCTGGAAAATAGAATCCGGCTGCCTAACAAACCTGCCCAATGAACCAGACGGCATAGCGCAGGCAAATCATTCAAGCCGAAATCATCCGGTTCATCCAGCACCAGATCAGAAGTTAGCAAGCGCAACATGGCAGGAATGTGTTTACCGCCTTTTGTTCCTTCAGTCGCCGGAACCAAATGATCTATCGTACTAACCAAAATCGGCGCTGAAATCAATGCATCCAGCCCTTTTTGCTTTTTGGTCCACTGACTCAAACTGTGTTCATTCTCTATACCTGAATAATGTATCTTCAAATCCGCATCGACCAATTCCTCTTGCGATGCACTGCCACTTTCCTCTGCGGTTTGTGTCCCATCAGTTTCTTTTTCATAACGTGCCTGTTGCTGTTCGAAGAGTAATTTAACGGCAATGCCGCCAACAGCTATCGCCAGTTCTTTTTCCGTTAAATCAAGCTCATTCTGAAATTCCTTGCCAGTTTGCAAGGTTAGCACCCGCAACCCCATAGCGACACTAAAGCGAATTCGCCCGGTTTGTTGTCCAAGCGCCGTCATAATCCTGGCATTAGCTCGTGTTTTTCCCTTACCGGTCGATGCCAGATTGATACCAAAAAAACCCATATTTATTGCGTCTTTCCCGACTTTAGAAACTAAGCTATAGGCATCGTCCTGCCAACCGAAATCATCTCGATATATTTTAGAAACATTATCGGTGAGCGCATCATTAGGTTCCAATGAATCCAGCGAGCGCGTTAGCCTTTTTAAATCTTTTACAATTTTTTCTGCAAAATGTGCCACTGCGATCAAGTGTTCATCCAATTGCTGCTTGTAGTGTTTCTTCCCATCAATCCACTCTGTATTGGCGTAGACCTGATAATTGGGGTTGCGCCATTTTTCCACCTTCATTTCTTGTAGCTCTTTAAAAGAGAGCGAAGAATAGTAATGATCAGCCAGAACCAGAGATAAACGAGATAAATGGCTAGTAAACAGTTGTTCATGCAGCCAGTCTGTTTTATTACTCAACCAGAGTCTAAGGTCAGCCAAAGCTTCAGACGCCAGTGAGCAGGCTTTTGATCGCCACTGCATACTTTGAGAAGGTAAATCACAAAATTGCCAATTCTCTTCGATACGCTCTTTTTGATCGGCATCTTTGCAGTTGTGTGAATTCCACAAGGCAGTGAAATGTTCATCAATCCATTGATCGATATATTTCAGATCAGGTTGATCTTTTTCTTTCCATCCAGGATAGACAGGTAGTTTGTGATGAGTAACGATCAACCACGCAACCAATTTTGCAAACACAGGCAGATCGGACAATATAGGCTTTTTTGCTTTATCGAGCCCATCTTTGTAACAGTTAGCAAAATCGTTTCGACCAACATCGCTTAAAGAAATAAGCCATTCTTTATCGGTTTTCTTACCTACAAACGTCTGAAACAAACGAAATGAAATCCACTCGTGCCGATAAGGTTCAAAGTTTGAAGTTTTTTCGTCCGGGTTTATTTTCTTTTGAAATAGACTGGTTGCTTTGCCGAAATCATGAAATAAACCCGCTATTGCTGCCGCAAATCTGATCACGTCTATTGTTTGCCACTGATATTTATCAATAAACTGTTCTATTTCAGCTTCCGTCAAATTCACCGGCACAATCCCTTCCCGATTAAATTTCTTCCGGTTCCCCACTACCCACACTAACTCACTGCGACTCCGGCTGCGTATCCAATGACAGGAAACGGCGGTGTTCTTGGTGGCGGTTTTTCTGAGTAATTTTTTGACGGCGGTCAGCCCTTCTTCGGTAATGACGGTTTGCCAGGTGTTGTCGCCGATGCGGTTGGCGAAAGCATCCAATACCCGCCGGGTGCGATTGAGTGCTTTTTTCTGGCATTGGCTGACGAAAGTGACCATCATGATTGATGCTTCTCACCCCGGCCCTCTCCCAACGGGAGAGGGGGATTGTTTTGCAGAGCCTGCTGCTTGACTTGCTCAAACATAAAATCCATCGCTTTATGCTCGGTGAATTTCTGCAGGATTTGCTGACGGAATTCCTGTTCGGTCATTTTTTCCTTGGCGCAGATAAACGCCCAGGGCAGAACGATGGCGTCTTTGATCAAATCAGCCACGTCGAATACCAATGCACCGCGGCGGGTTTTGCCATGCATCACGGCAAAGCCATGCGGTATCCCCAGCACCCATAGCGTGCTTGCGGCCAGACCGTAGGCCAGGTAATTGCCGTGATTCAGAAAGGCATTGGCGCTGTCGGTACTGTCGTAATCGCGCACGAAATCTTTTTGCTCGGTACGGCTGACAGCGGTTTTGTAAAGGTTTTTGGTGAGTTGCGCTTCGATCAATAACAGTTCGGTAACGTTTTTCGCTTGCTCTACTTTGCCTGAATAGCCTGAAAAGGCTTGCTGGATATCAAGGTTGTCAACAAAGAAACGCTCATTTTTCAGATCCCTGTCTTTGCTCCATACTTTTTGCAGATATTCGATGCGGGAAAGCTGGAAATGCCTGGCAACCTTTAAGCGCTGCGTTTCATCGAACCAGAACGACAGCCATCCCTGAACATATTCAGTGGGCCGGTACTCGCTTTGCGGCGTGAACCATTCGATTTCCGTGCCTGCCAGTAACGGTGTGCCGCCGCCTCCGCTGAAACCGATCAGAACGCCCGCCGAAGCAAGCATGCGTACCGCTGCCTGTGTGATTGACGTGCCGGTGCCAAGTAAAATGACTGTAGTGTTGGCGATCGGGATGTTCCAGTAGCGGTTTTCTTCTTTGTCTTCTGTCAAATAAAGAACCCGCCCATCCTTTTGCATGACACGGCATTTTTCCAGGTAATAGATGTTTGCACGTTTTGAGTGCAGTATTGCCTTCAAATCTGTTAGCTGATCCATACGCAAACCTTTTCAACTCAGAGAATGTATTCCGCTGCGAAACCTGCAAAACTATAATTGATTCGCTCCGGTTTTTCCGAAAGCTTTCCAGTGCTCTATCAATATGATATTGCCGGGACTGGTTATTAACGGCTGCGCTGCAAAAGCCCGGGCGGTGCGGGTCGCCGGGTTAATAGAATGTCGGCAATGACATCCCCATCCACAGCAACACCAGAATGATCATGGTGATGCCGACACCAATGGTGCCGATGATCATGCCGATAAGTATGGTGATGCCGTCCTTGCTCAGCAGCCCCAAAGACATAATGAGAATACCCCAGCCTGGCGGAAAGTTGGTCAGCGGTATGGGTAGCGATATTGATAACGCGAACACAAACGTAAAAATACCGATGATCCGTTCCCAGGTATGCACGCTAATATAGGTCAGGCGCGGCTGCAACCGTCTTTCAATTTTTTTAAGCCAGGGATTGGCTTTGGCAACCAGTTTTTCGAGGCTGGCGCGCCGAATTCTTTTTTTCGAGATCCACAGGGGCAGCCAGGGCGATTGCATGCCGATGATCATTTGGGATGAGAAAATAAATAATGGAATGGAAAAAAAAGTGGTGTAACCGGGCGGCACCGGTACCGGCAGGCAGAGTGGCAGCGCGGCGATTGCCAGCAAAATGCCGAAGCCACGTTCGTGCAGAGAGTTTTTGATCTCGCCGATCGTCAGCGTATCGCTTCGATAAACGACAACAACCGTTTCCAGCAGCTCCGAAGTGGAGCGCTCCCTGGCGCTATTGTTTTTTGCAGATGAATTGTTATCGTTATTGTCGGGGTTCGTACTCATCGGTGTTACCTGCACTGTCGGCTGTATCTTTCCAGATAAACGGCGGCTGGTAAAGTCGTAATGAATGGTTTTTGCCGTTTTTGATGAAATATCGGTAATTTTCTGTATGGGTTTCGATTACACTATTCATACCGGAGCGCATCGACGGGTTTGAGCGAGGCGGCCTTGCGGGCGGGATAAAAACCGAAAAAAATCCCTACCGCGGAGGCGAACAGAAAAGACAGCAAGACCATGCTCAGGGTAATAACAACCAGCATATCAACCACTTGACTGATAATCCATGCACCGCCAATGCCCAGAATCACACCAATCATGCCGCCCATAAAGCAGATCATAATGGCTTCCAGCAAGAATTGAATGAGAATAGCGCGCCGATTGGCGCCGATAGCCATGCGAATGCCGATCTCGCGCGTGCGCTCGGTGACGGAAACCAGCATGATATTCATGATGCCGATACCGCCGACCAGTAATGAAATTGAGGCGATCGCACCCAAAACAATGGACAGGATTTTTGCCGTATCGGTAGCGACGTCGGCAATGGCGGTCAGGTTTCGTACTGTAAAATCATTCTCCATACCATCGGATATGCGGTGACGCTGGCGCAGGAGCTGCGTGATTTCGATCTCTGCCTCATCCATCATTTCAGGAGATTTCGCCTGAACAAGCATGTAGCGTATCGACCCGGGAAACTGATTGCCGGTAATCTGGCGTTCGCTTGTTGTTATGGGAATAAAAACATTATCGTCCTGATCGCGCCCGCTCAGGCTCTGACCTTTGGCCGCAAGCACACCGACAATCTGAAAGGGGCGGTTGGTAATGCGGATCGTTTTGCCGACCGGGTTGACCGTGTCGAACAGGTTTTCAGCCGTGACCGATCCGAGCACCGCGACACGCGCCGCCGACCGGACATCAGACTCGGAAAAAATCGTGCCGTCTTCGATGGTCCAGTTTCCCACCATAAAATAATCCGGCGTGGTTCCGGTAATCGACGTACTCCAGTTTTTTGCGCCGAAATTCAGTTGCGCCGTACCGCTGATTACCGGTCCTGTTGCATTAATTGAGGGTAGTTCGGCGATTGCTCCGGCGTCACTGACAGTCAGTGTCTTTACGCTGCCGCTGCCAAAACTCAGACCGCCCGATGAAGTTGCGCCCGGCAGCACAATAAACAGATTGCTGCCCATCGTTTCGATGGATTGGTTGATTTTTGTCTGTGCGCCTTGTCCTATGGATAGCATCAGAACGACAGCGGCCACGCCTATAATCATACCGAGCATGGTCAGCCCGGTGCGCAGACGGTTCATGCGCAGAGCGCGCATCGCTTCTCCGACGATGGTGACGAAATTCATAGTGTTGCAGAAGACATAAACGGTTCAGTCATATAGTTATTAGGAGTCATTCATAAATAACAGTAACACCTGGATCGCATCTGGCGGGCACACTGCGGCGTTGTTCGTCGTCGCCATAGCTTGTGCTATGGCTCATCCTCCCGCCTTGCATTGCATCCCGCCAGACGCGTCCAATTGTCACACTTATTTATTCGCGGCTCCTTAGCGTACAGGAGTCAAATCATACAACCGGATTATGGGTGCTCTCAAGCGCATGACCGCCATCATAGACGATACTGCCGTCTTTGATCTGAATTAACCGCCTGGCGTAAGCCGCAATGTCATTTTCATGTGTTACCAGAACGATTGTAATGCTTCGCTCCCGGTTTAGCTGTTCAAATAGCGTCATAATCTCTTTGCTGGTTTGAGAGTCGAGATTGCCTGTCGGTTCATCAGCGAGTATCAGTGGTGGTTGATTGATCAGCGCCCGGCTGATGGCTACGCGTTGTTGCTGGCCGCCGGACAATTGATTGGGATGGTGCATGGCGAATTTTTCCAGTCCGGTGCGGCGCAGCTGCTCCAGCGCTTTTTTGCGGCTGTTTGCGCGGTTTTCTCCGGCATACAGCAGCGGCGCAGCGACATTATCCAGGGCGGTCATGCGTTTTAACAAATTGAAACCCTGGAATACAAAACCGATATAACGGTTGCGAAGTTTGGCGAGCGCGTCATTCGACAGCATGGCGACGTTTTGATCTTCCAGCCAATAGCCGCCGTTTGTCGGGGTATCAAGGCAACCCAGTATATTCATCAGTGTCGATTTGCCCGAGCCGGAGTGGCCCATAATGGCGACAAACTCACCTTGCGCAATGTTCAAGTTGATGTTCTGTAATACCGGGTTTTCAATCGTTTTGCCATTGGCATCAACAAGCCTGTAACTTTTGTGCAGTTGTGCAATGCGGATTAAAGCGGACGCTGGAGGGCTTGTCTGGTTTACCGGCATGCGCGAGTCAATCAAAACATTCTGAATCTGAATTTGGACTTGGCGTCTTTTTTGTCAATTTTTTCCCGGATAATCACGGCATCCCCTGCACGAACGGCGCCGCCGGCAATTTCGGTAAAATGACCGTCCGTAATACCGGTGGTAACATAGGCCGCGACAGGCCGGCCGTCAGTCAGCCGGTAGATCACGGATTGCCCGGGTTGTCCGGCAGGCGGCTGGCTTTCGCCCGCGGCTGATTCAGAATCTTTGGGTTGATAGCGCAGCGCTGCATTGGGGACGCGCAACACATTGTTTCGTTGATCAACCACAAAATGAATATTGGCGGTCATACCCGGCAAAAGAGAGCCGTCAACATTATTGACCATTGCCACAACATTATAGGTTACAACGTTTTCCTGTATCGTTGGATTCAAGCGGACCTGCTTGACCCTGCCGGTGTATGCGCCGTTCGGATAGGCGTCGACGGTAAAGTTGATCGGTTGACCGATACGCAGCAAACCGATATCGGCTTCTGCAACACTGATGTTGATCTGCATTTCACGTAAATCCTTGGCGATCTGAAACAATACAGGCGTCTGGAAATTTGCCGCAACGGTTTGGCCGACATCGACATCGCGCGCAATAACGACACCGGATATCGGTGACTTGATAATGCTGTAATTCAGATTGGCGCCGTCTCTTTCAACCTGCGCTTTACTGACCGCCAGCTGCGCGTTTGCCGCATCGAGTTCCTGCCTGACGATGTCGAGTGCTTCAATCGAGATAAACCCTTGCGCATACAGCTCACGGTGGCGTCCCAGTTTGCGTTGCGCGATGCTTTGTTGTGTTTGCGCACTGAGCAGGCTGGCTCTGGATTGTTCCAGTTGCGCCCGCAGCAGTGCAGGATCGAGTTCCGCGAGAATCTGGCCGGTTTCAACCTGGTCGTTGAAATCGGCATGCAGCTTGGCAACCGTGCCTGAAACCTGGGTGCCGACATTAACGAGAACAACGGGTGTCAGCGTGCCGTTTGCGGATATGGTCTGGACGATATCTCCATACGCTGCTAAACGCGTAAGATAAGAATCGGCCTGGGGTTTATCGTCATTTTTTGTATACCAGTATACCGCTGCCGCACTCAGGAGCAGCAGCGCTATGATTATGAATCGGGTGGTGCGAATACGCATGGCTTGTTAAAAGGGATATTTTGCAGGCAGGGTGAAGAAAGCATGATCGTGCGTTAGCGCTGGCATTGTAATCAGATTTGAAGATTATTGTTAAAGTTATAATGACCGGTCATGGCGATCAGCATGACATTGAGACATGTTGCACCAGCCCAGGTTCAACGCACGCCTCGATACAATAAGCGCTGCTGCGTTTTTTCATGCATACGGAACGACAGATAAGCTAAATAAAATTGACTGAATACTATCTGGTTTATAGTAAACTTTCCAATCACTTGTTAAAATTAAGGCTTTAATGGCTGCAAGGCGGCTGCAAGAAACATTTAACTTTACAATAATATTAGGATTGTTCATGACTACCGAAGATTTTCGTTCCGAAAAAAATATTGCAACATTTTATCCGCCACAACGTATTTTAATGGGCCCCGGTCCATCCGATACGCATCACCGTGTGTTATCGGCGATGGCACGGCCGACGCTGGGCCATCTTGATCCGGTTTTTGCCGACATGATGGAAGAAATCAAGGATCTGTTACGCTATGCGTTTCAGACCAGAAACAAAATGACGTTTTCAGTTTCCGGCCCCGGCTCGGTGGGAATGGAGATGTGTTTCGTCAACATGATTGAACCGGGGGATAAAGTGGTTGTATGCCGTAATGGCGTTTTCGGTTCGCGTATGATTGAAAATGTCGAGCGTCATGGCGGTGTTGCGGTTGCCGTGGATGACAAATGGGGCGAACACGTTGATCCGCAAAAAGTCGAGGATGCTCTCAAACAAAACCCTGATGCCAAAATTCTGGCGTTTGTTCATGCTGAAACTTCTACCGGCGTATTGTCGGATGCGCAAACATTGTGCGACATTGCCCGCCGTCACGACTGCTTGACGATCGTCGATACGGTAACGTCGCTGGGAGGGTCGCCAATCAAGGTCGACGAATGGGGTATTGATGCAATTTATTCGGGCAGTCAGAAGTGTCTTTCATGCCCGCCAGGATTGTCGCCAGTCAGTTTTTCCGATCGTGTGACCGATCTGGTCAAAAACCGCAAGACCAAGGTACATAGCTGGTTTATGGATATCGGCCTGCTGCTGGGCTACTGGGGATCGTCGACACGTACATATCATCATACGGCGCCGACCAATTCACTGTATGGTTTGCACGAATCGCTGGTGATTCTGTATGAGGAAGGTCTTGAACATTCATGGGCGCGTCATCAACGCAACCATGAAGCACTGAAAGCGGGGTTTGAAACCATGGGTATCCATTATGTGGTCGACGAAAAATACCGCTTGCCGCAACTGAATTCTGTTTATATACCGGACGGCGTTGACGATAAAGCCGTCCGTGGCAAACTGCTTGATGACTACAGTCTGGAAATCGGAGCCGGTCTCGGTGATTTTGCCGGAAAAGTCTGGCGTTTTGGCCTGATGGGCACATCCAGCCGCGTCGAAAATGTAGTGATGTGTCTGAATGCATTGGAAACAGTGTTGTCGGATATGGGGATGAATCTCAAACGCGGCGCCGCGGAATCTGCAGCGCATCAGAGTTATGCTGCAAACCCGTTGCCTTGAAAACGTTGTATCTTGAGACTGTAGCGAGATAATTTTACGTTATACCGGGAACGCTTCTGGTTTATATGCCTAAGACCGTTTTTCCGCTGCCGATTTAAAGATTGTATAGTGGAAAAACGGTGCTTAAAAATCAATTTGGGATGATCCGGTCACTATGTTCGTGGATTCTCCTCTATCTGTTGCTGCTGCATTGCTGATAGCGTTTTTTGCATCATATTGTTCAATTAAATGGTTGATACAGTGGAAGGCATCCGCGTTTCTTGATTACCCGAATTCAAGATCGCTGCATACTCAGCCAGTGCCGCGTATCGGCGGTATCGGTTTGTTATTTGGCGCAATGTCGGCCTGGTTGATTTTTTCAGTACCGCTTCCCGTTTCTGTCTGGTCAGGTATCGGTGTATTGGCGGGTATATCGATTGCTGACGACATCAGGAACATACCAGCCGGTTATCGTTTGTGTGTGCATTTGCTGGTAGCGCTGGTATGCAGCTTTTCTCTATTGTCCGATTCGCATGGGTGGCTGCTGGTAACAGGCGTTACGCTGGCAGTGATATGGATGTCCAATCTGTTTAATTTTATGGATGGGTCTGACGGGCTGGCAGGTGGCATGGCATTAATTGGATTTGGTTTTTACGGATTGATGGCTTATTTATCCGGCGATATCGGTTTTGCTGTTGCCAATTTATCAGTTGCCGCGGCGTCATTTGGGTTTTTACTGCATAATTTTCATCCCGCGCGTATTTTTCTCGGTGATGCGGGCGCGGTTCCGTTAGGTTATCTGGCAGCCGTTATGGGGTTGCTTGGATGGATGAATGGATTATGGTCACCGTGGATGCCGTTATTGATCTTTTCGCCATTTATCGTGGATGCCACAGTGACTTTAATCAAGCGGCTGGCTCGCGGTGAAAAGATCTGGCAGGCACACCGTCAACATTACTACCAGCGCATGGTACAAAGCGGTTTCGGACATAAAAATACAGCATTGT
The DNA here is from genome assembly GCF_900111165.1 of Nitrosomonas sp. Nm51. Taxonomy (GTDB): domain Bacteria; phylum Pseudomonadota; class Gammaproteobacteria; order Burkholderiales; family Nitrosomonadaceae; genus Nitrosomonas. The sequence goes on from NZ_FOGH01000011.1 coordinate 50,790, forward strand.
TCGGATATGGTCTTATGCTGATGGCAGGTGCCAGTGCGGTTTGGGTGAATGGTCAGGCTACGATCGCGCAGTTGATCGTTGCCGTCATCTGGGGAGCGATTTATTTGGGGTTAATGCTGATGGCAGATCTGGGTAAAAAACCATACGCGGGTGAACGCTAGTGCTCTATCAATATGATATTGCCTGGTGCAGCGTTACCGTGGTGTTATGCAACAAGGCGCAGCACGCAGGAAAGGGTTACTCCCTTTTCAAGTACTGTAACACAGCAGTTGCAGAACACCACGGTAACGCCCCGTGGGTGAGCTTGTCAGCGTCCATGGTCTGCGTTGCGCCTTTTGACAATAGAACGGCTATTGCCTGCAAGGCACGCCTTGCCATGGTCACTGACAAACTCACTGAACCCGGCAATATCATATTGATAGAGTACTAGGATGCTGGGAAACAAATTCGGTATACGTTCAGTTATTGCGTTTTCTCACGATCTGTTCGCGGTTGCAATTGCCTGGTTACTCGCTTTTCTGTTTTACGCCGATTTTAGAATTTCTGTTGTACCGTTCGCACTGTTTTTTGATCTGATGCCATGGATACTGCCCGTACAGGCAGTTATTTTTTTGTGGCTCGGTTTGTACAGGGGGTTGTGGCGCTACGCCAGTCTTCCGGATTTGAAACGGATTACAGTCGCGGTTTTGCTGAGTGCGGTTCTGGTAACAATTGTGTTCTGGCAGCTCGGGCTTCTGGCGGTGGTATCGTTCTCGATCAACGTATTGGCACCGGTATTGCTGTTGATGATCATGGGCGGCAGCCGGTTGATCTACCGGGCATGGAAAGAACGCCGCTTATACAGCCTTAAAAATTATGACGGCAAGCTGGCGCTGATTTTAGGTGCCGGCAGTACGGCAGTCAATCTTGTCAAAGACCTGGCAGGCAGTCATGACTGGCATGTTGTCGGCTTACTGGATGATGACCCCAGAAAACTGGGCACCCGCCTGCATGGTGTGCGCGTGCTGGGCGTGATCGATAAATTGCCGCACTGGGTGCAGAAACTGAACGTGGGACATGTCGTCATCGCTATGCCTTCACTGTCACACCGGCTGCGCCGGCATATACTGGAAATGTGTTCGGAAATGGGTGTCAAGGCGATGATTGTGCCCTCTTACCAGGATCTTATTAATGGTAAAACAACCGTTTCGCAAATTCGTGAAATTCAACTGGATGATTTGCTGGGCCGGGCGCCAGTCGTGCTTGATGATGAAGGGCTGCATGGATTTCTGACAGGTAAAACCGTTATGGTCACGGGTGCGGGCGGCTCGATTGGCGCCGAGTTATGCCGGCAGATTATCGCATTTCAACCCGAATATCTGGTTTTGCTTGAACGCAATGAATTTGCGTTGTACTGCGTTCAGGAAGAGTTTACGCAACAATTTTCGGATACGAAAATGTCATTTGTGATTGGGGACGTCAAGGACGGTGCGCGCGTGGATCAATTATTTCGGCAGTTCCGGCCATCGGTCGTTTTTCATGCCGCTGCGTATAAGCACGTGCCATTAATGGAGCATGAAAATGCCTGGCAGGCGGTATTAAACAATGTGATGGGTACTTATGTTCTGGCCAGTACGGCGATCCGTTACCAGGTGAAAAAGTTTGTGCTGGTTTCAACCGATAAAGCAGTCAATCCGGTGAATATCATGGGAGCCAGCAAGCGTCTGGCGGAAATGGTTTGTCAGGCAATGCAGCAATCGATAAGAAATCACAAGCAGATTACCTGTTTCGTGATGGTGCGCTTTGGCAATGTATTGGGCAGTGCGGGCAGCGTCATCCCCAAATTCCGTAAACAAATAGCGAACGGCGGACCAATTACAGTAACGCATGCGGAAATGACGCGCTACTTCATGTCTATTCCTGAAGCTGCGCAACTGGTTTTACAGGCCGGCTTGATGGGCGGTTCAAAAGGTGGCGGCGAGATTTTTGTGATGGATATGGGCGATCCCGTAAAAATCAAGGATCTTGCCAGTGACATGATTCGTTTGTCCGGTTTGGGCGAAGACGATATCCGCATCATTTATACGGGATTGCGTCCCGGTGAAAAACTGCACGAAGAGTTGTTGTCGGCAAATGAAAATACGGTGCCGACGCCGCATGCAAAATTACGTATTGCACAAGCGCCTGAGGTCAATGAACAGTGGCTGGTGGCATTTGTCGCCCGGTTTGAAAAAATCAAATCATTGAACGACGCAGAAGCGCGGATCGAACTGGCGCGCTGGGTGCCAGAATATACGCCGAATGGCGAAATTGTGCACTGACTATTTTTCAGCGACAATACTGTTTTTCAGTATGAAAATCCGGTCAAAGAGGCTGTCTGCCACCGGGAGCGCCTGCAGGAGGACGATGGTGGTACGGTTTTGCATTAATGTCATCAGTGCTTCATTCAGCAACGATTGTTTCGGTTGCAGCCACAAATTGTCACAGATCAGGATGGGAGCGTTCTTAAGCAGCGCGCGCGCGATTGCAATTTTCTGCCACTGTTGGCGGGTCATGCCTGCACCGTTTTCGTCAACCCGGGTTTGCAGTCCGCAGGGCATTTCCCGAACGAATTCCGAGGCCCGGGAACTCTGGGCCGCGGCGGTAATACTGGCTTCATGGGCGCATTCTGTCAATCCGTACGCAATATTGCCGGCAACTTTGTCGTTCAGGATGACGGGCTCGTCTGACACGACGGCGAAATGCGCGAGCAGATCGGCATGTTCGATTGCATCATACGGTGTGCCGCCGATCAGCAACCGTCCCGTCAACGGCTGATGAAATTTGAGTAGTACATCAATCAGCATTAATCGTTCCTGTCTGCACTGACACACAAAAGCTACGGTCTCGCCGGATTTGATGCTCAGGTCGAGCCGGTACCGTGCAGTTTTTTCTGATGCCGGGTCGAAAAAGCTGACTGAATCGAATGACAAATTACCCTGCACTTCTGAAAATGTCCGGTTGTCTTGACCGGAAGCGGTGTGCTGATCGAGTAATATGAAAACCTGCTCCAGATCTTTTTGCACGTTTTGCGATGCGCGCGGTATGGCAGCCAGCCGGCATGCGGGCGCAAACATTAACAGAGTGGCTGCGGCAAAAGCTCCCAATTGATCAATCGAAAATTGGTTTCTGACGCCCTGTTGCATCATCAGGTACGATATGGCCACAAAGATCATCGAAAGAACAAGCCGACACAATGCCGCGATAAACGCGCCATAGTTGCTCTGATGCGTGTTGTTTTGCTGCAATGATTGCGCCGCTTTTTTTAAAAGCCGGCATTCCTGTTGCTGACCGCCGTACAGCCGTATATGCCGGAAATTTTCAATCGAGCGCTGCAAATGACTGGCCAGTGCGGCTAACAGCGGCGTATCCGCATGAAAGTAAGCGTTATCCTGTCCCTGCGTGACTTGCAGCATGATGACGGCAAACGGAATCAGTAATGCAATAAACAGCGCGAAATCCCGGTCGAGCCAGAACATGGATGCGACTAAACCAATGATAATCAGCGTATCGCGCACGAGTACAGTGATCATTTGAATTGAGGACAGGGAAATTTCTTTGATGCGGGTTAATGCTGCTGTTGTTGACTGGTATTTGTCCAGTTTTTGATAACGGTCCGTGCTCAGGTTGAGCAGTGTGTCGAATAAATCCGCAGTCAGTTGCGTGCAGAGACAGTTGCTCGCTTTTCTCGCCAGGTACCGGCTGCAGTAGTCGGCGATACTGCGAATGATCAGCAATATCATTACAGCCAGAAATCCGGTTTGTATGGCGTTCACATTTTTTTCAATAAATACGGCATGCAGTATTTCCAGAATAAAAAGCGGTAACGTTGACAGGGCGAATGCAACGATCAGCAGCATCGGGAATACCCAGATGAGCACTTTCCGGCAAGCTGTCATTTTTTTTGCAAGGCGTTTGTAGTAGTGTGTGTGAATCATGATTGTATGTAGTCGGTTGTGCGCAAGCTGTAAGGCGATAAATGAAAGCGATTCGATCTGCTGGCTAATAATGTTAGTCAATATTTTAAGCCAGAAGCGCCAATTTGGGTTTTATGTGATAGGTATGACTATTGTAAATCAGCGGGCAGCGGGGCTTGCGTATCAACTGCGTTGTCCAGCCAAGCCGCGCAATACGGGATCGAATGGTACGGCGGCCGGCTTGTGTTTATTATGGTCGTCAGGCTGCTGATTTTTCCAACAGCATGCGTCCATCCCGGTGTGACGAACTGGAAATTACCGGTGCTAACCGGATATACTTGCAACAGGCGGTGCAGCTTGCCGATAACGGCAATGGACGTTAGCTGCTGCAGGTGCCGGATTTCAAAATTTGAATCTTTACTGATGATTGCAACGCAACTGACAATTCCCGAAGTTTTTTTGATAGAGCCGAAAGTGTTTGGCGATGCGCGCGGATTTTTTTTCGAAAGTTTCAACCTGCGCGAGTTTGAGCAGGCAATCGGTGAGCAGGTGTCCTTTGTGCAGGCAAACCACTCCCGTTCCGCCAGACGGGTACTGCGCGGACTGCATTACCAGATCAGGCAGCCGCAGGGCAAGCTGGTTCGTGTGGTTGCAGGAGAGGTTTTCGACGTGGCAGTGGATTTGCGCCGTTCGTCCTCGACTTTCGGACAGTGGGCTGGTGAAATACTGAATGCTGAAAACAAAAAACAGCTTTGGGTGCCTGCAGGGTTCGCACATGGTTTTGTCGTGCTGTCGGAATATGCGGATTTTTTGTATCAGACAACCGATTACTGGGCGCCGCAATACGAGCGCTGTATTATCTGGAACGACCCGGCATTAAAGATTGACTGGCCTATCGATGAAGAACCGGTTCTGTCGGAAAAAGACAGGCAGGGATTGCCGCTCAAATTGGCGGAAGTCTATGAGGCGGTGTAAAAACCAGATGGCGCATGGCTAAGCAGAAATCGGTTTATGTCTGTACGGAATGCGGCGGACAAACGTTGAAATGGCAAGGACAATGTCTGCACTGTCAGTCATGGAATACGCTTGTTGAAACTGCAGCCGAAAAGCGCGTAACACGATTTAGCCCGGTATCGGAAATCGATCGGGTGCAAAACCTGAGCGATGTCGAGGTGCAGGAAGAACCGCGCTGTCCGACCGGAATTTCTGAACTTGACCGGGTACTGGGTGGCGGTTTGGTGCGGGGAGGCGTTGTGCTGCTGGGCGGCGATCCCGGAATCGGTAAATCTACCTTATTGCTGCAGGCTTTGGCGCATTTATCGACCGGGCGGCAGGTACTGTATATCAGTGGCGAGGAATCAGCGCAGCAGGTTGCGCTACGCGCCAGGCGTCTGGCGTTGAATGTGCAGGCTGTGTCACTTTTCGCAGAAATCCAGCTGGAAAGAATTCAGGCGGTATTGCGTGAAAATAAACCCGATATAGCGGTTATCGATTCTATCCAGACGATTTATTCCGAAGCGCTGCAATCCGCGCCGGGTTCGGTTGCGCAAGTACGGGAATGCGCCGCGCAGCTAACCCGGTTGGCCAAAGCCAGCGGCACCGCACTTATTCTGATTGGCCATGTTACCAAGGAAGGCGCACTGGCCGGTCCGCGCGTACTGGAGCATATGGTCGATACAGTTTTGTATTTTGAAGGTGATTTGCATTCCAGTTTCCGTCTGGTACGAGCGTTCAAAAACCGTTTCGGTGCAGTGAACGAGCTGGGCGTCTTTGCCATGAGTGAAAAGGGGTTGCGCGAAGTCAGAAATCCCTCGGCTTTATTTTTGTCGCATCATGACGGACAGGTGGCGGGCTCCTGTATCATGGTGACGCAGGAAGGTACGCGACCGTTACTGGTTGAAATACAGGCGCTGGTCGATGACGCGCGCGCGCCGCATCCCAAACGGTTAAGCGTTGGCCTGGAACAGAACCGGCTGGCGATGTTGCTGGCCGTTTTGCACCGCCATGCCGGGATACCGTGTTTTGATCAGGACGTGTTTGTAAATGCGGTCGGGGGTGTAAAAATATCCGAACCTGGTGCAGATCTTGCGGTTTTACTGGCCATTGTGTCGTCGTTAAAAAACAAGCCGCTGGCGGAAAAAATGGTGGTGATTGGTGAAATCGGCCTGGCCGGAGAAGTGCGTCCGGTGCAACGCGGACAGGAACGCCTGAAAGAAGCGGCCAAGCTCGGCTTTACGCGTGCAATTATTCCGTTGGCCAACAAAACCAGACAACCCGTTTCCGGTATTGACGTTACGGCTGTGGGCAGGATAGGCGAGGCGGTAGCGCAGATGTATGGATAACCGTGAAATGCTGCAATGATGCATCCCGGCACCGTTGATCAGGCCACGCGCAGGCGGCTGATATTGCTACTGGTGTTTTCAGTGGCTGTTGTGCTGCTGGCCGTAACAATGCCGCCAACTTCACAACCGCATGCCTACCATGCATTTGCCGACCAACGCACCTTGTTCGGTATTCCGAATTTCATGAATGTGGTATCCAATCTTGCAATTCTGTTCAGCGGAATAGCCGGGTTATCGCTGCTCTGGCGTACATACAGGATACAGAACCGGACCGAGCTGCGGCGTTTCAGGTCAACTGCCGAGTACTGGCCCTATCTGATCCTGTTTACAAGCGTGGTCCTGGTGGCGCCGGGCTCCGCTTATTATCACTGGGAGCCGGACAATGCCGGTTTGGTCTGGGACAGGCTGCCGATTGCTGTGGGCGTCAGTGCCCTGCTGGCTGGCGTGTTATCCGATCGGGTTTGCCCGGCACTCGGGTTATGGGCTTTACCTGTACTCGTTTTTATGGGGGCAGGTAGCGTGATTTACTGGTATCTGGGTGAGCTGCGCGGTATCGGCAATCTGAATCTTTATATTGTGATTCAGTTTTACTCGTTATTACTGGTTGTGCTGTTAAGCCTGCTGCTGCCTTCCCGCTATACCCACGGTGAAGATATATGCAAAGCCATCGGGCTTTATGCCGCGGCCAAATTCGCGGAAACGTTCGACCAGCAAATCTTCGCTTTAGGACAGATTATCAGCGGACACACAGTAAAACACCTGGTTGCGGCATTGTCGATCTGGTGGATTGTGAGAATGCTGCGAAGAAGAGTACCGGCAATCAAAGAATCAGTAGCAGGATAGCGTTATTCTACGGTGCGGCATCCTGTTAAAGGATAATGATGGATGTGCCGTGTCCTGCCTGATGTGGCATTTGGAAAACGTTTTCGAGACGGCCGATGTAAGGCAGATAGTTTTTCAACGGCCCGTCAAAGGCGCGTTTTATCAAAAATGCACCGCAAGCCAGATTGTTTCCCGATCGGAATCAGTCCAGCTGACCCTGTGTTTTTTATGTGACGGAATATGAATAAAATCACCTGTTTCCAAGCTCACTTCGGTATGATCGTCAAACATTAATCTGGCGCTGCCTCTCAAAACCAGCACCCATTCGTTTTTGTTCTGATCGTACCAGCCACTTTCCGGTGACTGATGGCCTCTGGAAACAATTTTCTCGATGATTACGCTGTCACTGCTAATTAGCACCTCAAACAACTCGTCATCCAGATCAGGCGGGATTGAGGCGAAAATATTTCCAGGCTTCATATGATTATGCTGATGCCAACGCTCCGCCTAATTCATCACAGCCCGGGTGTTCGTCCTGCGGGCAGCTTTAGCCCAATGAATATTGCGCCAGTACGCTGGACTCTGGTCTGTAATTATTATGCCATTCTCATTTAACTATCTGTTTATAGTTATAATTTTCTCTGGGTAAGCGATGGCAGGGTTGTATTATTGCTTTATCTACAAAAACACAGTCGCCGACAAACAGGTAATCCAACTGGCACCCAATAAAATTGCGGCTGCATTACCTGTCTACCTGTTTCTCAGCGTACTGACAGTATCAGACGGAATTTAGTGATTTTTCACAAAATCAACCAGCTTTTGATATGTAAACAGATAGTCCTGATTTGATAACGGGGTGTGGCATTGCACGCAGTTTAAGTCATTGCTTTTTTCCGTTCCGTCCGGATTATAAACTGCAAATCCCCAGTTGCCCGTGCGGTTCTCAGCCGGGTAGGCCTCATCCCAGTTGTCACGGTTTTCCATTACAGCGACAGCGCCCAGCGAATCAATGATGAAAATACCATCGTCACCTGGTAACGGCTTCCCATCTTCACCTGTTTTTGTGCTGTATATCTCCATCACTACAACAGAACCTGAATCGCCTGCCTGATTTTCCTTATAACTGGATATGGCTGTTTCGTTTGCATACAATCTGGCAACCTGAGTTTGGTTGGCGCGGTTTACCGTGGCATATTTGGTAAAGGTTTTTTCATAGCCCTCCGGGAATTTCACATACTCAGGATCTCCGCCACTATGTGCGTAAATAGGCGTTATCGCGAGTATCGCTGCAAGTATTTTCAAAACACCTTTCATTGTTTTCTCCTTTTCTTGATAGTCATACGAAACAAAATACTACCCTCCACCCTTATAAAACTGCTATTCTTTCAAACCTATTTTACCCATGTCAATCACCAGTTGCGCCGATAAATAGATTATCAGTACGGTCAACGTCAAATAAACGATAAACAGAACGGGCTTTTCTTTTATTGTATCCAGAAATGTTTTATGTTTCCCGGTTTTCTTTAAACGGTTATATTCTTCGCGCATTCGGATCGTTCGCGTTTTCTGGTATTCATCCAGAAGCGCGCGCGCTTTACTGAATTGAGCCGCATCTGTTAACCAGATGGCCGGCATGGAAACACCCCAGTTTCCTCCCGATGTTTCAAAAAAATCAATCGCATTGTCTTTCAGCAACGCACGCACATCATGCGCCTCATCATCTGGAACGCCATTTAGCTTAAAAAATATTTTTGACATTAAAAAACCTGTTGTCCACCCGCATACTCAAAACGAAGATTTTCTTTTGGATTGATGCTATCTTTGCGGTCATTCGATTGAATGTCAAGCCATGTCATGAATAATAGATTTACACTATCATATTGACGTTATGAAAAAAACGATTTTAATCACGGGCTGTTCAAGCGGTATCGGCTATTGCGCTGCCAAGACGCTGCATAACCACGGTTATCGTGTTTTCGCTACCGCACGCAGACCGGCAAGTGTTGAAATGCTGCTGAATGAAGGACTGGAAAGCTTTCAGCTGGATCTGGCGGATTCAAATTCCATCAACCTTGCATTTAAGTCTGTAATGCGGCTGACAAATGGCGAGTTATATGCAGTTTTTAACAATGGCGCATATGGTCTGCCGGGCGCGATTGAAGATTTGAGCCGCGAAGCGCTGCGCGGTCAATTCGAAACCAATGTTTTCGGTTGGCAGGAACTGACAAATCTTATTCTACCTGTGATGCGCAAACAGGGTTATGGCCGCATCATACAAAACAGTTCCGTGCTGGGCTTTGTTTCATTGCCTTTTCGGGGTGCATATAATGCAACCAAATACGCTATCGAAGGATTAAGTGACACCATGCGTCTCGAATTAACGGGCAGTAATATTTTCGTCAGCTTGATTGAACCAGGTCCAATTGAAAGCAGATTCCGGGAAAACGCCGTCAAAATGCTGTTGAAATATGTTGATGTGGAAAAAAGCATTCACCACGAGCGTTATCATAAAGTGCTCAAGCGGCTGCATACCAAGGGTCCCGCCGTGCCCTTTACATTGCCGCCGGAGGCCGTGCTCAGGCGTGTCATTCATGCACTGGAAGCGAAGAAACCGCATCCCCGCTATTACGTCACTTTCCCTACTTTCCTGTTTGGCACACTTAAACGTTTTCTCAGCACCCGCGCACTAGATGCATTACTTGCCAAATCCGGCGGGGACCATTAAATAACGGCGCGCAGTCATTTAACAAGCTGTATTTTAGGAGCCGCGAATAAATAAGTGTGACAATCGGGCGCGTCCGGCGGGATGCAATGCAAGGCGGGAGGATGAGTCATAGCACAACAAGCTGTGGCGGCGGCAAACAACGCCGCGGTGTGCCCGCCAGATGCGATCCAGGTGTTACAGTTATTTATGAACGATTCCTAAGTCTGCGTCTAGAAACAAACATTCCAAGCAAACCAAGAGCTAACAGACTAATTAATCCAGGTTCTGGCATAGGAGTCGACACCTTTGCTGTAAATCCAATATTTTGGAAATCAACTTGTCGATTAGTGCCAGTTAAAAAAGCGGTAACAAATTGAACATTTAAAGGTGCTGGCAGAACGATATCCTGCGCTAGTATTCCCGGCGAACTACCTAGTGCAGGCTGAATACCTAAAGTTCCTACTTGTACGTTAGAGCTATTGAAGAAAGTAAAATCAATGTTGTCCACATCGAAACCTTCACCTGTATAATTCCAAAAATGTAACGTACTGATGTCATATTCTTGACCGAAGTTAAAAAGCAATTCTAACCCGCCTCCTACATTACCAGCGGTGAACCAAATATGGGTGCTTTGATTATGAAATTCAGTAGCGGTTGCAGAAGGGGCGTCTATTACTTTATCAATTGTATTACCGCCACTAAATGTATTGTTGAAACTGCCAGATGATGTACCTGCGCCAACTGAAACACTGATATTTGTGTTGTTAAGATAAATTGGCGATCCAAACGCACTTGTAATACTGAATGAAATTAGAAGTAAAGCTTTTAACACAAGTACCTTTATAAACATATATTTTCTCCTTGTTCTTAATGTTTTTGGCTTAATTTGCCTTTTAATATTGAAGCAAATATTGTGCCTGTTTATTAATTCATATATTTGTCAATAGCTTACAAGCATTAGGATTAAATCTAAAAAAATGTGTAAAAAATTTCGGCATTAGAGCCTCTTGCAAAACTCAAAGAAATAGAGGGAATTATTGGTTGAGACAGTCAAAAATAGAAAGGAACTTGCTCATAAATGGTAAAACAGCGTTTCAAAACAATCTAAAAGTAACTATAAATGAGCAAGTTAAGAGATGCCGTATCACAATATCGGCTGACTATACAAGGTTCATTATTTCCCTGACTGAAAGAGGAGTCAGGCGAACTGACAAAGAAGCATCAGGAACCGGTAACCACCTTGGAGCTTTTGCAAATAGAGAGGTTTGCTTATTCCAACCGTGGTTTTCCCGGTTGTCCGCTCAAAAGCCATAATGCCAGGGTAAATTTGTTCTAACCCTGAGAGCTAATAGGGACGGGTGCATTTAAATAAAGCTGAACATAACCAACGGATATTGATATAAAGGAGCCTCAACAAAACCCGATTGAGATCAGCTTTTGCAGCTTAAAGAAATCGTCGTTCGTCCTGTTACTCAGCAGGAACAGGCAGACTATCATAAACTTATGCAGCGTCATCATTACCTTGGGTCTGTCCGTCCAGTTGGCGAAACGCTGCATTATGTTGCCACCTGGCGTACGCAATGGATTGCGTTGCTCGGTTTTTCATCGGCGGCCCTAAAATGTGCGCCACGTGACCAATGGATAGGCTGGCGATATCGCCATCAATTTGACCGATTAAATTTGGTTACCAATAACAGTCGATTCTTGATTCTGCCGCAATGGCACATTCCAAATGTGGCGACCCGTATTTTATCGCTGTGCCAGAGAAGGCTTCAAGCTGATTGGGTGCGACACTTTCACCATCCACTGTTACTACTCGAAACCTTCGTTGACCCACAACACTTCCATGGCACGATTTACAGGGCGGCCAACTGGATCGCATTTAAAACCAGTTTATCAATGCACAACACCAAAGCTCATGCTAACAGCCAATCAAATGAATGCACTGCCTGCTTTCTTTAACTCCATTCCTGATCCACGCCGCACACAGGGCAGGCGCCATCGGTTAGATACGATACCGGCCATTGCCACGGGTGCCATTCTCTGTGGCCGGGTGGGTTATAAAGGTATCGCCGAATGGGCGCAATCGCTCAGCCAGGATGCCCGCGCCCGCTTCCAGTGTTACTATAAACAGGAACGTTATCATGTTCCCGGTGAATATATCATTTGTGACACGCTGGTCAGAGTTGAGCAGGACGCACTGGATCACGCATTGAGGCATTGGAGCGGGCAATACAGCGCTGTCGATGAAAGTCTGTCGATAGATGGCAAAACCATGCGTAGCGCGATAGACAGCGAAGGCAGACGGATTCATATCGTGAGCGCCATCGGGCACAATACACTTAATTGTCACGCCCAAAAAAAGTCGAAAAATGCAATGCAGGCAACTGCACTGTAGCCAAACAAACCAATGAAATTAAAATAGCTGCACCGCTACTTGATCCACTTGATATTGATGGTGTTGTCATTACTGCAGACGCACTGCTTACACAGTGTCAATTTGCCAGTTATCCGGTAGAAAGCAAGCAGGCGCACTATCATTTCACCGTCAAAGCCAACACCTGATGCCACAATATCCAACTACGGGCGCGGGCGTATAGAAACCCGTAAAATCCGGGTAACCGGCACACTCAACAACTATCTGGACTTCCCCTATGTCGGACAGGCATTTGCTATTGAACGGGAATCAATTGAAAAGAAGACAAAAAATATCTCACGGGAATTGGTATACGGCATTACCAGCCAGGCTGAACTTGATGCCTCTGCCGCAATAATATTGGAGATAAATCGGGGACACTGGTGCATTGAGAATAGCTGTCATTACATCCTGGACTGGTGCTTTGATGAAGACAGATGCCGTATCCGTGCCGGGTATGGCCCTGAAAATATTACTCGCCTGCGGCGTTTTGTTATTGGCGTTATCAAAGCAACCAGTTTAAAGGGTGTTGCGCAGACAATGAGAAAGTTATCGATGAATGTGCGAATGTGTTTGATTATTTGAAAATAACCAAAAATTCGGCAAAATCGCGTTAGAACACATTTGCCGTGGGGAAAACCCGGTCAGTCCGTAATCAATGACAACCAATTTGACAATACCAAAAGGAGGCGCAACCAACTCAGTCTGGTCGACTTATCCACAGATGCGTAGTATCCTGCGCTCTGTTTTACCCTGGCCGATTATAAACCGGTATCAACACTCTAGTTTGAGATTGTATGGTGCATTTAATATCTCCTGACTCTTCGTTTCCACCTTTGGAAGAAGCGTTATCAGAGCCCAATGGCTTGCTGGCCGTTGGTGGCGATCTGTCGCCAAAACGACTGATCGATGCGTATCAAAGTGGTATTTTTCCATGGTTTAATGAAGATGAACCGGTGCTTTGGTGGAGTCCGGATCCCCGCATGGTATTGTTTCCCAATGAATTAAAAGTATCCCGTTCATTACGAAAATCCATCAAAAAAAACAACTACCATGTTCGCGGTGACAGTCACTTTTCGGAAGTCATGCAGGCCTGTGCCGCACCACGAAGAAACCAGTCCGGCACATGGATTCATCCTGAAATGGTCTCGGCCTATACCGTCCTGCATGAAATCGGATTGGCGCACTCGGTGGAAACCTGGATCAACGGGGAACTGGCCGGCGGTCTCTATGGCCTGGCAATGGGGAAGGTGTTTTTTGGCGAATCAATGTTTTCCCGTACGCCGGATGCATCTAAAATCGCATTTGTTTACCTAGTCAGGCAGTTAATGTACTGGAATTATGTTTTAATTGATTGTCAGGTCAGAACGGCGCATCTTGCTTCGCTGGGTGCACGTGAAATTCCAAGAGCTGAATTCAGTCAGATACTTAGCACTTGGGCCGAGAAAAAGGCGTCGGTAGAGAAATGGGATTTCAGTCACATGGATGAATGATTCAATGAAGACACTCAAGTATCATACAACGCACCCATATCCGTGCGGTTACCTTTCCGATAAAATGGCGCGATCAGAAGTTGTTGCATCCGAGTATCGAATCGATTCAGCCTTATACGGCCGGTTATTGGAACAAGGGTATCGCCGTAGCGGTCATTTTGTTTACCGCCCTCAATGCGGCCAATGTCAAGCTTGTCAGTCGGTTCGCATTAAAGTGGACGCATTCAAACCCAGCCGCTCACAACGCAGATGCTGGAAAAAGCACCATCTTATTATGACTTCCCGGCAGCATCAACTGCACTTCAAAAAAGAGCATTTTTTACTTTATCAGCGTTATCAGCGCAAACGCCATGTAGACGGCAACACGGATCATGACAAGCGCGAACAATACCGGAATTTCCTGTTGCAAAGCAATGTCAATTCCAGGCTGATCACATTCTATGACATGGGACGGCTGCGTATCGTCAGTTTTGTTGATATGCTACCGGAAGGACTGTCCTCGGTATACACTTTTTATGACCCTGACGTCCCGCAAGCCAGTTATGGCACATACAGTATTTTATGGCAGATTCAACAATGCCGGGCACTGGGTTTGCCGCATTTATACCTGGGCTATTGGATCAAAGAACATAACAAAATGAATTACAAAACCAGTTTTCAGCCTTTGGAAATTTTGATAGATGGTGAATGGATACCTTTTGAACAGATTGCCGACAGCTTATAATACTGACCTTACATATGATATTGCCAGGTACAGCGCTACCGTGGTGTTATGCAGAAAGGCACAGTACGCAGGAAAGGGTTGTTTCCTTTTCAAGTATTTTCACGCGGTTGCAGGATATCATGGCAACACTTTGCAGGCACGCCTTTCAGCATCCGTAGGCTGCCGCGGTGCTGTGTCTTTTGACAGTAGAACAGCCGTTTCCTGCAAGGCATGCCTTGCCATATACACTGCAGGCGCACTGACCCGGCAATAGCATACGGATAGAGTACGGGGCCGGGTTGCTGCAGATGAATTCCGGTATAACGGGATCAGCCCGGCTCCTAACAACATACACTGCCTAATAATTGCGCGCTGCACTGATGAAACACAAATAACCACTCTGCGGAACCGATGGATGCTCTACTTATTTTTGCGCCGATTACTCTTCCAGCTGAAGCCTGAGACGGCTCATTATGTTACTTTAAGCGCAATTGAAAAAGCGCACAGACTCGGTTTACTCAAGCGGCAGGTTATTGACTGTCCGGAGCGACATGTAATGGGGATAACCTTTCCCAATCCGGTCGGCCTCGCAGCCGGCCTGGATAAGAATGGAGAATATCTGGATGCGCTGGCTGCGCTGGGTTTCGGTTTTCTAGAAGTTGGCACCGTCACGCCGCGCCCGCAGCCCGGCAATCCTGCGCCGCGCCTTTTCCGGGTACCGCAGGCTAAAGCCATTATTAACCGTCTGGGTTTTAACAATGATGGCATTGACCGGTTAATTGAGAACATCAGTCGTTCAAACTATACGGGCATACTGGGAATCAATATCGGCAAGAATTTCGATACACCCAACGAACATGCTGTGGAGGATTACCGGATTTGCCTGTCAAAAGCTTATGGTTACGCCAGTTATATTACAATTAACATTTCTTCGCCCAATACCCAGAACCTGCGGCAGTTACAGGCAACGGACGCACTGGATACGCTTCTTTCCACACTAAAATTAGAACAACTGTCTCAGAGTCAGGCGCATGGCAAATATGTACCGCTGCTTGTAAAAATTGCGCCCGATCTGGAACAGCCACAAATAGCGTCAATTGCCCAGTTGCTGATGAGACACAAGATTGACGGCGTCATCGCAACCAATACTACGCTGTCCCGACAGGGCATCGAACATTTGGCAATCTCACAGGAAGCCGGCGGCCTGAGCGGTGCGCCGTTGACCGAAAAAGCCACAGAAGTTGTTATACAGCTGCGGCATTTTCTACAGAACAGTATTCCCATTATCGGCGTCGGCGGTGTCATGTCAGCGCAAGATGCCAAGAAAAAAATAGATGCCGGCGCCAGCTTGATACAAATCTACAGCGGCCTGATTTACCAGGGGCCTGGTCTGATAACGCGCATTGCAGATGCAATCTGTATTAACCAGAATCCCACCGAGCGATCATGATTTGCCAAATTTATTAAAACACGCTATTTCCGGAGAAAGCCGGCAATACCTGT
The DNA here is from genome assembly GCF_900111165.1 of Nitrosomonas sp. Nm51. Lineage (GTDB taxonomy): Bacteria > Pseudomonadota > Gammaproteobacteria > Burkholderiales > Nitrosomonadaceae > Nitrosomonas. The sequence continues at coordinate 66,708 of NZ_FOGH01000011.1, forward strand.
TTAATTAGGGGTGTCGTCATGTGTATATCGATACAATAGCGTATCGGGGTAAATTTGACTGTTACCAAAACGAACTCAGCAGATCATTGGAGAAATCGATGACGGGAATTTTTTCAAAATTCAAATCAATTTTCAAGTCAGAGAAGAAAACAAAGCTGCCCGATACCGCACCGGTAAAAAATAGCAACCATGCCGGTTTTTCAAAAACCACAATTTATTCAGGCAGCGCATTTGTTTTATCTGCATTATCACTCATCGTTGTGCTTGCTTACAATTTGGAGCAAACACGTGAAAATACAGTAAAACTTGAAATTACCGCACGGATGCAAACACATACGTTGCGCCTGTCTACAATGCTTCAGCTTATATTTTCCGGTCAAAAGAATGCTTTCGCACAACTCGGCGAGAGTTATAGAAGAATCAATCAGTATCTTGCTCTGCTAACAGTTGGCGGCGGTTTTCGTCATTTTGATGTATCGGCCATTACGCAATCAGATTTACTTGACCACCTTGAAGATTTGATTCAAAAGTGGCAACCTGAAGAAAAGAAAATTCACCTGATTCTCAATCATCAACACACGCTTGTTAATCTTGGTAAGGCTGTTAGCGATATCAATACAACCAGCGCTGAACTTAACCAGAAACTCGACCTGCTGATTGACCGGCTCAGTCAAACCGCTGATTCACCCGGAACGCTCGGCGCCCTGACAACCATGCGCACATTGACCCAGAATGTAACACGCAGCGTTAATGTGATGCTATCAAGCAAGCTTCCGGTACCGGAAATAAAAAAACAGCTGGCACATGACCGCAAACAGTTTTTTGCCATTCTGCAAGCATTCAATCATGGGCACGACATATTGAATCTTTCGGCGATCGATGACCCGGATGTGCAGAAATTGCTGCCGACGATCGAAACGTATTTTTTAGAAATTGACAATAATATCAATACGATTCAAACTGAGATTTCAGATGTAATGACCGCCAGGGCTGCCGCCAATGAAATTATTCAAAAGAGTGATATCATTTTCAACAGCATCGTAACTTTGGATAAAGCGCTGCAAATTGAAGATACAGACACGGCCGATTCGTCGGCAAAATTACACTATGGACTGGCGGCTATTACCGCACTGTCGCTGTGCATACTCGCTTATACATTTGGCCAGAAAAAATCATCTGTGCCGGAAGTCGCGAAATACAAGATGGACGATACGCAGGCAGCCATGTTGAATCTGCTCGACGATATGAAGAAAATGGCGGAAGGCGATCTTACTGTCCGCACAGCTGTAACTGAGGACATAACGGGTGTTATTGCCGATGCGGTCAATTTTACCATTGAGGAACTGCATGCACTGGTCAAACAGATCAATAAGGCCAGTACGCAAGTGGTTAATACATCCGGTCAGGCCCAGCAAATTTCTGCAAGGCTGTTGTCCGCTGTACAGCAGCAATCACGTAAAATCGAGGAAACAACCGTTACTGTATTGGACATGGCTGAATCTATCAATCAGGTTTCAGATATTGCAACCGAATCAGCGGAAGTTGCCAAACAATCGCTGTCCACTGCGGAAAAGGGTGGTATTGCTGTGCAAGAATCGATTGCTGGTATGGAGGAAATCCGTACACACATTCAAGAAACATCAAAACGCATTAAACGCCTGGGGGAGAGCTCGCAGGAAATCGGCGAAATTATTGCATTGGTTTCAGATATCACAGAACAAACCAATATTCTTGCATTAAATGCAGCATTGCAGGCTACGGCAGCAGGTGAAGCGGGGCGCGGTTTCAACACGATTGCACAGGAAGTCCAGCGTCTCGCGGAACGCTCGGTGCAAGCCGGCAAACAAATCAGTCGACTCATTAAAATGATTCAAAATGATACTTACGATACTATTGCCGCGATGGAGAGAAGCACAAGAGAAGTTATCAAAGGTGCGCAAAAATCAAATATCGCAGGAAAAGCACTCGAAGAAATTGAAGCGGTATCCAAACGTCTTGCTGATCATGTTGCCCAGATTTACACGACTACCCATACCCAGACTCAAGCGGCAAAACAGGTAATTGAAAATATGGAGGAAATACTGCTTGTTACCCGCCAGGCAACGGATAGTACTCAGCAGACAACGGCTTCGATTAAGCAAATTTCAGGGTTCGTTACTGAACTCAAAGTGTCGGTGGCTAATTTTAAAATCTAATTGCTAGGGGGACGTTAACAATTGTGAATTATTTCTGTTGTTCCTGAAATTGTGCCAGGCAAGGCATGGGAAGCGCCGCTTGGTTATTCCAAATAAGCGGCGAATAACGCGGCATGGCGCCATTTCAGGAGCGGCCCATAGGACCCTGAGCCCATTTCAGTCCTTCGCTGCGTTATCATGCGCTCATGTAGCGTGACTACGCCTCGCTCACACTGCCTTGCTGAGGACTAAAATGGGTATCGGCAGCAACAGTTCACTAATTGTTAATACCCCCAGACTTTACGCTTATCAACGAATATGCAAACCAGGCTTGACATTTCTTCTATCGCGGGAATCAAGGAAAATATTCATGAATTATTTGCGCTTATTCAAGAAAACCTTGACGCTTACAGCAGCAATCCGGGTGATACACAACTGATTGAAACTTGCCGCACATATATTCATCAACTGGATGGGCTTTTTCAGGTACTCGAATTAAAAAGCATTACAGTCATAACCGAAAAAATCGAGCAATTGACAACCGACTTGATTGCACCGCGAAGTGACGCCACTCAGGCAGCTATCGATGTAATTAAACGCGCCATTAATGCAATTCTCGAATATCTGGATAGACTGATCGATGGCGCGAAAGAAAACCCGGCCCGGTTGTTTCCAGCTTACCAAGGTTTAATGCACCGCTTAGGATATCAACAGGTTTCAGAACTGGATTTGTTTTTTCCTGCGCTTACTGAAGATCCGCCACTTAAACCTGTTATTAATGAAAGTAATCCCAGACAACTTAAATTACTGGCCAAACGTGCCTGCGCGGAATACCGGACGGGCCTGGTACAATTGTTAAAAAATATCTCGGTTAATGAGAATCTCAAAAAAATGCATCATGCACTTACTGAGGTTGAGCAGTTACCAGGGTCGACTGAACAGCGTATATTCTGGTGGATTGCTGCCGGTTTTTTGGAAAATCTTGCATCTCGGGAATCAGATGTCGAACTTTCAGACCGTAAGTTATGCGGCAAAATAGAACAGATATTGCGGCATTCCGCCGAAAATTCATCTCAGAACACGGCTCAACTCAGACGGGAATTACTTTACCGCTTGACCAAATGCCAGCACTCACCAGCCAGCGAACAAATTGAAGCAATCCGCAAAGCTTATTCACTGCCATCGCCCACAGATACCGGCGCGGCTGAATCAGACCGTTTAACTTCGCCGCAGGACAATCTTCATGATATCCGTGAAATAATAAAGCAGGCCAATGAAAACTGGCAGGCATTTTGTTCTGGCAAACATAACGATTTAACGGCATTCTTGAACGACATGGCGCACATGCGTGAACTGTCGAGCCGTCTTCAGTGCATGCCGGCGCAACAGTTAATCGACGCCATCGACCAGGCGGCGCGGCTATTACATGTCCAGCAATCGTTTTCAACAGCGGTAAACGAACAAGCGACGATGGAAATCGCAACTGCGCTTCTTCATCTTGAAAGCATCGTCGAAAATTATAACGTGTTGCCAAGTGATCTGTCGGCGCAGACCGAATCTATCTCTACACGTTTGAAAAGTATGGCTACAATCGGTGAAGCTGATGCCGCGCTTAACGCCGGTCCATCCCTAAGTGAAATCAAAAACCCGGCACGAAAAAAACAATTACAGGCACAAACCGTGCAGGAGGTACTTGCCAACCTTCAACAGACAGAAAAAATACTGGAACAATTTTTTCAAGCGCCAGATGAACGCGAATCTTTGTCTAGCGTTATTGCATTATTTAACCAGACTGCCGGCGTACTTGACATAATGGAATTGAAGCGCGCCCATTATTTATTAAGTCTGTGTCTCAATCAGGTAAAAAAATTTTCGGAACCCGACTACGTATTGACGCACAATGACCAAAACTTGCTTGTCGATGGATTAAGCAGCCTGAGTTTTTTCTTGGAAGCATATAAAAATAATCCTAACGCAAACCAGAGTGTCATAGAAGCAGCCATAGCGGTTTTTGAAAATTCTGTTAATCAAAAAACCGCCGAATCGTCCACAGCCGATGCTTTGGCAGCCGAATCTGATAATGAAGAAACGGATATCATGGGATCTGAAATCATTCCGGATGTTTATCCTGGTTTCGATAAAAAAATTGACTCCGGTGTTGATCCTGAATTACTGAACATTTTTCTTGAAGAGGCAGACGAAATTCTGGCTGAAATCACTGAATGTATACAAAACTGTCAATCTGACAAGTCGGATATGAAGTCGCTCACTGCAATTCGTCGTAATTTCCATACATTGAAAGGCAGCGGCCGCATGGTCAAACTGGAATTTTTCAGTGATGCCGCCTGGACTATGGAAAAAACGCTGAATCACTGGCTCAATGAAAAAAAACAAATTACTGACGGATTGCTCAGCCTGATGCAGGCAGCACATTCAGCATTCACCAGTTGGTGCAGCAGCCTTAAAACTACTGGCGAAGCGGAAATTCAATTAGATCAATTACATGCGCTTATCAACCAGCTGGATGCTGGTGAAGAAAAAATGCGCGGCTCCAGACCCGGACTGAAATCGGCGAAAATCAGCCTGGAAAGCGGCAGCATGCATCAAGATACTATTTCAATTGGCGGCATTGCAATTCCTGTTGATCTTTTTGAAATATTTACCATTGAGTCAAAACAGCACCTGGCAACCCTTGAGATGGAATTGAAAACCTTACTGGATACGCATCCGGCAAAAATCAATCAGCCATTTACACTTGCGGCACATACCTTGGCTAGTACTTCCCGCGCTATAAAACTGGATTTTATCGCCGATCTTTGCAGCAAACTTGAAGAATGGCTAACGCGATTGAGGGAAGCGGACGCGCCTCTGGGTGAATCCGATGCGCATCTGATACAGAATTGCATTCAACAAATTAGTGAATTGTTGCATAAGGTCCTTCAGCAGCAACTTCCTGATGATACTGATTTACAACTAGCCCATTTTTTAACGCTGGAAATTGCCAAACAACAGACGCGAAGCAAAGAATCTACTATCCTAAAGCATTCCGAGCGTTCTGAACCTATCAATCTGAACGAGTACAGACTCAAAAAAACGCCACCCGCCATCCAAGACGAAACATCTCGGGACAACGATGCTCCACAAGAAATTGCGGAAGATACGTTGGACGCTGTTAGCATCGAATTGCTGCAAACCTTTCTTGAGGAGGCTAAAGACACAATACCGCAGATCAGTACAAAACTGCGTGCCTGGCGTATTTTGCCGCAGGATGAGGATATCCGCATCAGTCTTCTCAGGTTATTGCATACGTTGAAAGGAAGCGCGCACATGATAGGCGCACAGCAACTTGGCGAACTGATTCATGCTACAGAGGAAGAAGTTGAACGAGCTTACAACAGCCCGGTTGTTTCAATTCGCGCCATTGAAACAGTTGAATACCAGTTCGATCAGATATGTGAAACGATAGAACGGTTGCAATCAAAAGGAACTGCTGATCAAACACAGGATACCACAGATGCGGCGATACCCGATTCTTCTGCCGCATTAACGAACAAATCGGAGTTGCAGTCACCAGCAAGTTCAGTTACACAGGACTATATTACTTCGCCAGAAACGAAATTTGAAGAAGCCCATCAACCAATCAACGTGTTACGTATACAAACCGAATTGATTGACCGGCTTGTCAACGACTCAGGTGAAGCCAGCATCATTCGCAGCAAAATTGAAACGCAACTGAATTATTTCAAACAATCACTTCAGGATTTGACTGAAAGTATCGACCGTCTGCACGGACAATTACGTGAAATCGAAATCCAGGCGGAAACGCAAATGTCCGCACAAGCTGTGCAGCAACACAACAATGATGAATCTTTCGATCCGCTTGAACTCGATCGTTTCACCCGCCTTCAGGAACTAACCCGGCTCATGGCTGAAAGTATCGATGATGTCATGACTGTACAGAAAAATCTCAATATGGCGCATACTGCTGCGGTCGAAGCCACGGCACAGCAGGCAGCCATTAACCATCAACTGCAACAGGAATTGATACGGATTCGTACTGTACCATTTGGCAGTATTTCAGAACGCTATTATCGCGTTATCAGAAAAGCGGCAAATGATCTTGGTAAAAAGGCCAGTCTGCAAATCGAAGGGGAGGCAACTGAAATTGATCGCAGTGTTTTGGAAAAAATGAGCGCCTCTCTTGAACATATCCTGCGAAATGCAGTCGCGCACGGTATTGAAAAAAGCGACCAGCGCATTCTGTCCGGAAAACCGGAAGCCGGTCATATTTTTATGGATTTACAACAGAGTAACAACGAAATCGTTATTACGATTCGCGACGATGGCTGTGGACTTGATCTAGACAATATTCGTAAAGCAGCAATAAAGCAGGGCCTGATTAACGAAAATGAAATGCTGGATGACGAGCAAATTGCCGCATTGATTTTTGCGCCAGGCCTGACTACTCAGGATCATGCAACTGACACTGCTGGCAGAGGTATTGGGATGGATATCGTACAAAATGACATATCCGGACTGGGTGGCCAAATTACTGTCAGTTCGAAAAAAAACAGGGAAACCGTTTTTCATATCCGGCTGCCATTAATGCTTGCAGCGATACAAACACTGGTCGTGTCTTCCGGAAACCAGATATATGCAATACCCGCGACAGTTGTTGTGCAGGCTCAGGAACTAAATGTCGAGGCACTGCAAGAAGCGTATCGGGAAAGACGGCTGCGCTATGATGGAAGCATCTATCCGTTTACCTATTTTCCCTTCTATCTGGGATACCTGGACAAACAATTCGAAACAAAAAGGCATAATCATGTCCTGTTACTGCGTAGCGGTGGTTTACGGTTAGCCATACATATTGATGAATTTATTGGCAAGCGAGAAGTTATAGTAAAAAAAATCGGATCACAGATTATGCATGCGCCAGGCGTCGAGGGCGCAACTGTCACAGGCGAAGGAAAACCGGCACTTATTTTCAACCCACTTAAATTGTTGTGCCGCCAGGACGTGCAGCAGATCTTGCAAACGCCAGTTTCAGACATTATTAGCCGGTCAACCGAGAGAGAGAAACCTGCGGCGACTGTCCTGGTTGTCGATGATTCCCTGACAGTGCGAAAGGTAACGAGCCGCTTGCTGGAACATGAAGGTTACAATGTTTTAACCGCCAAGCAAGGCCTAGAAGCCATTGAAACGATCTCGGATATCAAGCCAGATATTATTTTTGCCGATCTTGAAATGCCCAAAATGAACGGCTTTGAATTCATCCAGCGGGTTCGGAGCAATCCCGATACTGCGCAAATACCCATTATCGTCATCACTTCACGGACAGCGGAGAAACACAGAAAAATGGCTTTGGAACTGGGTGCCAACGAATTCATGGGCAAACCGTATAAAGAAGACGATCTATTGAACCACATCTCCCACTATATACCTAAAAATTCCTAGGAGGGGGCGTCATGTGTTATGGTAAGGGGGGCTACAGCGCAGCGGAAAGCCGCTTCAAAGCCTGTATGACTGTTCTGATAGATACTGACACTGACTGCGCTTTATCATCCTTGCATATTAAAATTTATATTTTTAATTTGCAAGGAAATACTTCTGTAGTCTAAGTTAGAAAAATGTCCATCAATTTCCGACTCAAGGTACAAGATTGCATAAGACCAGCTTAGGGCTGCGCCCTCAGCGCACTTCATGAAAAATAGACAAGGCCGTGTTCTCTGGGCAAGCCCCTGCGAGCCGCGCCACCCTCTTGCTGTTCAAATCATGCTCACGACAACAAGCCGTCTGCGACAATCCGCTCGATTGCCACGCCCTGCATATGACGCAACTGTTGTTCCTGTGTAGTCATCGCTCATTCTCCTTTGAAAATACCCGAGGATAAACAGATCAGATTCTAAGTTATAGATGGTCGGACTGGATGCTTACAATTGCGTGTGATAATGTCAGCGGTGTTATTGCCAATCAACCATATACACAGGCTTGTAGAGACACTGTCCATTTAACCGTAAGCTATTTCATGCAAAGCGTTAACGGTCGTTCTTCACGTAAGATATAGCAAGAGTTTCCGGAATTGCAAAAACGTTATTGGTGGCAGCGTTTTTGGGCTTGGGCTATTTCTCTGTCCAACAAGCGTTAATATACCCAGCGACGTTATATTGCCATATCTAACGGCACTCAGACAAAAATTGATGACTTTCAGTCATTAGTGAATCAGTGGATTGATAAAACAAAATTGAGATTCGCTATGACTATTACCGCAGCTTGTGTCGCCTCTGTGAGACAAAGATAACTGTTTATAAACAGCATGATAGTGTTTTTTTATAATTTTTTAATTTAATTGGCGACAATTTGGTTGCGTGTTATTAATTTATGGGTGTAACTCATTGATAAAAATCATATATAATATTGGCATGGAATTTGCTTGACTATAGTGAATGGTTATTAATAACGTCTTGTAAAAAGCGTGACCGCTCTTTTTAGTAGTTTTATTCAATTGAAATAGCTCTTTTCTTCGTTAGAAAACGCACAACTTAGATAAATCAAGCATTATTTTCTCTGAATCCATGGTTAGAACGCTGTGAAAAATCACACAACATTATTCTGATTGGCTACGAGATGCTTATGCTTGATTGATCTGAGTGTTTTTCTTATTCCGTTTCGTAAACTAATTTTCTGAACAGGTTTAAATATAGAATGTTTAACATAGACAAGTCACACTTAGGATCAATATCTAGTGGTAATTCAGCATTTTACAGTTCTGCAAAAGACGAAATAATAGACGACGTGCCAGAAGATGATACGTATGTTTTACAGAAAAATGAGGGGTATGACATACATTTTGTCCAAAATCAACAGCAATGCTCTAAAGCAAAAGAATTTGTCAAGCAAATGTACGCATTGCGTGGCTATCAAACGCAAAACATTTCAATTGACTTAGCCAGTTCACGGCAGATTACATTTGTCGTTGTTATAGGAGAAATGATCGTTGGTGCAGTTACGTTAAGAAATGACTCATCAAACGGCTTGCTGGCTGACGCGCTGTATCAAAATGAGCTTGATGGTTTCCGGGAGAAAGACAGAAATATATGCGAATTATCGAAATTTGCTCTTGATCCGCAATACAGCTCAAAGGAGATGATTGCATCGCTTTTTCAGATAGCCTATGTTCATGCGCGCAAAGTTTACCAAGCAACTGATTTTTTTTGTGAGGTTAATCCTCGTCATGCTGCTCCGCACAAGCGTATGTTTGGATTCCGTCAAATCGGCGAAGAACGAACATGTGCGCGTGTTGATGCCCCGGCAGTTCTGCTGCATTTGGAGCTAGGCTACATACAATCACAAACATCTGTTGATTGTGATTTGCACATTAATACAAAAAAATCAATTTATTCTTATTTTTCATCAAACAAGATTGAAGAAATAATTTTTGATAGGCTTCCGCGTGAATTTGTTGTGTGTGCATAACTATCTGAACTGGTAGTTTCTTCAGTATTACTGATGGGGTGCCGGAAAATAGTCAAAGGAGTAATTCTGCAATTATAAACTTACTATTAATCAATTGCTTGAAATTTCTATTTTTCTCGAAAAGGCGGTTTTCCGACAGTTTCGCGATTGAAGTGGCCGGTTTTGTATCAAGCGGATATTCTCCGGCTAAATGAATAAAATTGTCAGACCGAATACTCTGTTTCAGTAATTATAGGCGAAGAGTGTCACCGTGATGGCCGGGTAACGTATAAACGGGCATGGCAAAAACGACTGTGAACGCACTGCTTTTATTTCTGAAGTTTCCCTTTTTTCCCTATGCGACCATCCGCAATAATGCTTTGATGAGAGAATTTTGTTCGGGTTTGCCTGGCTTGGGGCAAAAGGTAACAAAATCTTTATCGAATGCGGCCTGAGTAATCAGTTTTCTAACATCGGAGAAGGCGAAGTGACTTCGATTGTTAACAGCGTAACAACGCTGCGGTGTTTTATCAAGGCGATCTGCGTATATCCAGGTGATAGTGGTGGCCATCATGCAGAAGCTGAGGTGATTCATAACGGCATGCGGCGTTCGGGTTTGGCTTTTTATGCTTCCAATTTCCTGCTTGATCTCTTTGAAACCGGCCTCGATTTTCCAGCGAGCGCCATAGTATTCGATGATCTGTTCGACGGTGAGATCAAGGTCAGTGGTAAAGAATGCAACCCATTGTGATTTTCGGTAGGCCCAGACGACACGCACGGCACATTTGAGTGTTTTCAACATGCAGATGTGATCGTA
>NZ_FOGH01000110.1 GCF_900111165.1 Nitrosomonas sp. Nm51
ATTGTTGGACGAAGCCGCTACGCGGAGAAAAGGCAGTTTGGTTTCGCCGGTTAATCGTAAAATGTAACCTCACCCTGCTGTAAACGCAGCAGATATCTCTTCACCAGAACATGAGGTTACTGTGCTATGACATCATCTTTTCCAGAATCTTTCAAGCAGAATTATCAAAGTCACTTACAACATCTGAAACTTAAAGGGCTGCAACCTAAAACGATTGATGCATACAGTCGTGCCATACGGCGGATTGGGTTGGCGTTTGACTATCGGATTGACAACCTGAGCAGGCAGCAATTGCTGAATTATTTTACAGATTTATTGCGGACGCATTCCTGGAGTGCGGTGAAACTGGATTTATATGGGCTGAAGTTTTACACTCGTTATGTGCTGGATCAGCCCTGGGAACATTTGGATTTGATCAAACCACCCAAGGCCAAGCGGCTGCCGGATATTCTGACCGCAGCAGAAGTGCAACAGCTGATTGATGCCACCTGCAAACTCAGTTACAAGGTCTTTTTTTTTACGCTATACAGTTTAGGGTTGCGACTGTCGGAAGGTCTGGCATTAACGCCGGGTGATATTGATGGCAAGCGTATGCGGACACATATTCGTGACAGCAAAGGCAACAAAGACCGTTACGTGCCGCTGCCGCAAGCTACCTATTTACTGTTGCGGTGTTTCTGGGCAGTGCATCGCAACCCCAACTGGCTGTTTCCCAATCGTAAATCCGGTTTGAAAGGCAGCACAGCGGCAACGACGCCACTGGATAGAGGCGGCGTGCAGACGACGTTCAAAAAGGTAGCAAATGAATGCGGTTTTAAAAAAAGATTTCCCCGCACAGCCTGCGTCACAGCTATGCCACGCATTTACTGGAATCCGGCGTAGACCTGCTGGAAATTCAACAAATTCTCGGCCATTCCAGCATTCTTTCCACCATCCGATACACCCGTCTTTCTAGTCGCACCCAACATAAAGCCGATCAGGCCATTAATACCCTGATGAACCGTTTTACCGTTTCATGGGGGAGCGTGAAATGATCCGCCTGTCTGACATCGTCCAACAATTTGCCGCGACAACCCGTCAGCGTTATTCACTGCTGCCGTCACAACTAAAGGCCTTATCGGCCTGGCAAATTTGCCGTACCGATAAAGCGCCGTTCATGCAGTTGCGCTGCAATGATTGCGAACAACCCCGCTATGTTCCCCATTCCTGTGGTCATCGCTATTGTCCACATTGTCAGCACCACCAAAGCCAGGAATGGCTGGCACGGCAATTGCAAAAGCAATTGCCTGCTCGTTATTTCATGCTGACCTTTACCTTGCCTGCTGAGCTGAGGTCACTGGCATGGCGGCATCAGCGCATGGTTTACGATCAACTGATGCAATGCAGTTGGGCCACGCTGAAACAATTCAGTCACAATGACAAACAACTGCAAGGTATACCCGGCGCTACCAGTGTGTTGCATACGCATAATCGTCGCCTGGATTACCATCCGCATGTACACATGGTGATGCCGGCTACGGCGATAGACCAACACAATATACTGCGAAAAAAATCAGGAAGAAAAGGCTGGCTGTTCAGCCGGCGGGCTCTGGCCAAAGTCTTCCGTGCCAAGTTGCTGGCCGCACTCAAGCAGGCCGGACTTACATTGCCTGCTGACTATCCCGAGCGCTGGGTGGTGCATTGCAAATCCGTCGGTACCGGGAACAAGGCATTAACCTACCTTGGCCGTTATCTGTATCGCGGCGTGATCCGTGAAAAAGATATTTTGCGCTGCGAAAACGGTCAGGTGACCTTTCGCTATCGCGACAGCAAAACACAGCATACCCAGACCCGTACCGTCAGTGGCGAACATTTTTTGTGGATGCTCCTGCAGCATGTGCTACCCAAAGGTTTGCGCCGGGCGCGCAATTTCGGCCTGTTGCACCCCAACAGCAAACATAAATTGCAACTGATCCAGCTACTGCAGGGCTTTAATCCGGCACGGCTGATCGCCGCCTTGCCCGATCGGCCGGTGATCACCTGTCCTTGCTGCGGTGGTGTGATGAAAATCGTACGCACTCGAATACAACCGAGCGCATCGCTACTACCCAATAGCAGTTGAGTAACAAGGAAGGAATCGTTGCCCATGTAAACCAAAACGCTCACATCAACTTAATCCGTGCCAGACAGGGAGGATCACACTCGTGTTAAAAATACCCCATTGCTCTGTCAGCAGGTCAAAAACACAGATTCAGGCGCAAAAAAACGGCAATGCAATGTTGCCGTATCTATGATCTGCTCACCAGATCATACTTTACCACCCCAAACCGGGAAAACCACTCGGAGATATTTCCATAGTCAATTCAACAACGGACTCGTCCAACAAACGATTCAGATCGCGGCGCGTTCCGCGCGCGATCTAATCTTATTCGTTA
>NZ_FOGH01000101.1 GCF_900111165.1 Nitrosomonas sp. Nm51
AATTTGTAACGAGCAACTGAACACAAAGCATCAGCAGGAGGCAAAATACCAACTCAGTCTGGTCGACTTATCCACAGATGCGTAGTATCCTGCGCACTGTTTCCCCCTGGTCAAATTTCAACCGTAATGGGTGGTCAATTTTAAACCGGTATCAACAGCCGACACCAAGAATCGAACTCGGGACCTTCTGATTACAAATTCTAAAATATACCGTTTTAGGCTATTTTAATATTTTTGAAATTGAACTAAAGTCATTGTTTTGTATTGATTTTTACTGTTATATTGTTTTACACTCCATTCCATAGTTTTACGCCTACTGTCTACATAGTGTCTACATGGCGTCTACATGAAAGGAGACTGAAACAATGACCACACCTCACACGCTGCCGCTATCACATAAAATTACCAAGTCTTATGTAGACAGACTGTCTACACCAGAAGCCGGTCAGACTTTTGTGCGGGATTCCGAGTTAAAAGGCTTTGCCGTTCGCATTACTTCAACCGGTGCAAAATCATTTATTCTGGAAAAAAGGATCGATGGCAAGGTTAAGCGTTTGACGTTAGGACGCTATCCGGAATTAACCGTCGAACAGGCCAGAAAAGAAGCGCATAAGTTACTAGGTCAAATTGCAGTGGGGCGCAACCCTCTCGCTGAGAAGAAATCTGAAGCATTACAGGGCACAACATTGCAACAGGCTTTTGATGACTTCATTGCGGTTAGAAAAAAACTAAAAGCCCGCACGCTTTATGATTATCAGCGCATCATGAAAACCGTGTTTGCCGACTGGCAAAACAAGGCCATGCTAAAAATCAATAAAGACATGGTTGCCAAACGACACAGTAAAATTGGCGCTGAACATGGTGAAGCCTATGCCAATTTATCCATGCGTTTTTTACGTGCTTTGTTTAATTTTGCCATTGCACAATACGAAGACGGCAACGGTCATTCCATTTTGCGGGAAAACCCAGTGATAAGGCTCACCCAAACCCGTGCCTGGTATCGCGTGGAACGGCGCCAAACCGTTATCAAACCACATGAACTTAAACCCTGGTTTAATACGGTCATGAATCAAAAAAATGATGTCACCAGCCAAAACCGCGAAACCATCCGTGATTATTTTCTGCTGGTACTTTTTACCGGATTAAGACGCGAAGAAGCCGCCCGGATGACTTGGAACAATGTAGACCTGAAAGCCAGAACGTTAAAAGTGACCGATACCAAAAACCATCAGGATCATACCCTGCCCTTATCCGATTTTCTTTTTGATCTGCTGCAACAACGAAAAAATAACGCTATCAACGAATTCGTATTTCAGAGAGCCAATGGAACCGGTTATATTTCTGAACAACGCAAGCAGCTTGCCAAAATCATCAAAGAATCCGGTGTTTCGTTCACGATTCATGATTTGCGTCGGACATTTGTAACCGTTGCCGAAAGTCTGGATATTTCGGCTTATGCGGTGAAGCGCTTGGTCAATCACAAAATGAGCAGCGACATCACTGCCGGTTACATCGTAACCGACGTAGAACGATTAAGACAGCCGATGCAGAAAATTACTGACTACATGCTTAAATGTGCTGGCTATAAACCATCTGCAACAGTAACCGATTTATCTCAAATACAATCCAACAAAATATCTTGACATCATACGGCAATGCCGTATTATTAAATACCAATGTATACCATTGCAGAAACGGAAACCTTCAGTCGTTATGTCAGCGATTACTGGACTGAAGAAGAACGCGCCGCATTTGCTGCCTGGATTGCAGAACATTATGATGCAGGAGATATTATTCGCGGCTCTGGAGGTTGCCGGAAAGTACGCTGGTCACGCAAAGGAAAAGGCAAAAGCGGCGGTATACGCGTAATCTATTACAACACGCTTGAAGATGGCACGATCTGGCTGTTGCTGATTTACGCCAAAAACAAATACGAAAATGTTCCTGCACATTTACTGAAAGCAATTAAGGAAAAGATAACATGCCCATGACTGAAAAAGAATTAAAGAAACGCGATGAAGAACGCGACCTTGGGGCGGAACTTCTGGAATCAGTTAAACAAATGAAAGCAGGACGCGCCAGCCGAATTCACAAGGTTGAGGTTTCACCTATTGTTTCCGCACGCATAAAATCCGGTTTGTCACAAACAGACTTTGCAAAACTCTTAGGCGTATCGGCAAGAACCCTGCAAGACTGGGAACAAGGCCGCCGACAACCCAGTGGCGCAGCTAAAACATTGATTGCCATCGCCGAGCGTCGCCCAGATGTTTTAAAGGAAATTTCGGTTTAACTGTCCATTACTTGGAAACAGCACAAAGCTTTAATATTCCAAAAGACATGAAGCCCACAAAACCATTGACTGATCCAGAACTAGAAGCCTGGGAAAACAGCCGAAACCTGGAAGCCGAATTACTGGAATCTGTTCGCCAGATGATTGCAAGAAAAGGTCGCGTCGTCTTCTCACCCAACACATCTATAAAAAAGAAATCAACCAATAACAATAGCGTTGCGTAGGCTAAACGCCAGCTCAATCCATAATCTCATTCAAACCAGTTGCCACCGCGAAGCGGCTTGCCCTTGACTGGCTGCCGCCGCTCAAGATAATGAGCCGTACAGGAAGGATTGAAGCGTCGCCTTTGCTGTTTGCACAACCGACAAAACAAGAAATACAGTTATTTTTCCAGCATCCAATCACACAACTTCAATCCTTCATGCAAAACCACGCTTTGGAGCGGCGGCAGCCTGTCAAGGGTGGCATTTAATACGAAAAACCAGAAATGATTTCTTCTTAAGAATGACATGCATTGACCGTCAATTATTCTATCGACTAATAACGCGATTAATTGGCTATGTCTATTAAAGCTAAAGTTTCACGCTTTTTTGGAAGTGGCGATCTAATTTCATTGATTTTTTGTGATCAGCGATTTTCTTTTGGGTAAGAAGGCAGTCCCGATATT
>NZ_FOGH01000078.1 GCF_900111165.1 Nitrosomonas sp. Nm51
AGCAGGTCGCTGGCCAGCCTTGGTGCGTTATATCATCAGTAAAATTATTGCCAGCAAACCCCAGAAATCACAATTTCTTGATTCATTTCCCGCTACGTTGGCATTTGATTCCAGCTAACTGAGGAATTTAGGATAATGCTTTTTCATCCTCAATCAATCCGGAAGGAACGCAGTCTTTCTCTTATTATGTTATTGAATCCATCCCTACAACAGAAACAATCGAATTCTTCGTCGAGCACTGAACCATTACTGGTTAAGTTACAAGCACACCGTTGTCAATATGTTTCCAATTCCAGCCAGGGGAAAATTTGTTCTAACCCTGAGAACTAACAAGGACGAGTTATCGACGAATGTGCGAATGGCGTTTGATTATTTGAAAATGACCAAAAATTCGGCAAAATCGCGTTAGAACAAATTTGCCGTGGCTTTGCTCCGTATATGCTTGACAAGCATAAAATGGCATAGCTCGTTTTAATGAACCATGGGCAACACGACAAGCTGTTGATATTAGAATGTCAAATCCCATTGTAACCAGAATCGTTGATCCGATTGCCCCTGCACGACAAGGTGACTTACTTGAAAATTCACCTTGTTTGCATGTCCATTAAAAAAATAAGTCATAATACCGCTGAACTCTTCTTGCCTGTCTTTGCCCACATCGACATTTGGGTCAACAAAGGCATACCGCCCGGCAAATTCCAGATTCTTGGGTATTTCAGGAATGATATAGTGTGGAAAATAACCGGCTTGTACCAGCCCACCGATCAGGTTGGTTTTTCTCGCAGGGTCATTTTGACTTTTTAGCGTATCAATCACCTCTTTCCAGTGCATTTCATGTTTCAAAGAAAAACCCCGCCACTTGAAGCGCACCTCCTCCATCATCTGATTAAGGCGGTACTGTCCGTCCCGGCCCGGTTCGAATCCGGGCAAGTTACGGCAACTGTTGCTGTCTGTCCGGAAAACAGTACAGCGGCTGCGATTAGTAGCCGCTGCGAAAGCAAAACCAAGCGCCGGGCTCTCATGATATTCCAGATCGGACTGAGAAAACGGCATCTCGCCGCCTAGTGCATTCCACTGCAATCGTCCGGAATACATCATACGATTGTCATCATTACTATTCTCACCTACACCGAGCCCGGTAAAAACACCTGCAAAATAACTGATATCGTGCCAGGTTCCCGGAAACAGATTACCAAGTAACTGAACACCCTGCTGCCGGTCAACCGTAAACAGATCGTTAACAATCGATCGGTTGACAAACTGTTGATTGGCTGACGAGGAAACCCGTTCATCGTTATACACAACCTTGCCCCGCCCCACCCACAGTCTGGCCCATTTGAATTTTTCTATAGTCAGATTCAAATCACGCAAAACCGGCTGGGACCAGTCGTACTGCAAATAGTATTTCAACCAGGGCCAGTAAGCATGTCCTCTGAGCCGGGTCCGTGCCCGGCGGATCCTGAATGAACTCTCGTTGCGTTCCAGATCCTCGATAGAGCGTGGATCACTGTCGAATGGGTTTGAGTAACGCGTCTGAATTCTATTCTGAATCGCGAGAGAAAACTTTTTGTCGTTGGTGGTAAATTGAAATCCATGCTTGCCGTAGCTGAAATTGGCAAAATCATCCTGCGTTTTAGTGTCCAAGACTGCCATTTCAGCCGATACATCTTCTTGTGTTTGCGGTAACTCTGTTTGCTCTGATATTGTCACAGTCTGTTCTGTATCCACCGGCACGACTGAGACTGCATCGGATTTCAGGTCTGTATTCGAGTCACTTGCTGACTCCAGCTTTTCAAGCCGCTTCAGCTTTTCATCCAGTTCCTTAATCTTTGCATCCAGGCGGCCTTCTATTTCCAGCAATTCCTGTTTGTAGCGCTCCGGATTGCGCTGCAGTTCCGCCGCAAAAACCGGTTTGCCTAACATCTCTAACAAAACCACAAAAATAACTGGCGCTGAATTCAACCATAACAACCGATTAAACATAACCGTCATGCTCCGCCGTTAAAAATTGCGAATTATGACACGCGTTTGTTACATTTTTGTTACATTAAATATTACCGTTATATTTATAAGCGTGAATAGTTTTGTGCAATCCCATGTTATTCAACCGCCCTTCCAGCAGCTGGATAACTTTATATAAGTCAAATAAAAACAAATTCTTAAGTTAAGTGCCTTACTTTGAGATGCCTTGCATCATTTGATATAAGCTTGCAATAACAACGGAATCGGAAATTCAATGATATTGAATGAAGCAATCCAGCTTAAAGAAACAACGGACAAGACTGTTTTTAAGCAATACCGCTTTATTAAGCTGCTATTCCAGATTCATGCAATTGGCATAGTATGTCACGGTTGCAGGCCAGTCGGAAAAGATGCCTAGAATGCCAACCTCGCCCGCCAGTACATGCAAAGCTTCATACATATCGCCATCGTCGTTGATGACGACGTCCGGATTGACCGGGTTCGGATTTTTCCCGTTCAATGTCTGGAAATACCAGCCGCCGCCATTATCAAGCGGGCCATCGCGCTCGAATGTCCAGGTAATGATATCCAGGCCTGCGTCTTTCACTGCAGTTGCATAGCGCGACGGTACAATTTTTCCGTTCTCGATTTCAAGCAGCATCCACATCGGCGGCGCGATAATCTGCACGCCATCGGTTACCAGCTGTTCCATAGAAGGCGACCAGGTGGCGGGATTGCGGTGATCGAAAGCCGGATCGTCATAACGGCCATCCAGGAAAACTGCTTGCTTGCCGAAATCCGGTTCGTTCTGAATCCAGTACAGTACATCGCCAAGGTTAAATGACTGCGCCCAAACCTTGGACGCACGCACGCCCGCTTCCTTGTACTCATCGATCATTTTCTGGGCGTAATCTTCCCGAGAGAAACCATCAAACGGCATCGGAACGCTCGGGGATTTCAACTCAGGTGTCATTTTGACCCCCAGTTTCTGGAATAGCGCAATACTTTCCTTGTGGGTCAACAGGGTGCCAGGCGCGGTATACAGATCCGCTCTCCAGCCGACCGCGCCTTTCATATAGCCAGCCACATTTGCCGCGCGCGGGTTAAAAGCGTCCATTTTTCCTTTCAGGGTTTTGAATTCCGCCAGCGTGATATCGCTGGTACAGCAGCGTGCGGTGGCCGGCGTAACCAGATTTCCGTTTTCGTCAAAAGCAGCAGGGCGAAACGGCTTCGAGCACTTGGCGGCCAATGGCGTCTTCAGAATATTGGTCGTGGTATGCAAATCACACTGCGAATGGCGGCACACCAGTTCCTTGTCCTGCGTAAATGTCACATCGCATTCAACAATACCCGCACCCATTTTTGCAGCAGCTTTATACGATTCCAGCGTATGCTCGGGAAACCGCATGGGCGCGCCGCGATGGCCGATAGAAAAATCCGTGCGTTTGAACGGACCGGACGAACAGCGTTTTAATTTTTCTTTTAACAAGCCCGTAGCCATCTTGTGAATCAGGTACAGTGGGCGCGGTTTGTACTGCATCCAGGCAGCTCTTTGTTGCACCTCAAACTGTTCATGACCATCACGCAAACCAGTGAGACTTGCGCAGCCCGACAGCATTATCACCACTATCACTACACAGTAACGCAATCTGGTAAGCCCGTTTTCCGCAATAACATCACAAGCAATTTCAATGATTTATCGTTGTTTATCAGTCTGTTGAAAACAATTAATGTTATTATAGGCGTGATAGTATCGAAATAGCGGCAATGGCTTTTCAATCGCCCATATACAGCGCATATCCAGTCTTTATGCATAATGCCAGCCAGCATTTCATGGGCGAAAACTTGTACAAAGCAAAAAACTCACGCTGCAAACTAAACACCGTTCGCCTATAGGGCGAGAAGCTCATGATAGGCCGTCTGCATGATGGCTGCAACCGTCACCTGGATATATACGCCGATCGTCTTAAGAAAATGCCGCAGCGTTGTTACGCTGCTGGCAGCCGAAGTCATTTCGCCTTTTCCGATGCCAGAAAACTGATTACTCGCACAGCACTGGATAAATTTTGATAGCTTTGGCTATAAACCAGGCAAATCCAAACAAAATCCTCTCATCAAAGCATTATTGCGGATGGTCACATAGGGGAAAAGGAAACCTCAGTTAAACACACAGCGATCAATTCACGGCGATATTGTCGACCGACTGAAGCACTTTTAATACACTGAGCACTGCAACGCCAACGGAAATTAGTAATACCGAAAACCGGAAAGATGCCATCCGTTTGAGTATAGGTACAACCTGCAAATATAACGATAAATTGACGTCACGGAGTGGATTCGCCTGTGACAGCAGCCCGGCGCGCAGCGCCAGATTCCGGACACTCCGGATTCCGGATGATCGTTACTGGTTGGCATCAGGTCAAGCTACCGATTTTATAAAACATGCCATCTCGATCTGGCATACACTAGGGGGTGTCGTCATGGCACAGGCTATGGCGGCGACGACGAACAATGCCGCAGTATGCCCGCCAGATGCGATCCAGGTGTTATAGTTATTTATGAACGACTCCTAACATTTTCATTAACAAAACCTGCATCAACGAACCGGCTGTTGGCAGCGGCATATTAAATTTGTTTGCTATCGGCATCGGCGGATCAATTCAGATAAAAAATTTATCGGAAATATTACACGACTATACTGACATCTTAATTTGGATAACAACAATTTAAACCGGGGACCCGATTGCTGTCGTATCCCACACGA
The DNA here is from genome assembly GCF_900111165.1 of Nitrosomonas sp. Nm51. GTDB lineage: Bacteria > Pseudomonadota > Gammaproteobacteria > Burkholderiales > Nitrosomonadaceae > Nitrosomonas. The sequence continues at coordinate 4,727 of NZ_FOGH01000078.1, forward strand.
TAACTGTAGCGTATCAACCTACCGGACGAATGTTATCCCGGTGGAAACTACAGACAACGATAAGAGAGGTTGATCATGACTCAAAATGTCACACAAAAATTAATTGAAGCGCATCTGTGCAGCGGAAGGATGACGCCTGGCACGGAAATCGGCCTAAAAATCGATCAGACTCTGACTCAGGATGCCACCGGCACCATGGTCATGCTTGAGTTTGAAGCAATGCAGATTCCTCGCGTTAAAACAGAGCTTTCAGCACAATATATCGATCACAATCTGATTCAGGAAGATTTCAAGAATCCTGACGATCATCTGTTCCTGCGCAGCGCGTGTAAAAAATATGGACTGTGGTACAGCCGGCCGGGAAATGGGGTAAGCCATCCAACGCATATGGAGCGTTTCGGCATTCCTGGAAAAACGCTGTTGGGTTCGGACAGCCACACCTGTGCGGCCGGTTCTTTGGGAATGCTGGCCATCGGTGCCGGCGGCCTGGAAGTCGCGATGGCATTGGCAGGCAAACCTTTTTATCTGAAAATGCCTGAAATATGGGGCGTCAGATTATCGGGAGAGCTTCCCGAGTGGGTTAGCGCCAAAGATATTATTTTGGAAATGCTGCGACGACACGGCGTAGATGGTGGGCTCAACCGGATTATTGAATATTACGGGCCGGGGTTGCAAAACCTGTGCGCAATGGACCGGCATGTTATCGCCAACATGGGCGCAGAGCTTGGTGCGACCACAACTGTTTTCCCGTCGGATCAGACTGTCAGGCGGTTCCTAAAGACACAAGGGAGAGAAGATGCATGGCAGGAAATTGTTGCCGATAATGATGCTGTTTACGATCAGCATGATGAGATCGACATTTCAACGCTGGAACCGTTGATCGCCTGTCCTACCAGCCCGGGCAATGTAGTTCCGGTACGCGAAGTGGCCGGAAAAGAAATTTATCAGGCTTATATCGGTTCATCGGCCAATCCGGGACTTCGGGATTTTGCCGTTGCAGCGTTAATTGTTGACGGCAAACGTGCGCATGACCGCGTGTCGCTGGATATCAATCCAACCTCGCGACAGATCCTGGAAAATCTCATTTCACTGGGATTCCTTGAAAAACTTATCCACGCAGGCGCCCGTCTGCATCAGGCAGGCTGCAACGGCTGTATCGGTATGGGACAGGCTCCGGCCACCGGCCGCATCAGCTTACGTACAGTTCCACGTAATTTTCCGGGACGGTCGGGCACCCGGGAAGATCAGGTTTATCTGTGCAGCCCGGAAACCGCCGCTGCTTCAGCAATCACGGGCGTCATCACCGATCCCCGGACGCTCGACATGGATTATCCACGGTTTTCCGAACCGGAGGAAATTCGCCTCAATACTGAAATGCTGGTCCCGCCGGCATCCAGTGAAGCGCATATCGAACTGGAAAAAGGCCCGAATATTAAACCGCTGCCGCCTTTCGACCCGCTGCCGGAGACGTTGGAAGGCCTCGCTTTACTAAAAGTCGGCAATGATATATCGACCGATGAAATCATGCCCGCTGGCGCTCAGGTTCTGCCGCTACGCAGCAATATCCCGGAGATCAGCAAATATTGTTTTCGACAGATCGACGAGAACTATTATACGCGTGCCATGAATTGCCGCGATCAGGGATCCTTTATTGTAGCGGGGGAAAATTACGGCCAAGGATCCAGCCGCGAACACGCCGCACTTGCGCCGCGGTACCTCGGTCTCAAAGCCGTTATCGCCAAAGGCTTTGCGCGGATTCACTGGCAAAACCTGGTAAATTTCGGAATATTACCTCTGACATTTGCCGACAGCACAGATTTTGAAAGAATCGGTCAAAACGATACACTGTGCATTTCCCAAATCCGTGAAATGCTTCAGCAGGACAGCACAGTAACTGTCATCAACAAAACCAAAGACATTACTTTTCAGGCCAGACATTCGCTAAGTAACCGTCAGATCGAAATGATTCTGGCGGGCAGTCTGATCAACCTCGTCAACACAGCTGAATAATCTGCCCAATAAAAAACTTATATGCCTCTAAACTATTTTCAGTTTAATTGGATTGTGACACAAGCAAGCACTCGGGAGACGGGAAGGTAATTCAGCTTCCCATGCTCGCCGGTTAAAACGGTAGCAAAACGCATTGAGATATTCTTGCAAGTAACCTGATGACACTCCGTGATATGTTCCCGACAAGAATGCCTTAAGGTTGCCAATGGCGATATGTATCCATGGCAACCACTCACCAGCTTTGTCTGGCGGGGTCACGCGTGCGGTATGATTCTGTGTTTTGCCGATTTCGGCTAAAGAAGGCAGCGCATCGC
>NZ_FOGH01000096.1 GCF_900111165.1 Nitrosomonas sp. Nm51
GCCTTGCGGGCAAATTGCTCCAATTCCTTTTTATTCATCGTCTATCCTTTTAAAAATCTAATGATAGACATTTACACAGTTAGTGGGACAGTCTCTTCGTCGCCGCCATAGCTCTTGTGCTATGACTCATCCTCTTGCCTTGCATTGCATCCCGCCAGACGCGCCCAATTGTCACACTTATTTATTCTCGGCTCCTAAGTGAACTAAACAATGCGCTAGGCGGTAACTATTTTTCACAATTCACGGTCTTGAAAGAAGTAAGTACCATAGGGCGCAGGCTTACCGATATAATATCCCTGAGCATAATCAATTTTCATTTTTCCGAGTACCCTAAAAACTTTTTCGTTTTCAACAAATTCTGCTGTTATATTCTTGCCAAAACCGCTTGCGACACTACATAAAGCCTCAACGAGAATTTGATCGTCTTTGTTCTCGATAATATTTCGTATAAACGAACCATCAATTTTTACCGTATCAACGGGCAGTTCCCTCAAATAATAAAAAGAAGAGAAGCCAACACCAAAGTCGTCCAGTACAAACCCGCATCCCAGGTCTTTAATTTCTTTCATAAGTGCGCGTGCTCCAGGTAAGTTCTCAAGAGCAGCAGTTTCTGTAATTTCAAACATCAATGTTTTGGGGTCTACTTTATGATCAACAAGTTTTTGTTTGATGATTGGCAGTAGCTCGGGATCGTTAAATGCATGTGCAGATAAGTTGATAGAAAGGCTGATGCTGTTTTTTTTGTTTTGATTAATTTTGGCGGCCTGCATAATTGCTTTATGCAAAACCATATGATCAATGGAATGAATGAGTCCTGTATGCTCTGCCGCTGTAATAAAGCCGGCAGGGGATAAAATTGAGCCATCAACATCATGCATGCGTAATAATACTTCGTAATGATTGATTTCTTTAGAGTGCACGTTCATGATGGGTTGGAAATACAACATAAATCTGTCATGCAGCAGCGCATATTCAATTTTTTCTTTCCAGTAAACGAGTGTTTGTACGCGTTCTCGGCTGCGGTCTTCTTTAGAAAACAGATACCATGCGTTACGTCCTGTGTCTTTGGCCTGATACATGGCCAGATCTGCTGCTGCCAATAAATCATGTACGTTTTCACCGTGTTCGGGGAAAAGCGCTATGCCGATACTTGCTGAAACTTTATGTGTGCGGCCGTTAATTGTAAGTTGTGTTTCGCTCAGATGTGCTAGCACTTTTTTTGCAACTTCAATAGCGCCTTCTGTATTAATCTCTGGCAGAATGACGGCAAATTCATCACCGCCCAGGCGTGCCGATATGTCGTCAGAGCGTATTGTGCGCAGCAACATTCCTGCTACCATTCTGAGTAAAGCGTCACCGGCTTGATGGCCACTGGTATCATTGATGTATTTAAAACGATCCAGGTCAAAAAAGAGCAGTGCCCCTGTGTGATGGTATCGATCAGATCGACTAATCGCTTGTTCGAGTTCATCGCTGAAACGACGGCGGTTATACAGGTTCGTTAATGGGTCATGATCGGCCAGCCATGCCAGGTGACCTTCAACCCGCTTGTATTCAGTAATATCAAGTCCCACAGAGAGGATAGATGGATCATCAATGGAATTCCAGGAAAGACGTGAATGTAACCAGGCGACATGCCGTGTTGTGCCATCTTTGCAATGAGTGATAGCTTCGTGACGTAATTGTTCACGTAATCCTTGATTAATTTCATCCAGGTGCATGGACAGTTCATGTGAATCAAAGTCCGAGACAAGTATATTTAGAAATGGTGTGTTTTTGAGCTCATCTTCGGCATAATAGGTGAGCATTTCACCATAGGCATTCATGGAAATAATTTTGCCGCTCGAGTTTTGTGTCAAAACGATAACCTGGGCTGTATCGAGCAGATTGGCTACGAAATCTCTTTCTCTGCTCAATTCATCTTTTTGCGCGATGAGTAGTTTCGCTCGAGAAGATACTTTCTGCTCAAGATCTTCCAGCTGTCTTGATAATTCAACGGCGGCATCATAGAGCATGTCAATTTCATCTCTATAGGTTTGTTTTTTCTTGGTTAATGTCAGTGAATGCCTGAAGTCTTCAAACTGACCGCTGGCCAGCAACGGTAAAGTAAAAGAGACGTCTTTTAAACGGGAAAGTAAGCGCGTGAAAATGCTGAATAAAAGAAATTCTGAAATTATTAATCCTAGTAATCCGATCAGTGCAATTTTCCAGACTGAATCATATATATTGTTAACTGCTGATGTCACGTCAGAAATGACAACCAAATGCGCCATATTTTTGTTAACTGAATTTAGGGGATATAGCTTTATTTGGTGATGACGGTGATTCCAGTTAATCTGGACAATGTTTTTTAGACTGTCCGTGAAAGAGTATGCTTTAGAAGCTGCGTTTAAGATTTTGTAACTGTCAACCTTATTGGTTAATGCTACAACGGAAGATTCCCACGATTCAATATGTAGTGCTTCCAGGTCGGCGGAACTTGAATTATGCAACAATAAGCCTATGTCGGCACCTGAAATACGCTTGAATGCCAGTAGCGCGTCAGCCAGAGAAATGCCGATAACAGCGATGCCAGCCGTTTGCCCTTCGATTAGTAATGGAGCAACAGTTAGCTGAATGCAATTTTGCCTACACAGCAACGGGCTGATGGGTATTTCGTTTTGATGGACTTCTTTGATCCACTTTAATATGACGCCATCGTCATTGACGTTGAGTTCTGTAATACCCCAGTCAGCGGTTAATTCGTTTGAAGTATTATATAACCGTACGAATTCGACGCCACTGTGAAAATGCAATAATGTCCAATGTTGATCGAATATATTGCTGATTGCTTCTTTATTATTCGATAACAATGCCTCTCGCATACCATCCAAAAAAGGGATTATTTCAGCCTGTTGGCGCAGTCTCTGTGATAATCGGTCAATAAGACTGTCAATCTCTCTTTCGAAGCGTTGATGTTCTAATTTTCGCTGGTCATTAAAATTCGTGATGAGCCCCAGATAACTGACAATGCAAAACAACAGTACCACTGCTAGTAAAATAAGGCTGCTAAGAGAAGTAATTTTCCATTTAAAACTGAGAAATACGCGTTTTTTAGTGTCGGGAGACGCTTCAACCTAAATTCCTCAGTTAGCTGGAATCAAATGCCAACGTAGCGGGAAATGAATCAAGAAATTGTGATTTCTGGGGTTTGCTGGCAATAATTTTACTGATGATATAACGCACCAAGGCTGGCCAGCGACCTGCT
>NZ_FOGH01000120.1 GCF_900111165.1 Nitrosomonas sp. Nm51
TACGATCACATCTGCATGTTGAAAACACTCAAATGTGCCGTGCGTGTCGTCTGGGCCTACCGAAAATCACAATGGGTTGCATTCTTTACCACTGACCTTGATCTCACCGTCGAACAGATCATCGAATACTATGGCGCTCGCTGGAAAATCGAGGCCGGTTTCAAAGAGATCAAGCAGGAAATTGGAAGCATAAAAAGCCAAACCCGAACGCCGCATGCCGTTATGAATCACCTCAGCTTCTGCATGATGGCCACCACTATCACCTGGATATACGCAGATCGCCTTGATAAAACACCGCAGCGTTGTTACGCTGTTAACAATCGAAGTCACTTCGCCTTCTCCGATGTTAGAAAACTGATTACTCAGGCCGCATTCGATAAAGATTTTGTTACCTTTTGCCCCAAGCCAGGCAAACCCGAACAAAATTCTCTCATCAAAGCATTATTGCGGATGGTCGCATAGGGAAAAAAGGGAAACTTCAGTATTAAAGATAATCCAGATTTTAAAACTGTCTGGCAACTGGCGCATGACTGGACAGGTGAAGAATCCGACAATACCGATCCCAATGCAATTTCGCCCGAACTGAGGATTGCAATTGATCGCCTGATACGTGCAATCGGCGGCAAAGAAATTTCTGGCAGGTGGAAAGGTTATCGAATTTTCTTCGATAATTCTATTTTTTCATTTATTTTTGAAATCAGGCATGTCATACAGTTTTATCGGTTCCTCATACACAACAATATCAGCAGGAATTATCTGGATAATCTGTATGTAAAGCGGAATGAGGTAATCAATTGGTGTGAGAATATAGCCCTGCTTGATCCTCCACCTTGCTGGGCGTTAAAGAAACTCTCCGATTCAGAAAATTCAAATAGTATTCCAGAAGATGAAAATATTACGGGCTGGTATGATCGATTGACTGAACAAAGAAAGATGAAAGTTGCGTGCCTTGAATTGGCTAAAATGCTATGGAAAGAAAATCCAAACCAGACTTATGAAGAAATTCGCACCCATCCCGTTATGCGACAATACGGAAACCCCTCTGTTTTTACTCCTGAATCATTCCGAAATTGGGCAAAAAATGTTTCATCTGAATATGCCAAAAAAGGTGGAAGGAGAAAATAATCAGGCTGTTAGTAAAAATAAAAACCTTTTTAAAAAAATAAATACCTTTCTATTTTTTTAGCATCTTTTTTTAACTGCTAAATTCCCGCAAATTGCTTCCATTTGATTAATTCACTGGAGGCAATTTATGCAAACCCAATTACTCACCACTAAAGAAGCTGCACAGATTTTAGGCGTCAGTGTCGCATTCCTTGAACGTGACCGCTGGGCAGGTGCTCGCGTGCCATTCATCAAAATCGGCAGCCGGGCAGTTCGCTATCGCTATAGCGATCTGCTCGCCTATATTGATCCTAAATTCCTCAGTTAGCTGGAATCAAATGCCAACGTAGCGGGAAATGAATCAAGAAATTGTGATTTCTGGGGTTTGCTGGCAATAATTTTACTGATGATATAACGCACCAAGGCTGGCCAGCGACCTGCT
>NZ_FOGH01000047.1 GCF_900111165.1 Nitrosomonas sp. Nm51
CGGAGATATTTCCATAGTCAATTCAACAACGGACTCGTCCAACAAACGATTCAGATCGCGGCGCGTTCCGCGCGCGATCTAATCTTATTCGTTAGATTTTTACGCTTCCATCTCTTTGAAGGCGTTCAAAACTGGCAAGGTGGGACCAATGTAAAACGCGAATGCAAGTTCAGCTAGGGTTCTGTTGAATCTGCTGGAATCTACTATTGGTGATGAAGCATCCTCTAACCTGCTTCCAGGCGCTAGCTTCATTGGGACACCACCATAATCGCTATGCACCTTGTCTATTCCTAATTGGTAGATACCGATGTTGTTCATGTAAGCGGATAGAAATACCGAGTAAACACCAGGCTTGGGGTCTGTGAGAACTGGCGTAGAGGCAAGGAGTGGATTCATGCCCACCCTGTTATGTTTGGTCATATCAGGGTCTGCCACTACACCAAGGCCAATTAGCGATGCTCTATATGCACGGATCAAATGAAATTCAGACGCTAAATCAGGGTTTGGGCCGCTAAGATTAGTCCCATCATGGATGCACTTATCCCGAAAATCACCCATACGCTCGTAGTTCTGGATGTTTTCTGCCCAGTTTCTTAGACGATCTGATTTGAACGATTTTTGCATTTCAGCGAAAACCTGATTGATTTCAGATTTTTTAGCATTCCATTTAATTTGAGCGTTTATCGTGTTCCTATCATCAGTGATCTCTCCCAGATTTTCTGGCTTAGACGAAATGTCAGCAAGTCCTGTTGCCGTTTCTGATATAGGTGCAGTCAAAGGTGATTCAAACTTGGCCGCTTCCGTCGATTTTGGAGTGCGGATATCATAAGTCAGTTGGTAAGTATTGTTAGGCAGTGGCTTAGCTGTCATGACAAGGACGTCACCAAAGCTCTGGCTCTCGTAATCAATGTCCCTGACGCGAATATCAAAAGAGCCATCTTCTTCAAATATTTCACGAATTTCGAGCGTAGACAACGGTGCGTTTACATCGCCAGTTGAGTAGATGTGGCGAAAAATTTGGTTGCTCTCTTGCGTAAGGTGGTCTTTCCCTGCAAGTGAGGCCACCTCAGTCCCAGATGCAGTTTTCCCGAAATCTCCTTCGGGCTGACTACAGCGGAAAGTCTCTATACGCATAACCGGCCCAGTGCCTCGGACATTGCGTAAATCTAACTGCGAAAAGTTACCATCGTTCTGGAACGATTGGTTGATCTGTGTGACTGCCATAGCTTCTTTCCTTTTTGGGTTGTGTATGAACTATCAAAAAAATCTAACGTAATGTATACGACATTTTGTCTAATAATCTTGCGGGAAATGTCGTATAACTGTGGTAATTATTGATTATCATATTGTATTAAAGCTTAAATCCCTAGTGAAAAAGACAAATGATGCAAGAAAATACGACAATGCCGCCGCCTAAAAAACTGCTTGATCAAGTAAGAGAAAAAATAAGATACAAGCACTATAGTTTAAGCACGGAAAAAACTTATGTCACATGGATTAAACACTATATTTTTTTCAATGACAAGCGTCATCCTGTCGAAATGGGTGTTGTTGAAGTGGAGCGCTTTCTGACTTATCTGGCCAATGAGCGCCATGTTTCCAGTTCCACGCAGAATCAGGCGTTATCGGCAATTCTATTTTTATACCGTGAAGTTATCGGATCTGATTTGACCTGGCTGGATGGTTTTGAGCGGTCTAAAAAACCTAAGCGTTTGCCGGTCGTGCTGACGCCTTTGGAAGTTCAGGCACTTTTGCGTGAGACTGCATCAGCACCTGAGCCGGTTGGCCTGATTATCAAGCTGTTATATGGCACAGGCATGCGGCTTATGGAAGCAGTAAGATTACGTGTCAAGGATGTCGAATTGACACGCGGAGAAATCATTGTGCGTGATGGCAAGGGTGGTAAGGATCGGGTGACGATGCTGCCCGGAAGCCTGTTGGACGCCATGCGTCGTCAGCTTGCGATACGGCGGGAATGGCATGAGCAGGATGTCAAATTAGGCAAAGCAGATGTCTGGCTGCCGGACGCGCTGGCTGTTAAATATCCCAATGCTCCGAAGGAGTGGGGGTGGCAATATGTGTTTGCCGCCCGGAAATATTCCATTGATCCACGTAGTCAAGCTGAGCGCCGTCATCATGTCGATGAAAAACAGGTCCAGCGCTATGTCAAAAAAACGGCATTGACTGCGGGTATAGTCAAGCCAACATCGCCCCATACGCTACGCCATAGTTTTGCTACTCATTTGCTGCAAAATGGATATGATATCCGTACCGTACAGGAATTGCTGGGGCATAGTGACGTTTCAACAACCATGATTTATACGCATGTGTTGAACAAGGGCGGCAAGGCTGTCGTCAGTCCATTGGATCAATTGTAGGATTTTTAAAGCGCGCCTACGGTACTAGTGCTCTATCAATTTTCGAACTTGTTTGAAGATCTAGAGACGACACTGTTTTCTATACGTCAGACAAAAAAATAAGGTGCTGTTAATGACCCTGGTGCTTTATCACATTCATTTTCCAGGCCACCAGCAGCATCCCCAGCAAGGCTGAAGCCGCACTGATCGTAAACGTGATTTCGGCGCCCAGACCATCCCAGGTATAGCCGCTTAACACCGCGCCAAAAGTTCCCCCCATACCATAGGCAACACTGGTATAAATCGTCTGCCCTTTCGCCTGATGCTGGCCATGAAAGAAATGATGCACCACCATGATAGCGGCCACGTGGTGTGCGCCATACGTTACCGCATGCAACACCTGTGCAAATAAAATCAGCGCCACCCACTCAACGCCCCAGCCGATCATCAGAAAACGCAAAATGGCACACGCGAAACTGAAAACCAGGATTAGTTTCAGACCAAAACGCCGCATCAGCCAGGGCATCAGAAAAAACACGCCGATCTCGCAAATCACCCCGATTGCCCAGAGCCAGCCGACAAACCCCTTGTCATAACCGTGTTCTACCAGATAAATGGAATAAAACGTGTAATAAACGCCGTGCGCAAAAACCATCAATAAGCTGGACAATAGAAACGCCAGCACCTCCGGGCGCTGGCAAACCTGCCGCATTGAATCCTGATCCACGCTGCCGCCGATGACCTCGGCTTCCGGAATGCTGCGTGAAAAAGCCAGTATTCCCAGCTTTAATGCCAGTACCACCCACAGCAACCAGATAATTTCAACCCTATCCAGCAGATAGCCTACGCCAATCACCGCCAGAATAAACCCCACCGAACCCCAGGACCGAATGTGACCGTAGCGGTCGGTTTTATCGCCCAGGTGCGACAACGTCACCGCTTCTATCAACGGCAATGCCGCGCTCCAGCAAAAGCTCATCAGCAGCATCATCAGAAAAATCCAGGAAAAAGACTGGCCGAAGAAAAACCCGATAAAACAGACAAAACCACCCAGCGCGGCGAGCCGTACCACCATCACGCGCCGGCCGGTATGATCCGCCAGCCAGCCCCACACAGCGGGCGCAAAAATCCGCGTCGCCAGCAACAGCGACATCAAGACACCGATTTGCAGCGCACTAAAGGAAAGCGATTGAAGGTACAGGCTCCAGTACGGCACGAACGCGCCAAGCACCGCAAAATGAAAAAAATAAAAGCCTGACAGACGCCAGTAAGGTAAGGAATGCATCAGACTCTGTTAATTCAACCTTTCCCCTGTGAAATGAGAGCATATTCAATCTCTTGCACCCCAATCACACGTGTCAGAAGAACACTAACCCATGGCCGTATCCCACCATGCAAAGCAGCATCGGAACCGATAACGCGGTGTTGGTGCGTGACGCCAGAAGCGCTGTTTTTTTCGCATTGGCAATGACTTCAGCGTTATGCGTTTTGCCGTCAAGACCAAGAATTTTCTTTTGATTAGGCCAGATCAACACCCAGACATTAAACAGCATGATAGTACCCAGCCACGAACCCAAGCCAATAACCGCCATGCCATTTGTCAGCATAAAGGCGTCCACAATACCCTGCATACCGCCGCCAATCTGGGCCAGTGCGCTCATCCCGGTTAACCAGGTAACCGCCGCCGCCATACGGAACCATAGCAGGGCTCTGGGTGCGATGTATTTGTTGATGGCGGCGGGTTGCGGGCCATCGGGGTTCGCCAATGCGGCGCCGACACCGGGAACCTGAACAAAATTAAAGTAATACAGCAAACCAATCCAGCAGACACCCGCCAGAACATGCAGCCAGACGGTTACATTTAACCCGCCCAGGCCATTGCCCAGTCCGAAAGCAACAGCAAATGCAAGAATAAAACCGATGGCAATCGTGCCTTTGATTGAGTGTAATGGATTCATCGCTACCCCCTGAACGCGTTATTTGGAAATGCTAAAGATAGGGGAATTGCGCATCCGGCACAATACCCAATTTGGTTCCTGAAGAAGTTACTTAAAGCGCAAAAAATTAAAAAATGCGTGACTTCATGCAGTTTTAACGTCTAGACTGTTAAATCCGGTATTTATAATTTAAAACTAGTGAGGCGAGGTGTGTCATGGGATTGCAAAAAAAAATTTTAACAATGTCAGCAAGCTACACTGTATTGCTGTTTGGGTTAATGTCAACCGCAAATGCAGCGTTAGAGTTACGATTAGGGGGACTGGCTTATTACGATACACAACTTGACATTACCTGGGCGGCCGACCCTTACATAACCGGATTTGGCACCTGGGAAGAGCAGCAAACCAATGTATCCAGTTTAACTATCGGAGGTGTCAGCGGATGGCGGCTGCCGTCAGCCGACGTCAACAATGACAACGATATCTGTTTTGTCTGCGCTGATAATGAAATGGGGTTTTTGTATTTTGTAGAAGGCATAACGCCGCTAACACCCGGTGTATTTGGCTCCATTGCTGAGGATTTCCATTGGAGCGGCACGCAGTTTAGCGTTTCGCCAGAGCGGGCATTCGCATTTTTCTTCGGCTCGTTTGATTTTGATTTTGACGTATTTAACAAAAGTTCGCGTTTTTTTGCATGGCCTGTCCACTCTGGTGATGTCGGCATTAACACGGTATCCGAGCCTGAAATAATTGTGTTGATAGGTTTCGGGCTGCTGAGCCTTGCCGGGTTTCTACGAATTCAGAGGAAATATCAGGAACAAACGCATTACCCTGTTTGATTACTATACTCTTTACATATCAAATTTCGGCAATCGTGTTTTATATTTATCAATCTAAACAATATGGCAGAATACCTTAAAACCAGAATTTGAAGAATAAAAGATATAGCGGCCAATAGCAGACCCACGCCAGACCCGCGCCTGATTGCAGGTTCCAGGCAAGCAGCAACATAGATGGTCAGATTGTGCGCACGCGTAAATGCCCGTATTCTATCCTGCCGCCCTGTTTCTGTTTTGTTAACTACAGACATCATTCGATGCGCTTATAAAAAATAGATAACAAACCGTCCATGGTGAAATCCGGAATCAAAACAATACTTGCCTTCCTGTCTGAAGTACATGTAAAATCAGCGGTTACCACAAAATCAGCATTTGCTGTGAATGTGTGAATTGATTGAGAAAAATTCGGTTTAAAGTGGGTTAAAGTAGTGGTAGCAGTGGTTTTTGGTTAAAGCTTTAAGGCACTTTAAGACAAACGCTAACAGACAAAAAATTATGGTCATAATACGATTGGCACGCGGTGGTGCAAAAAAACGTCCTTTTTATAATATGGTTGTCGCTAACTCGCCGCGTGCGCGTGACGGCAAGTTTATCGAGCGTGTCGGTTTCTACAACCCGAGGGCGACCGGCGGCGAGGAAACCTTGCGTATCCATCTGGATCGGGTCAACTACTGGCAATCCAAAGGCGCGCAAGTATCCAGCACTGCAAAACGATTATTGAAACAATTTGCAGCAGCAAACAAGGAAACATCAGCAGATAACGCATCATAATCATAACCAACGCAACGCGTCCATGATTGTCATGGGGCATGTTGCAGATGCGTTTGGCATACGGGGCTGGATAAGAGTCTCTCCCTATACGGAAACTGCCGACGGATTGCTTGATTACGCATCGTGGTGGTTCGGCGAAAGCGAAGCCGACGAAACCAGCGAAACCGGCGGGGATTGGATTGAAAGGCAGCTTATATCCGGCCGTATCAACGGAACAGCGCTGGATGCCAAATTAAGAGGGTGCGATAACCGCGATCAGGCATTGCAGCTCAAAGGATTGAAGATCGCGGTTCCGCGGGAGTACTTGCCTGATTTACCCGATGACGGCGAAGCAGGTTATTACTGGGCCGATTTGGTTGGTACCGAGGTTGTTAATCTGGACGGCATCAAACTGGGTACAGTGACAGGATTGTTTGAAACCGGTGCAAATGATGTATTGCGCGTACAAAGTATTGCGCCAGATACAAAAGAATTGCTGATTCCGTTCGTTGAAGCGACGGTGATAAAGAAAGTAGATTTAAAGCGCCGCAATATTCTTGTTGACTGGGAATCTGACTATTAGAGCGACTATTGAGGTAAGCGCATGCCTTATGAATGTGATGTAGTCACATTGTTTCCGGAAATGCTTGACGCTATCACGCAATATGGCGTGACCGGAAAGGCAGGCAGAAACAGCATCTTCCGGCTTAAGATCTGGAACCCGCGCGATTTCAGTGAAAACAGTCACCGAACGGTTGACGACAGCCAATATGGCGGCGGCCCCGGCATGGTGATGATGGCAAAACCGCTTGAAGAGGCCATCATCAACGCCCGGCAACGGCAACAGTCGCTTGGGATCGAAAAAACGGAGGTCATTTATTTGACGCCGCAGGGACGGCGGCTCGACCACCGTGAAGCAGAACGGTTGAGTCTCTCGCCTGGTATTATTTTACTCTGCGGGCGTTACGAGGGGATCGATGAACGCGTCATCAACCGCCAGGTGGATACGGAAATTTCCATAGGCGATTATGTGTTATCGGGTGGTGAACTGGCTGCCATGGTTGTCATAGACAGCGTCGTCAGACTGATTCCGGGCACGCTGGGTGATCCTGAATCGGCGGCCCAGGAATCCTTTGTAAACGGGCTTTTGGATTACCCGCATTACACCCGTCCTGAGCAATATTGCGGCAGCGGCGTGCCGGGAGTTTTATTATCAGGTAATCATGCACTTATTCGCCGCTGGCGCCTGCAGCAGGCTTTGGGGAAAACCTGGCTGAAACGCCCGGACTTGCTCGAACTGAAAGAAAAAACGGGAATAACGGAAGAAGAGAAAGCGCTTCTGGAAGAATTCAAAAAAAACTGCGGGATCAAATAAATATTTTTGCTTTGAAGGAAACTATCATGAACATTATCGAGCAATTGGAAGCTGAAGAAATCAGCCGTTTGAACAAGGAAATACCCAGCTTTGCGCCCGGCGATACGGTCGTTGTTAACGTCAACGTGGTCGAGGGCGACCGTAAGCGGGTACAAGCCTATGAAGGTATTGTGATTGCAAAACGCAACCGAGGCCTGAATTCGGCATTTACCGTGCGCAAGATTTCCAGCGGCGAGGGCGTTGAACGGACGTTCCAGACATACTCACCGCTGATCGCAAGCATTGATATTAAACGCCGCGGCGATGTCCGCCGCGCAAAGCTTTACTATCTAAGGGAACGCTCGGGCAAATCCGCGCGCATACGTGAAAAACTGCCGGCCCGTGTCAATAAACAGCTTTAGTTTTTTACCGGCAACTCTTTTCGGCGCGTTCAGTTAGTTCAGCCAGCAATCAATCGGACTGGTTGGGGTTTATCAAAAACAGGCCGATTTCAACTAAAAACCGGTACCGCTACTGTAAAAAAACCGCCTATGCTCAGCCTCATATGCGGTTTTTTATTATCACCTTGATAATCAATTAAAACCAGTTACAGCAAATCCCTGACATTTTCAGGCGGACGGCATATTCTTGCCTTGTCGCCCCGCACAACGATAGGCCGCTGCATCAAATCGGGGTTATCGACCATACGTTGAATCAACGCATCTTCAGAGATCGTACTCAGGTCCAGATTACGCGCCGCGGATTCATCCTTGCGCAATACGTCACGCGCAGACAGGCCGAGTTTTTTGATCAACTCACGCAACTTGTCAACACTCAGCGGTGTTTCGTAATAATTAACAGATTTATAATCCTGACCGCTGTCATCAAGTATTGCCAGCGTTCCCCGGCATTTACTGCATGTCGGTTTTTGATAAATGGTAATCTCGTCGTTCATACTGCCAGTCTTCTTTCCATACAAAAGCAATAACAGCCCCGCTGCAGAATGTCGTTGAAGACGGCCGCAACGCAGGCATATAAGATGATCAATAAATCAGTATTCATACCGGACGGCCACAACGACACACTGATTAATTCATCCCGCACGCTTCAGAAATCTCCTTATGTGCGGCTGACGACCCGTTCAGTCCAAATGTATCCGTGGTCTGCGTGCCACGTGATGATGTGCCTTGAACCACCATGGTATTGCCGCGTCTGATCGCTTCGGCCAGCTGGTTATCGGTTCCCTGATCCGGCGCCCACGCGGAATCATCCTGGGTAAACAGCGTAAAAGTCTGATTATTGACCTTGACGGTCACTTCGCCGCCCGCCTTATACGTATAACCCGCTATATAGCTGAAAACATTTTTACTTTCCTCAGCCGGGCGATGCGTCACCAGCGCAAAAATATCACCGCGCTTTGTATAGTCACCTTCATCTTTTTTTGGCTGACTGACCATGTAACAAACCTTGCCGTTGTTTTCCATAAAGGTATACGCTGTCCAGTCCCCATGCTGTCCAAGCAAAACAGGCTCCGATGCCTGCACCGATCCCGCAGCACTCACCAGCAGAGCCATAGCAGTAATTAAAAAAAGCCCGCGCAATTGTCGATACTTCATAGTGAAAAACCTTGTGATTGTATAAAGACACCAAGCTGTCAGTTAATTAAACTGAACCCCAGAGAAACTCGCCGGTTGGTTGAACCGGCTAATTATGCAACTTATGCGCATCCTTCCATTTTATAAATGTAATAGCCGTCCTTGTTAATGGCATCAATTACTTCCGGCGGCGCGCTCTGGCTATGACAAAAGCTGCATTCCTTGCTGGTGACCACGGCGTCTGTCTCGTCTATCGACGTTAACCATTCTTTGGCATATTCAATAGCTTTCTGGTCATCCTTAACTGCCGTAAAAACATCAAAATGCATAGTATGCCCGTCTTTAGCTTTCACATAAGTATCATAAACATGAATCTGCATAATTTTCCTTAGTCATTAAGATTGAATACAAATACCGCAAAACCACATCAGATAGAAGTAAATGTGCTTTACGTTTCCAAACGGTGATAACTATAACAATTAATCCGGTAAACCGCCATGATAATGACCGGGTTTGCCCGGATTTAATGGAAATGAAAACAGGCCCGGAATGCGCATTGATTTTGCATACACTTTTCATTTTTCGACCATTTTTACCTTGAACCGCCTGCTCCAGAATGCTTTCCAACAACCCCTAAACCATTTTTCTGCGCGCGATAACAACGCCGTCACGCGTAGGGTTGATAAACGCATCAAATTCCGGATCATTAAAAATCAGTCGATTATGTTCAACGATGGCTTCGGTCCAGCCCAACGCGATATCGGTATAGGTTTCAGCGGCCACACGGCCATGCCACAACACATTGTCCGCAATGTACAACCCGCCGGGCCGGATGCGTTCACGCGCCATATGCCAAACCTCGGGATACCCGCCTTTATCGACATCGTTATAACAGATATCAAAATACCCTTCGGTCTGGGCAAAAATATCCTGCGCCATGCCCACATTGAATTCTATCCGGTCCCATAAGCCGGCAGCCGTTAAATATTGCTCGGCACGGTATCTATTTTCACTTTTTCCGTCACTGCAGACGACTCGGCCATCTTCTCCAACCGCACGCGCAAACCAGTATGCGGAATAACCGTAGCCGCTGCCGAACTCAAATATCCGTCTGGCGCCAATCATTCTGGTTTGCATTTCCAAAAAAATACCGACAAGCCTGTTAATAATCGGAAATCGCTTCTGCTCGGCAAGCGCTTCCATTTCCAATAAAACAGGATGGTCCGTATTGCCGGCAAGACTGCGCATATAACGTTCTATCGCCGGGTGTACCGGAATGATTTCACCGGGATCCTCTGATGTCGGTGTCAGTATTTCAGTCATCTTTATCTCCTTTGGCAGATTCTTCTGCGTCTTGAATCTGACATTGATTTTACCTGTTATCGTCTGCCGCGCGGGAACTGCCCGTGGCTTCACGCTGCCAGCTGACGGCAACCGCCGTTAACACCAGCAGCAATACCGGAATCCGGCCAAACGTTAAAAAGGTTTCCGTTATTCCGGATATTACAATAAAGCTTACCACACAGATACCCGGCAAAGTCAGTCCGTTTTGATCGAAGGTCCGGTACCATGCCCGCAATAAAAACAATAACGATCCCAGACCCAGCACGCCCAGTTGCATGCCGATCTCTATCCAGTCATTGTGATAATGCGAGGTTTGCTGGAAATCCGGCAGATTTTGATACAAGCCCTGCTTGTAATGCACAACAGTTTGATCAAAAAACTGTTCGGGCATCCCGGTACCCTGTCCCAGCAACGGTTTTTGCGCAATGCCGTAAAGTCCCACATCCCACAATGCAATGCGGTAACCGATACTGCTGTTGAAATGTCCCAGCTGCATGCGTTCTATATCTTCTTTTGCCTGTGTCCACCGTTCCTGAACCACCGGACTGGTATATGCCAACAGCAGCGTTACCAGCAACGCTGGCACAACTGCAGCCGCAAACTTGCGCAAGGTAATCCTGAAATGTACCGTCAGCATGACTGCCAATGTCAACAGGGTCGCCAGCAGGAACCCGCGCGCGCTTTGGTGAAACTGAATATACAGCAATGCCAGCGAGCCGGCTGCCAGACAAAACCTGACTGCTGTATTGCGGCAAAGACAGGCAAAACAGCAGGTCACAACACAACCCACGCCAAGCATGGCTGAAAAAGTCAGATACGACATGTTGAATGCGGGTATGCCCTGCCTGCTTTCAACCCGCCATTCATACAAACCAGCGAACAGCACCAGACAATATCCTGCAAGCACGGCACCAATCACCCAGGGCAGCCTCTGCCGGTTCAACAATGCCAGGAACGGCAGATAAACCAGCAGCAGGAAATATTTCGTCCATTTATGCCGCCCTTCGAACGGTGCTTCGCTCCAGAACAAACCCAGAAGCAGCAACGCACATAATACAAGCACCGACTGAACCAGCGGCTGCGCGATCATCTGCCTGAATGTTGCCGCGCTGTCATCAATCAGCCAGGCCAGCACCAACAAAACAATCAGAAAGGTATACAGGACGCTGAACCATAAACCCGCAGCAAAGCCGACGAGAATCGCTCTGATCAATATCTCCCGCTGATGCGTGCTTAATTTTTGCAGTACCGGCATGGCCGTTCAACCAGCATAAAACGATTATTCCGCCAAAACGATTAGCCCGCTCTAAGCCCTAAGCCCTAAGCCGCTCAAAGATAAAACAGGTTTCTCCCCAGTTTTGAGCGGTTTTATGCTTTACCTCAAATCCTGCCGCATGCATGAGCTGCACCGCTGCTTCCTGTTCTTTTGCCGTGCCCAGCTCGATAATGACGGACACCAGCCGCGGGTTTTTAAGCACATTTTCAGCACCCGTGAGGATGGATATCTCGATACCGTCCACGTCGATCTTCATATAATTCGGGCAAGGGAAACCCCATACACCGCACAAATCATCCAGTGTCACACCAAGCATCCCTTGTACATGGGTTGTGGGTATTTTCATATTCGCCACATCTTCCCGGCCGAACTGCGAACGGTTGCCGCCCGGTATGAATTTCGGAATATACAGTTTGGAAAACCCTGTTTTTCCGGAAACGGCAATACAGTATGCTGCAATCGTATCCGCAAGATTATTGATGAAAATATTTTTGTTCAGCGAATAGTAATTATTGCTCTGTGGTTCAAACGCAAATACCTGAACGGATTTGCCGTATTTTTTTGCCGGATACAAAGAATACTGGCCGATATTAGCACCTATGTCGAAATAACAGCTGTCCGGTTTGAACTGATCCAGCCAATCCAGCGTGTCGGGTTCTTTGACGGAGTAAGTTCTGGCCCGCTTGAGTACGCGCCAGTGATCGACGGCAATCCGGATCGGCACCCCCCGTACGGTGGTGCGGGTAAATCCACCGATCAATTGATAAAACGCGATCACACAGTTTTTAAAAAAATTCAGCATCCGTATCCCCGTTTCAACCTGCTAAACCGAATTGTGCCGCCCGGTTTCACCGGCGGATTCTTCCAGCAGCGTCACATAATGCTGCAGGACATTTTTATCCGGCACATCAAGCATCGCACTAAAAAACCGCTGGCGGTGCGCCTCAACATAAAAACCATCGCAACCATTGACTAGAAAATGATTGATTTTTTCATATACATCATCGCGGCATCTGAGTTCCGTTTCGGGCAGGTAATACGCCACGGTCGAGCGTCCGGCAATCAGATAATCCGCGGCCAGCACTGGCTTTTTGGTTCTGACGGCTTCGAAAACAACCGAAGTTGCCAGGTCAATGATGACATCCGCCCAGTCCATCAAGTGTGCCGAATGCGCTTTATCTTCGGCGACTCTGACATTTGGCAGCCGTGTAATTGATTTGTCTTTGGTCAGTGACTGTTTCCAGCCGCTGCGCGTGTGCGGTTTGATAATGATTTCCGTTCCAGGAAATTCCGCAATGAGATGCACGACTTCGGCGACTTCCTCCCAAAACGTCGTGAAGTTCGCCTTGCGCAGAAACAGCACGATTTTCAGCAGGCTGTCTGAACGTTCTATCGGTGACGGCGGCAGTATTCCCGGCAATTTTGCCAGCCATTCTTCGCAAAAGCGCGGCGAGCCCAGTACAGCGATCTTTTTCTCATCGAGAAAAGGACGAAAACGTGTCGCGCATAACTCGTTAGGCACGGCCAGACAATCAAAGATGTTTGCATTGGAAAACACGGTATCGGGACCAACCCGCCGTTCCCCCCGGCGGATCAACTGATTGACATGCGGGCTGTCGCCATGCGGCAGCGAAACCACGCTCAACGCCCTGGCATGCGCCATTTCAATAAGGATATTAATCCACTCGACACTGATGACAGAATTCCGTTCCACCCAGTCAAACGTAATCACGCCGCCGCGGGTATCTTCGAAGCAGTGCTGCAGCAACACCTCGGTCGCCCCGCGCCACAACTGCTCGCGACGCGGCTGGTCATAACGCTCCGCCATCCGTCGGGCGAGCATTCCCAGCACAGGTATCCGCCTGACGTTACCGGTCAGCATATACATCTGCAAACGCCACCGGATAAAACGGCGCCAGCCCAGCACTTCCCTGATATGTGCAACGCGCACGCCGGAAAGCTGTTTAAGAAATTGAATACGATAGTCGCGCCTGAATTTTGCCGAGCCAATCAGCACCACATCGCACGAATGTCCCGATACCGCCCATTTGTAAATTACCGGTGTGATATGGTCAATATCGTTATAATGACGAAGAAAAAAAAGGGCTTTCATCCCCTGTAAATGAATATCGATGAATTGAAGTTGGAAATCATGTCTAAAACTTGCAGATGAGATACCGGACATCCCCGCGGACGCCCTCGATCGCCCCAAGAACAACCGGCAACCGGCCGGAGCAAACCGCATCAATTCTACACGCGCAACCCGATCTTTGCCACACAACTGTCGCAATCAAGCAACGCTATGCAACTACTTTTAGTACGAGACCCGGATTCACAGGAATATATTTGCCCTGACCAGCAGAGAAACCGGATAATAAAGCCTGAATCGCATTAATCTCGATCCAGTTAACAAAAAACACACACTACACACCGCATGAAAACAATTGCCGTCATCCCTGCGCGCATGGGTTCAACGCGTTTTCCAGGCAAACCCATCGCACCGCTTTTGGGCCGCACCATGATTGAGCATATCTATAAACGCGTTGCGCTCAGTAAAACGCTTCACGCCACCTATATCGCAACCTGCGACGATGAAATCCGTGAAGTCGCGGAAAATTTCGGCGCCACGGTTATCATGACCGCCGACACACATGAACGTGCAAGCGACCGCGTGGCCGAAGCGGTTGCCGGTCTTGACGCAGACCTGGTTGTCATGGTGCAGGGCGATGAACCGATGACGCATCCTGATATGATTGACGCTGCGGTTCAGCCGTTTGGGCAAGATCCCGGGCTCGGTTGCGTTAACCTGGTGCGCCGCATCGACCAGGAGTCAGATTTCCGCGACACCAATACAATTAAAGTGGTGATGGATCGATTCAACAATGCGTTGTATATGTCGCGCCAGCCGGTTCCGACAGTGGCCAAGGCCGGTTTCGCGCAAACAGCCGCTTATAAACAGGTCTGCATTATTCCGTTCCGCCGCGAACTGCTGTTTGAATATACGCGCCTGCAACCTACGCCGCTGGAGCAGCTTGAGTCGGTCGACATGATGCGCCTGCTGGAACACGGCCACACTGTCAGAATGGTGCCGACCGAATTTAACACCCAGGCAGTCGACACCGAAGCAGACCTGGCACGTGTAGCCAAACTGATGGCAGACGACCCGTTATTGTCACGTTATTGATTCTTTACTTGAATTCTATGCAACTCAAAGAAAAACTCGCACAGTCTGAAACGACGATCGGATCCTGGATCACACTGGGTCATACAGCGATCGCTGAAATCATGGCCTCATCCGGTTTTGACTGGCTGGTGCTGGATATGGAACACAGCGTACTGGAGCTGAACGAGGTACAAACAATCATTCAAGTGCTCGACGGTCATAATTGCCCGGCTATCGTGCGGCTGACTTCGAACCACCCCGATCAGATCAAACGCGTTATGGACGCTGGCGCGACGGGCGTGATGGTGCCGATGATCAAATCCGCCGCGGACGCGCAAGCCGCGGTTGATGGCGTGTATTATCCGCCGCGCGGCGGGCGCGGTGTCGGCCTCGCGCGTGCGCAAGGCTTTGGCGCAAGTTTCCCGGCCTACCGGCAATGGCTCGAACACAATGCGGTGATTGTCGCCATGATCGAACATATCGATGCCGTTCATGCCATAGACCAGATTCTGAGCGTTGCCGGCATCGATGCCTATATTATCGGCCCCTATGATTTATCGGGCTCCATGGGCCGCCCCGGCGAACTGGATCACCCCGAGGTTAAGAAAGCCATCACCCATATCCGTGAAGCGGGACAGCGCGCTCGAAAGCCCGGCGGCATTCACGTGATCGAACCCGATCCGCAAGCGCTGCTGCAGCGTATCGAATCGGGTTTTAATTTTCTTGGCTACAGTCTTGATATCCGTATTCTGGATACCGTCTGCCGCAACCACCTGCAACTGATACGCGCAGCAACTTAACAACCATGAACACTTTTGTCATTTCCACCTCATCGTTTGATACCGGCAACAACGCCGCCGTTCAACGCCTCATCAGCGCGGGCCTGCAACCAGTCATGAATCCCTACGGCCGCAGGCTCACCGAAGACGAAGCCGCAGCGCTGCTGAAAAACGATGTTGTCGGTATGATAGCCGGCGTCGAACCGCTGACGGCGCGCGTGATTCAATCGGCCAAGAACCTGAAAGTCATTTCTCGCTGCGGCACCGGCATGGACAACGTAGACCTCGCTGCCGCAAAAAGCCAGGGCATTACCGTACTGAACACGCCCGAAGCGCCCGCGCAGGCTGTCGCAGAACTCACGCTGGGATTTATGCTTGCCGCTTTGCGGCGAATCTGTGCGACAGACCGCGAGGTCCGCGCTGGCGACTGGCCGCGCACCCAGGGCGGACTGCTCGCGGCGCAAACTATCGGTTTGATCGGCCTGGGTCATATCGGGCGCCGTGTTGCCCGGCTCTGCCAGGCCTTTGAAGCAACCGTTATTACCCATGATCCCTATGTAAAACAGGTACAACCCGGTGTCGCAAATGTCTCAATGGCGCAGTTGCTCGAATCGGCGGATGTTATCAGCCTGCATACGCCGTACAGTCCTGATCTGCATCATCTGATCGACGCGCAGGCATTGGCGCGCATGAAACCAGGCGCAATTGTCATCAACACTGCCCGTGGCGGCCTGATAGACGAAGACGCGCTCAAAGACGCGCTGGACGGCGGCAGACTGAGCGCAGCAGCTTTGGATGCATTTGAGCAGGAACCTTACCAGGGGCCGTTACGCCAATACGGCAATCTCATTCTGTCATCGCATGTAGGCTCTCTGGCCAGAGAAGCGCGCCAGCGTATGGAACTCGAAGCAGCAGAAAATCTGCTGAACGGACTCATCAACACAGGCTTCATTCATGACGCATAGCGCCATTTTGAAGGATTTCCCGCCATCCAGCCAAACCGCCATTGTTTTCGGCGCCAGCGGCTTTCTCGGCAGCCATGTTACCGACGCGCTTTCAACCGCCGGATACCGGGTGCGCCTGTTTGACCGCAGCCCCTCGCCCTTCCTGAAACAGGGCCAGGAAATGATCACCGGCGATATTATGGATATTCAGCAGGTAATTGACGCCGCCAAAGGTGCCGACATTGTCTACAACTTTGCCGCGATCGCCGATATTGATGAGGCGCATAACAAGCCCGTGGAAACCGCCTCCATCAATGTACTCGGCAATACCCATGTACTTGAAGCCGCGCGGCTGGCCGGCGCACGCCGTTTCGTTTTTGCCAGCAGCGTTTATGTCTATTCGGAATCCGGCTCGTTTTACCGCGCCAGCAAACAGGCGTCCGAGCGTTTCACCGAGACCTACCATGAGCGCTACGGACTCGAATACAACATTCTGCGCTACGGTTCCCTGTACGGACGGCGCAGCGACCGGCGCAACGGCATTTACCGCATGCTGCACGAAGCCATCACGCACCGTTCAATCACCTACAAGGGCAGCGGCAACGCCATGCGCGAGTACATCCATGTGGAAGACGCCGCGCGCATGAGCGTACAGGTGCTCGCACCCGAATTCGCCAACCGGCATTTGATCCTGACCGGGCAGGAAAAACTGCGTATCCGGGATGTCATGACCATGATTTCGGAAATCATGCCGTGGCCAGTCGAGCTGCGCTTCGATGAAGCCGGTACTGTACACCACTATGAAATCACGCCGTATGCATTCCAGCCGCGCGTTGGCCGCAAACTGGTACTCAATGAACATGTCGACCTCGGCCAGGGCTTGCTGGACTGCATCCGAGAAATCCACCAAGTGCTGGAACACGCTGACGAAAACGACGATGCCACGCCATCGACATCCGACAACCGGGCCTAGCAACCATGATTGCCATCACAAATTTTGAAGCGATTATTTTCGACTTTGACGGCGTCATCGCCGAATCCGGCGACATCAAGACGCAGGCATTCGCAAAGCTCTACCGTCCGTATGGCGAAGCCGTCGCCGCCGAGGTCGTCAAGTACCATACCGCGCATGGCGGCCTGTCGCGTTACAACAAATTCCGCCACTTTCAACAGCACCTGCTGCACAACCCCCCGCTGACATCCGCGGAAGAAAAGGAACTGGACCGGCGTTTTTCCAAACTGGTCGTGGAAGCCGTTGTTGCGGCTGAAGCCGTACCGGGCGCCTATGAGCTGGTCCGCCAGCAGGTTGACCGGGTTCCATTGTTTGTCGCTTCCGGCACGCCTGAGGCCGAGCTCAAAGTAATCGTCGCGCGGCGCGGCCTGACGCCCTATTTTAAACAGGTGCGTGGCGCACCCAAGCTCAAACCGGTGCTGATCAGTGAAATCCTGTCCGATCATGCGCTTGAGCCGAACCGGGTACTGATGATCGGCGACGCCATGGCCGACTATGAGGGCGCACAGGCCAACAACACCGCATTTCTGGGCCGCGTGCGCCCCGGTGACGGCAACCCGTTTCCGCCCGGCACACCGGTAGTGCCGGATTTACGCGCCCTTGTTACCTGAACTGCAAGTAGAATTACAAAGCATGCAGAAACTCCAGCGAAATGTCTATACAACCATTGATGCGCTTGCCCAAGGCTTCGCCGGCTATGCGGCGGACATTCTGTCCGCTGCCCTGATCCGGCAGGAAACGGTCAGCCTGGTCGTCCCCGGCGGCAGCACTCCGCGCGCCTACCTACCCGTCCTCGCCGCCCAGCCCCTGCCATGGCACCGTATCGCCATTACCCTGAGCGATGAGCGCTGGGTCGATACCGGATCAAAAGATTCAAACGAACGCCTGATCAGAACCTGTTTGCTCCGGCATCTGAATGCGCAGCCGCATTTCACCGGACTCAAAACCCCGCACGGCACCCCTGAAGCAGCCGTCCCCGAAATCCAGCAACGTCTGAGCGCCATGCCGCAGCCATTTACACTTACCGTTTTAGGGCTCGGCGAAGACGGCCATACCGCATCACTGTTTCCAGGCTTGAAACTGCATGAAGCAGCGCACAGTACAACGGAGCAACGCTGCATCGCCGTTTATCCACCCGTGGCTCCATCGCCGCGCGTAAGCCTGTCGCTTGATACGCTCGCCGGTAGCGCGCATATTGCGGTGGCCGTCACTGGAAAAACCAAACGGCAGTTACTCGACAGACTTGAAAAAAATGCCGATCCGGCGATACCGCTGGTGTGGCTATTGCAGCGTGTTCAAACGCCAATTGCGGTTTTTGAGATGGATTAAACTATTGAATGCAAATTATTCCGCCGGAAATAAGCGTGCGATGGCCATGCTGCTCTTGTCATACTCAGGAGTCGTTCATAAATAGGCAGCACCTTGAGAAAACCGGCAAGAACCTGTGAACTTGCCGCACATGTGCAGTGACAAAAGTTTTATATGGCCTTCCGGAATAACTCGCAGCAGGGGAATCTTCGATGATCTTTCTGAAGCTTTTAGCTTTGACGCTTACAGCAATTATTCTTGTTCCAAGCGGCGCCCATCTCTTCGAACTACCAGGAAAAACCGGCCTTGACCGCGAAGCGTACTTCATTGTTCAAGGAATTTATAATGGATGGGCTTTGTTTGCCATTCCGATTTTTGCAGCAATTCTGGCCAATGCCGCACTCTTCGCCGCACAGCGACATCGCAATTGCAAATCGGCATTCTGGGCGCTTACATCAAGCATACTGATCATGATCAGCCTGGCCGTTTTCTTTACTTATGTATTTCCGGCCAACGAAGCAACGGTGAACTGGACAATAAAACCTGAAAACTGGGAAGCGCTACGGGAAAACTGGGAGTACGGTCACGCAGCCAATGCGGTAATCGTATTTTTTGCTTTCATTGCAAGTGCTTTGGCGGCGGTTTGTCGTGACTAGAATTTTGAGTAGAGTAAGAAGCAGGGCGTAGTCGAACTATTTCCCTGCTTCTCCTCACCGAACCGTACGTGCACCTTTCAGCGCATACGGCTCTCCATTCAAG
>NZ_FOGH01000119.1 GCF_900111165.1 Nitrosomonas sp. Nm51
CTGGATTGTTTTCAGGTGGTATAGCGGCGCAGATTATTACGCGCTACTCTAACCTGACGGACGTAATCTGGAACAACCAGAGCAAAGAAATCCTGGACAACCGGATTGTTCCTTAAACAGCATTATATTTAGATTATTTTTATCATTAAATTCCCCCCGATTCCCCGCTATTGACACAGTTTGATAGCGGGGATATTTGTATTTGTTAATAACATCACTAAAATGATGTTACATAAGGCCCTGTATATTAGACGACTTGACATTCTGCAACTATCACGGCCAGTTTAGTTTCTGCACAAGATCCACACAAGTAAGTTACGAGTTAACCATCGTTACTTTTCCGGCTTTGGAATATACAACCGAGCTTGTGTAATTTCCGGCAAAAGTCACACTAATGAGTCATTGATGATATGATCTAATTGAAAAATGAACAGCAGGAGACTATATGAGCGACCCAGAATCGAATCATCAGCAGTCTAACGATCCGGATTCCAGTAACACTGAAGCAGAAAACACAAAAGATGACGTTATGAAATCCAGCGCCAACACTAGCTTGGTAATGCCTGCAGCGCTATTGCTGGTTTTATTGGTAATTCCGTTTTCAATTAATTCTTTTATGCATATGCTGGCAAACAAGAATCAACTTGTTCACCCGGTAATTATGAAAATTCCACTGAACAGCAGTGTGGTAACCGCACCAAAAGAGGCTAAACAATACCAAAGCTTTGAAGTAAAGCTGCACGTCGATACGGATCAACTGGCAAAATTTATCAACGAAATTGTGTCCATTTCAGCAACCGGTACTTCGATACAGGGCATTACAGGATATATTTCTCCTAAAATGCAGGCTGAAATTACAGGCGAAAATTTTCGTATCGAGAATCCGGGGCCGCAACAACAAATGTATGCGCTAAGCGACGCAACTGAATGGACTTGGCAAGTTTCGCCACAATCATCCGGCACACAAAAAATCACATTCAAAATGCACGTAACCTCGACAGAACAAGACCGGCAAAAAATCCATGTAATTGAGCTCGCCGAGGCAAACATAATTGTTGAATCGAATACGCTTATGTGGATGGTATACAACTGGTGGATATTTGTGCTGATCGGATTAGCTTTGTTTGGCGCCTGGAAAACATTGCGCCGTTATAACGTTTAAAAAATGGCTAATTTCATTTGGCATCTTTCGAAGCGGATGTCACCGTTAAGTAATGATTTCTGGCATTCCATCACTTCTGGCCGTTTTCGTATACTCACAGAATAATATCTTTATTATCAATAAATTGATTAGATATTATCTGCGGATATAGCATTTCTATAACGTGTTGCTTGTAATTACTCGCCCCGTTCTGTAGCCTGTCCAGCCAACACCATCTGAATGGTATGAATTGGGTTGATGCCTTTGTTGGCCATGATTTGCAGATAACTGGAGATGCGACAGTAAGCATGGGCATATTGCTCGCTCCGAAAACAGCCGGATATCTTTTGCTTTTGGCAGGATGGGCCGCATTTCTTAATCTCCTTTGAGCCTAAAAAAATCAGTTAAACGAATCCCTGCCGGCAAATTCCAGAATAAAGTTAATACGAGATTCTGAGATTTGATTGTCAATTAGCATTCATTGA
>NZ_FOGH01000048.1 GCF_900111165.1 Nitrosomonas sp. Nm51
AATTTGTAACGAGCAACTGAACACAAAGCATCAGCAGGAGGCAAAATACCAACTCAGTCTGGTCGACTTATCCACAGATGCGTAGTATCCTGCGCACTGTTTCCCCCTGGTCAAATTTCAACCGTAATGGGTGGTCAATTTTAAACCGGTATCAACAACTCAGGAGACGGGAAGGTAATTCAGCTTCCCATGCTCGCCGGTTAAAACGGTAGCAAAACTCATTGAGATATTCTTGCAAGTAACCTGATGACACTCCGTGATATGTTCCCAGCAAGAATGCCTTAAGGTTGCCAATGGCGATATGCACCCATGGCAACCACTCACCAGTCCGGTGTCCCATGGCAATGCGAATCTTTCGCAGCATTCTGCTGGCGGTTATCCAGGATACGTTTATCTGTTTGGATAAACGCAAGGCAGAAATACCGCCTTTATCCGATGCAACCAGGTAAATTGCCCAGAACCACTTGGATAATGGCAGATTGGTTGAATGAAACAAGGTGCCTGCCGTTAATGAGGTTTGTTTGTGGCATTGACTGCATCCCAATAGCCACGCGTCTTAATACTGTAACCACCATCGTGACCACAGCACGGGCAGCGAAATCCTTCCGGCCAGCGTCGCTCTATTAATGCCTGCACGCAGCCTTCTTCTGTACCGTACCGTTTTTGCCAATCTATCAGCTCATTTCCCGGTCTTTCATCGCCGTTCCTTTACCTCATTGATATCAATAAACAAGATGAGAAATGCTGAGAATAGTTCATAGGCATAAATTTGTATTGATCTGCGCGAAAGTTTTCATAAGAATCTAGTGTTTAATTGCATTAATTCGACATATACTTTTTAAAGAATATCTCATTACAAAACAATTGGTTGATCTGAAAAATAACACACATTATTTTTGCAATTAAACACTAGCACTCTAGCCATTGACAGAACGTTCGTATGTCATCCAGACACCTCTGACTAAAGAAATCTTTAAAAATGTCGTGAAACCACTCACAAAGTATTTATAAAAGACAAACTGAATATTTTTAATTATATGACGTAGCTCAGCACATATTTGAAAAAGCTGAAAAACGTGAAATAGCTTTTAAAAGGCAAACCATTCGAAAGAGTGGGACGCAAAGTGAACGATCTAAAGGTATAGACAACCAAAGATGGCCGCGCTGCAAAGATATTTACACATGTCACATGTTTCACTACAGAATTAAGCGTTGATCAAGAAGCGTTCATTACCATAACTGTCATATGGTATGTCACTGTTAATTATAATCAATTTAATTCATAACTGATATGTAGGTATGTAAAAAAATCATCTTCCAGCCGTCCATCCGCACAGGAGGACCTAGAATGACCCAAAACCGCAAACTATCTGATGATTGTTTGTTTTCAATTAATCCTAAAAAAACAATTATTACTAAAGTCGCCAAGCTTCTTTTCTGGCTAAAGCCGTTATTAGCATACTCCACATACGGTGGTTTTAAACCAAAAGCAGATGATAATATAATATTATATACAATTCACATTGTTAAAATCTTAATGATTTGTACATTATTTGCATTTCTGCTCACCAGCAACCAAGCTTTGCCAAATGTATTTGATGATATAAAAGCCGATATGTTGCTAAACGAAGTCGAATTACTGGATGCTCCTGATCACGGATGGTCCAAAAAAGGAAATATAGTTATGGGTGCCGCAGCCAGAGGGGATGCAACCCCAATCTGGTGGCAGCCCTATGACAAATACTACAAGTCTGCAGCCTACTGGCAAGCCATTACACCTTGGTTTGTCATTTATCCTGGCACAGAGCATGAAGCGACCAACGCTCGCGTTAAAATATCCGATATCAAATTGTTTGTCCTCAAACGAAGTACGAATTCCTGGGAGCAGATTAATGAAGACAGTACAGACCCCAAATGGCAGTATCATATGCCGTATATATCATCAAGTACAGCACGTCAAAAAGTAAATA
This sequence comes from Nitrosomonas sp. Nm51, assembly GCF_900111165.1. Classification (GTDB taxonomy): domain Bacteria; phylum Pseudomonadota; class Gammaproteobacteria; order Burkholderiales; family Nitrosomonadaceae; genus Nitrosomonas. The sequence goes on from NZ_FOGH01000048.1 coordinate 1,971, forward strand.
AACGCATCGAGCCCGACGGTAAAATCTCTTACAAATTGAACGCCGGGTTAAACCCAATTCATGGAGGTATTCGTATACATCAAATTGATGGCGCGGATGTTAAAGCCGTCTATGCACAATTAACTTCGGAACTGATTCTGGATGACCCCGAATCACAAGATGACCGCGCAAAATCTCAATTACTGGTAAGCGTTGGAGCTGACTATTATCCGGATATCGATCTAAGAGTTGAGGATTTTGCTGCTCCGCATAAATATGTTCCTACTATCGGCGCCTCAAGGTTTGGACTAGCCGGAAGAACGCCAAGAATACATCATATGGCTACAATTGATCCACCGGATTCCATCAAAACCGGCTCAAAACTTCCAGATACCTATAAAACTATTTCAATAACTGAATTTGAAGCTAATCCACCCGTTACTGAAATAAGTCCTAATGAGCCCTGATCCAATCATTTAAACGTAACCGTTTTTTTCAATACATGTTTAGTCATTATGGATATCGTAGGGCTAAACGTGTATTTCTCCGTGTTTAAGATTCAAGGTATTGTATTTCCTAACGCGTTATTGCAGGATGAAAATAAACGCCGGCTATGCACTTCTGTTCCGGGTTATGAAAAGTGCATTTTAAAGTCTTCAATAAACTGTTCAACTTGATCAGAATGTAACGCATTGATGCCTGCCGCACTTTTTCGTCCACCGCCAGATGTGAATTTGCGCGCCAGTTGATCGGCAGGCAATGTTTCTCTGCCAAGTGGCGCTCGGATATTCACTGAACAGGTATCGTCAGTACTTTCAGTAATTACGGCATGTGCCCGCTCTGGATGCCGGTTGGCAAGATCATTGATATAAACGCCGTTAATGCGGCGCGCCCATTTTTCATTGTCGAACAAAACCACAGCCGATTTTGAAGATTGATACAAAAATTGACTGCTGTTTGCCTTCGCAACATCTTCTTTGTAACCTGCGTCTAGGGTTTTGAAAATGACTGTGTCTTCATGTAAAAAATCGAAAGGCGATTCATATGGCTGCAAATGCTGATACAGCGTATCCGGATGATAGAATAAATCTGACAGGCTTTTACCATAACTATTGTAGTTGATATACATACCGAGGCGCTGAAGCATCGCCAGCGAATCATTGCTGTACCCCGATTCTTGTCCCAGCGACATGGCCGCCGTATTCATATTGTCGCCGAACGCGGCAACCAGCGCCCATGCACGAAACCGGCCGCCAATATGCTGATCTACGATCAGGCCCGTACACACGTTTGGTAACTGATCGTTGATAACCGTTTTCAACCTGGGATGGTTCACAAGAGTGCCGCAATAATGATGGTCGAAGTATTCAATAGACGCTCCCTGATTTAGCAGCCGCTGTACATCAGACCGGTTTTTGTCAAAAGAAATATCCAAAACACTGATATGGTCATCAGGTGTTGCATCAATGCGCTTAAGCAGCTCAATGTCTCGCTTAACACCTGTAACAAGCTGTGACTTCTGCGGGTTGGCCTTGCGTAATTGTATCAATGCGCAAATACCGTCGGCATCGCCGTTAAAGACATCAATATAATTCATTGCCGATTGCCCCGATGAACAAATTCACAATTGTTTCAAGATCGTTTCAGCAGCTGCCTGCGGGGATAGCACAGTTGTTTGAATATGAATCTCTGGTGATACAGGTGGTTCATATGGACTGTCGATCCCGGTAAAATTTCTTAATACACCGCTGCGAGCCTTGGCATAAAGGCCTTTTACATCGCGGCGCTCGCACTCAGCCAGATTAGTGTCGACAAAAACCTCAATAAACTCGCCTGCCGCAAACAAATCGCGCGCCACACGGCGTTCGCTGCGGAATGGAGAAATAAAGCTGACCAACACAATCAATCCTGCATCAACCATAAGTCTGGCTACTTCAGATACACGGCGGATATTCTCTACACGGTCAGCTTCGGTAAAACCCAGGTCACGGCATAAGCCATGCCTGATATTATCGCCATCAAGCAAATACGTATGCTTGTTTCCCTGGTGCAAGTGTTTTTCCAGCAAATTGGCAATCGTTGATTTACCTGAGCCGGACAGGCCGGTAAACCAGATACATTTCGGTATTTGCCGTTTCTGAACAGACCGCGCTGTCTTGTCAATTGCCAAGTTCTGCCATTGCAGGTTAGTAGCGCGACGCAGAATAAAATCGATTGTTCCCGAACCAGCCTGCTCGCCTGTCTGCCAGTCCGTCAAAAAAAATTTCAAATCGCCGCTATTACTCTGGCGTTTAAACATCAATGGTTCATTTGTATACAAATTTACTCTGCCAGCTTCATTCATATTTAATGTTCGAGCGGCCAAACGCGCACCAGAAACAATGTCTGTACGGTATTTAATCGCTGTCACCGTGGCCGCCATTTCCCTACCGGCAAGACTGATTCGATATTGACGGCCTGGCATTAAGGGCTGTTTACTGGCCCACTTGAGCTCGGCCTCAAATTGATTGGCTGTTTCAGGTAGATATTCGTCCACAGTTTCAATCAGTGTATTTCTGGACTGGCAATATGCGCACTGCTCCTGCCATTGAATGGTCTGTCGATTACATGCCGTGCAGACATAATTTGTACCCATTGAATTATCGATATTCACGTTGTCATCATCAGTCAAAACTCAAATTCTGCAATTTAGCATCTGCAGCAGATAGCGTCCATAGCCGTTATTGGTCAATTGCCTCGCCAACGTCTCAAGTTGTACTTCGTCTATCCAGCCCTGCCTATACGCGATCTCTTCCGGACATGCAATCTTGAGCCCCTGCCGTTGTTCAATAGTGGCAACAAAATGACTCGCTTTCAGCAGCGATTCATGCGTCCCGGTATCCAGCCACGCATACCCGCGTCCCATTATCTCCACATGCAGCGACGCCTGTTCCAGGTATAATTGGTTCACATCGGTAATTTCCAGTTCGCCACGCTGAGAAGGACGAATGCTCTTGGCAAAATCAACAACCTGATTATCATAGAAATACAAACCGGTCACCGCATAGTTCGATTTTGGATTGCGCGGCTTCTCTTCCAGGTTGATTGCGTGCCCTTTCGAATCAAACTCAACAACGCCGTAGCGTTCTGGAGCCAGCACATGATACGCAAATATGCTGGCACCCGACGGACGTTTCATGGCGTTGAGAAGCAAATGATGCAGATCATGGCCGTAAAAAATATTATCACCCAGAACCAGTGCCGAATAATCATTGCCGATATACGATTCGCCAATCAAAAAAGCTTCAGCCAGCCCGCCTGGTACCGGCTGAACAGCGTAGTTGATATTCAATCCCCACTGATGCCCGTCTCCCAGCAACCGCTCATAGTGCGATATATCCACCGGTGTCGATATCACCAGCAAATCGCGGATACCCGCCAGCATCAGAGTACTGAGTGGATAATACACCATCGGCTTGTCAAAAACCGGCAACAATTGCTTGGATGTTACTTGCGTCACAGGATATAGCCGGGTACCCGAGCCACCCGCCAGTACAATTCCTTTTCTTTGCCGTTCAAGCTGTTGCGTTTGTTTTGATTGTGTCGTATCAATCATTTTATAAAACAGTTGTCAGTTTACTGATATAAAATAAAGCATCTTACTAAATCAAAAAAGTTTCATGGAAGGATCGGCTGCGACATATTGTCGCATTGAAATGCCCGTAACAAGCAAAGATAATAATATATTTCCAGGGGATGTCGCCATGTGTTATGTGCATACTGTTTATTTAACAGGCAGTGAATGAACGTTAAGAAAATGCCGGATTATGCCTGATAAACAAACATCATGGGCCTTGTCATCTATAATCCGGTATTAGCTCCGCTGCACCGGAAGATATTCTCCGTCAAACAACCAGCTATCTACAAATCAAGAAAAAAGTGATAAAAACATGTTTTGGCGACAACAGAAAAACTAAATTAAGCAGTTTCATCTCTGTCAAAACCATCGAGTTGTTATGCCAAATTTTTTAATAGCAGCATTGTTTTATTTCGGCGAAGGATTGAGTACTATCGGCAATTCCTATGAATAAAAAATTTTTTTCTAATTCTAGCGCTTCTGTATTTAATGTCTCAATATTTGTATGTGCTTTAATTTTATTTGCTTGCGACAGTCAGCCGACCAGTAATGAACCCGGCCAGGCACTGGTGCGTGTGGATGGCGAGGAAATCACAGTTATTCAGCTGAATGATGAATTGGGCCATGCTAAAGTACAGGCCAGCCAGGTAGAGCAGGCAAAAAAACAGCTTTTGGAATCCATGATTGACCGTCAATTAATGATTGCAGAAGCCAAACGCAGCCAGCTTGACCGTGCGCCGAATGTCATGCGTGCGATTGAACGCGCCAAAATGCAGATTATTGCGCAGTCATACATGCAAACAATATTAAGTCACGTAAACAAACCATCAGAGACGGAAATCAGTCAGTTCTACCGGGAGCATCCGGAACTGTTTTCTCAGCGAAAAAAATATCACCTGACTTTTTTACGATTTTCCGCAAACAACCTAAACGACACGTTGAATGCTGCCATTAACTCAGCAAAATCACTGGATGATGTTGCTAAATTGCTGGACAAACATGAGATTTCATATTTGCGAGACGCAATAATACGTACTACTATGGGCATGTCGCCACAAATGATTGCAAAGCTGCAGGCGACCAAAAAAGGCGAAATGCTTCTTGTAAATGAAAATACAAGCAACCTGATGATACTTGTAGAAAATATTGAAAACGATCCAGTATCAATTGAAGATGTTAAATTACAGATTTCAATGCATTTGCTGAACCAAAAGCGCCGCGAAGCTGCAAAAACCGCAATAGCGCAATTGCGCGCCGAGGCGAATATCGAATACCTGCACGCCACGGCCGAAAGCAAAGACAAAGACGAAACCGGTAGCGCATCTCAATCCTTAGCGCGACCATTGGCCGACGACGGAAACAAACAGCTTGTGGATGATACGCTGCTGCAAAATGAATCGATCGAGCGCGGCATTGGCGGCTTGAGATAATCTTGCGGAATTTATTATTGGTTGGCATTAAATTTAACAGCGAAAAATGGTGAAATTGCTTTATTGGAGTGCAGGCTTGTTACTGTATGGTCTATCGATTGGTTTTAGCCATGCCGATTCAAAAGATATCAATACAAGCTTATTTAGTTCGGGAGATCTTTTAAAGATCATTGTGTACGGCAATCCTGATCTCACACTTGAAACCAAAGTGAATGAGTCCGGAAAAATAACTTTTCCTTTATTAGGAGAAATAACAATTGATGGCCTGACGCCGAATGCAGCCGAGAAAAAAATTGCTGACATGCTCCAAAATCAGGGCTTTCTGCGAAAACCACAGGTCACAATTCTGACTACGACGCTGTATAGCCAGCAAATCTCTGTACTTGGACATGTTCATAATCAGGGGCGCTACGCCATTGAAGGTCAGCGAAGCTTAACGGATGTACTTGCCATGGCAGGCGGCATCAGCTCGGATGGCGGGAATACTGTAACGTTAATTCGCACTGAGGATAATCATTTCGTAAAAGAGGAAATAGACGTGCTTGCCATCTTTCAGTCTGGTGATATGCGCCTGAATCCAACCATACGCGGAGGGGACCTTATCTATGTCCCAATAGCCCCTCGCTTTTATATTTATGGCGAAGTGCAGCGACCGGGATTTTATCGGCTGGAACCCAACATGACCGTCGTTCAGGCGCTTTCTACCGGTGGCGGACTTAATCAACGTGGCACAGAGCGCGGTGTACGGATTCAGCGCCGCGACGCTGAGGGCGCACTGCAAGTGATCAAAGTAAAGCCGGATGATTTAGTACGGCCAGATGATGTTGTTTATATTCAGGAAAGCTTATTTTAAATGACAGCTTTTTTACATGATTATCAACCCGTGGGCTTCATAGCGTATCCCATATGAATTTTTTGCAATTAATTCGTATCTTGCAAGCACGTTATAAAATAATGCTGCTTATATTTCTTGTTACTGTACTCACAACACTCGTAGTCAGCTTGTTGCTTCCAAAATCATACAAAGCAACAACAACTGTCATGCTTACGAGCAAAGGTGTAGACCCCGTTACAGGCCATACTCTGCCGGTTCAATTAATGCATGGTTTTATGGCCACGCAGCTGGATGTCATCACCAGTACCAGAACTGCATTATTGGTAGTGGACCGGTTAAAACTCGACCAGCACACAACCATCAGACAGCAGTTCGAGAAAGCAAATGAAGGAGGCAGTATTCGTCACTGGCTGGCCGCCTTGCTTGTAAAAAACTTGCATGTGGAGCCTTCGCGTGAAAGTAACGTGATTACTATTAGTTTTAAAGGCACCGATCCGGAATTTGTCACTACCATAACCAATGCTTTCGCAACTGCATATCAGGAAATGAGCATCCGGTTATCTGTAGAACCTTCACAGCAGGCTTCAGCTTATTTATCAAATCAACTAAATGTTTTACGTGACAAACTCGAGATGGCGCAAAAAAAAGTATCGCAATTTCAGCAGGATGAAGGGATTGTTGATGTAGATAACCGTCTTGATATTGAAACGCGCCGATTAAACGAGCTTGCCAGCAAACTGACATTGGTACAAAGTGATGTGATGGGTTCCGGGGAAGACAGCGATACGCGTACCGATGGAGGGCACAGTGTCGTGACTAACACTTTGATTAACGGACTCAAAGCCAACCTGGTTCAGGCCAAGGCGAAATTAGCAGACACCCAGCAACGCTTTGGCAAAAATCATCCTGAATATGAGGGCGCGAAAGCACAGGTCGTAAAAATCAAGACTGAGCTGGCTAAACATACCAAAATCACATCACAAAAAGCAATCAGTCGAGAAGCTGAAATTCGAGAAGCGTTGGAAATACAGAAAAACAGGGTGCTGGCTTTGCAGCAAGCGCGTAATGAACTTAAGCTGTTGTTAAGGGAAGCTGAAGGCGCGCAACATGCCTATGACAGTGCATTGCAGTATCTGAATAGGACCAGCCTGGAAGGCCGTTCCAATCTTTCGAGTGTTTCCGTTCTCGACCCCGCTACTACCCCAACAAGTCATGACAGTCCGAATTTGCAGTTAAATCTAATATTATCGATTTTTCTTGGCAGCTTGCTCGGTGTATTTCTTGGTTTACTGGTTGAAATGGTCGACCGGCGTGTCCGCTCAACGGAAGACCTGAATGATGTATTGCAATACCCTATTCTGGGCAATATTGATATGCGGCCACAACAAACCAGACATTTTCGTTTACCGCTGCTGCGATACATTCAAAGAGCAACCGGTTAATAATGGATATCTTATGAGTATCTCAATTCCACCGGCAATTCAGTTTGTTAAAACGCAAAACACGGTTTCTTTGACTGATTCCATTCAACGTCATACACTGCGTATTGGTCAGATTCTTCTAGAAATGGGCAAAATAACCCGGGAAGACACTGAAAGAATTCTCCAGTTACAAAAAAAGAATCAGATACGGTTTGGGGAAGCTGCAAAACAGCTTGGGTTAGTTTCAGATATTGACGTTCAACATGCAATGACCTATCAGTTTGGCAGTTCACATCAGTTACCAAAACAGGCGGGTACGACACCGGAGTTGCCAGTTATCGATCAACCCGGCGGCACCCTGGCGGAGTCCATTCGTTCTGTTCGAACGCAGTTGATGCTGCGTGGGTTTCCATCCAAGCAGAATGTGTTAGCCGTGGTTGGAGTCAGGCAGGACTGTGGAACAAGCCGCTTTGCCGCCAATCTTGCCGCCTTATACTCGCAACTGGACAAACGAACATTGCTGATTGACGCAAATTTTAGAAATCCTGTTCAGCATCAGATATTTGGTCTGACTGACAAACACGGTTTGTCCGACATGCTGGCCGGTCACACTGTAATAACCGACGTTATGGTCACAATAGAGTCGTTGCCAAACCTTACAATCTTGCCGGCCGGGACACTGCCACCGCACTCCTCGGAATTACTCGGCATGTCTACGTTCAACAGCACACACGAATTGCTGGCGGGTCAATTTGACGTCGTGTTATACGACACGCCCGGATATATGGAAAGTACCGATGCACTTCTGATTGCCAATAACTGCGACTACGTCTTGCTGGCGGTGCATAAGAATCAATCCCGTCTGGATGATGTCATTGCCGTCAGCAAACAAATGGCCGACAACGGCACCACAATCATAGGTACAGTTCTAGTCGACTACTAGCTAGCGTAAAAGGATATTTTCATCATGCCTTTTTCCAACACTCACCGGGAAAACCGAAAAGCTGCATTCATTTTCTGGTCACCGGTCTTGATCGGATTAGCGGTGTTGTTTCTTCCCACCTTTTATGATCTTGCCAATGGATTGTGGAAAGATGACGAACAAGTACATGGCCCCATCATTTTAGCACTTTCCATCTGGCTCATTTATCGAAAATGGCCGCAAATGATAACGCGTAGTGAAGGCAGCATACCTGCCGCAAGCGGCTGGTTTGTGTTGACTGTTGCACTGGCACTATACGCCATTGGCCGTTCACAGCAAATTCTGATATTTGAAATCGGATCGTTTATTGTAACCCTGGCAGCGATTCTATTAATCACTCGCGGCACTGCAGCGCTTAAGGCCCTCTGGTTTCCGCTATTTTTTATGCTGTTCATGATCCCGCTTCCAGGCCCGATTGTCAGCATGCTGACAATGCCGATGAAAATGGCCGTATCTTATGTTGCGGAGCATATTTTGTTTTGGGCGGATTATCCGATTGCACGTAATGGCGTTATCCTCCAGATAGGACAATACCAGCTGCTCGTAGCGGATGCATGCGCCGGCCTGCAAACGTTGTTAACGCTGGAGGCGCTGGGATTGTTTTACTTGAATCTGGTACAGCATTCTTCGGTTTTTCGTAACGTGGCGCTGGTCATCCTGATTATACCGATCTCATTTGCCGCTAATGTCATACGCGTCATTGCACTTACATTGATTACCTATCACTACGGGGATGCCGCCGGTCAAGGATTCATGCACGGATTTGCGGGTATGGTCTTATTTATCAGTGCGCTGATCTTGATCTTAAGCGTGGACTCATGTCTGCATTATATCTCGAAACACCGCATGAGAAGCTCGGCAGCGCCTGCATGAACTCACCTGACACCCGGAGAATATGATGAAGAAGCCTGTATTGATTAGCCTGAGCCTGAGTATATTGATGATATCCACCGCCTCTCTGACGACGGCAATGACGCCCACTACCAAAATTGCAGATTTGAGAGATGCCATTAATCTCGAAGCGCTGATTCCGGTATCGTTTAATGACTGGAAAATTGATTCATCCATCATCCCGTTGCAAGTCGACCCCAAGACCCAGGCGCAACTGGATAAATTATACAATCAAACACTGGCAAGAACCTATGTTAACTCCCAGGGTGACCGCGTTATGCTTTCAGTGGCTTATGGGGGCGACCAGAGTGATCACTTATCCCTGCACAAGCCGGAAACCTGTTATCTGGCACAGGGTTTCGAAATCAAACAAAATACCGCCGGAGAAATAGCCACGCAGTATGGCAATCTGCCTGGCAGGCGGCTGCTGGCTACGCGCGGCAATCGCAACGAACCGATAACTTATTGGGTGACGATAGGCGATAAAGCCGTCTTGCCCGGCATCAACCAGAAGTTACAACAAATTCGCTACGGTTTGTCCGGAAATGTACCAGACGGGATGCTGGTGCGTGTATCAACACTTGGTTCGAATGCCGATCAAGCATACCAGATACAGGATTTTTTTATACAGGATATGCTGTCATCCATAGATGTCAAGATGCGCAGCAGGCTGACTGGAACAGTCGATCTGTAACACTGAAAAACTGAAAACGGCTGCAGTCCGGTCAACAAAATGAACCTTCTATCTGCTTCAGGCAACCGTCCGGGCCTGCCATTATTCATTACGGCACTCAGTATACCGCTTGCTCTGTTCTTCGGACTGATTGCTGTAACCGCAGATCCAATATCCATAGGCTTCGCAGCCGCCCTGGTTCTTGGCTCTGCCTTTTTAGTCAAACCCGACTGGATCATCTGGCTGATATTGATATCCGGTTTGCTGGTAACCGGTATTCTGCCGCTGTTCATACATGAAGGCGTTGCAGCCAGAAGTGCATGGAGCGTTTCGATACTCGGTTTTTTTCTGATGAGCGTTGCTTTTCTTAAGCTTTTGTCAACGCCCGCCATAATAAAAGAAACGCCTGCTTTCATCTGGGTCGCGTTAATATTTTTTATTTATGCAATCATATGTTCACTGGCAAGCTGGCATTCGACTGGTGAATTTTTTGGTGGTGTTAAACGCTACTTTCAGATGTGGGGGTTCATCTTTGCATTATGCTGGTTGAGCCTGGATGCGCAAAAAATACGACGCTGGCGTATATTTATTTTATGTATCGCCATAGCACAACTGCCGCTTGCAATTTACCAGCTGATCACATGGGTTCCTTTCCGGGAAAGCATCAAAAACGCTTATCCTCATATGGTGCCGGTTGATGTCGTTGCAGGCACATTCGGTTCGAGCATTACCGGTGGCGGCGCGAGTGGCGAGATGGCTGTATTCCTGATCATTATGTTGGGATTTCTGTTGGCACGGCGTATTGAAAATTTGCTGCCGGCCGGCTATTTTTTCGTGCTAGTGCTCACCATTGCTGCACCGTTGTTTTTAGGCGAAACAAAAGTCGTACTTATTATGTTACCGCTCATGTTCGCAGTGCTCTACCGCCATAGAATAGTAAAACAGCTGCGATACTGGCTGCTGAGTTTCTCTGTTGTCATGTTGATTACAGTCACCGCCGGTTACACTTATTTGAACTTTATGCCGGAAAAAAGCAAGGAAGAACTTGTTTCCGACACAATTGCATATAATTTTCAGGACAAAGGTTACGGCGGTTACTATTTGAACCGGACCACAGCCATTACTTTTTGGGCACAAAATCAAGATGCCGGTGATCCGGTATCATTTTTTTTCGGAAATGGATTGGGCGCCTCTCATACTGCCACACGCGGGCATATCGCCACTCATTATCCGAATTATGGAATTAATTTGACCGCTACGCCCACACTGCTCTGGGACCTGGGAGTTTTTGGTTTTCTGTTATTTATAACCATACTGATATTGGCCTGGCGTTGTGCTAACCGATTAATACGAGAATCGGCTTCTCCAGTTGTCCGTGCTGATGCAGCAGCCATACAAGCCGCCATGGCAATCTTTGCCTTTTATTTGTTTTACCGTGTCGGTATTCTGGAACTCTTGAGTTTTCAGATTGTATTTACTGCCTTGCTAGGCTATCTTGCATGGCTGCACCGTCAACATCTATCATCCTTGCGCAAACAAACGGTATGAGCTTGTGATGATGTATTCGGCAACTGAACTCAAGCACAGCGCAATACATTTTTTGAGCGGCAAAGCAGTATCAGCGTTGCTCACACTCATTATCCTATTGCTACTGGTTAGACTGCTGACTACAGAAGAATATGGTATGTATGTGCTTCTGGTCGCAACTATGGAGCTGGCCCTGGCCATATTTTCTTTCGGCTTACCTTGGTTATCGGCGCGTTATTTACCCGAGTGTCGTTTACATGGCAACGGTCAGTTGCTTGTGCAATTTGTGTGGAAGATTATTGCATTGTTTGCCTTCACGCTTCTGGCTGGCGCTTTTCTGCTTTTTGCTATGACGCAATGGCTGATGCCTGCGGAACTGATGCAGTATGAAACGCCAGCAAAATTATTTTTAGCTGTCCTCTTTCTGGAAGGCTTAAGCAGGCGTATTCGGGAAAACATCTTAGCGTCATTGATGCAACAAAAGCTTGCGCAAATCAGCCTTGCGGCACGTAATTTTATTTTTCTATTACTCATTGGTATTGCCGTTTCTCACGGCAGTATTTATCTCTATTACGTCATACTTGCAGAAATCGCTGCATCTGCATTGGGTTTTCTATTGGTGTTATATGGATTAAATCTGCATCTAAACACTTACCAGAACAAATCAGGAAAAGATAACTGGCAACTGCCAAAGGCGTCAAAAATGTGGCGCGTTGCCCGTAACATGTATTTCAGTCACCTGATCATTTTGACCTACAGCCCTCAAACGCTCATTCTAATAACCCAGCGCTATCTGGGAATAGAAGCCACTGCCTTATTTGGCTTTTTGTGTAAACTATACATGCAGATTGCAAATTATCTTCCGGCGACATTATTATTCAACCTGATCCAGCCTAAACTCGTTGCTTCTTATGTATACTCAGGCAGCATGCATGAATTAACGCGTAATGCAAATCTGGCGGGAAAATTGAGTTTGTTTGTTCTGATGCCCGTGGTGGTTTATGTCTGGCTTACAGGAGATGAACTGCTCAACTTAATAAGTGACGGTAAATTTACGCAGGCCGGCGATTATTTAACCGGCCTGATGTTTGCGATGATTCCGCTTAGTCAGCACCGGATTTTAACAACCATCGTGGTTGCTATCGATAAAAATCATATTGTCTTGTGGGGCAGCATTCTTGGTGTTCTTTCACTACCCCTTGCTTATGGTTTGTTGGAGGCAAATCAGGGACTGTGGGGACCGATCAGCGCCATTATTATCAGTCAGCTGCTATTTAACGCCACGATTATTTCCTTTTTAATGCACAATACGGCCTACCGCCCGGATAGCTCCGGACTCATTAAATTGATTCTGGCGGCAACAGGCGGTTTCTTTCTGGCGCAATTGTCTGTTTTTCAGACCCAAGGCTGGACCAACCTGCTTATCCTTGCACTGCTAGTGCCTGCATTCTTTTTACTGACAGCTTATTTCTTCAAACCTTTTAAAGTTGAGGAACGGGAAAGACTGAATGGCTTTGTCAATAAAAAAGTGTTCTACTGGTAGCCTGCATGATTGCCGAGTTTCACAAAAAGAATAACTACCCTATTACTATCAATATGATATTGCACTAGAAACCCTATTCATCAAGGGGTTTTTAATAGCAACAAACCATATTATTATGTCTTTAAAAGGTAATTGTAAAAATGACATATTGGAGAGTTTTATGGTGACAACCTGTTGTATATCTCATACTCTATCCTTTTTATACCCTTTACATATCAAATTTCGGCAATCGCATTTTATATTTGTCAATATAAACAATGTAATAAGAGAGTGTAAACCAAAGTTTGAAAAATAAAAGGTATAAAATGAGGGTTTCACCCCTCATTTTAAAAAGGATAGAGTATGAGATAACTTCTACGGCTGAAGCCATTTTCCGTCTGAAGACGGAGGTTTTATACCAAAAAAACGGGACAACAAATGAAAACCAAAAAAAACACGACAATGTCTGCCGTGTTTCCAGTACCCTTATCGAATGCTAATAGAGGAAGAGGAAATCTATATTTCCCGCCACCTTCAACCAGATCCGATATTTGAATTGAGTTCGTTTTCTTAGGCTGCCGTTCCTTCTTGCTCTGGTTTCTTACGGCTACGCAAGAAGAAGAATGCTGCGAAAGCAACAAGCACAACGTACGGCAACACATCCGTAAACCAATTAATTGGCAGTCCTTCACCAACTGAGAATGGAAAAACCGAAACCCATTCCTGATCATTACCCGTTACAGTCACCACACCCGCAAACATTCCTTTCTCTGGAAATGAATGCTCAACCAGAATGGTGGCATTCGGATATACTTCAGGCGGCAGGTGATAGATTGTCATGTTCTCTAAATCCTCATCCGATATCTTTTCCAGATCCTTTGATGTGGTACTGGTAGTGATCTTAAGGGGGGTCGTACTGCGCACAATCCGCACTTCTGTCGCAAATGGACGAAGTTCATCATTGATATAATCCAGTGCTACAACTGTTTTGCCAATCTCTGGGATATCCTCGCAAAACTCTTCTTCCTGCGACATTGGCTGGTAACCTGTAAAGTGAATTGTGTAAGGCCCTACTGTCAAAATACATAAATCATCTTCCAGCGCCAGCCCACCGTGAGCATGGACCTGTCCAGAAAAAATAATGCCTGATACGACCACCATTGAAACTAAAAATTTTTTTATCATTTTGAAACTCATCATGTTCACCTGCAAAAAGGGTTATTATAAATCTTTATTAAAAAATTTTGTTTACAAAGTTGTTTTTTTTCTTTTAGCGGCCATCCAGTTTTTGAATCGTTTGGATCTGAAGAGTTTGTAACCAATCAGCGCTATCAGCAACAACCCAACCACAGGACCGATCGTAGCCCTGAATACTTCCGCGTAATTCACCATGTCCACGCGCAAATGATATACGTACTTTAACGGTTGCACGCCCTCCGCCGTTACAACCAGCAAATGCCTGCCATCTTCCAATTCCTGCTGTGTGTTGATAACTCCATCCGTATATATGCTCGAACGAATGTCGGCAATTACATCGCCATCTTCTCTTCCGCCACGTATCAGCTTTATACCAACCGGTATCTCACGCAACATCGGTTCCACCAAGTCCACCACCAGCACCGTGTTGCCTGCCGCAGGTATGTCCGTGCAATAATGCCCGGCAATATCTATCTGTGGCTGATAAACACTCAAATGTATCATGTTCTCGCCTACCCGGCGCATGCAGCTGTCATCCTCCAGCGCTTCTGCTCCATGTGCAAATACCGCGCCTGTATACAACGCCGCAGCACATATTATAACCGTCGCGCCAATCTTCCTGGCTCGCTTTAACACTATCTCTCCTCCTGTGCAGTGCGCATCATCCGTTTACAATACTCGCCCGCAGTCTCGTCCCTTTATCCGTCTCTTTCGTCAAACAAAAAAGCCGGTACACCGGCTGTCATATGACAGTGGTGTACCGGCGTTGTTGCTTGTTACTTGTTACTTGTTACTTGTTACTATTTTAGAGTCTGGTAAAGACTGGGATTACCGCTCCAGCAATACTGTTAATGTAACGATTGCCTTCCTCATCCCATGTCATCAACAACCCGCCAAAACGGCTCTCAGGATCACCCAATAACGCCATCAAACGCTGTACTTCCCACAACGCATCCTTGGCTTCCATCTTGACTTCCCGGGTCTCGCCCGGCTCTATCGCCGCGTCATTATTCAATGTCAAACCAGTCGCAACCAGCTCCCTCGGATAATCCGGATCAAGATGCTCACGTCCCAGCTCGTTTACAAAACGCACTCCCGCCGTCGTGAACTCGCCTATGTTAATCGCCGTGTCACCATTGTTGGTAATGTCCATGGTCACCCGCAACGCACGTCCAGGTACATCATAGTTAGCATGCGTTACCTTGATCGCAACAGGATTCGGCTCTATCGGCAACGGCTCTATCTTGGACTCACCCGCCTGTATCGGAATGGTATATGGATGCTTGCTCTCCGTATAACGGTAACCACCCCATACCAGCGCACACGTCAGTATCGCAACTCCCCAGGCCACCTTACGATCCATCGGATCCAGCAACAGGTCGTCTCCGTACGCCAGCAATACCCGGCTGCGCGGCAAAAACATCGGACGCGCTACATAGTAACCAATCCAGAAAATACCCAGACCCGTCCATAATATGTGCCAGAATATTCCATTGGCAAAGTTGAACGTCTCCGTGTCTATGGTCTCTCCCGTCAACGTCTTAACAGGGTTGGTAAAATCATCCCAGCTACCCGTGATGTTCATCCACGATGCAGGACCCGCAATCGGACCCGCTTCCTTCACGTTAACCATCGCGTGCATGTGATGACGGCCAGGTATACGCGCCTTCAGCTTGACTTCAAATTCATAGTCACGGCCAATCACCAACGGCCCTGATATGAACATCGGCTCACCGTTCAGCTTGGTGCTCAAACGCACAAACACCGGACTCGGACTACCTACGTTAAAAAACGCACGATCCGGCTTGCCTACCGCCCGCGGCCAGTCTTCCGCCATGTGAAATTTACCCGTCATCGTCGCTATGTCATTGACCTTGGTAACTTTCGGCTCCCATCTCATGTCATACCATTGAATGGTACGCATGCGCAAAAACGGCTCCTGTGAACGTTCACCATGCGCCGCTACCGGCGTAACGTCTACCGCCACCGTCAACGCTAATGTCGCCGCACCTACCGCCGCTCCATACAGCCCCATGACGCCCAGCTTTAACATGTTCTTTATTTCCATTATTTAATCCTCTCTGCAAATCCTGGTTCACCAAATGCCGTGACGTCTTTCTTCTGTGAAATACGTCCCCTTTCGCCCTTAACAAAATAGAACGCGGTGCAATAGATTTTGCCCAGGTACCACCAGACGCAGAACATCAGCATCGATACAAAGGCCGAGAAGAACGCTGCAATTACCGTCGTGTGTCCACCAAACGTTCGTAATGAGCCCTGCTCAATCAAACGTACATATTCCGGTGTCCCCGTACGCACATACAGAAATCCTGTATAGTCAGCGACTGAAAGCAATACCCCTTCAACTACTACCGGCAAGTGGGTCGGACCAAATATCGGCCAGTTGCCCGGATAAAAGAACAAGCCCCAGAATCCACCACCCAGTAATGCCGTGATCAACCAGTTACCCGTCAACAGCATGATGGTATCCAGCATCAACGCGCCAGGTATCATGGTCGAAGGCAATACAAAGTTGATCGGGTAGTGCGACCACCAGTAAAAACCCCAGTAACGTGTCAGCCATTCTCCTGTCAACAGGCAAACAATACACAGGGTCGCTCCATACGGTAAACGATAATTCACCCATAAATAATACATCAACGCCGCACAGTACATTACACCTACAATCGGTGTCACTACCGGCCACCACTGACGATCTTTCCAGTCAAGCCAGAAATCCCAGTCTCCTGCCAACAGCATAAAGTGCATGTGGAATGTTCCAACCAACAGAATACACAGAATCGGAAAATATACCGCATCAATGTATCTGGACATTCTGATCGCTTCCGGCG
Organism: Nitrosomonas sp. Nm51; assembly: GCF_900111165.1. Lineage (GTDB taxonomy): Bacteria > Pseudomonadota > Gammaproteobacteria > Burkholderiales > Nitrosomonadaceae > Nitrosomonas. Next base: position 18,896 of record NZ_FOGH01000048.1, read on the forward strand.
GCATCTTCGCCGCCGCTAAAATTTCGTCTGTTCTGCTCACTAGACTCTCCCTTCGTTTGTTTCGTGTGATATTAATTTTAATAACATGACGATTCCTTACTGTCTTCTACGGCTCTCTCAGCAGTACGCTCTCCCTACTCCCTCAGGCACTATACCGCTTAACCATCGCCTCCACTCTTCACAAGCAGAGACGATGATAGCTAGCCTAGCTTAAGGAACAATCCGGTTGTTCAGGATTTCTTTGCTCTGGTTGTTCCAGATTACGTCCGTCAGGTTAGAGTAGCGCGTAATAATCTGCGCCGCTATACCACCTGAAAACAATCCAG
>NZ_FOGH01000049.1 GCF_900111165.1 Nitrosomonas sp. Nm51
GCGGCTATCTGGAATTTCAGTATATGTGCATGGGATTTATGCTGTGGAAAGATGATTTATGATTATCACTGTTGATATTTGTGGGTAATAGGCAGCACTAGCTCGATTATGCTGTGGCTACTTTCAAAAAACCGGCTACGGAAAGCTTTAGCGTCCAGCTGGTGGTTCTACTTCTTGGATTTTGCTTTGCGGATGCCGCTTGTTTTGCCATTACACTGCCGACAAGTCATTAAAAGTTCATTATTTTTTATATATCACTATTGTGTTTATGGTTTTTAGGATTCAAACTAGTGACCGGGGCAACCCATTTACTAATAAAATAAGGAACAATCAAATGAACAAGGACTTACGTTTAATACTGTTAAGTATAGCAAGTTTGTTTCCTCTATGCTTCAGTGGTCTGGCAGGCGCCGTTGAATTAGCGACTGATGTCAGCGACGCACAAGTAGTCGCACAGTACAACTATATCATTCATATTCTGGCGATGTTGCTGATTGGTTTTGGTTTTCTCATGGTATTCATCCGGAGATATGGTTTTGGCGCGATTACCGGCACCTATCTTGTTGTTGCAGTCAGTTTGCCTCTCTACATTTTACTTCGCGCCAATGGAATTTTTGGGCATGCGCTTGAGCCGCATACGTTAGACGCATTACTTTTTGCGGAATTGGCAGCAGCTACAGCGTTAATCGCTATGGGCGCAGTACTTGGACGCCTGCGGGTATTTCAATATGCGTTGCTGGCGCTGTTGGTGGTGCCCTTATATTTATTGAATGAATGGATTGTTCTGGACGATGCCTTCGGCTTAACAACAGGATTTCAGGATACAGCGGGATCGATTGTAATCCATGCTTTTGGCGCCTATTTTGGGATGGCCATGTCTATTGTATTGACTACTGCATATCAACGCAGTCGACCTATCGAGTCGGATCCTACTTCTGACCGTTATGCTATGCTGGGGTCGGTTGTTTTGTGGCTTTTCTGGCCGAGTTTTGCTACTGCTCTTGTCCCTCTCGAGCAAATGCCACAAACTGTTGTAAACACATTGCTTGCACTCAGTGGCGCAACGATCGCGACCTATTTTGTTAGTACCATGGTCAACAAAGGTAAAACATCAATGGTTGATATGGCTAATGCGGCGTTGGCAGGCGGTGTTGCCATTGGTTCAATTTGCGATGTCGTAAACCCTGCAGGCGCTTTTGCTATCGGTCTGCTTGCTGGCACCATTTCTGTTCTCGGCTACAGATATCTGCTACCGGCACTTGAATCAAAATTCAAATTGTATGATACCTGTGGCGTCCATAATTTACATGGCATGCCTGGACTATTGGGCGGATTCAGCGCATTTCTTATCATCCCGCCGAGCGTTGCAACAGCTCAACTTGCCGGTATTGGAATAACTCTGTTGATCGCTATAATTGGCGGCCTCATTGCAGGCATGTTAGTCAAGGTTACAGGCACCACACGTGAACCTTATGAAGACAGTGTTGAGTTTACTCATACCGAGGGACCGGAAGCAGAAACCGTGGTTGCCAAATTGCAAGCACGTATCGAAGCCTTAGAAAACAAAACTATAACGCAGCAACCTACGGTACAAGCAGGCTTAACTGAGTTAAGGACTGAACCAGACAAGCCCGCACCTCAAGGATAGAACAGGCTGAAATTAATATACCTTTGATGGAAGAAGTGAAGCCAGGCTGATTTAATCAAATATACACTTGTTTTGAGTAAAAACCAGAATCATCTGGTCTTCACTTTTTTTGTGTGTCAATCAGCGTTGAATTTTTTTAGTTATTTTCAAAAAACAGCGAGCAAGTTTATCAGTCTAATATTTATACCATTGTTTATGCAGTTTAATTTTTTTCATAATAGACGCTGATACTGAAAATACTGGATGCTGATTCACCCAAATTTGAAAATATCAGATTTTTTCTGATTCGATGGCAAACATGCGCTCTATGGGGTGTCGTCATGTATTATGTGCATTTATGCGCGTGCAGATTCCTGATGCTTGATGAATGTTTGTGAAAAGCGTTCAAAGCATAGCCACAGCTATGTTCAAGCGTTTTGAACAAACAGAATTGCACATAACACATGGCGACACCCCCTGCAAAACGTTTTTCAACAACCTGTTAAGTATGCCGTGATCAGAATTGGCCGTCATGAATATACGGTTGCGACCATAAAATCACCTGCATGAGCACGGACTTGCGCCAGGCGTCTTGCATCTTGTCAACATCTTCAGTGGAATGGCCGTCTTTTTCCAAAAAAGGGCGCAGCGTGGTAGTGATTGGCACCTGCAGCGCCAGCACATAGCGCAAATTGATAATCGGCTGTGCGTCGACGCCATCGGTTTTGTTCTTTTTGCTGGTGTGATGGCGCAGGCCGATTTCATACTGATAATTCAACCAGTCCTGGTCATACCTGGCATTTGCGGTATCCAGAATCCACTGGCCAAAGCGTTTGCGTACCGCGCCAAGATAATCCGTGTTAGGCTGGTTATCGGACTTGTTGGTAAAATAGTGAAGCAAAAACGGCGTAGAGCCGACAAAGCCGTACCAGACGTCGAGAATTTGTTCAACCTGGTCTTTCAGGATATCGTGCGACATTTTCAGGTAGCGCACATCATCGTCGCCGAATAAAGCTGCCTGTTTTAACCTGTCAAAATCATCCATTGACAAGGGGGATTTTGCTACTTCAGCACTGCCATAGGTATATCCGGGGATATTAGTCATAAATTTCCTTTCTCTTGATTAGCTGTTTGTGAATGTTGAACATGTTGACATATGCAGCAGTCAAATCTGTTGCGATATGTGCATCTAGTACTCTATCCATATGATATGCCGGGTTCAGTGCGTTTGTCAGTGTGTATTGTAAGGTGTGCCTGCAGGCAATATCATATGGATAGAGTACTAGGTTAAGCAAAAAATGCCGAGTGCGATTTTACCGCATTGGACGGCGAATGAATACAACTTCGCCACATCGTCCAGGAAGATTGATTTACATGTAAATTCAGTTGCTTTGATATGCTTTTTTAATTGTGCGCGGTCAATAAGTTATCGTATTAAACGTGATGGTTTGACCGGTGCGGGAAAAATTGCACTCAATGGGACAATATTTTAAATATGGAGAAGAAAATGATCACTAAACGCATATTCACAGTATTAGCCGCCATTGTTATGCTGGCGGGCGCGCCGTATTCTCTGGCCGAAACATTCCGGGGCGAGTTTTGCTGGCAGGTATTCAACCAGAACAACGAGCCTTATTGGAAGTACAAGTTTGGTGTCTATGAGAAAGAAGGCGGTTATTTTGCACTGTTCGGCTCGGTCGATTATGAAAATACTCTGTCGGCTGCGCACGGCAATGCCATACTGATCGGTGACAGTATCAAACTGACTATTGTGAGTTCCGACCGCGAAGAAGGCATTGAATTCTGGACGGAAACGTTAGCAGCCAAATTAAGCGCTTCGACGCTCAGCGGGACATGGAACGCAATCGAGCTGGTAAAAAGAGACGGCGAGAATGATGTGTTTGGCAGTCATCAACAAGGCACTATCAATCTGGTGGCGTGTCAGTAGCCGCAATGCACCATGGCGCTGTCAATGATGCCGAAAAAGATGACGGGTGTTTTTACAATGCACAGATTTAGCATGCCGGTTGTGCTCTCTGATATGATAGGGCATTCATAAAACAGCAATAACCAGACATGCGTTATCAGCGTGAATGCCTAACCTACATTTCGATACTTTAATCATTGGCAGCGGTCTGGCCGGATTCACGCTTGCCCTGAATCTGGCGCAAACCCAGCGGATAGGTATCGTCACAAAACAAACCCTTGATGACAGCGCCAGCGGCTGGGCGCAAGGCGGTATTGCTGCATCCTTATCCGATGAGGACACCCCGGAAAAGCATGTGCAGGACACGTTGATTGCCGGCGCAGGACTATGCGATGAATCAACTGTCCGGTTTGTAGCCGGGCATGCGCAAGAAGCCATAGGCTGGTTGATCAAGCAGGGTGTAGAATTTAGCAGAGACGATAATCACGGCACCGGTTATCATCTGACAAAGGAAGGCGGCCATAGTACGCGGCGCATCATACACAGCGGTGATGCGACGGGAAAGGCGGTTCAACAGACTTTGATCGAGCGGGTGCGCAGCTGTCCCAATATTCGGATACTGGAACAGCATATTGCCATTGATTTGATTACCAGCGATAAAATCCGCAAAAAACCCGTTTATGACAAACGCTGCATGGGCGCGTACGTGCTGGACCGGGACAAGGGGCGTGTGCGCACGTTTACGGCACAGAATACCGTTCTGGCAACCGGTGGCGCAAGCAAGGTTTATCTATACACCACCAACCCCGATACGGCGACGGGAGACGGTATTGCAATGGGGTGGCGTGCGGGCTGCCGGGTTGCCAATATGGAGTTCATTCAGTTTCATCCGACCTGCCTTTATCATCCGCATGCCAAATCGTTCCTGATCAGTGAAGCGGTTCGTGGTGAAGGCGGTCTGCTTAAATTGCCGAACGACGAATGCTTCATGGCCGATCATGATCAACGCGCCGAATTGGCGCCCCGTGATATCGTGGCGCGCGCAATTGATTTTGAGATGAAAAAACGCGGTCTGGATTGCATTTATCTGGATATCTCACATAAGCCGGCCAATTTCCTGCAGCAGCATTTCCCGACGATTTACGCACGTTGCCTGAAGCTTGGGGTAGACCTGACACAAGAACCCATTCCTGTTGTGCCTGCGGCGCACTATACCTGTGGCGGCATTCTCACAGACCGGACTGGGCGTACCGATCTGAAAAATTTATATGCTATTGGGGAAACCGCGCACACCGGGCTGCACGGCGCAAACCGGCTTGCCAGCAACTCGCTGCTGGAATGCCTAGTCGTTGCCCGTGCTGCGGCAGAGGATATCAACAGTCAATCAGCGGTATCAACGCCAGTGACTCCCGATTGGGACGAAAGCCGTGTCACCGATGCCGATGAGGAAATAGTTATTTCGCATAACTGGGATGAATTGCGCCGCTGCATGTGGAGTTATGTCGGAATCGTTCGAACCACCAAGCGCCTGCAGCGCGCGCAACACAGAATTGATTTGCTGCGTGAAGAAATCAATGAATATTATACGCATTTCCGTGTGTCCAGCGACCTGCTTGAACTGCGTAATCTGGTCGATACGGCCGATCTCATCGTGCGCAGCGCGATGCTCAGGCACGAAAGCCGGGGACTGCATTACAGCAGGGACTATCCGGATATGCTGGCGCAGGCGCGTAACACAGTGTTGCAAAAGCCGCTGTAGATCAGCGTTACGGCTGCTTAATCGACATTCGGTATATGTTCGAAAAAAGCAAGAATGTCGATTGCGATGCCGGTAAAACTGCGCATGCACGACATGGGAAGATTTCTTCAATCCGGCAGGTGAATAGCGCCAGCCTGAATATCGTATCAGCTGCTGGAATTCAAGACAGAGCAGATTAAAAACCGGAAAGTGGATTTATGGGTACAGACTGTACTTTCGTTAGAATCCATGAAAACCAGCAGGCATTATAATTACAGGCCAAAACCGGCGTCAGCCTGTAGTGGTTCAGTTCATAAGATTGGCCATGGTTGTAGCGATCAACTGAGGATTTTACAGTGAAAGATTTCCGGGGTGATGACATCTTCTGCATGACCGTTAGGTTTAAACAATTGCGTTGTAACTACTGCTTTTTATAGCCATATGCCTTGATTACTTCCCATTTAAAGTCATGCACATGCACCACATCATCGTCCAGTACCATCGATATGGCGCCCTTGGTTAACGGCAGAAGGTTCATTCTAATTTGCTTGATTCTGGGTTCATGCGATACAGCATGCCCTGCGTGCGTCATCTCCATTGTATGGTGGTCGTGAATCGGCTCCATGCTGACATCCAGTTGCGTAACGGTGTATTCACTGTTGCCATTATAAATGCTGCCACTAAAAATCCCCCAGCCAAAACCGGCGTCAATCCTGAGCTTTGATATTGTTTCAGCGGGCAGTTCAAGCGGGCAGGGACGGGTAGCTTCGGATTGACGGTCACACGGCACAGCACCGGGGGCACCGGGAGATTCGCTGGCAACTGCCGCATGCGTAACGGTTACAAGTACAGCAAGTATATACACGCATTGAATTAATAGAGAAGTTTTAATCATTTCATGTCCCCAAACCGGGCAGTTATTTTAATAGAGGCTGGCGCATTATAATTCCAATTAACTGTGGGTTTCAAAATGTATTTTAGCGGCTGAGAATAGCGCAGACAAAGCCGTTCAGTTTGCTTGCTTCTGTCAGTTAATGACAGCAGGCTCAACCAAATCCATAACAGGATTAGGGATTTAAATTTTGTGATGAGAGTGATTACCATTTTGCGAGAGGTTATAATAACGCCCAGATTTTGAATAATTTGATTATCAATACACTATATGCCAAAACAACCGATTCAGAGAACGCCTCTGCTCAGCGGCGAGGATGTCGACACAAAACGCGAAGAGATTCGCGCATATTTTCATGCCACACTCGATTGCTATGAACAGCTTTTCAAAACACTGCGCAATACGCAAGCTTATTACAAAAAATCGATTTCACTGCGCCACCCGCTAATTTTTTACTATGGTCATACGGCGACTTTTTATGTCAATAAGCTGATGCTGGCCGGCCTGATCACCGAGCGCATCAATCCTAAATTTGAGTCGATGTTTGCGGTCGGTGTGGATGAAATGAGCTGGGACGACCTGGATAACACCCATTACGACTGGCCCGCGGTTGAGGAAGTCACTGAATACCGCCGCAAAATACGCGAGATGGTTGACAGACTGATCAGTGATCTGCCATTGATATTACCTGTCAGCTGGGAAAGTCCTTTCTGGCCGGTTCTGATGGGTATCGAACACGAACAAATCCATCTGGAGACATCGTCTGTGCTGATCCGCCAGCATGCCATGGATTATGTGCAGCCGCACCCGCAGTGGCGTCCCTGTCAGAAAACCGGTGCGGCGCCTGCCAACGCGCTTATTCTTGTTCCGGCTGGCGCAATAAAAATCGGTAATAACAAATCCACGCACACGCACTACGGCTGGGATAATGAGTACGGCCAGCACAGCGCCGATATCGCCGCCTTTCAGGCCAGCAAGTATCTGGTCAGCAATCAGGAGTATCTGTCTTTCGTCGAAGCAAAAGGATACCAGACAGATAACTATTGGGAAGAAGAAGGTCTTTCGTGGCGCAACTTCAGCAAAGCGGCGCATCCCGCTTTCTGGGTCAAAAAAGGGGATGGCTGGTTTATGCGTACCATGACCGATGAAATACCGATGCCGTGGGACTGGCCGGTTGACGTCAATTATCATGAGGCAAAGGCGTTTTGCAACTGGAAAGCCCAAACCACCGGCCAGCCGGTCAGGCTGCCTACCGAAGATGAATGGTACCGCTTGTACGATGTCGCCGGTCTTTCTGAAGTGCCGCACGATAAACCCGCTGCGGGCAATCTGCATCTTGATTATTACGCTTCGAGCTGTCCGGTCAATGAATTTCAGCAGGGCGAATTTTACGATATAGCCGGTAATGTCTGGCAGTGGACGGAAACCCCGACTTATCCGTTCGAAGGTTTTGATGTGCATCCGTTGTATGACGATTTCACCACGCCGACTTTTGACAATCAGCACAACCTCATCAAAGGCGGCTCATGGATTTCCTGCGGCAACGAAACACTGCGAAGTTCGCGATACGCTTTCCGGCGGCATTTTTTCCAGCATGCCGGATTTCGTTACGTCGTTTCAGACGCGCCGGCCGTGGTGCAAACTTCGAATTATGAAACCGACAAACTGCTGTCTGAGTACGCTGAATTTCATTATGGCGACACATACTTCGATGTGCCCAATTTTCCCAAAACGCTGGCGGAAATAGCTATTGCGGCAATGGGCGGCAGACCGGCGCACAAGGCGCTTGATCTCGGCTGCGCATCCGGCCGTTCAACATTTGAACTCGCGCGTCATTTCGATCATGTTACCGGTATCGATTTTTCCGCACGTTTTATCGGTCAGGGCGTACAGCTGGCTCAGCAGGGCGTGCTGCGCTATACGCTGATTGACGAGGGTGATCTGGTGTTCTATAAGGAGCGCACGCTGAACGGTTTGGAGCTGGAGCACGTAAAAAATAAAGTGGCGTTTTATCAGGGCGATGCATGTAACCTGAAGCCGATCCATACGGATTACGATCTGATTCTGGCCGCCAATCTGATTGACCGTCTGTACGAACCGGCCAAACTGCTCAATACCATTCATACGCGCATCAACATGGGCGGATTGTTGCTGATGGCGTCACCCTATACCTGGCTGACCGAACATACCAAGAAAGAGCACTGGATTGGCGGATACAAGCGGGACGGTGAAAACTTCACAACGCTGGACGGATTGAAAGCAATTCTCGGCAAACATTTCAAATTGATTCAGGGCCCGCAATCCGTACCGTTTGTCATCCGCGAAACAAGCCATAAACATCAGCATACCTTGTCAGAGGTGACTGTCTGGGAGCGGGTGCTTTGAGTGCCGGTATAGGCCCGGAATTTTTCGATCGATATATTGATCGTACTGGTACCAGCAGTACCAAGTACGATGGCCGCAAAGCAATGTTTGGCCAGCCGGATGTGATACCGGCCTGGGTGGCGGACATGGATTTTGCCGCGCCTCCCGCAGTTACGCATGCATTACTTGAACGCGCCGGACACCCGGTTTACGGTTATACATTGTTTCCGGACAGTCTTTACGATGCATCGGTTGCCTGGATGCAACGGCGTCATGGCTGGACGATTGAACGCGACTGGCTTGTCATGTGTCCCGGTGTGGTGCCTTCATTGAACGCGGCTGTCATGGCATTTACCCAGCCTGGTGAATCGGTGATTATTCAACCACCGGTCTATTTCCCGTTTTTTTCGGCCGTTACCGGGGCGGGCAGAAAACTCATCGAAAATCCCCTGAAGTATGAACATGGCCGTTATAGCATAGATTTTGATCATCTGGAGCATTGTGCAAAAAATGCGCGATTGCTGTTGTTGTGTTCTCCGCATAATCCGGTCGGACGTATCTGGACGCCGCAAGAACTGGTGCAGTTATTACAGATCGCTGAGAGATATGATCTCATGATTTTGTCCGACGAAATACATGCCGATCTGATTTATCCAAAAAACAGACATACTGTACTGGCCACGCGCGCGGGCAGCGAGAACCGTGTTATGACTGCCATGGCGCCGAGTAAAACATTTAATATTCCCGGCTTGAATCTTTCCATGCTGATTATTCCGGACAAAACAATCCGCGACGCCATCACCGGAATTTTTGAAACATGGCATGTCAGCGCGTCCAATCCGTTCAGTATCGCCGCTTTTGAGGCTGCGTACCGTGAAGGAGACGTGTGGCTGGAAACATTGTGTCATTATCTGCGCAATACACGTGATTGCGTCGCAGCTTTTCTGGACGAATATCTCCCGCACATTCGCCTTATCTGGCCCGAGGGCACCTATTTGCTCTGGTTGGATTGCAAAGCAATGGACATGACGGATGCAGCGTTACAACAGTTTTTCATCCAGCAAGCCGGCGCTGGTCTGAGTCCGGGAATATTATTCGGCAGACAGGGAAGCGGATTTATGCGCCTGAATATCGGTGCGCCCCAACAAACCGTGATGCAGATACTGGAGAATATCCGGGCGGCATATCCGGCCAGTCAAAAGGACTGAAATCATGACTGTTACCGTTTTGTGAAAAATACTGCCCAGTCCGGCGCAAGCAGGACGCCCGCCACGGAATACCGGGCGCTGATGCAAGACGGCGAATTGAAGCTGGATGCGGATCAGGCCGGCGCTGTTGCGGCACTGGAACGATTGCATCATGAATTGTCAGGCTATACGCCCGCGGGGATCCGGAAGAACGGCTGGTTTGCCCGTTTCTTCTACAAACACGACAACATACCGGAGCCGCCCAGAGGCATTTACCTATACGGCGGTGTCGGCCGCGGCAAGTCCATGCTGATGGATTTGTTTTATGGCGTAGCGCCCGTAGAAATTAAGCGGCGTGTGCATTTTCATGAATTCATGCTCGAGATTCATCATCACCTGAAAGCCTGGCACCGCCTTTCTTCGCAACAGCGCAAACAGACAGTCAAAGATCTGCAGAATATGCAAGGCAGAAAAATTGACCTGGATGATCCCATGCCTGCCATCGGACAACAGATTGCCAGACAGGCAGTGCTGTTATGTTTTGATGAGCTTCAGGTAAGCGATATTGCTGACGCCATGGTCGTTGCCAGGCTATTCAACGAATTATTCAGACAGGGCGTCGTCGTCGTGGCCACTTCGAACAGGCAACCGGACGACTTGTATAAAAACGGCCTGAACCGGCACCGGTTTGTACCGTTTATCGACCATGTAAAAGCAGTAATGGAAGTTATCGCCCTGAATGGCCCGATGGATTACCGCTACGACCGGCTGAAAGGCATTGATACGTACTTTTATCCCGTCAATGAACAAACAACCACAGCATTGTCTACCGTTTTTTTTCGTTTGACGGACCGCAGCGTGGAAGATCGAGACAAAGTGCCGAGCGGAGAACTGATTGTACAGGGACGCAAGCTGTTCGTGCCAAAATCGGCGCGTGGCGTGGCGGTTTTTTCATTCAAGCGGCTCTGCGCCAATCCGCTGGGTCCGGCCGATTATCTGGCCATCGCCAGGGCCTACCACACCGTTATTGTGGTGGCGATTCCGCAATTTACCCATGAAAACGCCAGTGAAGCGACACGTTTCATTCATTTCATCGATGCGCTGTATGAGCATGGTGTCAAATTATTGTGCTCGGCAGCTGTGCCGCCTGAGCTGCTTTATCAATCGGGTAATTCGGGCTTTGAATTTGAACGCACGGTTTCAAGATTGGTGGAAATGCAATCAAAAGACTATCTGACACGGGGGCATGGAAAACCGAATCCGGGATAATCCTCTCCTGCGTACCAGCTGCTTTAATCCAATGGATGGAGAAGTCCATTCCGTTGGGTTAACCGCGTTTCTGGCCGCTTGCATAGAAAAATCCTCCGGCTGCGCCGATTAACAGGCCCAGCGTACTGGCAGCCACAATACCTGTGAACGCCGTTTCTCCGGAACCCACTGTTATCAGCATCGGTCCGAAAAAACCAAAGACAAATCCAAATGCGCCGAAAATGAGCGCGCCTGCCGATACCGCGGCGCTGACACTGATTTGTCTACCGCTAAGCAGCTTCCATGTACACCAGCCAACCCAGCCTGCACAAGCCAGCGACAAAGCCATGCCTGTCCAGTGCGCGGGGTTTGTGGTGATGAGCAATACGGTTTGTATATAGAAACCAACAAAACCGGATAATAACAGGGAGATTGCTATTTTTAATGCTGTCTTCATGCTGTGAAATAATAAAAAGTGCAGTTATTGCCTTTCCGCCTGGATCGATACCTTGCGGAACCGGCACTGGCGACTGATACTGCAATAGTATCATCATCTGAAAAGGAGTTTTAAATTCGGCTGTGGTTTGAATCCATAAATGCGCAACGATGATATAAACACCAAACTTGTGTCTAACCTTTCAAATGCCTATACTGAGCCGGCTTGCTGATAACATGTAGGACCGCTCATGAAAAAAGAGACATGCATTATTCATCCACCATCGAAACACGGCAGCATCAATCAGATCTTTGATAATATCTGGTTCGTGAAAGGTCAGCTCAACATGGCCATGTTCCTGCCCATGTATATTTCAAGATCCATGACAATCATCAGAGATAACGCCGGGCTGACCCTGATCAATCCGATACGGCTATCCGAATCGGGCATGCAGGCGCTGGAAAGTCTGGGAAAAATCAGCACGGTTATCAGGATCGGGGGTTTTCACGGCAGAGACGAGGCTTTCTTCAAGGCGCGGTATAATGCAACAATATATGCCCTTAAAGGCCAGGTTTATACGCGTAAAGTCACTAGTTTGCCGAATGACGCAGCAACCGGTTACATGCAAGCGGATGTCGTGCTGGATGTTAAGGACCCTTTACCCATAGCCAACGCTTCGCTGATCTGGTTTCAAACCGCCCGTCCGGCCGAGGCCGTTCTGAAGCTCGAGCAAAATGACGGTATTCTGATTACAGCGGATTCACTGCAGAATACGCCGCATCCGGACGAATATCATAACTGGCTGGCAAAGATCATGATGCAAAGCATGGGGTTTTTTCATCCCTATCATATCGGGCCGGGCTGGCTCAGGTATTCCGGTGTCGACAAAAATGAAGTCAAAGCGTTGCTGAATTGCGATTTCAGTCATGTCCTTCCTGGACACGGCGATCCGGTGATTGCAGACGCCAGAGAAAAATACCGGCCTGCGTTGGAAAGCATCGCTTAAAACACCACTGTAAACGCCACTGTTTACGGCTGGCTGGTGAACGGCTTGACCCATGATCAGTTTATGATACGCTTCAGCGCGTATATCAAATAACCGGAGATAGTATGGCCGCAGATTCCAGAACGCAAAATATGGCCTTGTTTTGTGACTTTGAAAACATCGCGCTGGGTGTGCGGGACGTCAAATACGCGGCGTTCGATATTAAAAAGGTACTCGAGCGTTTGTTGCTCAAAGGCAATATCGTTGTTAAAAAAGCTTACTGTGACTGGGAGCGTTACAAGGAGTTCAAGGCGGCCATGCATGAAGCGGCTTTTGAGCTTATCGAGATCCCGCACGTGCGCCAGTCGGGGAAGAACTCGGCCGATATACGCATGGTCGTCGATGCGCTTGATCTCTGCTACACCAAGGCGCATGTCGATACTTTCGTTATTATCAGCGGCGACTCCGATTTTTCGGCGCTGGTAAGCAAACTGCGCGAAAACAACAAAGTGGTCATCGGCGTTGGCGTCAAAAAATCCACATCCGACTTGCTGACTGCCAATTGCGATGAATTTATCTACTACGACGATCTGATCCGCGAAACCGATAAACAGCATAAAGCCAAACGTAAAATCGCAACCAGAAAATCCGCGCCGCAGGCGAATGCGCAATCCGAAGAAGACAAGAAGCAGGAGGCGTTGGATCTGGTGATGGAAACGGTTGAAGACTTATTTGAAGAACGCGGCGCTGAAGAAAAAGTCTGGGGGTCGATGGTCAAACAGACGCTCAAACGGCGCAAACCCGGTTTCAATGAAACCTATCACGGATTCCGGACCTTTGGAAAGCTCCTCGAAGCCGCGCAGGCCAACAAATTGCTGGCGCTGGAACATGATGAAAAATCAGGCGGCTATATCATTAAAAGTATTGCGCAGGAAGAATGAAAAACCGTTGCATGCTTTTGTTTGCTATGGCCGGTTATTGTGCCTGATCATGAGGCGCGCTGCCGGTGTTGATTCGCGCGCGCAGCGGTTTGCGCGCCTCTGTATGTACACGAGCAGGCCAGACTACTCGGCGCTTTTAGCCGTCAGAGAGCCCAGAAAAGCCTTGATGTCCCTGACCATGCCGTGACCGGCATGGTCCCGCCCCAGCTGATGTTTCGCCATGAGCTCGATCGCCTCATCCAGCGTTTCAACCGAGCCGTCATGAAAATACGGTGCTGTTTTGGTAATGTTTCTCAGGCTTGGCACCTTGAATACTTTTTTGTCGGTTTCAAGTCCGGTGACTTCGTATCGCCCCATATCCGATGTTTCATAGGGCTCGACCAGGCCGATCTTTTTGTAGGAATTACCGCCGACAAGCGCGCCGTTGTGACAGGTGACGCAACCTATGTTGATGAATTTCTTCAGGCCTCTTTTCTCGCTTTTACTCAACGCATCCTTGTCGCCCTTGAGAAAATCATCAAACCGCGACGGCGTTAGCAGGGTTCGTTCGAAAGCACCGATCGCCACCCCGATGTTCTTGTACTTCAACGGATCTTTTTCGCCGCTGAAGGCTTCAGCGAACAGTGATTGATATTCGTCTATGCCCTTCAGTTTTTTGACCACAGCTTCTTCGCTTGGCATGCCCATTTCAACGGGGTTCAAAATTGGCCCCAGCGCCTGCTCCTCGACATCTGCGGCGCGGCCGTCCCAGAATTGCGCGATATGCAGCGCGGCATTCATGGTCGTTGGCGAGTTCCTGTCTCCGCGCTCGCCTTCATGGCCGGGCGAGGTCGGCTCATTATCCACGCCGAAGTTGCTGAGGCTGTGGCATGAATTGCACGAAATCTTGTCATTGACAGATAATCGCGGATCCATGTACAGTTTTTTCCCAAGCTTTATCAGCGCGGCATTTTTTTGTTCATCGATAATGGACGCAGGCAGCGGCTCAAAAAACCGCTTGAGTTGAGTTTCATCCAGCTTGCCGCCATGCCCATGACCTCCACCGCCACCATGCCCGTGGCCATGATCGCCGTCACCGTGGCCACCATGCTTGCCGCCACCGTGACCTTCTTTGTCATGTCCCATACCGCCATGTCCGTGCCCATGACCATGACCGTTATCATGTCCGTCACTGCGATGCGCTTCGCTTTTATGTTCTTGTGCCTGCGCGGGTTCTGCATCGGGATGATCTCTTGTGTCCTCCGCTGTGACTGTCTGTGCATACATAAAAAATGCCAGTATTAAAATCAGTTTCATATGACCTCCTCAATTGATTGTCAGAATTTTACAGACCGTAGCCGGTTGAAGAATTTTCAGTATCACCGTCCACCGCCGGACCAGATAAAACAAACGAAAAGCCGGTTGTGCGCGTCAGTCCACCAGCCATCCCTAAACGGGGTTCTCCAAAACCAGCTTGCACAGAAGAAAAGCTTAATCCAGCCAGCCGGATTAGTAAAGTCAAGCCGGTAAGTTATCGCAGACCTGCGGCAAAAAGAATACGTGCGAATACGTACCTTGCGGCAAAACGTGACTGGTTGCCGTCCCGTTTCCGAAAAGAGTGTGATAAGCTGTTTGCCAGCGCCATGCCGGACTATTTCATCCATCAATCATTCATTCATTTCAAAGACGATACCGATGAGCAATCTGCAAGACCGATCCCATGAACAGATACTGGCGGTGGAGAACGCGTTCGGCGCGCATACCTACAAGCCGCTTGACGTCATTCTGTCGCGCGGCGCCGGCGTATGGGTGTGGGATATCGACGGACGCAAATATATGGATTGCCTGTCAGCGTATTCGGCCGTCAATCAGGGCCACTGCCATCCGCGTATTCATGCGGCGCTGGTGGAACAGTCCGGGCGGCTGGCGCTCACCTCGCGGGCTTTTCACAACGACCAGCTGGCGGCTTTTTACCAGGATGTCTGCGCATTGACCAATGCCCATAAGGTGTTGCCCATGAACAGCGGCGCGGAAGCGGTGGAAAGCGCGCTCAAGACGGTGCGCAAATGGGGGTACGAAGTCAAGGGAATCCCGCACGATCAGGCTGAAATCATCGTTTGCGAAAACAACTTTCACGGCCGCACGATTACCATCGTCGGGTTCAGTGACGATTATAATTCGCGGCACAATTTCGGTCCTTTCGCGCCCGGATTCAAAACCGTCCCTTTTGGTGATGCGCAGGCGCTGGAGCAGGCTATTACGCCGAACACCGCGGGTTTCCTGGTCGAACCGGTTCAGGGTGAAGCCGGTGTCATTATTCCGCCGGACGGTTATCTGGCACAGGTGCGTGAAATCTGCAGCCGCAATAACGTCGTGTTGATTCTGGATGAAATCCAGACCGGGCTGGGCCGGACCGGCAGACTGCTGGCCGAGGAACATGAACATATCGAAGCCGACATCACCGTGCTCGGCAAGGCGCTGTCGGGCGGCATGTATCCGGTCTCCGCCGTGCTGTCCAACAGCGAAACGCTGGGGGTTCTGCAGCCCGGTCAGCATGGCAGCACTTTCGGCGGCAATCCTGCCGCCTGTGCCGTGGCGCGGATGGCGCTTAAAGTACTGGTTGAGGAAGGTATGATTGAAAACGCCGCACAGATGGGAAAACGTTTTATGGCCGGGCTAAAAACCATTCAAAATCCGCGTATCAAAGAGATACGCGGGCGCGGTCTGATGATGGCGGTGGAGTTTTATCCGGAAGCCGGCCATGCCGGAACTGTATGCGGCGCGTTGAAGCAGCAGGGAATTCTGGCCAAAGAAACGCACGAATCCACCGTCCGTCTGGCGCCCCCGCTGATTATCACCAGATCTGAAGTGGACTGGGCGCTGGATCGCATTATTCCGGTGCTGTCGTCTCATGGCTGTGCATAGATCCGTTCCCGCATTGATCGGTGTGCCGACCGACCTGGGCGCCAGCCGCCGCGGATGCTCCATGGGGCCTGAGGCGCTGCGCGTGGCCGGGATTGCTGCAGTTCTGGAACGCCTGTGCGGCAGGATTGTGGACGCGGGCGACATCAAGGGCCCGCGCGTAAGGCAGGAAACGGCCAGCAGAGGCTACCGCCATTTCGACGCGGCAGTCGCCTGGTTTCAGAAACTGTCTTCATCGGTTTATGAAACCCTGACAAGCGGGCAGTGCCCGGTGGTGCTGGGCGGTGATCATGCCATTGCTGCCGGATCGATTTCGGGGGTTGCGCGTTACTGCCGCGAACGCGGGATTCCGCTGACCATACTCTGGCTTGACGCGCATGCAGACTTCAATACGCCGGCCACCTCGCCGTCCGGCAATCTCCACGGCATGCCCGTGGCGCTGCTGACCGACACGGATTCGGAAATGCTGCGCTGCATGGGACCGGATTATACGCCGATTGCGGTGGACAGTTTTCAGCTGGTCGGCGTACGCTCCATCGACCATGTCGAAAAACAGGCCGTGCTGGCGGCCGGGCTCGCGGTCTATGACATGCGGCAGATTGACGAACGCGGCATGCGTGCGGTCATGGAGGAAGTTCTGGAAAAAGCGGTAGCACGGGGCGGACATCTGCATGTCAGTTTCGACATCGATTTTCTCGACCCGCTGATCGCGCCGGGAACCGGCACGCCGGTCAAAGGCGGTCCCGACTACCGCGAAGCGCAGCTGTGCATGGAAATGATTTACGACACCGGCCTGTTCGGTTCCCTGGATCTCGTAGAAATCAACCCGGCGCTGGACATGCGCAACCAGACCGCGGAAACCGCCGTCGAAATGACAGCCAGCCTGTTCGGAGAGCAGATACTGGCGCGCCACGGCGGGTCGAAACGCTGATCGGCCGGATGATGCGTTAACGCTGACATCCCTGCAGCAATGAACGGCGTATTAGATAAATTTTGCATACGCACTATGTTATTATTTCATTCGCCGGCCACTATGCATCCGGAACAGAGTAAATGACACCAACAATACATCGAGAAAAAGGATACCGGCTCTTTTTCTTTTCGAGAGAGGAAGCACGAAAACATATTCACGTATATTGTGGAGATGGTGAAGCAAAATTCTGGCTGGAGCCCCAGATAGAACTGGCAAAAAATTACCGGCTGTCGCGGTTTCAGCTTAAAGAGATTGAAGTGATTATTGAGACGCACTACGATGAATTCAAAGCCGCTTGGGAAAAACACTTCGGCAGTTGAAGTGACCGCTATTACGAAACATGGTGTCTGGATACTTACCAGCGACCGCGAGCTTTTTATGCCTTATGAAGAATTTCCCTGGTTTAAAAACGCCCCGGCCGGAAAGATTTTCAATGTTGAAGAGCAAACCCCTGGCCACTTCTATTGGCCGGACCTGGATATTGATCTGGGGGTTGAATCCATCGAGCATCCAGAGCGTTTTCCGCACAAGGCAAAATAAAACACATAACCGGCAATGATTTTTATTGAATCCGTACCACCTCACCACAATGTGGTGCGCCGCGGATGCAAACAGGCTGCCGCCGCTGTTGTTTGGTTTGCACCGCCGGACACCGGGCCCGGTCCGGTTTACGCTGTGATCAAAAGCCCGCCAGCATCAGGTATTCTCCCGCAAACAGGCCTACGGACGCGAGTATCAGCAACAAGGCGCGCATGACCGGCTGTTCCAGCATGGGTTGAAAAATACCCCGTTGATCTACTTGAGTTTTCTCATGTAGGGATGATTTTCAGGATCGGCGTCGCCGATAAAGTTCTCGGCGCTCATGACAACGGCCTGTTTGAGTTTTTGCGCTGAGTTTTTCCAGTAGCGTCTTCGTATAGAACACACACGGTCAGTTTGGCCTGGTGAACATCCAGTGCAGCAACGCAGCGATAGATTGGTTTCAGTTCCATGGCATCTCCCTCTTGGTGTAAACTTTGTAAAGGGAGACATCGGATGTGATTGTTGTTGTAAATCTCTGAGACGAAATACGTCTCGACCTTATTACTGTGCGCTCTTATTAGATGCATTCCGGGGTACGGGCAACAATCACGGATCACGTTAGGTATCGGGATGGTATCTCCAAAAATCTGATCGATCTCAATCCGATGCCTCCCATATAGTATCTTTCATTTTCCGGGGTGATGATATCTTCTACATGACCGTTAGGTTTAACGTACGTTCTCTATGGAAGCTGAAGTTTCCCTTTTTTCCCTATGCGACCATCCGCAATAATGCTTTGATGAGAGAATTTTGTTCGGGTTTGCCTGGCTTGGGGCAAAAGGTAACAAAATCTTTATCGAATGCGGCCTGAGTAATCAGTTTTCTAACATCGGAGAAGGCGAAGTGACTTCGATTGTTAACAGCGTAACAACGCTGCGGTGTTTTATCAAGGCGATCTGCGTATATCCAGGTGATGGCGGTGGCCATCATGCAGAAGCTGAGGTGATTCATAACGGCATGCGGCGTACGGGTTTGGCTTTTTATGCTTCCAATTTCCTGCTTGATCTCTTTGAAACCGGCCTCGATTTTCCAGCGAGCGCCATAGTATTCGATGATCTGCTCGACGGTGAGATCAAGATCAGTGGTAAAGAATGCAACCCATTGTGATTTTCGGTAGGCCCAGACGACACGCACGGCACATTTGAGTGTTTTCAACATGCAGATGTGATCGTA
>NZ_FOGH01000050.1 GCF_900111165.1 Nitrosomonas sp. Nm51
GATTGAAATACCATCAGCGTAATGCAGCAACACTTGAGCCCTTTGGATTTCTCGCAACGGAGCCTTGCGGGCCTTGCTTATTTGTTCAAGTTTGCTCCGTTGACCGGCCGACAAAGACAATTCAGCGCGCTGTGTTTTTCGAGCCATGACACCCTCCTGGTTTTTATTTGAGAATAGCCTGAAAAAGACAACTTGTAAATATTTTATTGAAACACTATACTAGTAACATTAGCTGAAAAAATCAAGTTATCGTTTGTTCTGTTTACGGACAAAAAATCAAATCTGACAAAACTAAAATTCGTATTAAAATTTGTCTGTGGAGATAACCTGTAACGCCAAAACACATTGCCACCTAATTGCTTTGTATTATTAAAAAATATAGGAAAGCCGAGTAAATCTTCATCAAGTTCTTCTGCAGAATAAGGTTTACGCCGTAATTGAAATAGTCTCAGCGTCAAATCGTTTTTTGATCCGCTCAGGGTCACCGATGCATTAAAACGCCTTTGTAAAAAGACACGGTTTGTTAGAAAATTATTGAGGCCTAAAAGTAAATTCTGATCGCCGAATCCACCTAGACTATTTAATCCACCCAGTGCACCAAACTGACCTGCCTGCTGGTTAAGCGTAGTAATATCCTCTATATACAATACTTCCCAGGTGGATAAACGAGTCCGGTAATTGACCGAGGCTGAATAAGTGTCGCCAAAAAACCGCTGCCCTGCACTGAAGTGCAAGTCTGTTCTTTTATTGGGGGCCCAAACAAAACCCACAGTCCAGGTTGGGCTGGTTGTCTTTCCACGAATTGATACAAAACTATTTCTTTCATAACCGCCTGTAGCAGTCAGACCAAAACGCGACGTGAAATTATAACGAAGATTCCCTATATAACGCTCGAATTTAAGTGTAGTATCGACACGGTCCAGATTAACGCGACTATTGTCATAATTAAACCCCCAAGCCAGCTTCCTAAACGCGCTTCCACTATTCAGATTAAACCGATAACTATCTCTTTGGCTGTTTCTAAAACCATTAAATCCGGATTTAACATAACCTCGTGTATAGCGCGCTTCAGCAGTGGCAAAATTCTGAAACCGATGTCGAATATATGGACTGACACTGTATATTTCCAGATTGGCACGATTACCCGTTACAAAAACATTATTAGCAGTCTGTGGTCCTAATAGACTGACATTCTGCTGGAGCATTCTGGCATCTCCATCAATAAAAAATAAATCCTTTAAAACCTCTGCTGTCCCGGAAGCATTAAGTATATGCCTTATTCGTGTCAATTCATTATTCTTGGCAAAAATAAGATTGTTCATGATATATTGCGCATTGAGCTCATATCGTCGGCCTTGGCCAGCCAACTGCAAACCCGGATTAATCTGTGTAATAAGATCGCCTCCCCTTGCTCCAGCTCCGCCAAAACCAATACCGCCAGCTCCACTCCCGATTAGCCCTCCGCCTAACCGCACATTATCCGTATACGTTTCACTGATCATCAGTGTCGGATTAAATTCTAATTCTCCGGCTGCGACCTGCGCAAAATGCGCCAGAAAAAGAAAGCTTGTAACGCTAAAATAGATAATAAACAGATAATTGCAACTCTGTTTAATTGAAAAACTCATGAGTAATAATACCCATAGTATTCGCCAGCAGCGAATGTTCTAACCTTGTTATAAATCAGATTTATATTGGCCTTAGAATGATTAAATTGACTGACGACATGGTTCACAGCCTGCTGCGTTGTTCGTTCAGCTTCAACAACCAATACAATTTGCCCCATACGCTCAGCCAAAACGCGTGCTTCGCTTGTTAGTAATATTGGCGGGGCATCGAATATCACTATTCTGTCATTATAGCGCTGTGCCAGTTCTTCAAGCAGCAAGACCATAGTCTGACTCGCAAGCAGTTCCGTAGCATGCGAATGTGCGGTTCCGACAGTTATCAGACTCAGCTTTTCCACATTGGTTTTGATTAATACATCCCCAACATCATTGATTTCACCAAGTAAAATATCCATCAGCCCTGCCTGACTTTTGAAACCCAATAAATTAGGTATAGAGGGCCTTGCAACATCCGTGTCAATGAGCAAAACCCTATGATCCATCTCAGATGCTATGCTCATTGCCAAATTTACTGAGCAAAAACTCTTGCCTTCACCTTGAAGTGCACTGGTAATCATAATCAGATTGTTATTTTTTTTTGCAAACGCTTTTGTTAGCAATGGTCTTTTAATAATTCGAAATTGCTCGGCTATTTGCGTTTTTCCTTGTGTCGGAGTCACAATCCCTAATTGATTAAGCCGGCTAAGATCAATGTCGATATAGTTAGTGTTTGCCGCTTCATTTACAGGTTCGTTTAAAACTGCCACGTTACCAAGCAAATTATCTTTTCTTGAAGTTACAACAGGCTTCTGTTCTTTATTAGACTTTATCCTTGTTTTAGATCTGCCAGAAATCTTTGCTGCTTTATTACCAACTTCTTTTTCTAGCTTACTAATTGCCTTTTCAATGATACTCATGTTAGTCCTTGACGATAAAGCGGAATAATTCACGCATTATTTCTAAATTGATTTAGACTTCAGAAAGGTAGCATACCCACTATTTTGTCCAGTTTCCTAAAATGTAACAGTAACGCAGCATACGCTACCGTCAATAGTAAGATTGACATGCCGAAAATAAAAAGCCTCTGTTTTCGCTTAGCTTTTTGTTGGGCTGTCCATATCATTGGCACTGAACCTAAAACAGGCAATCCAGTAAATTCACGCAAGTCACTCTGACTGTAAAAAGAAGGCCGGACTTGACTGATAACAAATGCAACCGCAATACCTGCCATTAACGATGCAAAAAATACCATAGAAAACAAAATCATATGATTTGGCCCTGCTGGAATTTCAGGAACCTGCGGGGGATCAATGATTCTGAATGACAGTAGCCCGGTAGCAGATGTTAATTCGCCCGACATTCTCGCGGAAACGCGTCGCTCCAGCAGCTGCTCATAATTTGCTCTATTCACATTGTAATCACGATTAAGCTGTGTAAATTCTGCTTCTACTCTTGGGATTGCAGTACTTAAAGATTTTAATCGCTCATACCTGGCAGTATATTCTTCTACACGTGCGGCCATGGAAGCAACTGCAGCCTCTGCGTCCGCCAGGGCAATATTCAGTTGTTGCAACATAGGGCTGTAGTTTCTGCCAGGGTCCTTAGAAGTTGAGAAAATATGTTTGGCCTCCTCTTGTTTCTGTTCCTCAAGCTGAGCAATCAGTCTTTTAGTAGAAACGATATCCGGATGCAGTTCCGTATAGTTCAGCCGCAGCGTGTCCAATTTTTCATTTAGACTGCTTATACGCGCATCAATTTCTGGATTAACAATTGGCTCGTTTTCAACTACAAATGGTTCTAAAACAAAGACAGGCTCATCGCCACTAATTTGTTTTCTAATTGCATCGCGGCCTTTTTCAGCTTCTTTAAGAGCAAGCTGGGCCTGCCTCATATCTTCTTCAGCTTTTAGCAACTGCGCATAGTAGTCGCTTCCTTGCCCTGGTAATAATCCAAGATTTTTCTGTTTGAACTCCGTCAAGGCATTTTCCGCAGCTATTAATTTTTCTTCATATGCAGCAATCTGCTGATCGATAAATCGCAAAGCAGATGAAGAATCATCTTTTTTTCCATCGAGACCTTCTTCAACAAAAATGGTTAATAGCGACTGCACAATATCCTTGGCTAAAACAGGGTTCTTATGATTATAGGTAATTGTAAAAATGTTATCACCAACCCCCGCACCCAACTTTATATCCTTCATGAGCTCAGTGATCAGACGTTCTTTTTCCTTATCGCTTGTAATCTGTATGTCCAAATCAACCATACGAATGATTCTTTCTACATTTGGACGATTGATTAACGTACGCCCCATAATAGATATCTGCTGTTGAACATTGGGCGATACAGTCATACCTTCCATCAATGGCCTGATAATATTTTGCGTATCCACATAAATTCTTGCCGACGCTTCATAATTATCCGGTAATTTCAAAATCATTATCCAACCTGCTATCGCCACCAACCAAGCAATAATGACCGCTAAAAAACGGTATTTCCATATACCTTTTATACTGACATATAATCGAGTGATTAACTCATCCATAGAAAACTACTCACTTTTAATTTTGATCAATACAGAATTGAACAAAACATTTAAAATTTTCTGCACGCACATTTCATTTTTATATTGTCTAACAACTATATAATTAGACAAAATCATATCTAACGAGTATGTTATAAAGCACTGCCTTCAGTTTTTTTGATATAATTTAGAAACTAAGATTACGATGCTACGACTCTACTAAATACTAAAAAAAACTTTCCGGTATTACCAAGACATCGCCTTGTAACATAGGTACATTCGCAGACACATCTCCATCTCTAATCAGGTCATCGAGTCGAACGCGAAATTGCATCTGCTCACCATCTATATTCCGTATGACTCTTGCTCTGTTTCCTGCTGCAAAATCTGTCATACCACCAACCGCAATCATGACGTCCATCAATGTCATTTTTTCCCGATAGGGCAATGCCTGAGGTTCAGCCGCCTCTCCAATGACACGGATTTGTTCACTGTAAGGACCCACAAATTGGGTAACCACAACTGTAACAACTGGCTCTTGAATATATCTAGATAAAGTTTCCTCAATATCGCGCGCCAGCTGGGTAGAAGTTTTACCGCTGGCTGGCAAATCTTCTACCAGGGGAGTCGTAATTTTTCCATCCGGTCTCACCGGTACAGACATGGAAATTTCTGGATTACGCCACACAATAATATCCACATTATCTCCAGGACCTATCAAATAATCCCTGGACACAATATCATTCTCTGAATCACTCAACAGCGGGTAAGTGGCACAACCTGTTAGAAGTAAAAAAATAGAACATAAAAAAACGATATGTATCGAGTAATCAATATCCAAGAAAATTGTTTTCACAGAAGTTTCCTTTTATAAATTTAACTAAAATAAATCGAAGAAAACCATTTATAACATAATGTCATAGTAACAGATACTAAACGATATACTAAGTTTCTTAAGGCTTAATAAAGCTGTAATTAACGTTGTATATTGTTCAGAACATGAATAGATTTTCCTGATCAGGATAACTGCAATTGTTCAAATTATCCGTTAAAATTTGCAGTGCAGCATAAGTTGTTATTCGATTTTTAATGAAACACTGTTGATCATATTCTATGCATATTTTTAAAATAATTGTCCAACAGTACTAAAACGGACCATGTACATTTTTTATCCGACAAGCCATCTTTAAACTACACTAGCTATAAAAGTTTTAGTTTAGATTTGGTTGGACACAGTACTGCTTTAGATTTAATAACAAATTGTGTTAACAGTGACTCAAACAGAACAGATTATTAAACTGAAATCAGGATAACTGGAACTGTCCAATCAACTTATCAATTCGAACAAGCTTTTATATGGGCAGGTTTTATGGGCAGAGACGATTTGCATCGATTTAAAATACATGATGTGGAAAGCGAAATAGTACTGCAGAGAGATGTGTTTATGTCAAATTTAAACAGACTTTTGTAAAACTCCATATTTAAATAACACAATATAAAATCATCGATATTTTGGCTGCCTGTGTGAAAAATCGTAACTTTGAGATGTGCTGTCAATGGAGCATGACACAACTTTGTGCACAGTATTTTTTCACTGAAAGTCTATTCACTGAAAATCTGCATCGGTATTTTACCATAGCAGTATTTACCTGATGCAATCTTTGTTCACTTATATTTTATCCGCCAGGGATCCAAATCGGTTTACAGCTGTTTCTGGGTTATTCTTTCGCCCGGGAGAATGCTGGCATAATTGTATCCACCGTTTGGTTGTTCAAGCAACTAAGCAGCTGTACCAATCCGTAGCCTGTCATAGTGATATGTACCCAACGATGTAGTGTTTGCCGTGTTTGTTGCCAAGCTTCTTTCATTCCCCATGCCAGTTTCAATTGATTGAACATCGGTTCAATCGGCCAGCGCAGGCTATAGCTTTTTACGATCTATTCTGCTGTCAGTGAGGTATCGGTACTCAACAGCAAGCTGGCTGTTTTCCATTGATTTGGCTTCTTATCATTTTCAAACTCACACCAGACTGCGCGTACCAATCGGACGTTTAGAAAGCGTGCTTCTGCCAGCACACTGCGCAAACGTACACGCTGTTCTTTACCATAAATAGGCAGTGTTACAATCCGGCGATTCAAACACTCAATGCGCTCGGCTGTATATACTTTTCTTCGTATTTCCGGCTTCGCCCGCGTTGGCCTTTTTGCCTTGCTGCGGGTGCATCATATAGACGCGTACCCTTTCTCACCTGTCCAATCACATTAAACCCACGCTTGAGCGTAGCCTCGATAACAGTGCGCCGCATATACCAGCCATCTATCAGCACGCGCACATTGAGCCCTTGCATCAAACTCTGTACGGCGCGTATCAACGTTTTGGCCGCGACCAGCATCAGGCGGGGCAGCAACGGCAATGCAACAGGCGCATTACTCCCCCGCAGGGTGACAATCGACAGATTAACCTAGCATTGCCCCAGAACATAAGTCGACAGATTCGCTTTATCGCCACGCTGATGATGTATCCGGCTATCCGGCGCTTTTTTCGACGAGCGCAGTGTCAACGTATCACCAATCGCCAGGTGTATGACATCATGCCTCGCATTCGTTAGTACCAGCCGCACAAATTGTTGCGCCAATGCCAGCCAGGATCATTTGCCCTGCTGTGACCATTTATAATAATCTGTCCAGTGATTGCGCATATTCGGCATTGAGTATGCATCTGTAACAAAACCTGTCGGTGTCAGCATCGCGCAACGATTTTTATGCCGCTTTGTCAAGTTCTTTAGCAGCTAAATACTATTTCTTTGTGTTAATTTTCTCCTTCCGTGACTCTGAAACTCTAAACTCTAGTTATGACAGAAAATGAAGATAAATGCGTACCAAGTACTTCCGGAAGCCCCTGATGAGCAGATACGAGAGACCGTTTAGTATTTTCACGGCACTATTGTTTTTCCTCTGAAATCCAGCGTGTGGCATAGCGAATCAAATCTGCGCTGTCTTTCAGATTCAACTTGGTGCGTATATTGAACCGGTGAGTTTCAACCGTTTTAATACTGCGTTTTAACAAATTGGCGATTTCCTGACTGCTATGCCCTGAGCCGATCAAGTGCAGCACCTCAAATTCACTCGGCGTGAGCTTGGTAATGGGTGATTCCGGTTCAGCCTGCCCTGCCACAATCCGGTTAAGCAGTTTTTCATGCAGTTTTCCGCTCAAATAAATTTTGCCCTGAAGTACTTCACGTATGGCATTGATCAGTATTTCTCCGGGTTCCTGTTTCATCACGTAGCCGCGTGCACCAGCACGCAAGGCGCGCTCGGCATAAATCGTTTCGTCATGCATGGAGACAAAAAGCACGGGCAATTCAGGATAGCGGCTATGAATATTTTTAATAACTTCGAAACCTGAAATGGTTTTAAGCGTGACATCCAATAGTACGATGTCGATATGTTGGCCGCTCCTGAGAATGGCTAATGCTTCTTCGCCATCTCCGGCTTGTGCGAACACCTCAAGATCAGGTTCCATATTGATGAGCATCGCCATGCCGTGACGCATCATCGGATGATCATCAACCAGTAAAATTTGCGCTGTTGAATCCGGCATGCTCAAACCATTCCCATTTCGAGACGCACTTCGGTGCCTCCTTCCGCACGTGGCAGAAAATTCAGTTTCGCGCCTAATTGCTTGGCGCGGTACTGCATGATTTTAATACCCATTCCTGACGAATTCCTGTCATTCGTATCTAAGGAAAAACCACAGCCGTCATCACTGATGGATAAAACCAGTTTATCATTATCCGTAGCAAGAGATATTGTCAAATGCTTAGCGTCACCATGGCGGATTGCATTATTTGCCGCTTCCTGCGCAACTCTGTAAAAATTGAGCGCCAGGTTTTGGTCGTCGATTTTTATCGTATAGTCACATACAAAATCACATTCGATTGTGTACGTTTTGGCAATTCGTGATGCCAGTTTCTCCAGCGCGGCGACAACGCCATTGGCTTCCAGTTCAAATGGCAGCAGACCCTGCGCCAGCTGCTTGATCTGCACGACAGCAGTCTGCACCTGCGTGGCAATGGAAGCGGCAATGGTTTTCAGCGAATCATCGCCCAAGGTAGCGAGTTTTTTCTCCAACGCTCTGGATTGATAACCGATTGCTGCAATTTGCTGGCCGAGGTTGTCATGCAGTTCCTGCCCGATGGTATGTGCCTGTTCCTCTGCGACAAAAACCAGTGTCTGCTCAAGACGCTTGCGGTCAAGCCAGCTTTCCAAATCGTTGGCAATCGCATCTATCAGTTTTTGTTCCTCCTGAATCAGAAACGGTTTGTCTTCCGGGTATGCAACACTGATATATCCGTATCTCTTGCCATTTACGCTGATATCCGATTGTAAGACATGTCCCACAGATTCACGGTGTTTGTAACATTCATCACATACCCGTTCGCTGCCGGTTCTGGGAAAAAGCAATTTTGCCTGATGTGTATCATATTCTCCGGACGTAAAAAGCCTGCCGCCGAGTTCAATGACAGCTAGCGCCATTTCCGGAAACTGCAGCGCAGGAATCAAATAATCGAAAATATGCTGGCAGACTTTGTCCTCTGAGAGCTCGGTACTGATTCCCCGGCGTATTTCATATAGACAAGTGATTTCTTTTAACCGTTCACGCAGCAATTCATCGATCTGTTTTCGTTCAAGCCAGTTTGCCAGATCGACTGTAATGGTGTCGATGAGCTTTTGTTCTTCCACTTCCAGGAAGGATTTATCTTCGGGATAAAAAACGCTGAGTTGACCGCATAGTTTTCCATTCACATTGATATTCGATACCAGCGCATTGGTTCGACGCCGGTTGTACGTTGCCGAAACAAACCGCTTGCCGTCGATTTCAACCGAAGCGGAGGCCGATTCCGGGTATTGCATGGCAGAAATCAGTTGTTTGAAAATCTGTTGACACACCTCATCGACAGACAATTCCGTTCCGATGTTGCGCCGAATCTCATAAAGACACGTGATTTCTTTTAAGCGCTCACGTAACTCAAGCTCTTTGTGACCCAATTCAAGCGAGAATTGCTCAGCTTTTTCCTTCGCGAGTTGCGCCTTTTGCTCTGAATTGATCAATTTACGTATAAACCAGTTAAGCAGCAATACCTCGGCAATGATCAGGATGCCAAGATACACCATAATAATTTTGAGTTTTTCGGTTACAGGCTTGAATAGTTCCGCTTCATCCAGTTTAAGAATCATACCCAGACCGATGCCATCCAAGGGCGCATAGGCCTCAATGACCGGCACACGCCGGTAATCGTTAACTGCAATGACGCCACTTTTGCCGCTCAATGCATAGTCCATAGGCAATACACCGTCTTCCGCCATACGAGTCAGGTAATTAAACTTTACGCCATCTATCTGGCTGATCAGGCACGCCATTTTTTGTTCATTTTTTCTGGCCGGCGCGCATAACATGAATGTACCGGTTTTCCCGATCGATCTAATCTCACTAAAACTGCGCGTCAACTGAGGTAAAGTCATTTCCGTCAAGATATCGCCGATACGCTGGCCGTTTTGATCGATTACGGTCTCGCGCGTGCGCAGAACAAATTCACCATCCCAGATTAGTGATGTATCAGTCATTTCTCCCAATGGCAAAGCCTGCGCCCGTTTTTCAGAAAAACGCCCTGCTTTAATCAGTTGATTGCCATGCATATCATAAACTACTGCTGCGGAAAAACCGGATTGAATCAGTGAATGGATATTGCTTTCCAAGTCACCGCGCGCTGCGCGGTAGTCCGGGCGGACATTCAGTTTCCGTACCGACTGGACCAAAAAAGGACGGGTAGCCAGTGCACGCGTGTCCGCCAAACCTTTTTCGATCTGACTTTCGAGCAAGTGCGCCTTGCTTTGTAACGCCACATCGAGTCCTCTGCCAAGCGACGATTCGATCTGCTGACGCATCACACTGTAAACAGCAATACCTGTTACCAGAGTAAGTCCCATTAACAGTAATCCACCAACCAGCACGATCCTGTCGTTTTTCTGGGTCAAGAACACGTAATTATTATTTTTATTGCGTTTTTCCATCTCCACATCCAATAAACAATCCGATACCTGCAAGCAGTTTGAACACAATGATTTGTTAATAAAGGGCACCGTGTGCCATGCAAGAAAACAATTTTTACAAAAAAACGTTCATTTGGCTGCAACAAGCTACAATTGAAATGAGCATACTATAAAACGCAGTGAATTGACGGACACATTTAGTTCAATATCGTTTTTACAGCGTGTTGCCATCCAGCGTAAAGCTTATCCCGTTCGTTTTCGGACATTTGTGGTTTGTAGCGGTGGGCGCAAACCCAGTTTCTGGAAATATCGTCGAATCCGTCAAACAATCCACAGTGCAGCCCGGCCAGAGCGGCTGCACCCCAAGCGGTGCTCTCCATAATTTGCGGCACTTCAACTGTTCGTCCCAGCATGTCAGCAAGAAATTGACAAACGAATGCATTACCTGCCATACCACCGTCAATACGCAGCACCTTTGCTGGATAGGCATCGCCGCATTCGGCTGCCATAGCGTCAATCAAATCGCGGCTTTGGTAGCCCTGCGCCTCCAAAGCGGCCCGAACGATATGCGCACTGTTACTTTCGCGGCTGATTCCTGTGATCAGCGCGCGCGCATCCGGCTTCCAGTACGGCGCGCCAAGACCTGTGAAAGCGGGGACGAAGTATACCTCATTACTGTCAGAAACCGAGCGCGCGACTGCTTCGCTTTGTTGCGCATCGGCCAACAGTCCAAGGTTGTCCCGCAACCACTGCACTACGGCGCCAGCCGTAAAAATGGAACCTTCAAGCGCATAACAGGTATCGTTGCCGATGCGGTAACCAATGGTTGTTAACAGCTTGTTATTTGAAATTGCACAGCCGCGCCCGACATTCATTAATGCAAAACAACCGGTACCGTAGGTCGCTTTGATCATGCCGGGATCGAAACATCCCTGCCCAACCAGCGCAGCATGCTGATCACCGGCCATACCGCCAATAACATAAGCAGCACCGAGCTGGTCCGGTTTCGTTTCACCAAAAAAAGCAACATTGTCACTGACTTTTGGCAGGATACTGGCAGGAATATTGAACAGCCGCAGCAAGTCAGCATCCCACTGCTGCGTGTGAATGTTAAACAGCATGGTGCGCGATGCATTGGTAATATCAGTCGTGTGCTCCTTGCCCTGCGTCAGCTTCCACAACAAAAACGCATCCACGGTGCCAAAAGCAAGTGCTCCTTTTTCTGCCCGCGATCGCACGCCTTCGATGTGGTCGAGTATCCAGGCAATTTTGGTGGCAGAAAAATAAGGATCAACAAGCAATCCGGTTTTTTCCGATATCAGCGGTTCATGCCCGGATTGCTTCATTTCCACACAGCCGTCCGCTGTTCTACGATCCTGCCAGACGATTGCATTATAGACCGGCTCCCCCGTTTCCCGGTCCCAGATTACAGTGGTTTCGCGTTGATTTGTAATGCCGATACCGGCAATTTTTATATTATTTTTCTGCGCGTGCGCAATGATACCCCGGCAGACCTCCAATGTATCTTTCCAAATGTCTACAGGATGTTGCTCAACCCATCCTTTTCTGGGATACAGCAACTTCAATTCTTTTTGCCTGACGGCAAGAATTCTACCCTGGTTAGAAAACAAA
The DNA here is from genome assembly GCF_900111165.1 of Nitrosomonas sp. Nm51. Lineage (GTDB taxonomy): Bacteria > Pseudomonadota > Gammaproteobacteria > Burkholderiales > Nitrosomonadaceae > Nitrosomonas. The sequence continues at coordinate 11,811 of NZ_FOGH01000050.1, forward strand.
ATGGCGCGCGTACTGGTAGTACCTTGATCGATAGCCAGCAGTGCGTTGCCGCATGTAATATTCATGAGCGTTGCTTGTATGGATGAAAATATCGCTGTTTATATGCCACAACTTACATCAGTCAATCTGATTTGTTATCCACGCCTGACATCAAAAGCTTGACCAGCATAGCGATGCCAAACGGCAGCGCGCTTAATCCGGTAATCATGTAGTGTTCGGCAGTAAACTGATCGCCTTCATCCATTAAAATATATCCAAAAAATACCGTCACCGGTGCCAAAATAGCGAGAATCTGTATCAATAAAAAAAAACGTTTCATTACTTTCGATTCCTTTTGTCGCCAATAAATAGATAAAATTGCTGTGCCTATTCTGCGCAATAAAGCAGCTACCATCAAGGCCGTTGCGCAAAAACTCCCCATGTGCTCCCCAAAAAGCGCTGACTACGGTACCGGCGTTGCCGGACAAAATGAATAAAAGGACAAAGCATTGCAAACATTTTATAATAGTAATCAAGATGAAAGAAGCGACGATTGTTATCACCAGCTTTCCAGATAGAAAAAGCGCTCTTGCGTGTGCACGCGCCTTGATTGACAAGCGGCTTGCAGCCTGCGTAAATGTGATGGACGGATGCACATCTGTTTACCGCTGGCAAGACAATACCGAAACTGCTGACGAAATTCCTGTTTTCATTAAAACCCGGTCTGCACATTACCAGCAGGTAGAAGAACTCATTGTGACCATGCATCCCTATGAACTACCTGAAGTGATAACTGTCCCTATTACCAATGGGTTATCCGCTTATTTGCAATGGATTTTTGACGAAACAACCTGACAAGACGCTAATATATATGCATTTATTTCCGGTCCTAATTCTGTTATTTTCTCTAACCAGCCCAAATGCTGTTGCGCAGGAAAGCGGTTCATTCGGCAGTCTGTTCTCGAAATTACAGCAACTTGGCATCAATCTTGGACAAAGTAATCAAGCGGAATTACTTCCCCCGGATGAAGCATTCCGGATGACATTGGAAGTACGTGATGCAAACACACTGGTCGCCAAGCTTACTCCCGCAAAAAATTATTATGTTTACCGCGATAAAATTGCTTTTGAGCCGCAGTCAACAGATACACTGATTGAAACAGTTTCCCTGCCCAAGGGAAAAATGAAAGAAGACCTGACATTCGGTAACGTCGAAGTGTTTTATGAACCGGTTCAGGCCGTCATCTCCTTAAAGCGCCCGGAAGCATCAACAGAACAATCGTTGTCGCTGGCCGCAACATATCAGGGCTGTAATGAACCGGTAGGTGTCTGCTACGCGCCGATTAAAAAGGAATTCGATTTAACCTTGCCCGCCATGCAGGCAGTCAACGCCGTTGCAAACGCAGTCAGTGGACAGGTTTCCGCCGCGCCACCTTATGACCCGGCTGCCGACCTGTTTCAAATACCCTCCCAATCATCGCAGCGCGCACCCGTTATAGAAACCGAAGCTTACAAAATTGACCGCATGTTTGAAACAGGCAATTTCTGGTTGATACTGGGTGGCTTTTTTGGCATTGGTTTACTGCTTGCCTTTACGCCGTGTGTTTTTCCCATGTTTCCCATTTTATCAAGCATTATTGCGCAAAAAGGCAAACAGTTAACCAGGCGCAGAGGGTTTGTTCTGGCATTGGCTTATGTGCTGGGTATGGCGATAACATATGCAATTGCCGGTGTCATTGCGGGTCTTTCCGGTTCAATGCTGTCTGCTGCCTTGCAAAACGCCTGGGTGCTGGGCACCTTTGCACTGATTTTTGTGCTGCTTTCCTTTTCAATGTTCGGCTTTTACGAGCTGCAACTACCCGGCAGCTTGCAAAGCAAACTATCCACAGGTGCCGGACAGCTGAAAGGCGGACATTTAACCGGCGTTTTCGGCATGGGCGCATTATCGGCTTTAATTGTCGGCCCATGCGTCGCTGCTCCGTTGGCTGGTGCACTACTGTATATCAGCCAAACGCGCGATGTAGTGCTGGGTGGCTCAGCTCTTTTCGTCATGGCGCTGGGTATGGGAGTGCCATTGCTGCTACTGGGCGCTTCTGCGGGCGCGTTGCTGCCGAAAGCAGGACCGTGGATGGAATCGATCAAACAGTTTTTTGGCGTACTTCTGCTCGCAGTCGCAATCTGGTTGGTTTCCCCTGTAATCAACGAAGTGACGCATATGCTGTTATGGGCTGCGCTACTGATTATCTCCGCAATTTACCTACGCGCGATTGATCCCTTGCCACCACGCTCATCCGGACTAAGAAAATTCCTCAAAGGTGTCGGCGTTATTGCGCTGCTGACTGGTGTTGCATTACTGATTGGCGTATTGTCAGGCAGCCGTGACGTACTTCAACCGTTATCCAAGCTCAATATTGCCACCTCTGCGACAAATGCTGACGCAGCATCTGGCAATTCAGGCGACCATATTCCATTTCAGCGTGTTAAAACCATTGCAGAGCTGGACGAACATATTCGGCAGGCCAGTGAAAACAATCAGTATGTCATGGTCGATTTTTACGCCGACTGGTGCATTTCTTGTAAGGAAATGGAACGGTTTACGCTATCCGATGAAAAAGTGAAGGCTAAACTGAGAGATGTTAAACTGCTGCAGGTTGACGTCACCCATGGAACTGTGGACGACGCCGCATTGCTAAAACGATTTAATCTGTTTGGTCCGCCCGGTATTCTTTTTATCGACCGGAACGGCAACGAAATTCCGGATATCCGGATTATTGGATTTCTTAACAAGAACGATTTTCTGACTGTATTAAACGCCGTGTTGATCTAGGCTATCACAATTTTACTAAACAGTATGCGCTGTTTGAATACACGAAAAAAGGAATGCATTAATGCCGAAATTGAGCCACATCATTCTGTTCTGCGTAGCCGCTATTGCCGCCATGTCTGCCGGCGTCTGGCTGCGGGCACACTTTATGGATACTCCTCAACCGCCACTGCCAGACGAAATGAGCAAACAGGGGGCCGAAGCCATATTGTCGGCGAACCTGCCTGATGTTGATGGCTTGTCGCAACCTGTATCGCAATGGAAAGGCGACGTAATTGTCGCGAATTTCTGGGCTACCTGGTGTACGCCATGCCGTGAAGAAATTCCAGAGTTCATTGAAATGCAGCAAGAGTATCGGGATCAAGGCCTCACTTTTATCGGTATTGCAATTGATCAGCAAGAGAAGGTCATACCTTACAGCAAAGAATTCGGAATCAATTATCCGGTACTGATCGGTGGTTTGAATGCAATGTCTCTTGCAGAGGCAGCCGGCAACCAGATGTCCGTATTGCCCTATACGGTTATTTTCGACAGACAGGGAAATATCACGGATACTTTTTTGGGTCGCGTTCATAAGAAAACACTGGAGAAGTCCATTATGCCGTTGTTACAGCCGGGCCAGGCGAAATCCGTGCAATCCGAACAACCCAGCCTATAATTCCCGCGTGCATGCTGCTTGCTGACACTGTACTGTTACTCCATTTACTGTATGTACTGTTTGTTGTTGGCAGTCTTCCCGTAATCTGGATCGGCGCATATTACCAGAAAAAATTTGTCAGGAATTTCTGGTTTCGCTATCTCCATTTGGCGGCAATCCTGTTTGTCGTCGCAGAATCCTTACTCGGTGTAGTCTGTCCGCTTACCGCACTCGAAAACGCATTGCGGCGAGTTGAAACAGAGGAAAGCTTTATTCAGTATTGGGTACATCAAATCCTGTTTTATCGTTTTCCGGAATATGTATTCACCATTATCTACGTAGCATTTGCATGCCTTGTCGCGTTAACATTCAAATATGTACCGCCCGGACATAAGCAAACTGGCTAATCAGTTGGCGTTTTCTGTTTTCTCAACGCGCGAAAACACCATTTCCTCTACGGGACGATCAAAAGTTTCCGCGTCAAAAGCTGTATCGCCATTAGCAAACGGCGTATCCTGCGTTACCAGGCTCTTAAAATCAAAGTTTGACGTATCGGCAAGATGCGATAACTGCACGTTTTGCAGCGATCTGAACATAGTCTCAAGCCTGCCGGGAAAACGCTTATCCCATTGCTGTAACATCTCTTTGATCACCTGCCGTTGAAGATTGGGCTGCGATCCGCATAAATTACATGGAATAATCGGAAAAGCAGCGCTTTTTGCGTACGCAGCGATGTCTTTTTCCTTGCAGTATGCCAGTGGCCGTATGACGATATGCCGGCCGTCATCACTGACCAGTTTAGGCGGCATGGCTTTGAGCTTTCCGCCATAAAACATGTTCAAAAATAGCGTTTCCAGAATATCATCGCGGTGATGACCCAAAGCGATTTTTGTCGCCCCTAATTCACTCGCAACACGATACAAAACGCCACGGCGTAACCGGGAACACAGACTGCATGTTGTTTTCCCCTCGGACAGCACACGTTTGACGATACTGTAGGTATCCTGTTCGACTATCCGAAACGGAATACCGGTTCCGCTAAGATATTCCGGCAGCACTTCTGCAGGAAACCCGGGCTGCTTCTGGTCCAAATTGACCGCAATCAACTCAAACCCCATCGGTGCATGTAGTTGCAAGTTCGATAATATATCAAGCAGAACATAACTGTCTTTACCACCGGATAGACAGACCATGACGCGGTCTTCTGCTTCAATCATATTAAAATCGGCAATTGCTGTGCCGGCCAATCGTCTTAGCCGTTTATGCAGTTTATTGTTTTGGTAGCGTGTTTTTCTGGATAACATGGTCACAAAATGTTTTGGTTCGGCCCGCTATATTGGACAAAATAACTGGAACAATTTAGCATTGATATATTCTAACAATGAACGGTAAAGAGGATTCAGGCAGCTGTTTTGCCAGCAAGTCGTAATGGATAAGCACGTGTCAATTATAACACTGGCCATTTTGTTTCTGTATGCATACGGAACGCACGCACAAATGGATTATATACCTGCCGCGGACAGTATCGGCAAACCCGGCGAAGCCGGTGATGTATCGCGCAGTATCAAATTGACACTCTTGGAATACATGTTTTTACCGAATGAAATATGGGTGACCAAGGGTGAAACGGTAAGTTTCGTGGTGAAAAATGCCGGAGACCGCAAACATGAAATGCTTATCGGCACGCATGACGATCTGAAGAAAGCCGCCAAAACACGACGCAAGCACCCTGCCAAATATGCCGCCGAACCGGGACTGTTACAATTAGCACCAGGTGAACAGAAAGAGCTGGTCTGGCATTTTGACGAGGCGGGGGCTATCGAGTTTGCCTGTCCTCTGCCCGGCCATTTCAAGGGCATGCGCGGAACAATTTATGTGGAGATAAAATGAAAAAACAGATTTGTAATTTACTGACTGGATTGATTTTAATGACCGGCACGCTGGGTATCGCATTGCCAGCACTCGCCACGACGACCGTCGAAGTTTACAAAAGCCCAACCTGCGGCTGTTGTTCCAAGTGGGTCGACCATATGCGCGATTATGGCTTTACCGTAATCACCAAAGACGTTGGCAACAAGGAAATACGCAAGAAAGTCGGCATGTCCGAAACACTCGGTTCCTGTCACACTGCACTGGTCAACGGCTATGTGATGGAAGGCCATATACCTGCACCGGATATTATCCGTTTTCTCAAGGAAAAACCGGACGCATTGGGACTGGCCGTACCTGACATGCCGCATGGTTCTCCAGGTATGGAAGGGCGGCGCGTCGATCCTTTCAATGTTTTGAAGGTTAACGCCCCAGGTGATACGCGCAGAGATACTGAAATTTATCAGCGTTATGATCCTTATGCCAAGAAAAACGCGTCACCTGATCCAGCTCCAGCCGCCCCTGCGACGAATGCCGATACAGAGGGTTTCTCTTCCATTATGCGTCTCAAAAATTAAACAACTGTTAATTCAATATGCCTATTCGCATTTTGTTTTTGGCTGTCGGCGGCTTCATGCTTGCCGGTTGCGACGAAACCAGGCAGCCAGAGACGCGCTCACTTAAAGAAATACTTAGTCCCAATTCAGAGCGTGTGGTTAGAAATTTTGACCCTGACCAGATACAACGTGGAGAAAGTGTTTTTCAGGCCAACTGTGAAAACTGTCATGGAAAAAATGCCGCCGGCACGACAGACTGGCGGACACCTGCTGCGGATGGCAAGTTTCCGCCGCCACCGTTAAACGGCACTGCGCACGCATGGCATCATTCGACAGCTGTATTGAAAAAAACCATTTTGAAAGGCGGTCCGCCCGAATTCAGCACAATGCCGGCCTGGGAGGGCATCCTGACTGAACAGGAGGTGGATGATGTCATCGTATGGATCAAATCCTTATGGCCAGATGAAATTTATACCACCTGGCATCATAACTTTGAAGATCAATAACTGTATATAGCCATTTAGTGTAGTGTCCTGTAAATAATCAACATTCATATAGCTGAAGCTGTATTGAAGTTGACATTGATGTCAACAGACAGGCGAGCACACATAAAATTGCAAAGTCATTTGAAGACACTGTACTAATACAGTTCAAAACCACATAATTACGATTATCAAGATTTGCGGTAGTTATAGGTCGAGGTTATTTTTGACAGGTTTGATCTATTTATAGCAAAACTCCATAAAATTGCATCTGGACACAGGGATTCGCTTAATGAGAAAATATACAATTTTTCAATGAGATATAGCATCCTGTTAATATTCCCACAAAATCAAAGGCGTGAAACTTCAGTACTATAATGACGGCATCCTAATGTATTAGGAAGGTCGCCATGTGTTATGCGTAATTATGCGCGCGCAGAGCATGACCATAGTTATGTTCAAGCGCCTTGAATATGCTCCGGCATGTCCTCGCCACAAAGCTTGGTTCTTTTGTCCGGGTGCAGGTAAGAGGTGCAGACACAAGTTTTTTATGCAGTTCATCACCCATGCCGTTTTGAAATAGACTGACCTGTTCTCATTGCTGCAAGTTATTTCTGCTCCCAGGGCAATCGGGCTTAAATTACTCCAATAATTCGTAGCAGATAATCATTATCCCAACCTGCCTTTAACCGTTTTGTTTTTACACCAACTTTTGA
>NZ_FOGH01000051.1 GCF_900111165.1 Nitrosomonas sp. Nm51
AGCAGGTCGCTGGCCAGCCTTGGTGCGTTATATCATCAGTAAAATTATTGCCAGCAAACCCCAGAAATCACAATTTCTTGATTCATTTCCCGCTACGTTGGCATTTGATTCCAGCTAACTGAGGAATTTAGGTTTAACCGAACAAAATAGGCGCGCGTTACTGTGTTACCTTCAACAAATTCGAAAACAAAAAGAAAAACCATGCCGGCGAGCCAGGGGATATGAATGAAATTCCAGCCGCCATAGTGTGTTGCAATCATCCAGGATCCTGAAATGAGCAGAACAATTGCGCCGGGTACCACCACGGCATCGTAAAATAATGCGATGTTACGTACAGATTCCGAAAAGCGGATTAACTCACTGGTTTGGCGCGATCGTAAATCATTTATCCATACGCCGATTAAACCGCCGCCAATCAAAATGACACCGATGGTATGTGCCAGTTTAAGTAACGCATAGATCATTGTTTTGTCATGTTGGTTGCAGGTAATGTACGATATGTTTTTTAAAGCCGGGGTTTCGAATTAAGCGGAAATGCCGCTTCTGCTGACTCAGCAACCGTGTAACCAGACAACGCTATAGTACACGTAGTAATAGTACAGTACTATACGCTGCTATAGTTTTTAAATAATTCTCTGATTGTCAACACCCCCACTGGCGTACTATGCAGAGGGAATCCAATCGGTGAATGATCGACAGGAGTGTACAAACAATGACTGAGTATGTCATGTGGTTTGATCAGTTGACGATGAACGATGTGGCGCGTGTGGGCGGCAAGAATGCATCCCTTGGCGAAATGATCCGTCACCTTGCACAGGCGGGGGTCAATGTGCCACCCGGGTTTGCAACCACGACAGCCGCGTACCGGGAATTTCTGTCTGCCAATCAGCTTGCCGAACGCATTAATGATTTGTTGAATGCACTGGATATTGAAGACATCAATGCATTAACTGCCGCGGGCAAGACGATACGCGCCTGGATCTATCGGTCTGTGTTGCCGGATAACATATTGCAGGACGTGACGCGCGCTTACGAAAAACTGGTTGCCAACGTTGCTGACAGTGATCGTGTGTCGTTTGCGGTACGTTCTTCTGCCACAGCCGAAGACCTCGTTGACGCTTCTTTTGCGGGACAACAGGAAACGTTGCTGAATGTGCAGGGGCTGGATCAACTGTTTGAAGCGATTAAAATCGTTTTTGCTTCTTTGTATAATGACCGCGCTATTGCCTATCGGGTACATCAGCATTTCCCGCACGATAAGGTGTTTTTGTCGGCAGGCATCCAGAAAATGGTACGCAGCGATCTGGGAGCCAGCGGTGTCATGTTTACACTGGATACCGAATCAGGTTTCCGCAATGCTGTTTTTATTACTGCGGCGTATGGTCTTGGCGAAACCATTGTTCAAGGCACCGTAAATCCGGATGAATTCTATGTGTATAAAAACAACTTGCAGGCCGGTCGTCCCGCGATACTTTCACGCCGCTTAGGCACCAAGGCGGTTGAAATGATGTATGCCGACCGGCACCATGCCGGTGATACTGCGACGCTGACGCGGAAGGTGGAGACAGAGCGGCGCATGCGCTTTGCCTTATCGGACAGCCAGGTTGAAGCACTGGCGCATCAGGGCGTGACCATAGAACAGCATTATGGCCGTCCGATGGATATTGAATGGGCGCTGGATGGTGTGGACGGTCAGCTGTATATTGTGCAGGCGCGCCCAGAAACTGTCGAAAGCCGCGACAAGCCGGTTATGGAGCGTTTTCAGTTGCTCGAAAAAGGGCCGGTTCTGGCCGCAGGACGCGCTGTCGGTCAGAAAATAGGTCAGGGCATTGCGCGTCAGATCATGAGTATTGATCAAATGCACGAAGTGCAGCCGGGCGATGTGCTGGTGACCGATATGACGGATCCGGATTGGGAGCCGATAATGAAACGTGCTGCCGCCATTGTCACCAATCGTGGCGGCCGTACCTGTCATGCGGCCATTATCGCCAGGGAGATGGGCATCCCGGCGGTTGTCGGGTGCGGCGATGCGACATCAAGCATTCAGAATGGTGTGACTGTCACGGTTTCCTGTGCTGAAGGTGACGCGGGTTATGTGTATGAGGGAATGCTGAAATACCAGCATAACAGTGTAAATACCGGAGAATTGCCTGAATTACCGGTCAAGGTCATGGTAAATGTGGGTAATCCCTCGTATGCGTTTTCATTTTCCCGCATTCCCAATCAAGGTGTCGGGCTTGCCAGGCTGGAATTCATTATCAGTAATACCATCGGTATTCATCCTAAAGCATTGCTGGAATTAGACCGGCTTCCCGATGACCTGAAAAAAGAAATCGGCGAGCGTACAGGCGGTTACGCGAGCCCGGTTGATTTTTATGTGGAAAAACTGGTCGAAGGAATCGCTACGCTGGCAGCCGCTTTTTATCCCCGCCCGGTTATTGTGCGTACTTCTGATTTTAAATCAAACGAATATGCGAATCTGACCGGGGGTGAGCGGTATGAGCCGCATGAGGAAAATCCCATGATTGGTTTTCGTGGCGCTTCCCGTTATTTTTCAGATGACTTTAGAGGCTGCTTTGAGCTGGAGTGCAGGGCGTTGCGCAAAGTGCGCAATGAGATGGACCTGACGAACGTTGAGATCATGATCCCGTTTTGCCGCACGCTGGAAGAGGCCGGACAGATCACGGCGCTGTTGGCTTCGCAGGGTCTTGAACGCGGAGCGAATGACTTGCGGTTAATCATGATGTGCGAGATTCCTTCCAATGCGTTGCTTGCGGAAGAATTTTTGCAGTTTTTTGACGGTTTCTCTATCGGATCCAATGACATGACACAACTGACATTGGGTATCGACCGGGATTCCGCTCTGGTTTCACAAGTGTTCGACGAGCGCAATCCTGCGGTTAAGAAATTACTCAAAATGGCGATAGATGCCTGCCGCAAACAGCATAAGTATGTCGGTATCTGCGGGCAGGGCCCATCGGATTATCCCGATTTCGCACGCTGGCTTTATGAACAGGGCGTCAGCAGTCTGTCGCTCAATCCCGATTCCGTGATACAGACATGGCTTGAGCTGGCTAAAATCCGGCATGACTAAACAGCAGCGGACTGTCTTTTATCTGTCCGACCGTACCGGCATTACAGCAGAAACACTGGGTCATAGTTTACTGACGCAGTTCGACGGTATTGAATGGGAGATTGTCAGCGTTCCTTTTCTCGACGATATTGAGCAAGCCAGAACTGTATCGGCGCAAATCAATCAGATTGCAGATCGCGAGGATAACAGGCCTTTGGTGTTCAGTACTCTGCTGAATCCGGAAGTGCTCGCGGTCATTAAACAGTCGAACTGCCGTATCTTTGATTTCTTTGAAACTTTTATTTGTTCTGTCGAGGAAGAACTGCACCAGCCGTTCGTACGCATGGCAGGACGCTCCCATGGTTTGCAGCATCATCTGTCATACTTCAAACGGATTGCGGCGATTAATTATGTACTCGCACACGATGACGGTGTCAGTCCCAAGCAATTTTCTGAGGCAGATATTATTTTGGTCGGTATTTCACGTACGGGAAAAACGCCGACCTGTCTGTATCTGGGGTTGCAATACGGTATCGCCGCAGCCAATTATCCACTGACACCGGATGATATGCATACGCAGGCCATGCCGCAGGTGCTGGAAAATGTTAAAAGCAAATTATTCGGATTGACGCTGAGTGCTGCTCAATTGCACTCAATTCGCAGCGAGCGCCGTCCGAACAGTCAATACGCATCGCTTGCACAGTGTGAAAAAGAAATTCAGTGGCAGGAATCGTTGTTTCGTAAGCGCGGTATTCCGTATCTCGATACCACGCATATATCGATCGAGGAAATCAGTGCAATTATTCTGACGCGCTGCGGCCTTAGACGCCAGTTGTACGGATAACACTGAACCGAGGAAAGTTAATGCGCATGATCATCGGGTGGCGGCATGATTTCGTTTTCCTTATTGAGCAATTTCAGCTGTTGTGTCAATGCATGTATGTTCTGCCAGCCAAACCCTTCAAACTGTGCATTCCAGCGTGCGCGTAAATAACCGAAACGGTCTATCATAAATTCTATATGCACCGGCGTCATACCGGGACCGTTCAAGTCCGGTACTGCTCTGACCCGCCGGTAAAGCAGATACGTATCGAAGATTTCCCGCCAACCTTCCGTGACAACCGGGAAGGGAACAATATCGGTTACATCCTGTATTGCCTGTTGATCAAGTTCGTGCATCGGAACAGCCAGTATTTCGGCGTTATGATTCTGTGTAACGCGTTCATAAGCATGTTTTAACTGAGTCAGGCGTTGGTGCGACTGTGGCCATGAAAATAAAACCAGAATGGTGTTTTTGCGATAGCGGAAATCCTTCAAATCGCCGCTGCTGTCGCCACTGGCTGCATAGTAAAAAACTGGTGCGGCTATAGCGGGCGTTTCCGGAATAATCATGGTGCCGAGGAGGCGCGCGTCAAATCCGCGCGCTAAGGCATGTAAAAAATTTACCACGTCCCAGATATCTTCATCAGTCAGGGTTTCGGTAAAGCCGGGCATATCGGTCTCAGGAATGCCCTGCGCTATCCAGTGATAAAAGTTGCCGGCAGTATGTCCGGCTGTGTGCGGTTCTGTCAGCAGATCGGTCGGAATCGACGACAATGTTTGCGCAAGTTTGCCGTTTCCTTTCCCCTGCGGGCCGTGACAATCTGCGCAATGCTCTGCAAACAGATGCGCGCCGTGCGAAATCGATATGGCGTCAAGTGGAATCAGCGGTTTTAAATAGGTTTCAGGATACGCCTCGATGATAATCGGAGGCAGTGCAACGGCAGCTGCGGTCACAGCCAGCGCACCCGGCAGGAAAAATTTGTGTTTCCAGTTCCAGCGTAATTGCATACCCATCCAGGCTAGACATAACGCGATAAAAAACAAAGCGGTGCCGGACCAGAATAACACATCATCCAGAGATTCCTCGGATGCGGTATCAAATGCAAAACGGAATGGAAACGGCCAATGTGCAATAATTGTGTGCTTGGCAGGCAGCGTGTTGGCCAGGATGGTGGCAACGAACATTAATAGCAGAGCCAGTATTAATTCTAATCGTATCCATTTTCTGAGATGAGCGATGCCTTGCCTGATTTGGTCGTTAATATCGATCTGTGCAAACAAAGGCAGCCATGTGTATCGTGCCCGGTAAGCAATGGCCAGTATGAGTGCCAGTATAAACAGTTTCAGATTCAACAGCCAGCCATAAGGACTCGCAACCAGCGTATGATAGTCGTCTTCAATCATACGGTCGGTTACAATTAATCCGGTTACGATTAACAGCAGCATCACCGGTAAAGCCATGACGGAAAATTTTTCCAGAAATTCGGCATTCAATACACGTGTGACTTTGTCAAATTCTCTGTTGCTGTTCAGGATAATCAGCATAAACGCCGGTAATGCGCCAAACCACATTCCGGCCAGCAGTACATGTAAAGCAAAAGGCGCGATTGAAACAAACGACATTTCGTCTGCGCTTGAATGACTCACAAATGTGCCGGCTATCAGAGGCAATGAGGCAGTCACTGCACATACAATATAATGCCAGCGTTTCCTGTCTTTACGCAGCAATCCGAGGATCACTGCAAATAAAATTGCCGCCAGGATGACCCGGATCAACGCAATAAATCCGACTTGGGTCTGCTCGATAAATTGCAGCCACGCCGCCGCATCCAAAGCATTGGATACGTCGCCAGTAGCTTCGCCGGTGGTTGATGCCAGAACGACGATAAGCCCGATCACAACCAGTCCTGCCAGCCAGGGGAATCCTTTTTCCAGCCGGGCCAGCCATGAAGAGGAAATTTCCAGAGCAGATTTTTTTTGCCAGGTGAGGGCAAGAAAAAAACAACTGCCGAATAAAATCAGGTTAGCTGTTAACTGTGCCCACTGGCCCAGATTGGATACAATTTCAAACATAGCTTACATCGGAGAATGGTTTCCGGCAGGTGTGGGCAGAGTGTGTTTGCACCCGCGTTGGCAACTTGAAGGCATATAAACCGCAGTAGATAAAACCGTGCTATTTTACCGTGAGTTGCGGGATATTCAAGCGTGTTCTTTACAGGAAGTATTGTTATGGATACACGCAACCTGCTCGATATTGGTCACTGATGTGTTTATTGTCTTGTTATACTTCAAACTCTAGTAAAATAACGATATTTATTTTTATGATAAAAGAGAGAATATGTCAGATACAGTAGACGTTGCAGTAATTGGCGGAGGTCCGGGCGGATATGTTGCAGCCATACGCTGTGCACAGTTAGGTTTGAATACAGTATGTATTGATGCATGGAAAAACGCGCGTGGACGCGCGAGTCTGGGTGGTACGTGTCTCAATGTTGGTTGCATTCCATCCAAAACGTTACTCGAGTCGTCCGAGTATTATTTTCAGGTCAAACACAAAATCTCGGTGCATGGTATTCAAGTGGAAGGCGCGACGGTGGACGTGCCGGCAATGATAGCCAGAAAAGATAAAATTGTTACAACGTTCACAGCAGGTATTGCATCTTTATTCAAAAAAAATAAAGTGAAATCAGTGTTGGGAACGGGAAGACTGCTCAAGCGTTCTGATACGGACGATACCTGGTGTATAGAGGTCAAGGACGACGATAACACGCAGACGATTCAGGCTAAATATGTGATTATAGCCACCGGTTCGGTTCCGCGCCAGTTGCCGATGGCGGATATCGACAATGAAAAAATACTCGATAATACTGGTGCATTGGCACTGTCGGAAACACCTGGGCGTTTGGGTGTTGTTGGCGCGGGTGTCATCGGCCTGGAAATGGGCTGTGTTTGGCGTCGTCTGGGATCTGAAGTGACGGTATTGGAAGCAATGCCGGATTTTCTGATGGCGGCCGATGAACAAATTGCAAAAGAAGCCAAGAAAATCTTCTCTAAAGAACCGGGTCTGAATATTCATACGGGTATTAAAATAGAATCAGTCAAGACCAGTAAAAAATCCGTGACAGTGCACTATCAGGATACTGATGGCAATAAACAAAAGCTGGATGTTGACAAATTAATTGTTGCCATCGGAAGAATGCCGAATACAACGGATTTGGGCTTGGATGAAAATGGTCTGGAAGTAGACGAACGTGGTTTTATTGACGTGGATGAATTTTGCCAGACTCGCTTGGCCAATGTTTTTGCAGTCGGTGATGTGGTACGCGGGCCCATGCTGGCACACAAGGCCTCAGAAGAAGGCGTTGCCGTCGCGGAAGCGATTGCAGCCAGGGAAAAAGACCGTCAGCATAAAACTGAACCGGTTAACTTCAATACTATACCCTGGGTCATTTATACCGCACCCGAAATTGCCTGGGTGGGAAAAAATGAACAGGAACTCAAGAAAGCGGGCACCGCATATAAGGTCGGGCAATTTCCGTTTATCGCCAACGGTCGCGCACGCGCGATGAATGCCGCAACCGGTCTGATAAAAGTTATTGCGGACGCTGAAACAGACCGGGTATTGGGGATTCATATGATCGGTCCGCATGTCTCAGAGCTTATCTCCGAAGCAGTGATGGCCATGGAGTTTTCTGCCAGCAGTGAGGATATCGCCTGTATTGTACATGCGCATCCATCGTTATCCGAGGTGTTGCATGAAGCGGCGCTGGATGCAAATAACCGCGCATTGCATATATGAACAGTTTACCAATGAACGACTAATAACTGCAGGGCTGCTTGTAAAAGGTGAAGTAGAAGAAGTTTAGCGATTGAAATTAAAAACGGCTATAAGTATGATTTTCATTTATATAGCCGTTTTTAAATGCTTGTGATTTTAACGGGCTGTTGAAAAACTGTCTGCTTAGCCGCTTAAGTATTAAAAACAAGTTCAAAATTTGTTACCTGTTTTTGTTCTGTGCCGGCTGATTCGAAAACGTCTTTTCAACGGTTTGTTAAGGAAGACAGTTCTGGCTATTGGGATCGATACCACAAGACCAGCGCAATTCCTTCATGCCTGCTGTCTTATTGAACAGATAGTCGGCTTTCAGTTGTTTGTTTTGTTCTGCCGTCAACGCAGCACGCTCAGGTATGTAACGCGCATTGCTCCAGAATCGGACCCTACAGAAATCATCTTCACCCTGGCATAAGCGGTTTATTGCATTGCTGTAAACTGTTTTATCAGTATTCCGTTTTTGCTCAACAAGCACCATATGTACTTTCTTTCCGGACTTGCCTAATTCGGCTACGAACATGGTTTTCCAGCCGTTTCCGCTTTCCAGTTCGTTTGTTTCATCCGCTTGCGTCTCGGTTTCAACAGCGTCTGAATTTTCTTCTTCCGTATCGGCAAAAACAGTAGCGGGGATGCTCAGCGCCAGAAATAAAAGAACATAAACAATATTTTTTTTCATAAATTCTCCGTGACCAAATTTTTAGTTTCGCTTAATTGTCAGTGTTATTACGGTTCAAAATCAATAAATTGATACACCTTGTGCAAGACATTGATTTTGTTCTGTACTTTGTTAGCAGCCGAAGTATACCTTCAAAATAACATATTGCACAGTTAATCATTTTTCAATACAACAACCAGACAGTACTGCGCAAAGCGTCTTTATAAGGCATGCGATACATGGTATTGATGATGTTTTGCATTGCCTGCTAACAGGACCGGTCACGGTGTCATAGTGAACATATTCATAATAGAATGAACAAATAAGTTACATAGATAGTATTTAAATACGCTTGATATTATAATGATAAGTTTTTCATTCGTTGCCAATTGCTGATACTTTAAATTTTCATGCAGCTATTTGCCTTTGGTATAAACCATAACACTGCGCCGCTGGATGTGCGTGAACAGGTGACATTTCCTGAAAATTCCATGGAAGACGCTTTGCATGATCTGGTCGGCCGTAACCAGATCAAAGAAGCAGCAATTGTCTCAACCTGCAATCGAACAGAAGTCTATTGCAGTACGGACAAGCCCGATGAAGCCATGAACTGGCTGGCTGATTTTCATCATTTATCCACACATGAACTGGAACCTTACCTGTATAAATTGTTACGTGAGCATGCTGTCAAGCATGCATTTCGCGTTGCCAGTGGTCTCGACTCAATGGTTCTGGGTGAACCGCAGATTCTGGGTCAACTAAAAACCGCTGTTAAATCTGCCGAGAATGCAGGCACACTGGGGATGCTGTTGCATAAATTATTTCAGCGCACGTTTTATGTTGCCAAGGAAGTGCGCACCTCGACTGAAATCGGTTCGAATTCTGTATCAATGGCTGCTGCGGCCGCACGGCTTGCTGAACGTATTTTTGGCGAGATTGGCGAGCAGCGCGTGCTGTTTATCGGAGCCGGTGAAATGATCGATTTATGCGCCAGCCATTTTGCATCGCGTAATCCTAAAAACATTACCGTCGCCAACCGGACCATTGAACGTGCACAGGCATTGTCCAAACGGTTTAATGCCAGAGCGATTACATTGGCAGACTTGCCTGAACAGCTGGCGTTGCACGATATTGTTGTAACCTGCACAGCCAGTCCGCTGCCAATTCTCGGCAAAGGTATGGTCGAACGGGCTATCAAAACACGGAAACACCGGCCGATTTTCATTGTTGATCTGGCCGTGCCGCGGGATGTCGAGTTGGAAGTTTCTGAGCTGGATGATGTTTTTCTCTATTATGTCGATGATCTTTCAGAAATTGTCAAGGAAGGCATGGATGCCCGGCAAAGCGCGGTTGCTCAGGCTGAAGCGATTATTGACAACAATGTCATCGATTTCATGCGCTGGCTGGCAACGCGTGAACTGGTTCCGACCATCCGGGCGCTGCGCGATCAAGGCGAACGCTACCGCCGGCACGAGCTGGAGCGTGCCAGCAAACTGCTTGCCAGAGGTGAAGATCCGCTAAAGGTGATGGAATCTTTAAGCCACGGCCTGATGAATAAGTTTTTGCATATTCCTTCAAGCTCACTGAACCATGCCGCTGCAGCGGAACGCGAACAACTGGTTGAACTGGTTAACCGGCTTTATCAACTACACAGACCGCAATGAAAGCCAGCCTGACCAACAGACTTGAACGCCTGAGTGTGCGCCTGGAAGAACTCAATCAATTGTTGAGCAGCGAGACCGCAACCGCCGATCTTGATAATTTCCGCAAATTGACACGTGAACATGCTGAAATTATTCCGATTGTTGATTTGTACCATGCATATCAACAAACCGAACAGGATATTAAAACCGCCCGGGAGATGTCGGGCGATCCTGAAATGCGTGAATTTGCAGAAGCTGAGATGCAGTCCGGCAAAGACAAGCTTGCAACAATTGAAACAGAATTGCAAAAGCAGTTGCTGCCAAAAGATCCCAACGACGACCGCAATATATTTCTGGAAATTCGCGCGGGAACAGGCGGTGATGAATCTGCGCTTTTTGCCGGCAATCTGTTCCGGATGTACTCGCGCTATGCTGAAAGGCAGAACTGGCAGGTTGAAATCATTTCGCAGAGCCCGTCGGATGTTGGCGGTTACAAGGAAATTATTGCTAAAATCACAGGGCAGGGTGCGTATTCGCGGCTGAAATTTGAATCCGGCGGACATCGTGTTCAGCGTGTACCTGTAACCGAGACGCAGGGCCGCGTTCATACCTCGACATGTACTGTCGCCGTCATTCCGGAAGCCGATGAAATCAGTGAAGTGGAGCTCAATCCGGCTGAATTACGTATCGATACGTTTCGTGCTTCAGGTGCTGGCGGGCAGCATATCAATAAAACAGATTCAGCGGTCAGAGTGACACATTTGCCTACCGGCATCGTTGTAGAGTGTCAGGACGCCCGTTCGCAACATAAAAATAAGGCGCAGGCCATGAGTGTCCTGGCGGCGCGAATTCATGCCAAACAAATGCAGGCGCAACAGGCTGAGCAGGCGGCAACCCGTAAATCGCTGGTGGGCACAGGGGAACGTTCCGGACGTATTCGCACATATAATTTCCCGCAGGGGCGCGTGACTGATCATCGTATTAACCTGACGCTGTATAAAATGGACCAGATTATGGACGGCGATTTGGACGAAATATGTTCGGCATTGGTGGCAGAGCACCAGGCGGAACAGCTGGCCGCTTCAATGGAAGAATAATCGTCGTTTCACGCTACTTTTTCTACCTGAGCAGATATGTTGAATCAACTTTTGTGCAATCAAACTTCAACAGTCGATTCTTTAGCGACTGTTCAGCAGGTGCTGGACTGGTCTTACCGGAAAATCGAACGCATAGACGCACGCCTGCTGCTGCAGCATGTGCTGCAGGTCAATCATGCATTTTTAATCACACATGCTGAAACCAGGCTGACTTCAGAAAATGCAGCACGGTTCTTAAAACTGGTTTCGCAGCGTGAACACGGCGTTCCAGTCGCATATCTTACGGGTAAGCGCGAATTTTACGATCTCGGCTTCAAAGTTTCTCCTGCAGTGTTGATTCCGCGGCCGGAAACCGAATTACTCGTTGAAACAGCGCTCGCGCACATTCCGGAATCCCGCCCGCGCAAAATTCTTGATCTTGGTACCGGCAGCGGCGCGATTGGCATTACTATAGCCAGACACAGACCGGCTGCATGCGTTACTGCTGTCGATATATCGATCGACGCTATTGATATTGCCCGATGGAATGCTCAGAAACTTTCAGTAAATAATATCCATATCGTACAAGGCGACTGGTTTGATACACTAGATACGGGAGCAGCGTTTGACCTGATAGTATCCAATCCACCTTATGTCGCCGAAAACGATCCGCATTTGCAGCAGGGTGATTTACGTTTTGAACCTGATCTTGCATTGTCTACACAAGACAACGGGCTGGCCTGTATCCGTCATATTATTGCAACCGCGCCGGCATATCTGGCTGACGGTGGAGAGTTGTTGCTGGAGCATGGATATGATCAGGCCGCTGCTTGTCAACAGTTGCTGCAAATGAACGGGTTCCGGAAGATTTATTCGCTCAAGGATCTGGCCGGTATTGAGCGTGTTAGTGGCGGCAGTTATTGCGGATAAACTGCTTTATCCAGTGGCAGAATAACGAATTGACCGCCCCTGTTGACCTGTTAACTGCTATTATCATTAATCAAGCAATGTGACAGAATTTTTTTCTATTCTGTCTGGAAATTAATAAGGAGCATATCGAAGATGAGTGTAGAGGATACCATTGAACAGCAAGTTAAAAACAATCCTGTCGTACTGTATATGAAGGGATCGCCCGAACAGCCGCAATGCGGCTTTTCAGCAAATGCCGTGAACATTCTCAATGCCTGCGGCGTAAAAGATCTTTTTACTGTCGATGTTTTGCAGGATCCGGAAATACGCCAGGGCATCAAGGACTACTCGGAGTGGCCGACTATTCCACAGTTATATGTAGGTGGTGAATTCATTGGCGGCTCTGATATTCTGACAGAAATGTACCAGAATGGCGAACTGCAGAAGTTGTTTGAAGACAGTTAGCAAGAAAGCTGAATTACTAACTGAATGATGCGGCCACTGTATTGGCCGCAGAAGCAACTGCCCAGTAACGGGCGAATTTACCGGCAGCCATGAACAGCATGGCCCATAACCAGCTGATTCTTAACCAACCGGCTGCAACGCATAATGCATCGCCAATAACAGGCGCCCATGACAGTAAGAGAATTGGGGCGCCGCGGCCATGAACCCAGTCTAAACCGCGTGAACTGGCTCCCGTTTTTTTTAGCAAAGCTTCCTTATCCGGCAACAAGCGCCCAATCAAGTAAGAACTCATACCACCCAGTGTATTGCCGATTGTAGCCAGAATCAATGCGTGCCAGAGCAGGTCTGGATATGCAATTAGGACGCCGGCCAAAACGGCTTCAGACCCGCCGGGCAGTAATGTCGCAGCAAGAAAGCTGCTGGTAAAAAGCGCAAACAGGCTTGATTGTTCATCCATAGAACTTTCCCGGTCAAAAGACTAGTACTCTATCAATATGATATTGCCAGGTACAGCGTTACCATGGTGTTGTGCAACAAGGCACAGTACGCAGGAAAGCGTTGTTCCCTTTTCAAGTACTGTAACACGGTTGCAGGACACCATGGCAACGCCCGATGGGTGAGCTTGTCAGCATCCATGGGACTGCGTTGAGTCTTTTGGCAATAGAACGCTATTGCCTGCTAGGCACGCCTTGTCATGAACACTGACAAACTCACAGAACCCGGCAATATCATATTGATAGAGTGCTAGGAGTTTACTATACGAGCAATTGTTTGGATAAAATCAACGCATGTCATTCTTTCATTATATTGCCGGCCGCTTTTTGACCGACCTGCTTAAATTTCATCATATACGGAATGGATTTGTCCCGTTGTCTCATGGCTAAAAATAATTGCTGGGAAAGGCCTTTCCTGCCAATAGGTATTTTTTTCAGCTTCAAATGATTCATTTTTAGATTCGCCAACCACTCCGGTAAAACACATACACCACGATTCATCGCTGTCATTTGCAGCATTATTTCAAGCGATTCAATATGTTTTATATGAGCCGGTGCATGATGGCCGGGCGCCAGAAAACGCGTTAATATATCCAGCCGCTCCATTGAAACAGGAAAAGCTAAGAGTGTTTCGCGACACAGGTCTTCCGGTGTGATTGGTTTGTCAGCAGCAAGCGGATGATCGGGTGAAACCAGCAGCATAAGCTGATATTCGGCCAGCACTTCGTAATGGATTTTTTCTTTTTTGATCAAATCGGGTGTAATTAAAAGATCTATATGATGGTTTAATAACCCTTCCAGTCCCGAAAATTGAAATTTGTGCACAATATCGATGTCAATGTCCGGCATTTGCTGCATAAACTGTCCGATTACAGCATTCAGCCATTCAAAACAAGGATAGCATTCAACGCCGATACGTAAAATGCCGCAACGCCCTTCCCGATACGCTTTGAGTGTATGTTCCGCCTGCGATAAAACCGGGAGCACCTGATTGGCTACATCCAGCAGCAACATGCCCGCCTGGGTCAGACGTAAATTGCGGCCTTCCTTTTGCCATAATGCTATGCCGAGTTTTTTTTCAAGATAATTGATTTGATGAGACAATGCCGGCTGGCTTAAGCACAATGTATTGGCGGCCTCCGTCAATGTGCCGTTGGTGTGCAATGCCTGAATGATTCTGAGATGACTGTGTTCGATCATGTATTAGTAAACCTAATAGAATTGGTAAAAATCATCACTATTATGCATCATTTTTTGTCTGTAGAATTATCCAGTCGTTCTGAAAATCAAATGGTGAAGAAACTATGGTAACAACGCATAATCTTGGATTTCCACGTATTGGAAGAAAACGCGAATTGAAGTTCGCATTGGAAAATTACTGGAAAAAAACAATTTCGCAAGAAGACTTACTCAAAACAGCGGCAGAATTGCGCAAACAGCACTGGTGTGATCAGTCGATGCTGGATTGGGTTTCTGCGGGCGATTTTTCATTGTACGACCATGTCTTGGACACCAGCTTTATGCTGGGAAATGTGCCGGAACGCGTGCGCAGGCTGTCAGGCGGCAAACTGGATCATTATTTTCGTACAGCAAGAGGCCGGGCGGTTGTTGATAACGCAGATGAGTGTAGTGTCAACGCCAGTGAAATGACCAAATGGTTTGATACGAACTATCACTATATCGTGCCGGAGTTTGATAAGAACACGCGTTTTTCACTGCATGTAGATCCGCTGCTCCGGCAAATCAATGAGGGGCGCAAGCACGGCTTCCGTGTGAAGCCTGTTATTCTGGGGCCGGTGACTTACCTCTGGCTGGGTAAATCGAAAGATGATACCAATAAACTGGATTTACTAGACGAACTGGTCAGCGTGTATGCGCAGTTATTGAATGCACTTGAACAAGCAGGCTGCGAATGGATACAAATTGATGAACCGATACTCGTCATGGAACTTGGGCAGGACTGGCAGCATGCTTTGAGAAAAGCTTATTATCAGTTACAAACCTTGCCGGTTAAGTTAATGCTGACGACATATTTTGGCCAGTTGCAAAATAATTTGCAGCTGGCATGCGAGTTGCCAGTGAGCGGATTGCATCTTGATGCGATCACGGCCAAAGATGAAGTGGCTAGAGTAGTAGACTGGCTGCCGGGTCATAAGGTGTTGTCTCTGGGTATTATCAATGGGCGAAATATCTGGAAGGCGGATTTGAGTAAATTGCTGGACTGGCTTGAACCCGTTCACGCAGAACTGCAGGATCGTTTGTGGCTTGCACCGTCGTGCTCATTATTGCATGTGCCGGTCGATCTGGGCAGCGAGCAAACACTGGATGATGAGATTCGTTCCTGGCTGGCGTTTGCAATACAGAAGCTACATGAAATCGAAATAATAGCAAAGGCGTTAAGCCAGGGCAGAAGCAGCGTCTCGTTACAATTAGAGAAAAACTCGGCAGCGCTTTACAGCCGCCGGCAGTCAGGCCGCGTGCACCGGCCAGCAGTAAAAGCGCGCATGAACGAAATCAGTGATGCAATGGCGGTGCGTAAGTCGTCTTATTTAGAACGCACGGTAAAACAACGCAAAAAAATATCATTACCTCTTTTTCCGACAACAACAATCGGTTCATTTCCACAAACGCAGACAATTCGTCAAGCAAGGCTGGATTTACGAAAATCCAAATTGTCGGATCAGGAATATCGCAAATTGATGCAAAAGGAAATCGAGACATGCGTGCAGGAGCAGGAAGCGCTGGATCTTGATGTTTTCGTTCACGGTGAACCTGAACGTAACGATATGGTGGAATATTTTGGTGAACAGCTGGCCGGATATGCTTTTACCCAGTTTGGGTGGGTACAGTCCTACGGTTCGCGGTGCGTTAAGCCGCCGATTATTTACGGCGATGTTGCGCATACGCATCCAATCAGCACTGAATGGATACAGTATGCGCAATCACTGACCAGCAAGCCAGTGAAAGGAATGCTGACGGGACCTGTTACTATGCTGAACTGGTCATTCGTACGTGACGATCAGCCCAGTGCACAGACCTGCTTGCAACTGGCTTTAGCTGTGCGCGACGAGGTTCTCGCTCTCGAAGCAGCGGGGATCGGTATTATTCAGATTGATGAAGCTGCACTCAGAGAGGGTTTGCCGCTACGAAAATCGCAGTGGAAGACTTATCTTGACTGGGCCGTTCGCGCTTTTCGTATTGCTGCCAACGGCGTTCAGGATACCACCCAGATTCATACGCACATGTGCTATTCTGAGTTTAACGACATTATTGAAGCGATTGCGGACATGGATGCGGACGTCATTACCATTGAGAATTCACGTTCGGATATGGAACTGTTAAATGCGTTTGATCAGTTTCGCTATCCCAATGAGATTGGCCCCGGCGTATATGATATTCATTCTCCAAACATACCTTCAGTGGATTCCATAATCGGTTTGATGAAAAAGGCTGCGCAACGGATACCAGTTGACCGGTTGTGGGTCAATCCGGATTGCGGATTAAAAACACGCAGTTGGGATGAAGTCAGACCTGCACTGCGCAACATGGTCGCAGCCAGTCGATATCTGGCGAGTCATTTAAAAACCTTCAGGGTCAGCTAAATTTGACTTGATGGTATTATTTAGCGATGATATGCAACCTAGTGCTCTATCCATATGGCATTCCCGGGCTCAGTAACTTGTCAGTGTAGATCAAGGCGTGACCTGCGGGAAACAGTCGTTCTATTGTCAGAAGACGCATCGCGCAGACCTATAGACGCTAGGTTCATCCGCAGGGCGTTACTGTGGTTTCTGCAAGCGCGTTACAGTACCTGAAAAGGAAACGGGCCTTGCCTGCGTACTGTGTCTTGTTGCATAACATTACGGTAACGTTGTACCCGGCAATATCATATGGATAGAGCACTAGAATACAGTTGTATATCGTGAGATTGAAACAGGTAAAAATTTGTTTAATGAAAAAGGAAAAGCCCATATGACAACCGACAATCTTTTTAAACAAAAAGTCAACGATGCCATCAGCGCCAGGCACCTGCTCAAACATCCTTTCTATGTGGCCTGGACTGAAGGAAAATTGACTAAAGAACAGTTGCGCCATTACGCAGAGCAGTATTTTTACAATGTACTGGCAGAACCTACCTATTTAAGTGCGGTTCACTTTAACACGCCGCATTTCAGCTCTGAGACGAATTCCGGCGATATCAGTGTGCGTCAGGAAGTATTGCAAAATCTGGTTGATGAAGAGCACGGTGAAACCAATCATCCGGCACTGTGGAAAACGTTTGCGTTTGCGTTAGGTGCGGACGATAAAAGCCTCGCAAATGCCGAAGCGTTGCCAAATACGGAAAATCTGGTTTCCACATTCAGGGATATTTGTTTGAACCGGCCGTTTTATGCCGGTCTGGCAGCCCTGCATGCATTTGAATCACA
Organism: Nitrosomonas sp. Nm51; assembly: GCF_900111165.1. GTDB lineage: Bacteria > Pseudomonadota > Gammaproteobacteria > Burkholderiales > Nitrosomonadaceae > Nitrosomonas. The sequence goes on from NZ_FOGH01000051.1 coordinate 17,397, forward strand.
GGTGCCTGATATCGCAGCGGTCAAAATTGACGGCTTGGCTAAGTTTTACGGGATGACTGATCCAGAGGATTATGCGTTCTTCTCAGTACATCAGCAGGCAGACATATATCATTCACAGGCTGAATGGGGTATCATCGAGCGTTTCGCCGATACCCCTGAAAAACAGGAAGAGGTTCTGGCCGCTACGCGTGAAGCGTGTGATGCTTTATGGCGTTTTCTTGACGGCATTCATGAAACCTATTGTGCGGATTTAATTTGCGAGCCAGAAAAAGAACCTGCAACTGTTCATTAGTAAATTAAGGCCTTATTCTCAATCCATTTCAATGTGGCAAAGCGAATAAGGCCTTTTGAATTCAGCTATCCGACTGTCTCATGTCAGGATGGGTCATGAGGTTTTATCCGTTTTGTTATCATCCAATTGCTCGTTGTCAGGAATATCCGCTGTTTCAGACGCTGCAGCTCCCTCAGATTCAGTATTTTCCGTATTCGAATCAAGCTCTTCGTCTGCTTCCCGGTCGCTGTCATCAGTTTCTTCCTCTTCTGGCTTGCGGGAGTTCCACATAAAATATACCGCGCCGAGCGAAACAATAATCACCGGCATGATTACATAGGTGAATAATGCCGATTCAACGGTGATATCCTGTGATGCAGGTGGCGGCTTGGTTACGATCATATAAGCGTGTGCGATAGCTACTGCAACGACGGGAACCAGCGCAGCCATAAAACGGTTAGTGACGAGTGGACGGACTGTGAGCAGATTAAAAACTGCCGATCCATAATAACCAATGAAATAAATAAAAATATAAAAAAAGATTGCGCCCATGGTTCTCCTTATGCTGGTTTGCGGCCTTTATTGTTCAAATGGATGCTTCCATGATTTTATAATCATTTGCTCATCCTGCATATAACACCGGACTATAAATTTCCACTTCTACGGATTAATGATACACAACAGCCTATCAAGAATCATGTTTGTTTGGAGCAGAAACAGGGCAATCGGGCTTAAAAATACTTGAAAATAGAAATTAGTTGAGGTATTAGGTTTATCATTTTGATTTCAAATGATAGACAAACCAACGGCAACGCCTTCAATCATTCATCATTTTTCAAGTATAAAAGACCCAAGAGTGGATAGGCAAAAGAAACATCAGCTCCAGGATATATTTTTTATCACTCTTTGTTCAGTTATTTGTGGAGCGGACAATTGGGTGGCTATTGAGGAA
>NZ_FOGH01000057.1 GCF_900111165.1 Nitrosomonas sp. Nm51
TCCCGAGTACTCTGATCCATCTCCTGAACCGCTATCTCCACTGCTTTTACAAGCTTGCTTTGCTCAAATTCGATTTCACCCATTGGGTGACTCCTGTCTTTAGTCCGAAAACCTTGACACTACTACGTTTGAGCTAATTTTTGTAGATCTAACTGAGGAAAATAGGTTAAACCGTCTAACACAAGAAGCACTACAAAAAGGCGCGTTCACCGAGGAACTGAACCGGGCCCGCACACAAAAAATTGCAACATTTACGCATTTTCTTGACCTGCCTATCCTGTTTTTGATTGTCACACTTGGCGCGCTCAAGCCGGACAGCTGGTTGCCGCTGATGTACGGCTCAATACTTGCGGTCGTCATTGCGGCTATTGGATGTTGCTGATTACCCGTTCATATGGGTAGAGTACTTGGGGGTGCCGTCATGCGTTATGTGAGTAGCAGGATTATCCCGCGTCAAGCAATGTTCCGCCCGTGCCGCCTTCGGTATCAATCCATAAATGCGGCAGGCCCAGGTCGTTCAGCCAATCCGGCCCGTGCGTTTCCTTGAGCATACCGATTGTCGATGCACTGCCTGCGACGACACAAAATTCTCCCACTACACTGACCGCCGCCATATGCCGTACGGGCCAGCCCGTTTTGGGATTCAGCACATGTCCGTAACGTTGGCCGTGGACAGTAATGCACCGTTCGTAATCGCCGCTGCTCGCGACTGCGCCCGCCTGCAGTAATAATGTTATCAATGCGGCATCAGGATGGCGCGGATGCCGGATAGCGATCCGCCAGGGACTGCCATCCGGATGGGAACCGATAATTTTAATATCCCCGCCCAGATTTACGATACCATGCCGAACCCCGGCATCGAAACACAGCGCGGCAGCCCGGTCAACGGCATACTCCTTAACTACGCCGCCAAAATCGATTTCCATACCGGGCACATGAAACGACAGTACAGGCCGATTCCACTTCAATTGATGCCAGCCGATTTTTTCTTTGATCTGGTCGATCGCCGCATGGCTTGGAAGCTCACCCGACTTAAAGTTCCAAACCCTGCGTAAAATTCCGGAGGTAATATCAAACAGGCCATCGCTTTGTTGATAGCAGGTTGCTGCATAATCCAGCAGACCGGCTGTCTCCCCGTCCACAGTTATACTGCCGGCAGCCGCAGCAATACGGTTGATTTCCGACAAAAAACTATCGGTACGGTAGCGGGAATAAAGCGCTTCCAGCCGGTTTACATCTGCTATGGCAATATCGGCTGCAGCACGCCCTTTTTGCCTGGTTTCAGCGTATAACTGGACCGAACAGGGCGACCCCATGGCTTTAAAGTCAAATCGATAATATTTCAAACGCGCCATGCCTGTTGAAACTAAATCAATGTCAATTATAGGACCCGGCATTATAACAACCGTAGATTACGATTCAGAACCGGTAGCTCCATGACGCCGTCAACGCGCCTTTACGGTCCAGCTGAAATCCATTGACGTCGGTATGAACCGGCTGCAGCCACTCAAAGCCAAAATGGTGGCCTGCAAACCGCCCATCGGGTATCACCGCATTCACACCGAATCCGACATTCCAGAACTGACCGCCGTAATTTTTCGGAAAATCCATCGGGCCGATACGCGCGTTGAACGAATTAAAATCACCGTGTATCCGGTCTTGCAGCGTGTAAACCCCACGAACCGAAGCAGTCAACCACCGCGTCAGGCCGTATCCACCCCAGGATGTCGCCTGAAACTGATCGCCCAGACGGTAGCCGGATTCGTTGCGGTTTTCCATGCGTTTCACGCCACTGACCTGCGCGCCCCATGACCAGCGATTATAATCGCCCGTATAGGTTAAACTGGGTACAAAGTCCCATGTGCCACTGCCGAGCTGCATGCCGAAATGTACCGATCCGCCGTCAATTTTAAACACACGCCGAAACTGCAAATCGGATTTTCCGGTCGGCGCGCTGATCCCGAGACCGGCATGCAATCGATGACCGGTTTTTTCATAAAGCTTGAACAGAGAGACGATCAATGTATCGCCAATCACCCCGGTTGCATGTCCGCCGAAATGCTTATGTTCTTCCGCAGGCGCAGGAAGTCTACCGTCGAGTTCGCGAAGATTCATCTCCATATCCATGAAACGGGGCATCAGCATCAGATTCAGCCAGCGAGTCGGCGCGTACATGATATCGAGCATATGCATGCGCATATCCATATCGGCCGGCCTGAAAGTGCACAAATTTTCAGTGCCGCAGCCCTGGTTGACGATGGCCGGATCGCTGACTGCACTGGTACCATGCAGCATACTTCCGGCCATACGGCTGTACATAAAACGGTATCCCAGCATGAATTCACCGGCATCATCCAGCATATGTGCAAACATGAGCCCGGCCGGTTGTGAATGATGATGCATATTCGCTGACGTACTGTTTTTACCGGAATGCGCATGCTGATGCGTATGGCCGCTCGAACCGGACAGGCGCATGTTTTCAAGGTTAAGTATTAGCGCGGCATTGGCAACATAATAATCAAAATCCGCAAAGCTGTTGCCGCCGTCGCTGCCGAGTTTCAGCGAGCTGGCGCGCGTGTAGTATTCGAATCCCGCCTCCAGCGTAATACCTCTGGCAAACTGTTTTCGCAGGGTAACGCCGCCGCTCAACGCGCCAAAACCCGCCAGACGGTGATCGCTGGAGAAATCATCCGGCAGTTTACCGGCATCAAAGGGGATCGTTTTAGGCTGTACATCGGATACGTTGACTATATTGCCTTCACTGTCCAGTAGATTAAAGTTTTCATCCCTGACATACTCAATTTCAGGATTATTACTGTCCACCCAGACTTCCCGGCCCAAGTTATCCACTGCCTGCGTTGAAAAATTTTGTTGGGTAATCAGATATGGCTGATAAAAATCGGCTGCATCCTGTGAGTAATACCGTATTCGCGGTGTTAAAGTCCAGCCGCCTGGCAGCGGCTGGATCCAGTTCGCACTGAACGTATTGGTGTTAATCCCCCAGTCGTCGGTTGAAAACCGGTAGTTCAAATGCAGCGCTGCATCCAGCGGATTAACATGCTGAATATATTTGGTGCTGAACGCCCACTGGCTGCGCTGATTTGGTCGCTGCTCCAGCAGGGCGCGCACATCGCCAAGAACAGGTGTTGTCAGGCCATTGTTCAGCACATCCGGGTCTACAAAAATGGTTGTTACCGCTTTATACGGATTTTCCAGATAACCATTGCCGTAGGTATAACCCAGATTGGCGTCAATCAGCGCGTATTTGGTAAGCACTTGCGTTAAACCCAGATTCGCCGCCCAATCCTGCCGCTCGGCACGCAGAATTTCGGCACCGTCTTCGCGCCGCTCAATCTGGCTGTCGAATGCTGTTTTGGTCAGATAAGGCGCTGCATCATGATCGAGAATGGCGCTGATGCTGCTGCTGGTATAACCGACACCAAATTTGACACTGGTCAGTTTCTGATTGAAATCCAGCCGCCCACCCAGACTGCCGAAGCTGGAACGGTAATCCCTTTCCAGCGAAAAGCCGGCGCCGGCATTGATTTCGGCCTCATCCCATTCGTAGCTCAATCTGAAATTAGCCTGGTTCCGCGTCTCGGGTGACGCGGACGAGAGCACTAATACGGAGCGGAGATCCTGTTCTCCCGTATCACTCCGGATAAAATTTAAATCACGGTCCAGAAACACATTATCCGGATTGAGAAGTGGTGACGCGCCTGAAACAGCCACACCTTCAGGCGTATTCTTCAAAATGGGACTATAAGGATTGGCCGCCAGTGGTGTCGTGGTAATCGGCGTCGCACCGGACCAGATGTCCTGCGTATACCCAAATGAAAATTTGGCCCGGTCTGTCAATGTAAACAAACCGCTGCCGTGCAGGACATCCGCGCGTATCGGATTTTGACTGTTTGGCAAGCCAAACAGGTTGCGCTTGCCTTCCTGATACCGGCTGAATTGAAAATTGATATGGTCGCCATCGGCAGCCTGCACGGTTGGCAGCAACAGACCCGGCAGTACAACCGCAGCAGAGGTCAGTGCCTGTAGCGTTTTACTGGAACCGGATATCGTTACCGAAATTTTTTGCTGCTGCCTGGCCGCGACTGTTTTGTTCGCGAAAATCGATGAGACTGTACGACACGAGCCAGTCTTTGGCTTATTTTTCGTTTTGGTCATTTAAACCGGAAAGACTCAATAGCACCCGCAGCCTCCACCCGTTCCGGAGGAATGAGTGCTGGCAGCAGCTTCCCGACTTGAATAATTATGCAATAGAATATGGTTCTGTAATGGATACGGATCAATCGCCATTTGAGGTTTTGCCAGATGGCCGCGTTCCCATACGGGAACATGCGCACAGCCGGATATCGCTGTGCCCAGCAGAACAATAAATAAAATTACAAATAACCGTTTCAGTTTCATGTTAAGTGTCATCAGGGTTGATGATGCAAAAGCTGCTCCACGACCATGCGTAGTTTGTCCGTCTCGCCCGGGCGAAAACCGCGATGAATATAACGCACCACACCTTCGCGGTCGATCAGATAGGACGATGGCATCGCAATCACATCGAAATCCTTTGCACACTGTTTGGTCGGATCGGCTGCAATAGCGAACTGCGCGTCATGCTTGTTTAAAAACGCATTGGCATCCGCTGTTTTTTCATCCAGATTCACACCAATGATCCGTAGCCCCTGTTCGCCAAATTCCCGATGCAATTGATTCAGGAACGGAAAAGACTGAACGCACGGCGGGCACCAGGAAGCCCAAAAATCCAGATAAATGACCTCGCCTTTCAATGCCTGCAGGCTTTTCACAGGCTGGCCATCGAGCGTTGTAAGCGCACACGCGGGCGACGGCTTGTTCACCAGTTGCACAGCTGCCGCTGTTGTTGCGGCAATGGCAAAACAAAACAGCCATGCAACACGCTGCATTATTGTTATGTAAACAAATTTTTTATGCCTTTTCTTCATCACTCACGTCTCTCTGTTGGTGAACCAAGGAGTCGTTCATAACTAACTGTAACACCTGGATCGCATCTAGCGGGCACACTGCGGCGTTGTTCGCCGCCACCATAGCTTGTTGTGCTATGACTCATCCTCCCGCCTTGCATTGCATCCCGCCAGACGGCCCAATTGTCACACTTATTTATTCGCGGCTCCTAACCACGCGACAGCTTACCAGCCATTTCCATTTACGATATCAATTAAACTGCGATACCGATATTTCGGTTCCGGTATGGATGCCATCGACTGTACTGCAATGCCACTCAACGTCAACCGAGCGCGCGCCTGCATCCGTTTTGTTAACAATCATAAAATATACGCCGGGACCGCCATGCAACGTTACAAACGGGCTGTAATCGGCATCGCCGGAAACGGTATCGGTAATACTCACCGCTTTATTGCCTTTAAAAAGCTGCATGTTGACCAGCAATCCGGGCACTTGCGGAGAGTTATCCCGTACACGGGCAATCAGGTTTTCCGCCGGTCCGTTGCCATCATCGAAACAGGTAACCAGTACCACGGCGGTGAATGTTCTGGATATGCCTGCAGCATCCATTGTGGCACCACCGCCATGCGCGCTGCTGCCTGCTGCGTAACCCAGTAAATATACGGTAATAAAAAAACTGATTGAAAATTTCGATAATAATCGGTTTCGCATAACATACTCCATTTCTGTCGCCGCTGTATTCATTCAGCCTGATCGATATATTCGATCTGTTCAGCGGCATATTCTCATAGCCATAACAGATTATCCGCATCAGCCGTACGAATAGCAATGCGACAAAATGTCGCACCTGTGATATCTTCTTGAATATATAAAAAATCCTGCAGACCGCAAATGGCTGCAGGATTTTTTATCCTGGATATTGGATCGATTCGGATACCCTACAAGTTTATGGCTGCGGCCACACTTGCTGCCCGTTAATTCGGATCGGCATATCCCGATCTAGCTGGGCGGCCGAAGGTCTGATTTCAACGGCCACTCCTTCACCGCAGTTCTCAGGCAACGGATTGCTTGCAACATCACGGCTTATAGTAAAGGATGCCGGTCCGTCATCTGTCTCACTTACACGGTCATAGGATGAACCGATATTATTATGTGTCCAGAGATCAACAACACCCTCTCCGAATCCATCCACACCAGTCAGTTCACAAATATTGGCGATTGACACACTGACTTTAACACTTTGCGCACAAGATGTCGGTTCAATTCTGGCTGCGGTAAGTCTCATAGGTATCAGCGCATTTAAATGGTTCGGCACACCGGCTCCGCCTCCAGCCCAGAAACCAACGACGTTTCCATTAGAGTCAGTTATTTCATCTGAAGCTTCGAATACCGATCGGTCAAAAAGCAACTGAGCGTTGTTTCCATAGTTAGTCAAAAAATCGGTCACTGGGCCTGTGTGTGGTGCGCCATCCACAAGAATTGTTGAGTCTAAACCATTCGGAAAAACTACGGACGTCCCTAAAACGCGTTTATCTTCACCGCAAGCATGTCCGATTACAACATAATTGATGCTGCGCGTTCCTTCTGTGGCGGCCGGCACATTCAAACGGGTATGTGCAAACGTATTTTGCGCCGCCCCCGCTATCATCACACCTGCAACAGCGCCGGCAAATATTGATAGTTTATACATTTTCTTACCCTTTTCATCATTTATCAAAATATATTCACCATGTACAGCACAGGCCATTTCACACCACCTAAGCCGGATTATCCGTCTATACTGCTGCCAGCGTTATGAATACACCTGTCTGTTTGTTTGTGTACACGTACTTAAAGTATCAGGGTTTATGCCGCCAGGTGCAATGCGACAAATTGTCGCACGTGGCACGAAGGAAAAAGGAAAAAGAAACAGTCGCCGGATCAAGCCGGCAACTGTCACAAGGAGTGAGACTGCTTTAGTAAAATGAGCGGAGCCAAGACGTTAGCTGCCGTGCATCGACAAGCGCGTTACTGATGGATATGATCAGCCTTCGCCAGGCCATACCTGTGCTCCATCAATTTTAACCGGCATATCGCGCTCCATCTGTTGTGCTGAAGGTATGATTCTGACATCAAGGCCGCCGCCGCAGTTTTCCGGCAACGGGTTGTTATCGGGGTCACGCTCGACGGTATATGTCGCAGGATAGCTCCATGACGGCGCGTCATACGACGAACCCACATCCGGTGCGGTCCAGAAATCGACGTTTGGATTGTCCGGATCCTGGCTGTTGATTTCAGACATCGGCGTAATTTTGCAGATATTGGCTATCGCGGGCACAAACACCACCTTTCTGGCGCAGGATTCGGGCTGAATTGCAACCGAAGTAATCTTGAAAGGAAGTTGCCCGATCCAATTGTGCGCAGGCAGCTCACCGCCGCCCGCCCAGAATCCCAGAGGATTACCCAGCGAATCGCTGATAAATTCAGTATGCTCAAAAACATCGCGGCTTTTGATGATGCGGACAAATGGCGGATTGACAATGTAATTCAGTGCATTTTCACCTTCGGGCGATTCAAATGTTTCAAAATTGTTCATTGATGTCTGCACTGTGGCACTGTTGGTATCCGGCAGAAAAAAAACATTACCGATAACCGGATTATCACCGCAGCCATGCGGAATATTGACAGCCGTTGTTGTCGTGCCGTGTGCCGCCGAACTTTCCGGTGAAACCGGTTCGGTCAAGCGGGTATGCGCAAAAGCGGACTGGCTCGACGCTAGCAACAAGGCGGTAGCGGCAATTGATACCGTTAACAGGTTTTTATTCTTCAGATTAATCATGTTATTTTTTCTCTCCCTCTCAAAAAAGGCGATTGATAATTGATTGAAACAACCCAGTCATTGAAACCTGGTATACATTTATATCCAATAATGGATTTGCACATCAGGTGACCTTGTATACAGATTTTGTGTGTAACGTGCAAAAACACCGGCACACGGTAATTTTTCTGCATACTTTTTTAGTTTTATATAGGGCACCTAAAAAAGCAATGCGACAAATTGCCGCACTTAAGCTACTGTTTGATCGCATTAGTTCAATATATACTTTTAAAAGAATATTCCATTACAAAACATATTCGCGGCTCCTTAGACAAAAAAATTTGTGCGGCAGGTCTGGGGTGGAAGCGATGAAAACAGGCATAAAATTACCGGATTTGATCCCACTAACGGTTAAGAGGGCTATCCAAACAAGTTAAATAAGACCACCAGTAATCTTATGCTCTGTCTTACAACGCTTCCATGGAGGATGAGTACAATAAAACAGCAATACATCAAGATCAGCTATGCCACTCGATAACCAGACCGGCAATGTCATCAACTGACTGATTATCGTTTGTCGTCCCTGATCTTTTTTTACTATTACCGAAAATAACCCGTTTATCAATGTGACATTTTGCCGCACCCCGTCATCAGTGAATTTTCTTATAATAAAACAGAAGGTTTTGTCACGACGCACTGCGCACCGGCAATGAATGCAGCCATTGTCAAATAATCCGCTTTGTGAAAAGCGCTGAAAAACCGGCTAAACCTATCGCCTATCTCGTTACCGAAATCAAATTGGAGCACAATTGGAATACACAGGGGACTAAGCAGTTTTAAAAGTCCGGGAGGCTGGTAACGGCAATTTGTTTCAGTTGCACGCTAATATCACTACAACTGAGGCAAAATACCGTTACCAACACGTCAATGGAGGAAAAGATACGAAAATACATATCATCATGTTTCTCTCGAAACAAACATTCAGCGCCTAGCCAATCATCAGGGAGCCAGAACAAATACAGCTGATTACAGCTAAACACTGAATGATTGGTACTATCCCGTAAAAGATTCAAAGAATCAATGCGGCATAATGCCGCACGTGACAGATTGTCACAGCTGAATAACGCATGCGACATTTTGTCGCATTCTCAGCGTTCAGATCAAATGATATTATTGAAGGGTTTTGAAGGCGTCCTGAGAGTCTTGCTTGCGCGCACCGCACGCAACTATCCAATCTACATGAGCACACATTTTTTAAACCTGCTTAACCGCACCTGGCTGTATTGCACTGTATTCATAACCGGCGCGGCGGTCATGGTCATTGAATTGCTCGGCACACGCCTGATCGCGCCATTTTATGGCGCAAGCCTTTACGTCTGGACATCAGTTATTTCAGTCACCCTGATCGCCTTGGCATGCGGCTATTTTGTCGGCGGGCGCTGGGCCGACCGGTCTATACGCTTCGGTCTGGCAACCATTATCGCGCTTTCCGGTTTTTTGACATTAGTGGTGCCCTGGCTGACAGCGCCTGTTCTGCTAATGACAGATCCGCTGGAGCTGCGCATGGGAACGTTTGCCAGCACCTTGATTTTATTTACGCCGAGCCTGTTTATGCTGGGCATGGTCGGTCCGTTTGCTGTAAAACTTGTCACTTCTAATCTGGATGACGTCGGCACCAGCACCGGTTCAATTTACGCGGCGAGTACCGTGGGCAGTGTTATTGGCACACTTTTTCTGGGTTTTTACCTGTTTCCGCAGGTCGGCTCGCGCGAAATATTTATCGGCCTGGGCCTGGGATTGCTGGCACTGGCATTCTGTGTGGCATATTTTGAGCGCAACCGTGTAAAACTGGCTGTTTCGTTATCGACAGTAACGGCATTGTTCACGGCAAGCGTGATTCTATTGCCATTCATTGCCGATTCCGGCAAACAGAATACGGATGACCAGCATTTTCAAACACGGTTTGAACGTGAAAGCCTGTATGGTTGGGTTCGTGTAGTAGACAATTCTGCAGAGAATTACCGCTTGTTGATGATGGATGCTTCAGCCATCGGTGCGGCCAGTATCAGTCACGGTGAAAATATTTTGATGTACCAGGAAATCGTCACCCACCTGCCCAAGCTCGCACCCGGTATGCAGCGTGCTCTATTGATCGGGCAGGGTGCGGGTCATATGGCAATGACGCTCAAACAGTATGGCATTGAAACCGATACGCTCGAAATCGATCCGGTTGTATCCGAAGCGGCACGTACCTATTTTGACTTCCAACCGACAGGTAAAACAATTATCGGCGATGCACGGTATGAAGTCCGCAAACTGAAAGGTCCATACGATCTGGTGATCATGGATGTTTTCACAGGCGGTTCAGAGCCGGTCCACTTGCTGACAACCGAGTCCATGTTTCAATTGCAGTCTCTGCTTTCCGACAATGGAGTTGTTGCATTGAATTTCGTGGCCTTTTATGAAGATGGACGCAATGCCGCACTGGCCTCGGTTGCTAAAACGCTCGCCCATGTCTTTCCACACCAGATTGCATTAATCTCCGAACCTGGCAGGGAATTTAATGATTTTGTTTTTATCGCGTCCAACCAGTTCATCGATATTGATGCAGCCCATTTAAATTCATTGCAGCGCAACTGGTTTAAACAACGCCTGGTCACGCCGGACCAGACACAGGGTTTTGTTCTAACGGATAATCTGAACCCGCTTGAGTCACTGCAAGCCAGAAAAGCTGAGCATTATCGCTTGATGATGGCCGATTTTTTCGGATTAAATCAGTTCATTCGCTAAGGAGTCGTTCATAAATAACTGTAACGATTTCATACCCATTCTTGCCAGATTGGTCTGAAGATGGCGTACAATCAAGGGTTCGCAGGAAGTCATACCGCACCGGAACGCTAAAACGATGCGTACCGGCAAAGTTTCTGAAACCAAACCGGTTTGCGCGAATCAAAATTTGGTGACTAGTACAGACTATTTTTTACCTGGTTAAATATGCAATATCTCAGATTATCCATGCTCATGCTGCGACGCGACTGGCGTGCAGGTGAACTTTATGTGCTGATGCTCGCACTCATTATTGCTGTCAGCGGCATGACAACTGTTGCATTTTTTGCTGACCGTGTTGACAAAACATTATCGCAGGAAAGCAATCAATTGTTAGGCGCCGATCTGCTGATTATTTCCACGCGTCCGCTGTCTGAAAGCTACGCAGAAGAAGCGCAGCGCCGCGGTCTGGATATCGTCAAAGTCACGCAGTTTCCGAGCATGGTGTCAAACGGAGACGCCAGTCAACTTGTACAGGTAAAGGCTGTCACCGATGGTTATCCTTTGCGCGGGAAACTATATCTTGCAGGCTCATCCGCTGAACCGGAAAACCGTGCCGCGACCCAAATTCCGGAGCAAGGAACGCTTTGGGTCGATGAAAAAATGCTGGCTTACATGGATCTCAGACGAGGCGAGCAGCTTGAGATCGGTGCTGTCCAGCTGACAACAGCGGCGCTCATTATGCGCGAACCTGATCATTTAGTGGGTTTCATTCATATGGCACCGCGCGTGATGATCAATGCAGCGGACTTGCCTGCGACCGGGTTGATTCAGGAAGGCAGCCGCGCGACTTATCAGCTTTTAATAGCCGGCGAGTTTTCAGCTGTCGAAGCGTACCGCAGCTGGGCCGAAAAGCAGATCAAAGCAGTTGAAAGAATCGAAGGTATCCGCGATGCAAGACCGGAAATCAAATCGGCGCTTGAACGCGCAGAAAAATTTTTAAATCTCGCAGCCTTAGTCAGCGTTGTTTTGGCGGCTGCGGCGATCGCACTGGCTGTGCGCCGGTTTACCCAGCGTCACCTCGATGGCTGCGCCATTATGCGTAGTATGGGTGCAAGCCAGCGCGGCCTGTTCATTCTTTACTTATGCTATTTTATTGCGCTGGGTGTAATCGCCAGCCTGATCGGTTGTCTGATCGGCTATACGGCGCAGGAAGTACTGAGCGCATGGCTCTCCGACCTTGCCGATACGACAATGCCGTTGCCGGGTCATTTACCTGCCGTACATGGATTCCTGGTCTGCATGGTCTTGCTGTTGGGGTTTGCGCTGCCACCGATACTCAATTTACGCAGCGTTCCGGCGCTGCGTGTTCTGCGCAGAGACATCGGTCTGCCTAACACACACAGTGTTACAGGCTACCTGCTGGGACTGGCGACGTTATCGCTGCTGTTTTTATGGAAAGCCGGCGATCTGAAACTTGGTTTATTTACCATCGCCGGATTTGTTATTGCCGTTGCCGTCTTTGGCTTGGCTGGCCTGGTGCTGGTCAAAGCATTATCCGGCTTGCGCAGCCAGACAGGCAGTGCCTGGCGTTATGGTCTTGCCAATATCCGTCGGCGTGCCATTTCAAGCATAGTTCAGGCTGTATCGCTTGGACTGGGTTTCATGGCTTTACTGGTATTGACCTTAGTGCAGGATGATCTGATTAAAAACTGGCACACGACGCTTCCGCCTGAAGCACCCAATCATTTTCTGGTCAATATCCAACCCGACCAGCTGCCATTGCTGGAAGATTTTTTCAATCGGCATGCTATCGACACGCCGCCTGTTTTTCCAATGGCACGCGGACGTCTGGTTGAAATTAACAATAAAAAAGTGACACCCGAAGATTATAACGATCCACATGCAGCCAATCATGTCAGGCGCGATTTTAATTTATCCTGGGCCGCTGAGTTGCCACAGGATAATCTGCTCGTTCAAGGCGATTGGTGGGATTCGGACACCACCCTTACAGAGCCGGTATTATCGCTGGAAGAAGGCATTGCCAGAACACTGCGGGTCAAACCTGGCGACCGGTTAACCTTTGATATTGCCGGCAGCACTTTTTCAGCCGTAATTACCAATCTTCGCAGCGTTGAATGGGATTCTTTCCGCGTTAATTTCTTTGTCATTGCGCCACCCGGTTTTCTTGATAATTATCCGGTAAATTACATCAGCAGTTTTTATGTTCCACCTTCAGAAACTAAAACGATGCATGAACTGGTTAAAATATTTCCGAACATTCTGGTCATTGACGTAGCCGCCGTCGTAAAGCAGGTTCAGGAAATGATACAGCAGGTATCCCGCGCGATTGAATTTGTCTTCCTGTTTACCTTGCTGGCCGGTTTTATCGTATTGTACGCTGCAATTGCCTCCACCCAGGATGAACGTATTCGTGAGGCGGCGATATTTCGTACACTGGGCGCAAAACGCGAGCAATTAACGCGCGCCTGGGCGGCTGAATTTGCCATCCTGGGAGGTCTGGCCGGTTTGTTTGCGTCTGCGGGCGCGAGTTTACTCGGTTACGTCATTGGCAATCATGTTTTCCATCTCGTCTATTCATTTAACCTCTGGATCTGGGTCACCGGTATTTTCATCGGCACAACGGGGGTATTGATTGCTGGCATGATCGGCACCCGCGCCACGTTAACAACACCCCCTCTGCTCACATTACGCAAAATCGGATAACTCAGATTTGTGACAACCATTTTTTCGCACCTGCCGATACCGGACAGTCAATCACCAAAACTCAATACGTTGCCACCATTGAGCTTATATATTCATATTCCGTGGTGTCTGAGAAAATGTCCATACTGCGACTTCAACTCGCACGCAATCCGGAATGATGCCGATATTCAGGAAAAAGCCTACGTTTCCGCACTGATTCACGACCTTGAGTCAACGCTGCCACGTGTCTGGGGACGCCGTCTAACCAGCGTATTTTTTGGCGGGGGCACGCCAAGTTTATTCAGTGCTGAATCAATCGACACACTGCTGACTGCAATCAAAACACTGCTCCCGCTGGAACCAGGAGCCGAAGTTACGCTGGAGGCCAATCCCGGCACCTTCGAAGCGGAAAAATTTGCAGATTACCAGGCTGCAGGGATTAACCGACTGTCCATCGGTATACAAAGTTTCAATTCTATTCATCTACAAGCACTTGGACGTATTCATGACGCACAGGATGCGATGAAGGCTATCGAAATTGCGCAGAAAAATTTCGACAATATCAATCTGGATTTAATGTATGCGCTGCCTGGCCAGCGTGTAAACGACGCTGGCAGTGATATCAAAGCAGCCTGCGCCTTTAACGTTCAACACATTTCCGTTTATCACCTGACCCTGGAACCCAATACACTTTTTTACCGTTATCCACCGGTTCTGCCCGATGACGAGCAGTCTGCCGCTATGCAGGATGTCATTGAGCGAACTTTAGCTGACCATCATTATCTTCATTACGAAATTTCAGCTTTTTCCCGGCGCGGCCGGGTTTCACAACATAATATGAATTACTGGCTTTTTGGCGATTATCTGGGTATCGGCGCTGGAGCGCACAGTAAAATCAGTTTTGAAACAAACATCGTCCGGCAAATGCGTTTTAAGCAACCCAAAGAATATTTAGAAAAAGCGGCGCTCGCCGGCGCAAGATCGGAAGCTACGGTTCAAATGCAACATACCCTGTCAAACAGCGATAGATATTTCGAATTCATGATGAATGCATTGCGCCTGATCGGCGGATTTGAAAACGCTTTATTCCAGGAACGGACGGGTCTGCCGATCACCGTTATCCTCCGCCAATTAAACGAGGCTGAACAGCGGGGACTGGTCACCCGTGACCATATGCATATCACGCCAACGCAAATGGGAAGGAATTTCTTAAACGATTTGCTACACATCTTCTTACCGGAAAGCCGGAGTTTTTTGACGGATGCTAAGGAGAGTACGAGTAAGTAGTCGGCCCTGAAAAAGGATATTTTGAAAATTCTTCTTCGCAAAAATATTTGCCAGAAATTTTTTATCCTGTCTGTACATTTTTTTCAGAAATT
>NZ_FOGH01000052.1 GCF_900111165.1 Nitrosomonas sp. Nm51
TCAAAAGTTGGTGTAAAAACAAAACGGTTAAAGGCAGGTTGGGATAATGATTATCTGCTACGAATTATTGGAGTAATTTAAGCCCGATTGCCCTGGGCTTGCTCAATCAATGTCATTTGTTTTTTCACACCGCCTTAAAGCAACTGTATAATTATTCCATGAAATTTGATATGGTCGTAATCGGCGGCGGACTGGTCGGCGCCAGCCTAGTCACTGCGTTGAAAGCCAGTGGACTGAAGACTGCTTTGATTGAGTCACGGGAACCGCTGCCCCTGCCGGAGGATGAAAGCTGGGACAGCC
This sequence comes from Nitrosomonas sp. Nm51, assembly GCF_900111165.1. Lineage (GTDB taxonomy): Bacteria > Pseudomonadota > Gammaproteobacteria > Burkholderiales > Nitrosomonadaceae > Nitrosomonas. The sequence goes on from NZ_FOGH01000052.1 coordinate 301, forward strand.
GTGTTTACGCGATCAGTCCGGGCAGCATCGGGTTTTTGCACGATCACGCAATCTGGCAGCGGATGGACGCATCCCGTGTTGCTCCGGTCTATGACATGGCGGTCTTTGGTGACGACAGCAGCTCACACATTCAATTCAGCGCTTATGAAGCCGGTATGGCGGAGTTGGCCTGCATCGTTGAAAACAGGCAGCTGCAAACTGCCGTATGGACGGCATTGCAATCACAAAACGGTAGTCCGGAGATTTTCTGTCCGGCGCAATGCGCGGCAATCACATGGCATGCATCACACGCTGAAATACGGCTTGAGGATGGCCGTCAGCTGGATACTGCGCTGGTTGTCGGTGCAGACGGCGTCAATTCCTGGGTGCGTCAGCAGGCAAATATCGCGGTTTCGCGCCATCCCTATCAGCAAAACGGTGTGGTTGCCAATTTCAGCACCGGGCTGCCGCACCGCAATGTGGCGCATCAATGGTTCAGGCGCGATGGCGTATTGGCGTTATTACCACTACCCGGCAGCCGGATTTCCATGGTCTGGTCAACCGATGACGCGCATGCCGCCGAATTACGCGCATTATCGGATGAACAATTATGCCGCCATGTTGAAGAGGCCGCCTCGCATACGTTTAGCGAGTTGCGGCTGATTACACCGCCAGCCGGCTTTCCGTTAAATTTTGTCCATGTCAGCAGCCTGGTTAAACCGCGTCTGGTACTGGTTGGCGATGCAGCGCACGGCATTCATCCACTGGCCGGGCAAGGCGTCAATCTCGGATTGCGCGATGTGCGAAAACTCGCTGAAATTCTCAACGACCGCGGCTTACAAGCCGATGTCGGCGATTTTACATTGTTGCGCCGGTATGAATGCGCGCGCAAGGAGGATATTCTGGCAATGGAACTGGTCACCGACGGCCTGCAAAAACTGTTTATCAATCCTGATCCAACGCTTGCACGGTTACGGAATCTAGGCCTGGAAATTACCAATCGGCTGCCGCTGATAAAAAACCAGTTGATGCAGCACGCATTGAGTTAATCTGAATTTTACAAGGAGCCAAAATGGTCATGCATACAATGCATTTGAAACGATTTATTCCAATTCTGCTACTTTGTTTTTTTCCCGGCTCAGCATGGGCGGATGAAGAAGCCGTCAAAAAAGCCATAGCGCCTCATTTTCCAGGCGTAAAAATTGAAAGCCTGCGCAAAACACCTTATCTGGGCCTGTATGAAGCGCTGGTTGGCGGCGAGCTTTTTTATACCGATGAAAAGGCGGAATATTTTTTCTTCGGCCATATTGTCGACACCAAAACACGAACCAGCGTAACCAATGAACGCTTGCAGGAAATCAAGGCTGCACGACGGGTACCGCTGGATTCACTGCCGCTCGAGTTTGCCATCAAAATCGTCAAGGGAAATGGCGAGCGCAGGCTTGCCGTTTTCACCGACCCGAACTGTCCCTACTGCAAGCAGCTGGAAAAGGAATTGTTAAACATTACCGATGTGACGATTTACACGCTGCTTTATCCGGTATTACAGGGCTCGATGGAACTCTCCACTTCGATCTGGTGCGCGCAAGACCAGATCAAAGCCTGGGATGATTTTATGCTCAGGGGCGTCAAGCCAAAAGACCAGGACTGTGAAACGCCGCTGCCGACATTAGTCAGGTCCGGCCAGGAAAACGGGGTCGCGGGTACACCCACATTGATTTTTGCCGACGGCTCGATTGTCGGCGGCATGATACCGGCAGAGACAATTGAAGAACAACTGCAAAAAGCGGCCAAGGCAGCAGAACAATAATCGCTTTGCCCGCGTTAAACTGATAGATAGCGAACAAGCTGTTTGCAAGACTGTCCTATAACGCATTACAAACCTGAAACAGCCAGCTATTCATCAACCCAAAATGAAACCCACGCTTGCTCTGGTCGGCCGACCCAATGTCGGAAAATCCACACTTTTTAACCGGCTTACGCGCAGCAGAGATGCGATTGTGGCGGATATTCCGGGGCTTACGCGGGACCGGCGCTACGGACATGGCAAGATTGGTGACAAACCCTATCTGGTTATGGATACCGGCGGTCTGGAACCGATTGCCAAGAACGGCATAATGCAGGCGATGGCGCAACAATCATTGCAGGCAATCGATGAAGCTGACAAGGTGTTGTTTATTGTAGACGCGCGCCAGGGCGTGACTGCGCAAGATAAAATTATTGCCGAGCAACTGCGGAAAAAAGATTCCGATATCGTACTGGTCGTCAATAAGGCGGAAGGCATGGCGGCTGACGTAGTTGCCGCCGAGTTTTTTGAGCTCGGGCTGGGCAACCCCTGCGCAATTTCGGCGTTGCACGGCGATTATGTGAATGAACTGGTCACACTGGCCATTGCCGGCTTTTCTGTTGACGAAGAAGCCGAGCCGATTTGCAGACATCCAAAAATTGCGATCGTAGGCCGGCCCAACACCGGCAAATCAACGCTGGTCAATACCCTGCTGGGTGAAGAGCGCGTGATCGCCTTCGATCAGCCGGGCACAACACGAGACAGTATTTATATTGATTTCGAACACCACGGCAGACAGTACACGCTTATCGATACCGCCGGTCTGCGTCGGCGCGGCAAAGTCAAGGAAACAGTTGAAAAATTTTCCGCCGTCAAAACATTACAGGCCATCGAAGACGCCAATATCGTGGTGCTGGTGCTTGACGCCAGAAGCGAAATTGCCGAACAGGATGCGCACATTGCCGATTTCATACTGCAGTCGGGACGCGCCCTGGTTGTAGCAGTCAACAAATGGGACGGCCTGGATCAGTACCAGCGTGATTGTATTAAACGGGAATTGACACGCAAACTTGGATTCCTCAATTTTGCCAAACTGCATTATATTTCCGCGCTTAAGGGTACCGGCATGCGAAAATTGCTGCTGTCGATCGACCAGGCTTACGCAGCGGCAACGGCTGACTTATCCACGCCACAGCTAACGCGCGCATTGCATGCCGCAGTTGACAAGCATGCGCCGCCGCGCGGCGGCATGTCCCGGCCCAAATTACGCTACGCGCATCAGGGCGGCACGAATCCACCGATTGTAGTGATACACGGCAGTATGCTCGAACATGTGCCGGAAACTTACCGGCGTTATCTGGAAAGCTTTTTCCGCGAAACCTTTAATCTGGCCGGTACACCGCTACGAATTACATTCAAGGCCGGACATAACCCCTATGCGAATAAAAAACCCGCACCGCCCACGGCAGCCGAAACACAGCGCGCGCGTAACCGCCGCCGCAGAAACCGGAAAAAATATGGCTGAAAAACCGGTATTGTGATTGCGGGCGATCCACGCAGCCTGCAAGCTGCCTTTAACAGCCTTTGGAATATCTGTAATATAAGCTGTCATATCACCGCCCATCTGTTAAACTGCATGCTGGTTTTTGTGATGGAACCAGGGTTCGAAGTAATTGTGTACATAGAAGTAGGAGTCTGCGATGAAATTTTCCATATACCGTTATGATCCTGATAAAGATGAGAAACCGTATATGCAGGATTATGATATCGAACTGGCCGCAACCGATAAGATGCTGCTGGATGCGCTCTTGCGGATCAAATCCGTTGATGACAGCCTGAGTTTAAGACGCTCATGCTCAGAAGGCGTGTGCGGATCGGACGCAATGAATATCAACGGACGCAATGGACTGGCCTGTATCACGCCGTTAAAAAACCTAAAACAACCCATTGAAATACGCCCGCTGCCAGGGCTGCCCGTGATTCGGGATCTGATTGTCGATATGACGCAATTCTTCAATCAATACCATTCAATCAAGCCGTATTTGATCAACAACAATCCGCCACCGGAAACAGAACGCCTGCAGTCCCCTGAAGAACGCGCCGCACTGGAAGGCGCGTACGAATGTATTTTATGCGCATGCTGTTCTACTTTTTGCCCTTCTTTCTGGTGGAATCCGGACAAATTTGTCGGCCCGGCGGGGCTGCTGCAGGCCTATCGCTTTTTGGCAGATAGCCGTGATCAGGCTACTGCGGAACGGCTCGACTATCTGGAAGACCCCTACCGATTGTTCCGCTGTCATTCAATCATGAATTGTGTGGATGCATGCCCGAAAGGACTCAATCCGACCGAGGCAATCGGAAAAATAAAAGACATGATGGTCAAAAGAACAGTATGAAAGAATTCGAACGCGCACGCTGGCGCTGCCGGCGCGGCATGCTGGAATTAGATATTATTCTTCAACGCTTTATGGACAAGTATTACAGGAAACTTGGCGCAGAAGAATTATTACAATTCGAAAGATTACTGTCACTCGCCGACAATGATTTATGGGATTTGATCTGTGCCAGAAAAGCTGACATAGACGATGATCAGTTGCCGGTATTAAAATTGTTACAAAAAAGCTGACCGTCTGCGGTCTGGCTGTTGACTATTAGTGTAATCGTTTTTTTATGGCTACAATGATGTGTAAAACGCTTGTAACGGTAATATAGCAAATTTCCGGTGATCGAATTGATGCAATACATGGAGAACTAATATGACACAAAAAAGGACAGCAACCTTGAATTTCAGTGCTGACGGAGAAGCCATTGAACTTCCGGTCATATCGGGAACCATGGGACCTGATGTGGTGGATATCCGCAAATTGCATGCCAAGAGCGGTTTGTTTACCTATGACCCGGGTTTTTTATCAACTGCCAGCAATAGTTCCGAAATAACGTTTATCGACGGTGAAAAGGGCGTTCTGCTATATCGCGGTTATCCGATAGAGCAACTCGCCAGGCGGTGCGACTTTTCCGAAATCTGCTATCTTCTGCTGCATGGAGAATTGCCTAAGACGGCAGAGAAAACCGAATTTGATGGCGTGATCAAGCATCATACGATGCTGCATGAACAGTTGGTCAAGCTGTTTAGCGGTTTCCGCCGGGATGCGCACCCTATGGCTGTCATGGTCGGTGTTGTGGGCGCTTTGTCAGCATTTTATCATGAAGCTCTGGACATTTCCGATGCGAGCCACCGTGAGTTGTCTGCGATGCGCCTGATAGCAAAAATGCCGACCATTGCCGCGATGGCGTATAAATACAATATCGGCCAGCCATATGTCTATCCGTGCAACGATCTCAGCTATGCTGAAAATTTTTTGCATATGATGTTTTCGCTACCCACCGAACGTTATAAGGCCGATCCAAAAATTGTGCGCGCACTGGACCGCATTCTGATTTTGCACGCCGATCATGAGCAGAACGCATCTACATCCACAGTGCGTCTGGCCGGTTCCAGCGGCGCCAATCCATTTGCCTGCGTCGCTGCCGGCATTGCCTGCTTATGGGGACCGGCACATGGCGGCGCAAATGAGGCCTGCCTGCACATGCTCGAAGAAATCGGCGATGTTTCCCGTATCAACGAACATATCAAACGCGCCAAGGACCCAGACGAAAACTACCGGCTGATGGGCTTCGGTCACCGTGTCTATAAGAATTTCGACCCACGTGCAAAATTAATGCGCGAGGCCTGCCACGAAGTCCTGAATGTGCTGGGACTGGAGAATGACCGCTTGTTCAAACTCGCACTGGAACTCGAAAGAATCGCACTCGAGGACGATTATTTCATTTCCAGGAAACTGTATCCGAACGTTGATTTTTATTCCGGCATTGTCCAGCGCGCTTTAGGCATTCCAACCATTATGTTCACTGCGATTTTTGCAATGGCGCGCACAGTGGGCTGGGTTGCCCAGTGGAGCGAAATGATTTCCGATCCGGACTACAAGATTGGACGTCCGCGCCAGTTGTATACGGGCACTCACATGCGCGATGTGCCGTCAGACTTTCGTAATTAATAACTGACAGGATTGCCAGTGATGAATAAGCGGTTGCAGGATTCCATGCTATACGGCACAAATGCCCCTTTTGTTGAAGCGATGTATGAGGAATACCTGCATAACCCGGTTTCAATCGAACCAGCCTGGCGCGAATACTTTGACAAAATTCAGCAAACACCTGGCTTGTCTGTCAATCAACTTGTAAAAAGCACCACTGCCAAGCAACAGCAGCAACCGGCCAAAGAGGGAAAAGCCGGCAGACTTGATGGCATGATTGTTCTGCCGGAAGTCATCCAGACCGATGCCAACGACCGCAAGCAGGTTGCGGTGCTGCAACTGATCAATATGTACCGTTACCTGGGGTTAAGCCAGGCTGCGCTGGACCCGTTGCAGTTTGAAGAAAAACCGCTTCGGATGGAACTTGATCCGGCTAATTTCGGTTTTACCGACAAAGACATGGACACTGTATTCAATACAGGGTCTCTGGCAGGCCCGGATCGCGCACCGTTACGGGAAATTCTTCAGATTCTCAAGGAAACCTATTGCGGCTCTGTCGGCGCGGAATATATGTACATATCTTCTGTAGAACAGAAACGCTGGCTGCAAAGCAGGCTGGAAACCAAGCGGTCCAACCCGAATTACAGTCATGAATATAAAAAATCTATTTTGGAACGGCTGAGTGCTGCCGAGGGGTTGGAAAGATACCTGCACACCCGCTACATCGGCCAGAAACGGTTTTCAGGCGAAGGTAACGAAAGCCTTATCCCGTTGCTCGACTGTCTGATTAACTGCGCCGGAAAACTGCGCATCGATGAAATTGTTATCGGTATGGCGCATCGCGCCAGACTGAATGTGCTGGTTAATACACTCGGAAAAATGCCCGCGGATCTTTTCCGTGAATTTGAAGAAAAATATGTGGAAGATCTGCCGTCAGGCGATGTTAAATATCATCAGGGATTTTCTTCCGCGGTTAACACGCCGGATGGCGTGGTACGACTCGCACTTGCGTTCAATCCGTCGCATCTGGAAATTGTTAATCCCGTGGTGGAAGGCTCGGTACGCGCACGCCAGCACCGCTTTCATGACCGCCAAGGCGACAAAGTACTGCCTGTTTTAATTCATGGCGACGCAGCCTTCGCCGGACAGGGCGTTGTCATGGAAACGCTGAACCTGTCACAGACGAGTGGTTACGGTACAGGCGGAACGGTACATGTAATTATAAACAACCAGATCGGCTTTACTACATCCGATCCGCGTGAAAGCCGATCGACACTTTATTGCACGGATGTCGCCAAGATGATTGAGGCGCCTGTTCTCCATGTTAACGGCGATGATCCTGAAGCGGTAACCATGATTACCGAGCTTGCTCTGGACTTCAGGATGAAATTTCACAAAGATGTTGTCATCGATATGGTATGTTTCCGGCGCCTCGGACACAATGAGCAGGACGATCCGATGGTGACGCAGCCCAGGATGTATCAGATTATCAGCAAGCATCCCGGAACGCGCCAGCGTTACGCCGAAAAACTTGAAGCCGAAGGCGTTATTAAAAAAGATGAAGCCGATGCCATGGTACAGGCCTACCGTGAAGCGATGGATGCAGGGGCCAACCCAAACAAAAAAGTCCGTTACAACTATAAATCTCCTTATTCGGTTAACTGGACGGCATTCAAAAAACCGTTTAAATGGAATCAGCCTGTAAAAACAGGTATGTCACTGGATACGCTGAAACAGTTGGCCGCGCGTTTAACGGATATTCCGGAAAATTTCATCCTGCATAAGCGGGTTGAAAAGATTATTAACGACAGGCGGTTGATGGGACAGGAAAAACACCCGCTGGATTGGGGCATGGCGGAGAGTCTGGCTTATGCGGCACTGCTGTATGAGGGATTTCCTGTACGGATTTCCGGGCAAGATTCGGAACGCGGCACCTTTTTTCACCGGCATGCCGTGCTGCATAACCAGGATACTTCGCCCGAAAACAGAAAGACTTACGTGCCTTTACGCCATATAGCACCGGGGCAGCCGGATTTTACCGCGATTAATTCCATTTTATCGGAGGAAGCCGTACTCGGATTTGAATACGGCTATACCACGGCACAACCGCAGGAACTTGTCATTTGGGAAGCACAGTTTGGTGATTTTGCCAACGGCGCGCAAGTTGTTATTGATCAGTTTATCGCTTCAGGCGAAGCCAAATGGGGACGTTTGTGCGGTCTGGTGATGATGTTGCCGCATGGTTATGAAGGACAGGGGCCGGAACATTCTTCCGCACGGCTGGAACGGTTTTTACAGCTTTGCGCAGACTATAATATTCAGGTGTGCGTCCCTTCCTCGCCCGCACAAATGTTTCACCTGCTGCGGCGGCAGATGCTCCGCCCTTTGCGCAAACCGCTGATTATCATGAGCCCGAAAAGCATGCTGCGGCACAAAGAATCGGTGTCGAACCTGGAGGAACTGGCCGATGGCAGGTTTTATCCGGTGATCCCTGAAGTAGAGGCACTGGAACCGGAGCAGGTCAGGCGCCTGATTGTATGCAGCGGAAAAATTTATTATGAACTGAGAACGTACCGGCATGCGCAGCAGATAAATGATATGGCAATTATCCGGCTGGAACAGCTATATCCTTTTCCACATGAAGAATTCAGGCAGGAAATCAATCGTTACAGCAATGCCAGCGAAGTGATCTGGTGTCAGGAGGAACCCGGCAATCAGGGCGCATGGCACCGCATACAGCATTACCTGCTGCGAAATATGAAATCCTCGCAGATTCTGGGTTACGCGTTGCGGCCATCTTCCGCCTCACCGTCAGTCGGTTATCTGGCAAAACATAAAATGCAGCAGAACGAAGTCATTGAAGCTGCATTCCGGGAAAAAATTTAGCCTACGGAGGGCAATATGTTAGTAGAGGTCAAAGTGCCCGCACTGTCTGAATCAGTGGCGGAAGCGACACTGATAACGTGGCACAAAAAAGAGGGCGAGCAGGTCGAGCGCGACGAAAATCTGATCGATATTGAAACGGATAAAGTTGTACTGGAATTACCCGCGCCCAAGGCTGGCATTTTAAAAGAAATCATCAAAGGCGATGGCGAAACGGTCACCGGCGGGGAAGTGATCGCCAAGATCGATACCGAAGCGGCTGAAAACAATGCCGATACTGAACCGGAAGAAACGGCGTCAAAAGAAACGCAAAAAAAATCAGCAGCGAAGTCATCCAAAGATAAATCGGCGTCTGACGAAGATGACGAAAAAGACGAAGACCAAAAGCCCGAACGCAAGGCAGACCCTACGATTCCGATGCTGATGCCGGCAGCGCGAAAACTGGTGGAAGAAAATCAGTTGAAAACATCGGAAACGCGGTCAATCAAGGGAACCGGGCGCGGCGGGCGCATTACCCGCGAGGATGTACAGGCTTACATCGATCACAAAACAGAAGACGATCAGGAGGCATCAGCCGGCGAAACAGAGACTGAACAGTCTGTTGAAGAAAGCACCGGACCGGAAAAATCCGGACAGGCGGAACAGACGCAACCAGGCACGAAAACCGGCGAAACAAATGAACGGATAGACCGCCGGGTAACCATGTCACGGCTGCGCATGCGTATTGCAGAACGACTGGTGCAATCGCAATCTACCGCGGCAATTCTGACAACGTTCAATGAAGTAAATATGCAGGCGGTCATCGACCTGCGCACACGTTACCGTGGCGAATTTGAGAAGGAGCATGGCGTCAAGCTCGGTTTTATGCCGTTTTTTGTCAAAGCGGTCGTAGCCGCACTCAAAAAATACCCAATTGTCAACGCCTCGGTTGAAGGCAGTGAAATCATCTATCATGATTATTATGATATCGGGATTGCTGTCGGCAGCCCGCGCGGCCTGGTCGTGCCGATCCTGCGTAATGCAGACCGCATGACGTTCGCCCAGATCGAGACGCAAATTGCGGATTTCGCTAAACGCGCGCGTGATGGCAAATTAGCGCTTGAAGAATTGACAGGCGGTACTTTCTCGATCACCAACGGCGGCGTGTTCGGTTCCATGCTGTCCACACCGATTATCAATCCGCCGCAAAGCGCCATTCTGGGCATACATGCGACCAAAGAACGGCCTGTGGCCGAAAACGGCCAGATTGTGATTCGCCCAATGAATTATCTGGCGTTATCGTACGACCATCGCATCATTGACGGGCGTGAGGCGGTACTGGCGCTGGTGGCGATCAAGGAGGCACTTGAGTATCCGATGAGCCCGCTGCTGGAGGCCTGAAAAACAGGCAATCCACAGCCGCTAATATCAATACACAATTTCGACATTCTCGGCTTTTAAATGCCGGTTTAGGGTGTGCAGCAGCTGATCGTCCAGATTGACCCGCCAGCCCTCGCCCAGCACAATTTCGCAGGCAGCTTTCTGATTATGATATACCAGCGCAACCGGACACAACGATTGCATGCCAGCGGCCCGTACCGATTGATCCGGACGGTCCCGGCCGGAATAAGGTGTTAACAGATTTTTTAAGATAGCGATCGCAGGCAGCGTGTCAGCGTTGACGCGCAGCCTGATCTGCTTGGCAAAGTGGGTACGTATGCCGGCCAGATCATACAGTTTTTCTGCGGTTATACGCAGCTCGTCGCTGCCTTCCTGGCCGTTATACTGACCACGGATACCGATTTTTACCTCCGCAACCAGCAGTTGATCCTCCTTGAGCCAATTACGGTTTTCGTTAAACAGCTCATCAAACACCATCAGTTCGACGGCGGCTTTTCCGTCATCAAGGCTGATGACAGCCATTCGGCCGCGCCGCGTCATTTGCACGCGCACGGCATGAATAATGCCCGCGATTAGCTGTGTTTCACGTTGAGGGGCCAGACGGTCAAGCGTAGTACGGATAAACGGGCGAATATCACGAGTATAGGTATCGAACAGATGTCCGCTGAAATAAAAACCAAGTCCCTGTTTTTCTTGCTGCAGCGTTTCCCGGTCCGTCCATGGCGCTGTTGCAATCAATGCAGGCCGTAATGTCAGATCGTCATGATCTTCAAACAGCGTGGTCTGGTTGGCGGTGCGGCTCGACTGTTCCGCGCTTTCCAGAGCGACTCCTGTTGACGTCAGCAAACTGGCGCGGTTGCGGTGCAAACAATCGAATGCGCCGACGCGAATGAGCGACTCAATTACGCGCCGGTTGATAATACGCCGGTCCACACGGTTGCAGAAGTCAAACAGATCCGTAAAAACGCCGCCTTTGCTCCGGGTTGCGAGGATGGCGTTAATCGCCGATTCCCCCGTACCCTTAACCGCGCCAAGCCCGTAACGGATCGCCTTGCCGTCAGTCGGCACAAAACGGTAATCCGACTGGTTGATGTCAGGCGGTAAAATCGTCAAACCGTTCGCCAGGCTGTCCTGAATAAAAATGTACACCTTATCGGTATCGTCCATATCGGCCGACAAGCAGGCCGCCATAAATTCGGCCGGATGGTGCGCTTTCAGATAAGCGGTCTGATAGGCAATGAGCGCATACGCCGCGGCATGCGATTTGTTAAATCCATAACCGGCGAATTTTTCCATCAGACGGAACAGTTCACTGGCTTTTGCCTCGCCCACACCGTTTTTCACCGCACCGGCGACAAAAATATCACGCTGTTGCGCCATCTCCTCGACTTTTTTCTTGCCCATCGCACGGCGCAGCAGATCGGCGCTGCCCAGGCTGTAGCCGCCGATCACCTGCGCAATCTGCATCACCTGCTCCTGATAAATCATGATGCCGTAAGTTGGACTCAAAATTGGCTCAAGGCGCGGATCAAGGTATTCAATTTTCTGTACGCCATGTTTGCGCTCAATAAAATCCGGTATTAAGTCCATCGGGCCGGGCCGGTAAAGCGCGACCAAAGCGATGATGTCTTCAAAACGATCGGGTTTTGCCCTTTGCAGCAAGTCTTTCATCCCGCGCGACTCAAACTGGAAAATGCCGATGGCGTTACCCTGCCGCAGCAATGCATACGTCGCGGCGTCATCCAGCGCCAGTCCTGCAAGCGAAAACAGCTCACCATGGGACTGATTAATATAGCTGACGGCACGATCCAGTGTAGTCAGAGTACGCAAACCAAGAAAATCAAACTTGACCAGACCGATTTTCTCGACATCGTCCTTGTCAAGCTGACTGACTACGGCGTCGGCCGATTCAGTGCAGTAAACCGGACAAAAATCGGTGATTTTCCCAGGCGCGATCAATACTCCGCCCGCGTGCATACCGCTGTTGCGCGTCACTCCCTCCAGACGTTCGGCCAACTCCAGCAAATAACGCACGTCTTCCTCCTCGGCAGCGCGCTGATTAAGCTGCGGCTCGAGTTCACGCGCTTTTCTCAATGTCATGCCGATTTCAAACGGCACCAGTTTTGCCAGTTGATCGACAAAGTTATACGGCAGATCAAGCACGCGGCCGATATCGCGGATTACGGCTTTGGCCGCCATGGTGCCGAAGGTAATAATCTGGGAAACGCTTTGAGTTCCGTAACGCTGCTTGACGTAATCAATCACTTTCTCGCGCCTATCCTGGCAAAAGTCAATATCAAAATCAGGCATGGACACACGTTCCGGATTCAAAAAACGTTCAAACAGCAGGTCGTAGCGAAGCGGGTCGAGGTCGGTAATACCAAGCGAATATGCAACTAGCGAACCGGCTCCGGAACCGCGTCCCGGACCGACAGGCACGTTATTGCGTTTGGCCCAGTTGATAAAATCGGCCACGATCAGAAAGTAACCCGAGAAACCCATCGAAATAATAGTTTCCACCTCAAAATCCATACGCGCCTGATATTCGGGCAACCGTTCATTGCGTTCGGCATCATTCGGAAACAACGCCAGCATGCGTTTTTCGAGTCCGGCAGCAACCTCGCTGCGCAGATAATCTTCCAGGGTTTCGTTGTTGGGCGTGGGATATAACGGGAGTTTGTTGACACCCAGTTCCAGTTCCAGGTTACAGCGCCGGGCTATTTCGACGCTGTTTTCCAGCGCTGACGGTATGTCCGCAAACAGTGCGGCCATTTCCTGCCGCGTCTTGAAATATTGTTGCCGGGTAAATTTTTTCGGACGGCGCCGATCGGCAAGAATATAGCCCTCTGCGATACAGACCCGCGCTTCGTGCGCGTCGAAATCGTCAGGCGCAAGAAATTGCACTGACTGGGTGGCAACGACGGGCAGATTTAACTTGTTTGCAATTGCCGCCGATTGCTGCAGCAGGATTTCTTCATGATCGTGGCCGTCACGCTGAATTTCGATATACAACCGTCCCGGAAAAAGTGCAGCCCATTCTCTGGCATGCGTTTCGGCCTGTTGCAGATCGTTGCGCAGAACAGACTGACCGATCGCGCCGAAATACCCGCCGGATAGTACGATCAACCCTTTCGTCCCGCCTGGTTCATCGCGCAGCCACGACAATCGGATCTCGGCCCTGCCTTGTACCTGGTTTTCAAGATAAGCGCGCGTCAGTAACCGTGAAAGCAACAGATAACCGGAATACGACTGGCACAGCAGTATCACGCGCGCAGGCTTTTTACGGTCGGTTTCATTGGTAATCCAGACATCACAGCCGATAATGGGTTTGATTCCGTTCTTGCGGGCGTTTTGATAAAATTTCACCACACCGAATACATTGGCCAGATCGGTGAGTGCCAAAGCAGGCATCCGATCTTCAACCGCTTTTGCGATAGCGCCATTAATCCTGATGGTACTGTCCAGAATGGAAAATTCGCTGTGCAGCCGCAGGTGGATAAAACCCGGTTCGGCAGATTTTTGAGCCATAAATGTTACAATTGAACGCTTGGTTGATTGCAGTATTCAAAGCAGATTTCAATCATGCTTTTTTCTTTACCGGTTTTAATTTTACATCATGTTGATTATTCCAGAACTGTTACTTCCCGCCGGCTCGCTTGAAAAAATGCGCACGGCTTATGCCTATGGCGCCGATGCAGTCTACGCAGGGCAACCGCGTTACTCATTGCGCGCGCGCAACAATGAATTCGCATTGGAACAGCTGAAAACAGGCATTTCCGAAGCGCATGCGCTGGGGAAAAAATTTTTTGTCGCAAGTAATATCATGCCGCATAACGCCAAGATCAAAACCTACCTGGCCGACATGGCGCCCGTTATCGCGATGCAGCCTGATGCGTTGATCATGGCCGATCCCGGCCTCATTATGATGGTGCGCGAAAAATGGCCGGAAGTGCCCGTACATTTGTCTGTTCAGGCTAACACTGTCAATTACATGGGTGTCAAATTCTGGCAGAAATTCGGACTTACACGCGTTATCCTGTCACGCGAGCTGTCGCTCGATGAAATCGCGCAGATACGTGACCTTTGCCCGGATATGGAGCTCGAAGTATTCGTGCACGGTGCGCTGTGTATTGCGTATTCCGGACGTTGCCTGTTATCCGGCTATTTCAATCACCGTGACCCGAACCAGGGCACCTGCACCAACTCCTGCCGCTGGGACTATAAAGTGACCACGGGTGAAGAAGGCGACAATGGCGATATCAAATCAACCGAAACAATTGATTTCGACTTTAATGCAGCGATGCGCGAAGCCGACAGTAGGTCCGGCCAGCAACCTGATTTCAAGCGGCATCCGGCGGCCGACCAGATGTATCTGATCGAAGAAAAAGAACGCCCCGGCCAACGCATGCCAATCATGGAGGACGAATACGGCACCTATATCATGAATTCCAAGGATTTGCGCGCGGTGGAACATATCGAGCGGCTGGCTAAAATAGGCGTCGATTCATTCAAGATCGAAGGCAGAACAAAATCCTTATATTATGTCGCAAGAACCGCGCAAGTATACCGCAGAGCGATTGACGACGCTGTCACCGGGAAAAATTTCGATCCATCCCTGCTTGGCGAACTCGAAGGACTGGCTAATCGCGGCTATACCACCGGCTTTTACCAGCGTCACCAGACGCATGAAACACAGAATTATCTGCGCGGCCATTCCGAATCGAACCGCAGCCAGTATGTCGGCGATATCACCGGATTTGACGAAGCCAGCGGCATGGCGGAAATACAGGTCAAAAACCGCTTTCAGGTCGGCGACCGCCTTGAAATAATACACCCGTCCGGTAATCAGGTCGTCGAACTGACACAAATGCAGGACAGCAAAGGCAAACCGGTGTTCGCTGCGCCCGGCAGCGGCCACCGCGTGCGCATTCCAATGACCCGGAATGTCCGCAATGCGTTTGTGGCACGGTTTTTATCGTGACCGGCCTTTTTATCGGCACTGGTGATAAAAAAAACTGACAATCCTTTTCGGCAACCATTCGAAATTGCCGGGAAAAGGTGACTGGATAAACCCGGCATGCCCGCCCTCCTCCGGAAACACCCGCGTCACCGCCGCTGAGACTTCATCAGCACCGGGCAATACCGAATCCGGCATAAACGGATCGTTGCGCGCGTTGATCAGCAAAGTTGGCACATCAATATACGGCAGCCACTGCTTGCTGCTCGACTGCTGCCAGTAATCATCGGTATCCTTAAATCCGTGCAATGGCGCGGTAACGATATTGTCAAATTCATAAATCGATTTACATTTCGACAGCGCTTTACCGTCAAACAGGCCCGGAAATTTCTCCAGTTTTTCAAACGATTTGTACTTCAGCGTACTCAAAAAATGATGCGTATATACCTGATTGAATCCCGAATCGAGCGCCGCACCGGCCGCAGCCAGATCCAGCGGCACTGATACCGCAGCAACGCCGTTGAGCCATTTATTCGCTTCCCCACCCTGCTCTCCGAGCCACTTCAGCAACGCATTGCCGCCCAGTGACACACCGATGGCATACACTGGCTGCCGTTCCGTATCCATCTGCCTGTGCTCCCGGATGATACGTTTGACCATCCAGTCAATCTCGGACGAATCACCCGCGTGATACGCACGCGGCAGGCGGTTTGGCGAGCCGGAGCAGCCGCGGAAATGAATCACCACGCTATGCCAGCCATACCGCTGCAGGATGTTTTTAATGCTGATGATGTAATGACTGTTCGAACCGCCCTCAAGACCGTGGAAAATAATCGCCAGCGGCGCTTCCACGTGACCGTCAAGCCAGTCGACATCGACAAAATCGCCGTCGTCCAGCTCCCAGCGCACACGCCGGTAGACAAACAACGGTTTCTGGCGCATCAGAAACGGATAAATCGTCTGCGCGTTACCACTTCGCAGCCATTTCGGCGCAACATAAGACTCGGTATAGAGCGGGATGGAATCGGTTTTCATGAGGCACTTTATTATCGATACCGTGGGAAGTTTAGCATTTTGTAGATGAAAGATGGTTCGAATTTCTTCGCTTGGATATTGCGGTTAATCAGGACGTATTCGCCAGACGCCGGTAAGCTACAGAATATGCGTTGCAAAACTGTGATGCAAGGTATGCGGTGATGCTGATGCCGGCTTGTAAATATTTCCCGCCTGCGCTGCTTTTTTGAGATAGCGCTGCACCTGCTTTTCATCGATATGATGACGGCGCTTCCTAAGGCGTCAGATAGCCAGACATCTGCTTTGCCCAGCTGGATACCCAACTCATGCCGTTCACGGCGTCTTGCAAGCTGATGGTGTATATCCTTCTGCTAAGGAGTCGTTCATAAATAACTGCAACACCTAGATCGCGCCTGGCGGGCACACTGCGGCGTTGTTCGTCGTCGCCATAGCTTGGACTCATCCTCTCGCCTTGCATTGCATCCCGCCAGACGCGTCCAATTGTCACACTTGTTTATTCGCGGCTCCTAAGCGACCGGGCAACACCGCCACATAATCCTTGACGCGCATCTTATTGCTTCCACTAGCCGCATGCCAGCTCCGGGCAGTTGCAGCTTCACTCACAACGCCTGCATTTCCGATTGTGCCGATAACGCCTGACTCTGGGTAGAACTGGATACACGCCGTTCATTGGCCAGATAAGTAAAAAGCTGTCCGCTTCAACCGCACCCATATCACCCGGATGGCGCTTGCCATGGAAAATAATATAGTGTTTAAATTCATGAAATATAAGATATGATGATATGCTAGGCATACATGGGATGACGATGGCGAGAGCGTATAACAAGGGCGATGAAGTCCGCGCTTGACCGCTTCTTCCCTTCGCTTTCGCTGTGGTCAGTCAAGCGCTGCTCATCACCAGCGTTAGCACTTCTGGTTTCTGTCATCAAATATATCGTGATTTGAAGATGAAGAAGAAAGCGCAATTGAAAAAGAAAACCGGCACTGGCAGAGGCCCAGTCGCCAGAAAAGTTATTGCCTCTGCGCGGCAACATTTTCAAGAAAAGATCACTCATCTTTCTGATTGGCGAGAAGCTAAAATCCAGGCTGAGAATTTCCGGAAAACGGTCATTTCGAAGCATAAGCTAACGGAATACGATCCGCTTCATGGCGTATACATCTACGCACAGAATCAGCTTTCCGTATTGATTGAGCTAATCATAGAGTTACCGATGCTCGATAAGTTAGCCGATGTGTATTCGGAAGCGCAAGAAGAATACATGCCTTCAGGGCCGCCGATGAGTCCGCTGACAACCTCCTATTTTACGTGCTGGGGTTCTTTCGATTTGTGTTTTTCCGGCGCAAAGAAGGAAACGCTCTGTACGATTGCGACTGATTTATGCCGATTTCTCAAAGTAGACGAGGGACTGACCGCGTTGTTTGAGAAGATGCAGACGTCAAGGATGGGGATTTACAAACATGAAGGCTCATCAGGCAAGTCTGTATTTTTGCGAGAAATGATAACGGATGAAACAGTAAAAGCGATTTCGCCCGGCGGCTACCTTGGACATACTGGTGAAATGTGGTTTGCCCGAGTACTGCCGCCACCTTTTGATATTCAAGGCTTAGATTATTCGGTGGTGTTTACGACGCCTTATGTATTAGGAAAGTCAGGTCCGCGAAAGGAGTTCATTCCGTTTGTCGAAGAAGACTGGCTCGCTTACTTTATCAGGAATTTTCCGAAGACAAATGCTAAAACGAGAGAATTAGCTTACGAGTATTTGATGAAATACGGGCTGGGCCGAAATTATTGGAATGAATACGTGTTTCTGGCTTATCGGAATCACCAGCATGATATGATCTTATTAGAGGGGTTTCCCGATATACCGTCAAGTCTACCTCACACGAAAGAGGGGAGAAAAAAGTTACCTCCGGCAGAGCCGGAGGCTTATCGCTTGAGCCCCTCAAAGGGGCTTTTTGTTAGCCGCTAAAGCGGCGTGTCTATATCCAGCGTCAT
>NZ_FOGH01000044.1 GCF_900111165.1 Nitrosomonas sp. Nm51
AGCAGGTCGCTGGCCAGCCTTGGTGCGTTATATCATCAGTAAAATTATTGCCAGCAAACCCCAGAAATCACAATTTCTTGATTCATTTCCCGCTACGTTGGCATTTGATTCCAGCTAACTGAGGAATTTAGGTTTATTTGTTTGGATAAACGCAAAGCAGAAATACCGCCTTTATCTGATGCAACCAGGTAAATTGCCCAAAACCACTTGGTTAGTGGCAGATTGGTTGAATGAAACAAGGTGCCTGCCGTTAATGAGGTTTGTTTGTGGCATTGACTACATTCCCAATAGCCACGCGTCTTAATAATGTAACCACCATCGTGACCACAACATGGGCAGCGAAAACCTTCCGGCCAGCGTCGCTCTATTAATGCCTGCACGCAGCCTTCTTCTGTACCGTACTGTTTTTGTCAATCTATCGGCGCCATTTCCCGGCCTTTCATTGTCGTTCCTTTATCTCATTGATATTAATAAATAAGATGAGAAATGCTGGGAATAGTTCATAGACATATATAACTTTAATCCGTAATCGCTCCCTGACTCGCCGTCGATACCAGCTTGGCGTATTTGGACAGCACACCCTGGGTGTAACGCGGCTCGGGTGGCTGCCAAGCCGCGCGGCGTTTGGCGAGTTCTTGATCAGATACGTTTAGTTGCAGCAGACGCTGCTCGGCGTCGATGGTAATTGAGTCGCCTTCTTCGACCAGTGCGATAGTACCGCCGACATAAGCTTCCGGTGCGACATGGCCAACGACCATGCCGTAGGTGCCGCCCGAAAAGCGGCCATCGGTAATCAGGCCGACGGAGTCGCCGAGTCCTTCACCGATGAGGGCAGATGTTGGCGAGAGCATTTCGCGCATGCCAGGACCGCCTTTGGGGCCTTCATAGCGGATCACGACAACGTCGCCGGGATTGATTTTTCGATCTAGAATGGCGCGCATGCAGGTTTCTTCGGATTCGAACACACGCGCCGGACCGGTAATTTTCGGGCTTTTGATCCCGGATATCTTGGCGACCGCGCCTTCGGTCGACAGGTTGCCTTTCAGGATCGCCAGATGACCCTGTGCATACATTGGGTTATTCCATGGGCGGATCACATCCTGATCGACGCGTGGCGTATCTGGAATCTCCTTCAGTACTTCCGCTATTGTCCGGCCAGTGATGGTAATGCAGTCGCCATGCAGCAGGCCGTTAACGAGCAGCATTTTCATAACCTGCGGAATACCGCCGGCTTCGTGCAGATCGGCGGTGACGTAGCGACCGGATGGTTTCAGATCGCAAATGACCGGAACACGTGCGCGAATGGCTTCAAAATCGTCGATGGCCAAGACGACTTTTGCTTCATGCGCAATCGCCAGTAGGTGCAGGACGGCATTGGTGGATCCGCCGACAGCCATGATGACCGCAATCGCGTTTTCAATCGATTTGCGTGTAATGATGTCGCGCGGCAGTATTTGCTGTTTGATGGCATTGACAAGCGCTTCGGCAGACTGCCCTGAACTGATCAGTTTATCTTCATCTTCAGCTGACATCGTGGAAGAATAGGGCAGGCTCATGCCCATCGCTTCAAACGCGGACGACATTGAGTTAGCGGTAAACATACCGCCGCAGGAACCAGCGCCGGGACAGGCATGCCGTTCGATCTGCAGCAGCTCGTCATCATCGATTTTTTGTGCGCTATGCTGGCCGACCGCTTCAAACACGCTGACAATGGTCAGATCCTGGCCTTTATATTTTCCCGGCTTGATGGTGCCGCCGTAGACGAAAATTGCAGGTACGTTCATGCGTGCAATGGCAATCATTGCGCCCGGCATATTCTTGTCGCAGCCGCCGATGGCGATGACGCCGTCCATGCTTTCGGCCTGAACGCAGGTTTCGATCGAGTCGGCGATGACTTCTCTGGAAACCAGTGAATACTTCATGCCCTCGGTACCCATGGAAATGCCGTCCGATACGGTGATGGTGCCGAACATCTGCGGCATCGCACCAGCCTGGCGCAGTGCCTGTTCAGCTTTGAGCGAAAGATCGTTCAGACCCTTGTTGCACGGTGTAATGGTGGAGTAGCCATTAGCGACACCGACGATGGGCTTGCTGAAATCATTATCGGTAAAACCGACCGCGCGTAACATGGCACGGCTGGGCGCATGCTGGGTACCTTGTGTGATGGCCTGGCTGCGTTTGTTGTCTGGCATACTGACTCCTGAAATATGGAAATTGTAACGCGTCTGTGTTCAAAAAATGTGATTGAAAAGGCATTCTATATTGTGATGAACGCCCTTGTTATAATACGCGTATTTTACCTTAATATAAGGCGATAACCCATGCTTGTTCACCCTCAGATTGATCCAGTGGCCATTTCACTGGGGCCGCTGTCCATTCACTGGTATGGATTGATGTATTTGACCGGTTTCTTACTGTTTTTCCTGCTGGGGCGCTATCGCATCAAATACGGTCCGAAGACGGTCATTACCAACGAACTGCTCGACGATATTTTGTTTTACGGTATGCTCGGCGTGATTATCGGTGGACGGCTGGGGCATGTTCTGTTTTATCAGTTCGGCTACTATCTGGACAATCCGCTGAGCATTCTTGCCATCTGGGAAGGCGGTATGTCGTTCCACGGCGGCTTTCTCGGCGTCATTGTGGCAATGATCATTCTGGCGCGCAAGCATGGCGTGCACTGGTTGAATATTACCGATTTTGGCGTGCCGCTGGTGCCGTTGGGACTGGGGGCGGGGCGTATCGGTAATTTTATCAATGGCGAGCTCTGGGGGCGTCCGACCGATGTGTCCTGGGGTATGATCTTTCCTTACGTTGACGACTTGCCGCGTCATCCGTCGCAACTGTATCAGTTTTTTCTGGAAGGTATCGTGCTGTTTCTGCTGGTCTGGATTTATTCATCCAAGTCACGCCCGATGGGCGCCGTGACCGGTATGTTCATGATCGGTTACGGCGTAGTGCGTTCTATTGCGGAATTTTTCCGCGAACCGACGGAAGGTTTTATGGGACTGCTGACATTTGGTGTCAGCATGGGGCAATGGCTGTCGATTCCGATGATTCTGGCCGGTGCCGCTTTAATCGTATGGTCAGAGCGACAGCCGCAATACGATATTAAGCCATTAGCCGTCAAGCCCAAGCATCGAAGAAAGAAAACTAAAAGACCACTTTAAAAGCTGATGGTGGCCCGTGTATAGAAGTATTTGATATCGCCACGATGGCCTGCATTCGGTGCGTACTTGATAAATTCGCCGGAAAAGAAATGTGTATAACCCAGTTCAATATCCAGATTTCGGGGTAGCAGTTGCCATCGCATTGATTGCCGACAAAACTGCCTGACCGATCCAGTGATCTGTTGTCGGTCAGCGATGTACGGGACTGTCCCGTTTGAACGGCGGACTCGAGTTCGTAATCTAAATGAGAGGCTGCCGGTGTTTTGAATAGTCGAAAACCCGGTGTGAAGAAATGACGATTTTGTGTTGGACGGTTGAACGAATCCCGTTCATGCAAACAGAAAACGAACAGTTCACCGCGTCCGGGTGTTGAAATATTGGCAGCCGTGAAAATTCCCCATAATTTACGGTTTTGATGCAGTTGTTCCGGCGTTTCGGGAAGGCGGACGACGGGCGATTAGCCGCCGGACGCCGATGCCGAACGTCATTCTGCCTGCCTGCGCCGTGAGGTTTCCACCCAATGTATCCGGGCGCTAAATTCAATATAAGCGCGCAGCAGTTCAGCGGCGTTGACGGCGGTCGTATTGAGCAGGGTATTGTCATCAGCCGTGGAGCGCGCAGGTAGCAAGACGGCTAAGCGTGTAACGATAAATTATCGATTTAAATGTGGTAATTTATTACACTGCAGTTAGTTATTCAACTTGATTGACCGACAAAAGCTGAACCAGGCGGTGTTAACGATTATCATTTACCTGATTTTTTTAAGGTCGAGTCCCAGACGGTCCATGCGGTAACGCATGGATCTGACTGTAATGCCCAGCAGTTTTGCCGCAGCAGTTCTGTTATATCGGGTTTGTTGCAATGCTTTGACAATGGATTCTTTTTCCAGACGATCCAGATAATCCTGCAGCGGCAGTTCCTCATCGGCCGAAACGGATGATAGGCTGTCGGAGGTTTTTTGAATTTCTCTCGGTTTGAGTTGCAGTTCATTTTTGCCGATTTTTTCAACTGAGCAGAGCGCCAGTGTGCGCTCCAGAATATTTTCCAGTTCGCGCACATTTCCTGGGAAATCATACTCGGTGAGAATGACAAGCGCATCTTGATCAAGATGGCAGAGTGGTCTTTTTGTTTCCGGGCAGATTTTTTCAAGAATGTTGCGCGCGATGAGCGGAATGTCTTCGCGCATCTCGCGTAACGCCGGCATATCCAGTTCAATGACATTCAACCGGTAGTACAAATCCTGGCGGAATTGTTCGTTTTCCACACATTCACTCAGTTTCTTATGTGTGGCGCTGATAATGCGTACATCAATATTTTTTTCCTGAACATCGCCCAACCTGCGAACCTGCTTTTCCTGGATCACTCGAAGCAGTTTCACCTGCATGGCCAGCGGTAAATCAGCCACTTCATCAAGAAACAGCGTACCGCCGTTGGCGGCTAGAAAAAATCCGTCATGATCTTTGTCGGCACCGGTGAATGCGCCTTTTTTATAACCAAAAAACTCGCTTTCCATCAGGTTTTCCGGAATGGCGCCGCAATTGACGGGAACAAATGCCTCGTCGCGGCGCGCACTGCGCTCGTGGATCATTCTGGCGGCCAGTTCCTTGCCACTGCCGGACTCGCCGCTGATATAAACGGCAGCCTGGCTTCGCGACAGCTTTTCAATGGTTGTGCGCAGTTCGCGCATCGGGCGTGATTCGCCTAACAGAACACGCCGGTTGCCGGTATTTTTTTCGGGCACTGCTTCGGTACGGATCGGAGGCAGATGAAGCGCCGATTTGACCAGGGTGCGCAACTGTTTTAATGAAACCGGTTTGGTCAGATAATCAAAAGCGCCTGCTTTTAGCGCTGCAACGGCGTTTTCGGTAGTGCCGTATGCTGTGATTACTGCCACGGGCAGACCAGCGCAGTGCTGCGAAATATATTGCACCAGATCCAGGCCGCTGCCGTCCGGCAACTGCATGTCGGTCAGGCACAACTGAAACGGGCGTGATTGCAGCCGTGCTCTGGCGTCCCGGGTATTCATTGCGCTGACGACATTCATGCCCATACGTGCCAGCGTCAATTCAAGCAGCTCGATAATATCAGGCTCATCATCAACAACCAGAACATGCGGCGCTGACTGGTAGCCCGACGCTGCCAGGCCGGGTTCATTTCTGTTAGACATGGCGGTTGACGTCCCTGCAGATCATTCTGAAGAAACCGCTATCGTCATGTTCGACATACTCAAGCGATGCGTTATTGGCTTCGCACAGTTCGCGCGCAATATAAAGGCCGAGACCGGTGCCGTTGGATGCAGTGGTGAAAAAAGGTTCAAACAATTGCTTGACCTGGTGCGCAGGAACACCGGGACCGTCATCCCTGATATTTAGATAGATGCCGTTGGTATGATTGTTGCGGTCAAGCTCGATTGTAATACTGCCTCTTTGCTGTCGGCAGTGCCGCCAGGCATTGCGGCACAGATTCCAAAGAATCTGATGAAAGTGATTCCGGTCAACACTGATTTGGCAAACAGATCCGCGACCTGCAGTTTTGAACTGAAATACCGCGCTGTCGATTTTTTCTGTCAGACAGAAATCATCCACAAAGTGCCGGATAAATTCTGCGGCATCAATCTGTTCTGATTTGACAGTATCGCGGCGATTCAGCTGCAGAATGTCTTGTACGATTCTGTTCAAACGCTGCGAGTTGTCGTGAATAATACGCAGCAGGCGGCGATTGCTGCTATTTCCGCTGGCGTTGCTTTTACCGGCATAGTATTCGTCTTCTTCAAGCAATTCTGCTGCATGGCTGATAGACGAGAGGGGATTGCGGATTTCGTGGGCGATATTGGCTGTGAGCCGGCCCAAAGCGGCCAGTTTCAACTGTTGGATCTGTGACTGGATGCGGCTTGTATCCTCCAGATAAATAATGACGCTTGCATGCGGATTATTCCGGATCGATACGAAACGGGTCCTGATCAGGCTGTTGTTTCTGGGCAGGCGCAGCAGATCAAAGGCTATGTTTGCATTATAGCGCCAACTGACTAATCTTGATGCGAGCTCCGGGACATAGTCGGCAAGATTGCATGGTTTGAAATAGTTTGGCGGGCAATCCAAATCGATCAATTTTTCAGCGTAAGAATTGCTCTGACGAATGTTTCCATTTTTGTCGACAACCAGAATACCTTCCTGTAAGTCCTGAATAATCAGTTGGTTTATCTGCGCTATATTTGCCAGGTCGATACCGCGTTCATAGGCGAGCTTTTCGCTGGCAATCGCGCGGGAGGCCAGCCGGTGAGCCAGCCATGCAACCGCAAAATAACCCATGCTGAGC
This sequence comes from Nitrosomonas sp. Nm51, assembly GCF_900111165.1. Lineage (GTDB taxonomy): Bacteria > Pseudomonadota > Gammaproteobacteria > Burkholderiales > Nitrosomonadaceae > Nitrosomonas. The sequence goes on from NZ_FOGH01000044.1 coordinate 6,486, forward strand.
AATGCGGCATGGGTGAATTGAGCAGTGTATGAACCGATGTAAAGAAACGCATAGATTTCCTGCAACAAAATCCCGATCGTGGCGATTGCCGCAAAAAATAACGCCAGTCTTCCCTTGCTGATGAGACCGCCGCCAGCCAGCGATATCATGAGTAAAATACCTAGTCCTCCTTCCAGTCCGCCGCTGGCATAACTCAGAATACAAATGAAAATCACATCGGCGCAGACCTGCTGGATCAATTGCCAGTAAAAGCCGGGCTTGCGTAATCTGATCAGCAGCGTGAACAGACAGCTTAATAGCAGATAGAGCAACGCGGTATAAAAAAACAGCGCGACATCGTGTGATCCCAGCGTGGAATACTGAAACGACCAAGCGAGTATGACTAACCCGCTGGTTATGATAATGCGCGAGATGTTGAATAAATAGAGTGAATGCCAGAACGAGCCCGAATAGGCTTGCAGCGGATTTTTCTGTCCGTTTCCAGGCTCAAGCAGAGAGGGGGAATAAATATCGATGATCACGACGGTTATGATGAGGAATCCTGATGTTCCAAACGGTGATCATTGCTGCAATAAAACTCTCCCTGACTGGTGATGCTCTCACTTCTGGGGAGGTGTACGCCGCAATGCGCGCATCGCACCATTTCCTCGAGTGATTTCGGTGCTGTGTTTTCTTCGCTGTTGCTATCTTCCGGATTTTCTGTATCTTCTGATGAGCGGGCTTTGATAAGCCAGTAAACCAGAACAGCGATCATTAAGAAAAAAACTAATTTTCCCAAAATAAGGTTCTCCTGTTTCATATGACTGTAGACAAATGCAGTTATCAGTATAAACCGTACTATATGAAGAACATACGGATTTGAAGCAAACTGCTGGATTTAATGCACAGATTGTACGCGTCAAATGATTGTCGACAAGCATAACGAAAAAACAGGAATTTAATTGCCGGATTAATCGGTGTCTTTGCCGCTTATTAGAAAACTTGACGCTTGACGGAATACAGCTGTCGGCACTTAAATCATGACTGGGCGACTGAGTCCGAATTTGTTCGTATCATAGAAAAAAGCTGCTGTTAAAAACAGCAGCTTTTACAACAGATGCTACTATCAATAAGTTTTACGGTAAAACAGATTGCCAGTACGAGATAGTGGCTTGCAATTTAGAACTAACAATTGATAGCGTACTAGTTTGCGACCTTGACGAATGTGCCGTTTTGTCTGACCCAGACTTCGCCGGTAAAGGCGTCGTTGATGGACGAGGCGTCCGTAGCGAAGCAGTCGGATACTGTCTGGCTTGAATAGGTTCCCGCCGAAGCATAGGTGATTGGCGGTGTTACCTCGATTCCGTCAAGCGGTAAGCTGGACAGAAGATCCGATAGGGAGTCTGTAATATCGAAGCAAATATCGGAGTTTACGACCAGACTGGCTGTATCAGGCGCGGCATTGATGGTGCAGTGTTTGACATTTGCGCTTGCATCGATAAAGGATTGAAACGGATTAGGAAAACCGGGTGTTGTGGTTGTGATGCCGTTCAGACTTGAGGATGTAACGGTGTTATTGCTGAGTACTGATATACCGCTTGCATTTGTTTGCTGCGGCACGACACAAAGATTGCTGCTGGCCGGATCGGTAATGTCCGGCGCAGGTATGCACTGGCCGTTGGTTGAAACAGTGACCACATTGCCGCTCTGACTGTAAACAATTCCTTCAGGCACATTCGCGGTATTGCAGGCGCTGATACTGGTATTTCCGCCTGAATTTTGAACGAGGCTGACCAGATTTGGCAGGGTGTCAATCACTGTGGCACTGTCCCAGGGACCTCCGAGCACATAGACATTGTTGTCATTGATGTTGACGCCGGCATAAATGCCTGTTTCCGGATAGAATCTGAATAACCAGGGGTTGATGCTTTGTGTGGCTTTATGACCGGGAAACAACGCCGGATAAGTGTTTTCAGCCCAGTTGAGGACAGTTTCCGTATCACTTGAAGTGTCAGCAATAACGAGGTGCGTATGTGCAATCAGAACAAGTGCGCAAATCAATTGGATAAGATTTTTGAGATGTTGTTTCATATTAGAAAAACTCCGGTAAATTAATCATGTATGTCCAAAGGTCAGTGTTGACATACCAGAAAAAGCATATCCGCTTTCGTATTAGAACATAGGCAGGATATGGCTGACAAAAGGTTAATACTTCACATGCTTAAAAACAATGTAATCATCGCTTATTGATATACATCAACGGCCAGGTTCAGTAACCTTGCACTGATATTCAGGCCTGAGCTGCGCGCTGTACGCAGATTGATTTCAAAAACAATTTTTTCATTGGAAACTGCCATATTGATGACAACGCCATGGGACGCAGCTTCAGGGTGGTCTGCAATCGTAAGAACAGGCTTGTTCGCCAGGGTATCCAACAGAACAGGCAGTTTTTCACGTTCAGATTTGGAGAAAAATACCGCCTGGCAATGCTGCAATTGTGCAATGCTGTCAGTGCGTCTTATCTCGATTTGATGATTGTTGACAGACCTGTTGTGTAACTTATCAATTTCATTGCCGAAATGATCTTTTCCGTGGAAACATAGGTTCAGCGTTTGGCCGGTTTCTTCGGACCATTGTGTAAATGCTATGAAGTTATAAATAAATGCGGCTTTTACTTTATATTCCACTAGTTCGTCTGCAAAAGCAGCAGACTGCAACGATGGGAACATATATCCGATGCATACGGTGCATAAGAAATGAACAACACTTCTTTTCGCAAAAGTATTCAATGCTCTGATGAGTCGGTTGAATAAATGCATGTCCGCGTATTCTCCTAGAAGCGCCACTGGGCTCCTACATAAATGCCACGCGGAATGAGTGCTGTTGTGGATGTGTTAATTTCGGATACAAATTCTCGATGATTTTCGCTGAGTAAATTTTGACCAACGAGAAATAATTCAACATTTTTGACGGGTTTGAACACCAGTTTTGCGTCCATCGCGACATAGCCGGGAATATCGTAGAATGCAATCTTGCTGGTATAACGCAGCCAAAGATTGAGTTGTAATTTGTGAGATATATCGTAATTGGAACGAAGCGACAATTGGTTGTGTGGGCTAACCTTGGCCGCATCGCCTGTTGCCGGATCGGATCCCTTAAACTGTGCATTCGATGAAACATGCATGTTGAGATAGCTGTAGCTGCTTTGCAGGTACCATTTATCCAGAGGTTTCCAGTCTGCGGATACCTCAAATCCATACGTCAACGCAGATGCGGTATTGGTAGGTAAGATAGGTAAAATAAATTGTTGAGGCAAACCTGAGCTTAGTGATAACGCACCAAAGCTTAGATCGCGTACATGACTATAATCATTGATAAACCCGGCAATATCTATTGATGCGCGTTCAGAATGCTGATAACGATATCCTATCTCATAAGCAAGCAGTTTCTCAGAATTAAAATTTCTGTTGCCTAGTATTATTGCCTGAATGGGAATTCCACCCAAACTTTCTGAATTGCCTGATACTAGACTGCGGACGTCATTCTCAAAACGGGAAGGCGTGCGTACCGCGCGTGAAATTGCCATCCATATTGAGTTATAGCTGTTGGGTGTCCACACTAAGCGCGTATTGGGTTGTATTTCCAGTCCGGTAAAGTCGTTGTGGTCCAGGCGGGTGCCGAGAGTGAACAGCAAATGATCCGGGATCAGTGTTATTTCGTCGCTAACAAACAAACTAAAGAAATGATTGTCTCTGCGTGATGGATTGAATTGGACAATTTCTGTATCGAAAACTTTGTTGTTGGTTAATCTGTAATGTGCTCCCCATGTTAGATTATGTTTTTCAAATAATGGAAAACTGTGTAGAAGGTCAGCATCGAAATTTTCAACCTCATATTTGGAATAGGGCAATAACTGATGACGAGTTTGGTCGTATGCTGCCTGAATCCTGAGTGCTGATTGATCAGAGAAAGCCCGGTCCCAGCGAAAGCGCATATAACCACCTTCTTGGTGTTCACGGTCATTGCCGCGAACATGTTCTGATTCCTGAGAATTTCCAGTGAATGTGCCGCCTATGGAGTTATAGAAAATTTCTCCATGCAACGAGAATTTATCGATTCCACGCGTGTGGTCTACACGGAATCCCCCTCTGGCCGTGTGCCATTGGTCGTTATTGGCAGCGCCTGATAATAGTTGGGTATTGTCTCTCGTAGATACTTTTGAATAGATACGGAAAGGGGTTTGTTCATTGATTTTGCCGCCATAGCGTGCGCCAGCAAAGCCCTGTTCAAAACTGCCGCCGCCGGCTGTGAGAAGGGTGCCTTGCGTGTCGCCGGCTTTCTTGGTGATAATGTTAATAACGCCGTTAACCGCATTGGTTCCCCAGACAGATGCCGCAGGCCCGCGAATAATCTCAATGCGCTCGATATCTTCCATGAAAGTATCTTGTAATGACCATAGCGCGCCGGCAAAGAGCGGTGAGTAATCGCTACGTCCATCAACCAAAATCTGTACTTTGCTTGAGGAAAGCCCGTTAAAGCCACGGATGCTAACAGCCCATTTATTTGTGTCGATTCGGCCAACTTGCACGCCGGGTGCCATGCGCAGGGCATCCGGGATATTGGTAACGCCGGATCGGCGTATATCCTCTTGCGTGATGACAAAAATAGCAGAGGCTGTCTCGGTAAGCTTCTGCGTGCGCCGGGATACTGACGAAACATTGACAACTCTGATATCCATCAATTCTTCGATGCTTAAACTCAGGAGCTGATCTTCATCCGGCATGCGGCTGGCAATTGCATAACTTGTAAAGCAACACAGCATGACGCTGACTAACAATTTCTGAATTGATAATTTAAACTGCGGTTGTTTCAAGCCGCTAAGCATGCGCGCTACACTGACTAGCCGGTAGAAGTCGCGCAGGATGCGGCTGTTCTTATTCAGAATTGCCATCTAGCCCCCGCATAAATCCCGCGTGGTATAGTGCCCGGTATTGGAGGGATGGTGTGGGCTACGAATTCCCGGTGGTTTTGGCTGAACAGATTTTGTCCTATGAGAAATAACTCAGCATTCTTGTGGGGTTTGAACGCCAGTTTCGCATCCAAAGTGTCAATGTTCGAACGCACTGATAATTGGTGCTGCGGATTGACCTTGTTGGCTCCGCCAGTTGACGGATCAAATAGCTTGAATAATTCATTGGAAGAAATATTTAATTCAAGATAGCTATAGTTACCTTGCAAACGCCATCGATTCAGCGGCTTCCAGCCCACTGAAATTTCAAATCCATAGGTCAGTGCAGATGCTTTATTATTAGCTGATGCCATACATATATTTTTTCCGTTACGCTGAGAGGCGCTATTGGTAAACTGAATTGTTGAGGTTTTACTGACAGGTATGGTAAATGTATCGTTGACTTAATTAAGCCTTGAAAAAAGGGGGTTAGGTGTCTTTTTTGATAATGAACGAAAGTATTTATTTGCGCTTGGTGGCTGATACGCAAACGCAATTGTCATGCTGAGAGATCGATCGAGGAATGATCGTTGTGACTGATTAAGTGTGGTGATATATCAGCAGCGTCAACGCTAATACGAAAAAAACTGAGTTTTTTAGAAATTTTGTATCAGTCCTTGGCATTGTCAGATAATGAAGAGACTATTGGCGATAATGCAATCCCGTTTCCCTTGTATTTTATTTAATCTATCGATATATCAAGAAATAATGACAGTATAGTGTTGACTTTGAAGGTGGCCGGGTCGGCATGTTAAGCACATTGGGATATGCAGTGGTTGCAATCCACAATTTTATTATGAATAAACAGGCAGGTTTTGTTTCTTCCCGTTTTTTTGGCTGCATAAAGTGCTTTGTCTGCTGCGCTCAACAGCTGATCTTCATTTTTCATATGCTGCTCTTTTATTGCAATACCCATACTGATCGAAATCTGAATAGAGAATGCGTCGATATTGATCTGCAGCGCAGCCACATGCTGACGAAGTCTTTCAGCAAAAAGAACAGCTGATTTGGCGTTGGTGTCATCATTCAGATGAATGGCCATAAATTCTTCCCCGCCAATACGGAAAAAAACGTCATTTTTTCGTCCGATAGCCCCAAATGTTGCGGCGACTTTTTTTAGCACCTGGTCTCCGATAGCGTGGCCATAGGTGTCATTGATTCTTTTGAAATGATCTATGTCGATCAGAGTGACGTACATTTTCTGGTTCGATCTGCTGGAGTCACTCCATGCTTTAGTGAGTGCTTCGGTTCCTGCGCGTCGGTTCGGCAGTTCTGTCAGCATATCGGTGAGCGCAATATGCTCCAGTTTGCGATTTGTAACGGCGAGTTCAGCAGCAAAGCGTTTGAGTTGCTCATGGTCGCGTTCCCATGACTCCTGTAATTTGCGGTAGTGCCATGCAGCGCGCATTCTGGCCCGAAATTCACGTATGTTAATCGGTTTTGTAACATAGTCATCTACGCCTGCATCGAATGCCTCGATGATTTCTTCTTCATCATCGAGGCCGGTCATCATAATAATATATAAATTCTGACCCCAGTCTGTGGCGCGCAGGGACTGTGTTAGTTTCAGGCCGTCCATTTCTGGCATAAGCCAATCTGTAACGACAATATGCGGCTGCACTTCCAGCGATAAAGACAACGCCGTTTTGCCGTTAGCTGCTGAAAATACGGTATGACCAAGCACATTGGACAAAAGCTCTTCAACCAGGACAAGGCTGGATGGATCATCCTCGGCTATCAGTATTCGAAGTGCAGATTTGTCTTCAGTAGTTTCGGAATGGGCGATCGGGTTGTTGATTATTTTATGAAATGAAGGCAATCCCGCTGCGGGTACTTTCAGCAACTCTCCCCATGTTTGCCAGTCTTTTATGATTTGGTCGATCAGGAATCCAAGTGATTCTGTATCAAGGCTCATTTTGCCGCCCAGTAATATGAGCTCAGATGTGTACTGGCTTTGTTCCGACGCTGAACACACACCGAAATCAGCTATCAATTTGGCCATGTACAGTAAGTGGACGATTTGGTAAGGACGCGATCCTTCAGAAAAACACGATTCCTGAGGTGTTTCATGATAATAGACCGATTCGACAAAAATCTTCGGAAATCCGTAATTGTTCAGGATTGCAGCTGCTAATTCGTGATGATTGGTTTGTAAATATTGCTTTTCAAGTTCTGCCAATGTCGAATCAGGCGACTGCTTTTCAAGCAGCTTGCTGTATCTTTCCGGATAGGCCGTGGCCAGTGCCAGACAACCAATACGCGCCATTAGCCCGCAGGCAAACAGTTCATCAGGAGAGCACAGCCGCGTTGATTTGACCAGCTCCTGTGAAGCAATTGCCATAAGCAGTGAATGTGACCAGAATTCCTGATAGTCAAACCGGTTGCAGGTTCCTTTCTGATATTGATCAATCAGTGAGAATCCCATTGCGAGCTGCTTGACCGCGTTCAGGCCAACGCGCGCGATGGCCTCCGGAACGGAAGTGATTTTCCGCGTGCTTTGAGATGCCATGTTGGCCTTCTTGATCAGGCGGCCGGACAAGGCGGGATCAGTTTGGATCAGTTTGGTAATTTCGCCGATGCTAACATTTTCTTTGCGGCACGCGGTCATTAATGCAAGCGCTATACCACCGGGTGATGGCAGCAATTCACTTATACCCAACTGATCGATGTCTGCGATTTTCATAATGTGTTTTGTAAAATATGCGTTACCCCGGTCTTGGTATGGTGCTGTTTTCTGAAAATCGCGCCAATTTCCTCGGAGTTGATGGGTTTGCTAAAATAGTAGCCTTGCAGGAAATCGCAGCCCAGGGTTTTCAGTAAGTCTGCCTGTTCTAATAATTCAATACCTTCCGCCGTCACTGTAAATCCAAGATTTTTGGATAAAGAAATAATGGATCGAATTATTGCCAGGCTTTTTTCATCTTCCAGCATGCCGTCGACAAAGATTTTGTCGACCTTGATGTTGTTAATCGGGAGATGCATTAAATAATTCATGGAAGAATAACCAGTGCCGAAATCATCCAGGGATATTTCAATGTTGTGGCTGCGTAACGCAACCAGCGTGTTCAGGGTTTCCTGGTTATAATCCATCAGTGCACTTTCTGTTACTTCCAGAACAAGTTCGCTTGGTGAAAAGCCGGTTTCGGCAAGGATATTCAGCACGCTTTTTACTAAATCCGGATTTTTGAATTGCATCGGTGAGAGATTGACAGAAAGGCGTAAATAAATTCCTTTATTCTGCCATTTCATAGCTTCGATACAGGCTGTCCGCAGTACCCATTCGCCAATAGGGATAATCAATCCGTTTTCTTCCGCCAAGGGGATAAAATCAGCTGGTGAAATGAATCCCTGTGTAGGGTGTTGCCACCGGATCAGGGCCTCAGCTGACATGAATTGCCCGCTTGCAATATCCAGTTGTGGTTGATAAGCAAGATAGAACTCATTTTGTATGAGTGCACGGCGCATACCGTTTTCCAGATTTAACCTTTTTTCAGCCTGACGGGTCAGTGCGCTGCTGTAAAACTGGCAATTGTTCCGGCCTTCATTTTTTGCGTGGTTCATGGCGGTGTCGGCGTGCTTCAGTAAAGTTTCCGCATCTGCACCATCATCAGGGTAGAGCGCGATCCCGACACTGGTAGTCAAAACAACGTCTCGATTGTCTATTTGAAATGGCTGTTGCATGGTTTCACGGATGCGATGCGCCATAGACAGGGCATCTTCGGTACGGTCTAAATTAGAGATAATAATGGTGAATTCATCGCCGCCAATGCGTGCGAGTTCGGCTTTTGGTTTGTCTATAATATTTTGTGGATTGAAGGCCAGGAAGTCTGAAGTGCGCATACTTTGTTGCAGACGGTCAGCAGCTGATTGCAGCATGCGATCGCCGGTATTATGGCCCATCGCATCGTTGATACATTTGAACCCATCAAGATCCAGGAACAATATGGCCAATTTATTGTGAGTAAGCAAAGCACGTGAGATTTCCCGCTTAAGCCGTTTCATAAATGAATGGCGGTTAGGCAAACCGGTTAAAACATCAAAATAGGCCAGGCGGTAAATTTTGTTTTCGCTATTGATATGATCGGTAGTGTCTTGAACCAGGCATAATGTTTCGTTTGCATCAATTGTGACGATACGGCATTCATAGTGCCGCGTACTCTGTTTATCAAATTTGAGTTGAAACTCAAAATGCTCGATTTTTTGTTGTTTACGCGCCAGTAAGCTTGCATCCAGATATTTTTTTACAATCTGTCCGGGAAAAGACTGGTTCAACGCTTTGCCTGAATTAATGGTCAGGCAGGATATTTTAGAGGGATGGCTTAACACTTCGACAATCACTCCGTCAGCATTCAAAATGAACATGGCATCCGGTATGGCATTAAAAATCGCCCTGCTGCGCGCATCGGCATGTTTAAGATCGATCAGGTTCAGATACGCGCGCTTTAAATATAAAAGATGATACGGAATTAAGTTCCAGTTGATCGGCTTGACGATAAAGTCCGTAGCGCCCAGATCAAATGCATGGTCAATTGACTGCACGTCATCCATGCCGGTGACCATGACAACCGGAAGTTCGCCGCCGGCTTTTTTTCGCAGGTAAGAACACACTTCGTAGCCATTTTTGCCAGGCATTTCCACATCCAGTAAAACCATATCTGGCGGCGACGCGTCAAACAGACGAATGGCCTCTTCGCCGTTTGATGCTGCAGTGACAGTAAATCCGGCCTGCTCCAATGCAATCTGCATCAGGTATCTGATCGTTGCATCATCGTCAGCCAGCAAAATATTAAGAGAATCGGCGGTCATAACCGGTCAAGCATTTTTTCTATTTCGGTAACAACCAATTGGTATTGCTGAGAAAGGTCATTCTGTAGTTGCACTGCATGTGCAAGTTCGTGCGATCGTCCGTGTAGCTCCAGCTTCTTGGCGATAATTGATAAACTTTCTGCGCCAATGTTTGCTGAGCTGGATTTGAGTGTATGCGCGGCATGGTACAAATTTTCGTTATCTTTATTTTTCAAGGCCTGCTCTATCTGTCTGACTTGATCGGCAGAGGTTTCAACAAAGATTTGCAGAATCCTTTTGACTAATGCATCTCCATTTGAGGAATTCAGGCTGCGTATTGAATCAAGCTGAATCTGATTCAGAATGGGTTGATGATCGTGTTCAGGTGTCATACTAGATTTTTATTCCTAGATTGTGTTTCAGGGCAAAGAGCCAGATTTAAAAAACCGGTTCATATCATAGTATGATTATTCTGTAATGATACTTGTAAAGTGATGCAGAATATTTGTTCTTATTAGTGAAATAGTCGCGCATGCAGTTTTTTCGTGCCCGGTAAAGGTGCCTATTGCCGTTTCAGAACATCCATTACGGATTACGAACAAATGTTGCCGATAATTGCTTGGCAACATTTGGCCATGATATTTTGCTTTAAACTGAATGCCCGTATAATCAGCATCCTTGATCCATTCTGGTGCAGCATTCTAATGCAGGAAAACTGGCGCAATTTTTTACAAACGCAGCATGCCGTAATCGAAAACGATCAGGTTGCGCATTTCGGCAATCTGGTGACGGAATTGAAACACGCACAGACGGGCACGATACTGGTTGATCTGTCGCATTACGGTTTGTTGGGTATCTCGGGCGTGGATGCGAAGATGTTTCTGCAGAATCAGCTGAGCTGCGATGTGAATGCGGTCAATATACATCGGGCGCAATATGGCAGCTACTGCACCCCCAAAGGGCGCGTGCTGGTAAATTTCATGGTTATGCAAAATGACTGCGACTGGTTATTGCAATTTCCCATAGATCTGTGCGCATCAATTCAGAAGCGGCTGTCCATGTTTGTGCTGCGATCGAAGGTTGAAATCAAAGATCGCAGCAGACAATGGGTACGTATCGGTGTGGCAGGCAAACAGGCCGAAACACTTGCGAAAACAGTTGCCGGTACGGCAAAGCGCGATTTTGATGACGCCCGGGCACTATCTGTCGTCCATAGTGCGCAAACCAGTATAGTGCGACATGCTTCCGACCGTTACGAAATCATTACTACGGAGAAAAGCGCACATGCGTTGTGGCGTTTGTTAAGTGCCGGTGCATGCCCAGCTGGGGCAGCCTGCTGGCGTTGGCGGGAAATACACGACGGTATTCCGGTAGTTACCGCGGCGACACAGGAGCAGTTCTTGCCGCAAATGATTAATCTGGATTTGATTGGTGGCGTCAGTTTTAAAAAAGGCTGTTATCCGGGACAGGAAATTGTCGCGCGCACACAATATCTCGGCAAACTTAAGCGTCGTATGTATCTGGCAAGAATCGAGACAGCTGAAGTTGTGAACGAGGGGGATGATGTATTCTGTGCGGAAACGCAGAATCAATCCTGCGGCACTGTAGTGAATGCGGCGCCTTCGCCGCAAGGGGGCTATGATGTGCTTGCGGTGATACAGCAAAGCAGCGTAGCCGCAGGTGGTCTGTGCTGGCAAGAACCGGGCGGCCTTGAGCTTGGCATTGGAACATTGCCTTATTCATTGGAATGACGTGCCGCTTTTGGTAAATTGGCTGAACAATGTTTGGTTGACGGTTGCTGCGTATATTGTAGCCTGCAGGTTTATCTTAAGCTTTGATGGCATTGCCATTGAGCAGTGAATCGGCATATAGCGGCGGATATCCGGTTCGGTCGCGGATAATTCAATCAATACTAACATCAGCTGTTAATCTTGCGAGTTGAGAAGGTTAATGCTTACCGCTGCAAGCGTTACAGAATGCGGCAGTGTCCGGCAGTATCCGATAGATTGAACATTTGGTTTGCCAGCTAATCTTGTATTATCTGCACCGGTTGTTATAAACAACACCAGCGTCCCATTCAGGTGGGATCATGTTTTGATGATGGCAGCATCGGCAATGGTCTTTCAGCAAACTGTCCGGCAAGCGGTTGGCGCGTCAATAGCATTATTCAGCCAGTGTGTAGCGGACGCTTATCAATTCCCGGATCATCTGCCGCGTTTGCCAGGGCGTAAGATCGGTACGTTGTTCGATGCGCTTCGCCTCGTCGGCAAGATAATCATCCTTGACCGCATGACGGAACCAGCGCGAGTAATCGCCACGGCGGAGGTGGTACAGCCAGGTCGCCTCATCGATACCTTCGGCGATCTGACAGAAAACAGTCAAGTTCTGTGCCTTCAGGTTATGCTGACTATCCGGGCCGCGGAAATAGAAACTGTGCCAGCGCAGATTGCCTTCCGCATACTTGCGGTGGTGACGGATGCGCTCCACCCGACCGGGTTGTGCGCGCATCACGAATGATGGCTGCCCGTCCTGGAGAAGCCAGACAACGACATTACCTGGTTGATATGACAGATTCTCCAACCATGTGAACGATTGGTCAGTTGCGTCGGCGAACTTCTTAAGGGTTTCATCCGGCGAGCGGCCGATGGCTATAATTATGTCAATCGGTGTAAGAATAGCCGGAGCTATGTGGTCGGGATGTACGGTGACCAGGATGGTTTCGTGAAGCTGCTGTGGCAATACGGACTCGGCGTGCCCCCAGGTGCTGGGCAGCATATGGTGTGCCTCGTCCACTATCAGCCAGTGTGGTCGCCCGGTCCGGGCGCGCATGGCCTGCAGATTCGGAATGAGCTGAGCGAAAAAATCCGGCCGATCGCCCAGCGGGATACCAAGCAGATTGACGCTTACATTAACCTTGGGGTCTTCGAGTATCGACAGCACTTCGGCGATGCTCGGAGTGCGCCACTGGTTGCCAAGCGCAACGACGTCGCGCAGCGTTCCGTAATCGCCTTCTGGATCAATGATACAGACCTGATAATCCTTTTCAATGAGCCGTTCGACGATGCCGGCGGTGAATGTGGACTTGCCACAGCCGGAGGGGCCGGCAACAAGCATGTTGTGACCGTAGGGTCGCAGATGCACTGCGGTTTCGTCCAAACATGTGCCGAGCAAGATTAGGTTCTGCGAAAGCGAGCCTTCCAGTCGACGCAGGTCGTCGGCAATCAGCTGATCGACCAGCTCGATGACGCCGTTACCGTTATCGGCTGATGTAACAAAGGCGGCGATCTCCTTGATGGCGGGAGCAGCGTTGGCTACCGCTGCGGCGCACTCACAGCGTTCCAAAAAAGAGTGATCGTTTTCCGCATTGCCAATGCCCACAACCTCATGGCGCGAAAGGCCCAGTTTGCGCAGTGCGTACTCCAGACCTGCCGCCTTGTTAATACCCGCAGGGAGCACCATCACCGCACCGCGATTGCCGATCACCTGCGCCTCGAGTCCGAGCTCCCAAATGGCATCCTGAACGGTTGCACGATGCGGTGCGTGCGTTGCTACCAGCACCTGGCCGATCTCAAGCGGTTTTACTCCGCGCGCGCGAAGGTCTTTGATCAGTTGTTTGGACGGTGGATTGGCGAGTCGCGTCTCTTCCAGGCTGCTTGGATCGTAGACGATTGCACCGTTCTCAGCAACGACAAGATCGAACAGTTGTGCGCACGGGCACACTGCGAGCAGATCGTCGAGCCGGCGTCCAGTGACCAGGACCACCCGCCTTCCGGAGGTCCTCAGGCGCGCCAGGGCATGTGCCGCCTGCTCCGATACATTGTCATCTGAGGCCAAAGTCCCATCGTAGTCTGTCACAAGTGCGAGATAACGCATATCGTTGAACATTTTTTACCCGGGACATTACAATATCAGAGAATATTGTTCCGGTCGAGCAACCTTCAAATAATAATATGCCTATGAATTATTTTCAGTATTTCTCATCTTATTTATTGATATCAATGAGATAAAGGAACGACGATGAAAGACCGGGAAATGACTCTGATAGATTGGCAAAAACAGTACGGTACAGAAGAAGGCTGCGTGCAGGCATTGATTGAGCGACGCTGGCCGGAAGGATTTCGCTGCCCATGTTGTGGTCACGATGGTGGTTACAGTATTAAGACGCGTGGCTATTGATAATGCAGTCAATGCCACAAACAAACCTCATTAACGGCAGGCACCTTGTTTCATTCAACCAATCTGCCACTAACCAAGTGGTTTTGGGCAATTTACCTGGTTGCATCAGATAAAGGCGGTATTTCTGCTTTGCGTTTATCCAAACAAATAAACGTGTCCTGGATAACCGCCAGCAGAATGCTGCGAAAAATTCGCATTGCCATGGGACACCGGGATAGCATATATCGATTACATGAATTGATTGAAATAGACGATGCGTTGATTGGAGGGCGTCATACTGGGGGAAAGCGCGGCCGGGGCGCCGAGGAAAAACATCGGTGTTGGTAGCCGTTGAGAACCGGGAGAAGCGTGCCGGTTTTATTGCCATGCAGCAGGTTTCTGGCGTTAACGGGGAAACGGTCTCGCAGTTTGTAAAGCGGCACCTGTCACCTGATCAATGTGTGCGAAGCGATGCGCTGCCTTTTTTAGCCGAAATCGGCAAAACACAGAATCATATCGCACGCGTGACCCCGCCAGACAAAGCCGGTGAGTGGTTGCCATGAGTACATATCGCCATTGGCAACCTTAAAACATTCTTGCTGGGAACATATCATGGTGTGTCATCAGGCTACTTGCAAGAATATCTCAATGCGTTTTGCTACCGTTTTAACCGGCGAGCATGGGAAGCTGAATTACCTTCCCGTCTCCCGAGTGCTTGCTTGTGGCACAATCCAATTAAACTGAAAATAGTTTAGAGGCATATTGTTAAACCTATTTTCCTCAGTTAGATCTACAAAAATTAGCTCAAACGTAGTAGTGTCAAGGTTTTCGGACTAAAGACAGGAGTCACCCAATGGGTGAAATG
>NZ_FOGH01000082.1 GCF_900111165.1 Nitrosomonas sp. Nm51
AATTTGTAACGAACAACTGAACACAAAGCATCAGCAGGAGGCAAAATACCAACTCAGTCTGGTCGACTTATCCACAGATGCGTAGTATCCTGCGCTCTGTTTTACCCTGGTCAAATTTCAACCGTAATGGGTGGTCAATTTTAAACCGGTATCAACATGCGTGGGCAGTTATACAAAAATCTGCTGATTATGTTTCTTCAATGCATAGAGTTACTTTGGGCAAACCTGGTTTTGACGAATCTTCTAAAAAGAAAGTATTGGCTGCTAGCAACATTAGCTTGATAGAGCACTCCGTTTTCATTGAGGGAATGCTACGCTTGTTATCTGGTGCGATAGATGCAAAACAGTTCCTTGAATGGTTGGTAACACCCGGTCTCGTTGAAACGGAGCGTTTGGGAGGACGTAGATCCTATGAAATTATTCCACGATAGAATATTAATTCACCGGAATAAGACTAAGAACGCGTAAACTTGTATCTGCATTATTTTGCCAACTCCTTCGCCAGCTCATATAAACCAATGACCTGTGTTTCTTCCGTCACCGGGTAACGGTCTTTCCCCGAATACACGACAAAGCTGCGATCCGGCTGTATATCTTCAAGTGCATTATGAAAGCCTTTTACAAGTTTAGGAGTAAGGCCACTCTTGATTTCAAGTGTCCATATTTTGCTGCCGGGTAATTCCAGTATTAAATCGATTTCAGCGCCAGCAGAAGTACGATAAAAACTGGCTTTCGTTTGTGGTGGTGCAACAGATAGTAGGTTTTCGATCACAAACCCTTCCCAGCTTGCCCCGAATACCGGATGACCCGAGAGCTGGTTATAATCCGAAAGCCCTAGCAAGGCATGCATGATGCCGCTATCACGCACATAAACACGCGGGGCCTTGACCAAACGTTTTTTTGTATTGGCATGAAACGGCTGTAAACGTCTGACCAGCAGCAGATCGGCCAGCAAGTCTATGTAATTGCTAACGGTGGGAGCCGAGGTAGACAGGCTGCCAGCCAGTTTGGATGCATTCAGGCATTGCCCTTGGCTGTGAGCCAGCATAACCCAAAGACGCTCAAGGGTTTCCGCCGGGATGCGCGGCCCGAATTGCGGCACATCCCGTTCCAAATAGGTGCGGATAAAATTGCGCCGGTAGGCGTAACTGTCTTCGTCACTGTCTGCTAGGTAGCTATCGGGAAAACCGCCGCGCACCCAAAGCTTTGTGGGATCAGGGTTATTCTTAGAACCCGTTTCCAGCACATTTAAAGGCTCCATATCGATATATTCAATCCGTCCGGCCAGTGTTTCCCCAGATTGACGAAGCAAATCAATGGAAGCTGACCCTAAAATAAGGAACCTGCCGGTCTTCAAGCCTTTCCGCCTGCCTTGGTCAATCAAGCCGCGCAAGGTTTGGAAGATTTCGGGCATCCGGTGAATTTCATCGAGGATAACCAGCTTGTCTTCATTATGTGTGAGAAACATACTGGCGTTGCTAAGCTTTTCCCGATCTGACATAGATTCAAGATCAAGATATACGGCGTCCCTTTCTTCGGCGATATCAAGCGCCAATGTGGTTTTTCCAACTTGGCGCGGCCCGATAAGGGCTACAGCGGCTTGCCGTTTCAAAGCTTGTATGACGGTTTGATAGATATTGCGCTTTATCATCCTTGCATATTAAAATCTATAATTTTAATATGCAAGGAAAAATTCTGCAAATCACGCCGTAATGCCCATCTATTGTGAACCGATAAATCGGTTCATTTTGTTATTACTTCCCCCCGCTGGGGATTAATCAATTTAACACGGAACCTGCCTCCACCAAGTCATCCCCCGATCTTCCGCGCTTCGCTTGTGCAGACGCGGGTGGCTCCCCCTGACTTGGATGCACCAGAACCCGTGTTTTTGCTCGTTTTACTCGCTTTTCCTTTCGGGGTTTTCAACCCCAGCAGGGGTTGTTTTTTTAAACCCTTAATAAAGCGAGGAAAGAGCAATGAGTAATGAAATCAGAATTTATGTGGCAGATTTGGCAGCGTACAATAATGGCAAACTTCACGGCGTTTGGATCAACGCCACCGACGATCTGGACGATATTTGGAAGCAAGTGAATCAAATGCTGGCCAAAAGCCCCGAAGGTTTCGCGGAGGAATACGCGATACATGATCATGAAGGTTTTGACGGCTATTCTTTAGGCGAATATGAAGGGCTTGAAACCGCGCATGAAATCGCCTGCTTTATCGAAGAATATCCGGATTTTGGCGGAAAATTGCTGAACAATTTCGGCGGCGATCTGGAGGAGGCCAGAACAGCGGCAGAGGAAAATTATTGCGGCTGCTACAAATCACTGGCTGATTTTGCGCAAGAGCTGACCGAGGAGACCACGCAGATTCCTGAAAATCTGGCGTACTATATCGACTATGAGCGTATGGGCCGGGATATGGAATTAAGCGGTGATATCTTCACCATCGAAACAGCCTTCGAAGAAGAACATATATTCTGGAATCACTAAAAACCTAGGTGCTGTCGGCTTGGGGCTGGCAGCGCTTTTTTTTGAGGGGTGATAATTCGCGCTGCCAAAATCTTGCGCTTTCGTCGGCGGGGTGGAACAAGCCGTTTTAAAACCGGCCTGTTTAAAGTGCGCCCTTCAAGGCGGCCAGTCCGGGCCGCGCTGACGAGGCTGCGGGCGGCTGTGGTTTTGTTCCCGGCGTTGAGCTTCGAGTTGTTCAAGACGCTGTTCACGCATGGCTTGGTACTGCGACTTATCGTGTTTCAAGCTGGTTAAAAATTAGCGCGTCTCGTTCCCGCTGCTGGCATGTCTTGACGTGATATGCATCTGTTTCAATACGCTTCACAATATTTTTACGTTTGCCTGTAATCCAGTCAAACAACCCGCGAACGCCTTTGTTTAACTGCTTATTCCATTCTTGCTGTTTCTTTTGCCAGTCTAAGCTTTGAGCATCCTCCAATCTTTGTCTTTCCTCCCGCTACTGGCGCGTCATTGCTTGGCGCTTTTCTTCTAATGCTGCCATGCGGGCGCCGATTGCAGCGCTTTGTCCCTGGAATAATGCAGCGAGCCGCGTAGCCATATCACTGGCAATCTGCGCTCTCGCCTCATCAACAGATGGAAGTATTTTTTCATCGGTTAATCGTTCGCGCACTTCCTTTGCTTTAATGCCGATCCACTTGGATACAGCAAATACTTCCCCCCGGTGATCCACCGCGACGAACCCGCGCCTGTCACCACGGGCCAATACATAACCATGTTCCAAAAACAGCTCACGGGACAAAATATTCAGCTTACGTTTGGTAAAAGAAAGCTGCACCGCCTTCATTTCTGCCGTATTGATCCGTGACCAAACGACATGGCAATGCCTGCGCACGTTTTTTTCGTGGAAGACGATAGCGCGAGGCTGGCCGTTCAAACCAAGTCTTTCTTCGGCTTGCTCTACGGCTTTTTCAAAGATTTGCGTCGAAACATTTTCATCTTTGGGCGGGTTAAGACTTAAGGAAAACAAAAATTGTTTGCAGCGCGTGGCTTTGCTGATCGCATAGGCTTCATTCAGCGCAGCCATAGAGATTGCGCGAGGCAAACCCACGCACCTCATGGACATCGACATGCTCATTCTCTTCTTTGAGAAGGTGCAAATACACCTGATGCTGCATTCACAAAAAACTGCTGCGTTTTTTATCACGCAGATACATTGCCCTAACAACACAAACGTAGAAATCTGCCACAAAAACGGGCTGCCGTTGATGAAACCGGTATTAAACAGCCTGAAGCGCTTATCGGCAATTCAGGAGGATAATCCGGCCCCTGTCACAATTTCATCAGCCGTAACCGCAGGGCATTTCCTATTACGCTGACCGAGGACAGCGACATCGCTGCTGCAGCGATGACAGGCGAAAGTAAAACACCAAACAACGGATACAAGGCACCGGCGGCAATCGGCACGCCTGCAGAATTGTACACAAACGCGAAAAACAGGTTTTGCCGGATATTGCGCATAGTGACTACAGACAGGTTACGGGCACGTACTATGCCTATCAGGTCGCCTTTGAGCAGTGTTACTCCCGCGCTTTCCATGGCCACATCCGTGCCGGTGCCCATGGCTATGCCTACATCGGCTGCAGCTAACGCAGGCGCATCATTGGTGCCGTCGCCGGCCATGGCAACAACACGCCCTGCAGCACGCAGCTCTTTAACAATCTTGCCCTTATCCTCCGGCAGAACTTCGGCCTTTACTTCTTCAATACCCAGTGTTTTGGCCACAGCTTCAGCGGTACGGCGATTGTCGCCGGTAAGCATGACAATATGGATACCCTGTTTCTGAAGCTTTCCGATCGCATCCGGTGTTGTTTCCTTGATCGGGTCAGCAATAGCCAAAAGACCTGCAATTTGACCGTTCACGGCAATAAAAATTACTGTTGCGCCATCGGAACGCAGGTCATCGGCTTGACCGGACACGGAAGAAACATTGACGGCATGTTCTTCCATCAGCATTACATTACCAAGCGCGATATTCTGTCCTTTGACTTTTCCAATCACGCCCTTGCCGGTTGGTGAATCGAAATCTCTCATATCCTCTAAACCCAGGCCCTTTTGCCTGGCTGCACTGACTATGGCATGAGCCAGAGGGTGCTCACTGCCTTGCTCCAGCGATGCGGCCAGTACCAAAAGCTCATCAGAGGAAAACTCTGCAGCAGGAATAATTCTTGTTACCGTCGGACTTCCCTTTGTCAATGTTCCGGTTTTGTCGATAACCAGCGTATCAACCTTTTCCATACGCTCCAGTGCTTCCGCGTTCTTTATCAGAACGCCGGCTTGCGCGCCTTTACCAACTCCCACCATAATCGACATGGGCGTGGCCAGTCCCAGCGCACAGGGGCAGGCGATAATCAAAACGCTGACAGCGGCGATCAGCGCATAACTGAAGGCGGGTGATGGCCCGTATATGCTCCAGACCAGAAAAGCCAGCACAGCCACCAGTATCACGGCCGGAACAAACCATGACGCGACGACATCGGCCAGTCTCTGGATTGGCGCGCGGCTGCGTTGCGCTTCGGCAACCATATGAACAATTTGCGAGAGCATGGTGTCTTTACCGACATGCTCGGTTTTCATGATAAAACTGCCGGTCTGATTCATGGTTCCGCCGATCACGTTGCTGTCCTGCTCTTTTTTGACAGGCATCGATTCGCCGGTAACCATGGATTCATCGACAGCACTCCGGCCTTCGGTGACTATGCCATCCAGCGGTACTTTTTCTCCCGGACGCACACGCAGCAGATCGCCCACCTGGATTTGATCCAGCGGCACATCTTCATCGCCGCTATTTTCCGTAATCCTGCGCGCTGTTTTCGGCGCGAGATCAAGCAGCGCGCGGATAGCTCCGCCTGTCTGCTCGCGCGCCTTAAGTTCCAGAACCTGTCCGAGCAGCACAAGCACCGTAATTACCGCCGATGCTTCGAAATAGACCGCAACAACGCCATCCTGCCGGAATGCTTCAGGAAAAATGCCAGGCACCAGTGTTGCCACTATGCTGTATAGCCAGGCCACGCCCGTACCCATGGCTATCAGCGTAAACATATTCAGATTGCGGCTTTTCAGTGAAGCCCAGCCGCGCTCAAAAAACGGCTTTCCGGCCCAAAGCACGACAGGCGTGGCCAGTACAAGCTGCATCCAGTTGGAAAGCGTTCCGTCAATATAATGACGCAGATTGAACATATGACTACCCATTTCCAGGGTAAAAACCGGTAACGTCAGAACCAGCCCAATCCAGAACCGCCTGCGCATATCGGTGAGCTCGGGGTTTTCACCTTCTTCACCGGTCATCGTCTCCGGTTCGAGCGCCATTCCGCAAACCGGGCAGTTTCCCGGCCCGTTTTGCCGGATCTCCGGATGCATGGGGCAGGTGTAGACCGCATTTGTCTTAGCAGATTGAGAAACATCAGCGGATTTTTCCGCATGAATCGGGTTATGGCCGCAGCTTGCGCGCGCTTCACGGCCTTGCTCGGATTTTTTTTGTTCCATCGTTTATGTTCCTTCAAAAAGGATTTTCATTGTGGAAAAGCTAACCAAATATTGCTCCAGTACACCGGGGTGGAAGGTGCCGTGGAGCGGTCACGCATTTTTTGTGACCGGTCGCACGCTAACGCGACCCACCGAACTGATTAGGACCCGGATTGCTTCCATACTAAAGTTTCACGCTTTTTTGGAAGTGGCGATCTAATTTCATTGATTTTTTGTGATCAGCGATTTTCTTTTGGGTAAGAAGGCAGTCCCGATAT
>NZ_FOGH01000053.1 GCF_900111165.1 Nitrosomonas sp. Nm51
CGACATGATCGTGATTAATAGTTATTAAACAAAGTGTTATTATATATCAGCTTGATACACTTCTGGGATCATTTGAATCTGACAAAGTAGAATTAGGCCCTAATCTAACCGGACCAGTATGACACCAGTGAATATCAAAATCAGACCAAAGACTTTCTGTAAGCTGACAGCTTTTATTTCCATTCCAAATAAGCCGAATTGATCGATAAAAATAGAGCCGAAAAGCTGACCCGCGATGATACAGACAATGAACGCCGCCATGCCAAGGATTGGTGCAATGATGATACTGCTGGTGACAAATACAGCACCGGCAACGCCGCCGATAATAATCCACCATGGAAGTACTGCGAGTTGATTTAGGCTTTTTCCGTTGTCATTGTATAGCCACAGCATCAACATCAATATACAACTGATGAACAAAGATATAGTTGCAGCCAGCAACGGACTTTCAAGCATTCTGGCCATTGACGCATTGATTGGCGGTTGAAAGGATATCAGTACACCCACAACCAGCGCAACAACGACATAAACAGTATTACTCATAAACAGCGGTGATGTATTGTGTGTGAATGCTGACAATGGGCATATCAGCATTTAGTAAGGATTCGCCGCATTAACCGTCAGCAAATTCGCATAAAGAAAATATCTTGCAGCCCAGCTGTTCCAGGCGCGACCGTCCACCTGCATCCGGCAGATCAATTACAAAGCAGCACTCGATCACTTCGCCACCCATTTCCCTGATTAATCTGACAGCTGCTTCGGCAGTACCCCCGGTTGCAATTAAATCATCAACAAGCAGAATACGGTCACCTGACTGAACAGCATCGACATGGATTTCAATCCGGTCGCTGCCGTATTCCAGCTGGTAATCGCGACCGGCGGTTTGGGCAGGAAGCTTGTTTTGTTTGCGGATAGGCACGAAGCCAGTTTCGAGTTGATATGCCACAGGTGCGCCAATGATAAAGCCGCGAGACTCTATTCCAACAACTTTGCCAATTTGCTGTGACTGATACCGCTTGACAATCTCCTGTATCGTTGTGCGCAGACCAACTGGATCTTTTAGCAGTGTCGTAATATCGCGAAACATAATCCCTTGACGGGGATAATGCGGTACAGTGCGTATACGGGATTTGATCGGCATCGATAGAAAAAAGAAAAATGAAAATAAAATGCCTTATTTAAGGAGTCGTTCATAAATAACTGTAACACCTGGATCGCATCTGGCGGGCACACTGCGGCGTTGTTCGTCGTCGCCATAGCTTGGTGACTCATCCTCCCGCCTTGCATTGCATCCCGCCAGACGCGCCCAATTGTTACACTTGTTTATTCGCGGCTCCTAAGGCTGCGAGCAAATAACGCATCAATAAAAACGGCTCCAACCTGCCGGAAGGAGCCGTTTGAGCCAATCATTAAATCAATATACAGTTAGTACAAGTATACTGCTTAGTGATCCATGGCTGCTTCAGCGTCGAAGCTGTCAGGGGCTTTGACTTGCGTCATCATGTCGTCATC
The DNA here is from genome assembly GCF_900111165.1 of Nitrosomonas sp. Nm51. Taxonomy (GTDB): domain Bacteria; phylum Pseudomonadota; class Gammaproteobacteria; order Burkholderiales; family Nitrosomonadaceae; genus Nitrosomonas. Next base: position 1,513 of record NZ_FOGH01000053.1, read on the forward strand.
CCATTCGCCTTCTACGTTCATGTGCAATGCGGCACCCATCAACACAGCTTCAATCAGGTTATGACTGAGATAGACATACAAGCCTGGTTGATGGAATTCATACGCTGCAGCAACTGCGGAACCTGCCGGCACAAACCATGTTTCCTGGCTGGTCAGCGGCGTATCACTGAATGAGCCGCCTACCCAATACAGATCGGCGTGACCGCCAATCAAATGCGGATATGAAGGACGGTTCGCCTGCGAATGGATAAACAGTACTTTTTCGCCTACTTTGGCCGACAATGCGTTATCACCGGTAATCGCGCCCACAGCGCCGTTGAATACAACATGTGTTGGAATCAGGCCTTTAGACAGCTCAAGCATTTCGTGCATGCCGGCAGCTGGAGAGTCGTATTTTTTGAAGTTGCCTTTATCGTCTTGCGGCAGATAGTAGTCCTGCTCGCCGATATAGTATGCGCGGTCATAGCGATATGGTTTGCCTTCAGCATCTTTCAGGCCGTCACGTGGCAGTACCATAACCGCACCGTTCATGCCGGAAATAACGTGGAATGGAATCATCGTTCCACCCGGCGCACAGTGATAAACGAATACGCCTGGTTTGACCGCTTTCCAGCGCAATACGACTTCTTCACCTGGCTGAACCAACGTTAAGCCGGCGCCGCCCAGCGCACCTGTTGAAGCGTGAAAGTCCACATTATGTGCCAGTGTGCTTTCTTTTGGATTAACCAGGGTAAGCTCAACATAATCGCCTTCGTGTACAACGATCAGCGGGGCAGGTACAGAACCGTTAAATGTCAGCGCCCAAACATTTGCGCCGGGTGCAACCTCCATGAGTACTTCTTTTGTTTCCAAGCGGACTTCTACGACTCTTGGCCCGCCTTTAACAACCTGATCGTGCTTGGGAACCGCTGGCGGCGGCACCAGTTCCTGTTTGACACGCGGCAACTTTGAGATGTCTGTCGCGGCTACGGCAGCCTGTGTAGCGGCAAAACAAAGTAATCCCAGTCCAATAGCAGCTTGAACAGCTTTAATCATATCTCCCTCCATAAATGATAAATTTTGCGTTTTTACGTACGCCTTCTTATCTGCCCATGCATCAATTTCGACAATTACAGGTATCTCTGAATCGGATACACAGACATCTGCCCTTTTCCGAAAGAGCAAAGGGCTGTCGCAGACTATACACTTTCATGGTGAGGCTGTCCATGTCTGAACGCGCGATATTAATACAAAAAATCCTTAAAAAAGGGCATGTTGTCAGTAGGGTTACTCGGGTTTTGTGGAAGAGTTCGGTTTGAGATTTTCCAGCTTTGAATGCAGCAAATTGATCATGTGAATTGCTTTATCCCTGCATTAACCGAATTTCCGCTGCAGCCAGGTTTTCCTGCGTTCCCCTAAGTACAACAACATCACCGGCTTCAAGCCGGGTTTCATCAGAAGGAAGCAAACCTCTGATATTCCGTCTTCTGACAGCAGTTACCTCTACGGATAATCCTGACAGATCGAGTTCACCGAGTGTTTTGTTGACAGACGCTGCGCCTGGCACGATCGTAATCGTTAACAGACGGGGCAGCAAGCGTTCATGGCCTTCGTCGCTTTCATCTGTGGTGCCGAAATAAAAGCCGCGAAAAAGGCTGTAACGCTGTTCACGTGTCTGCCGGATACGCCGCAGAATGTGTCTGGCTGAAACATCCATGAACATCAACGCGTGTGAGGCCAGCATTAAACTGCCTTCAAGAATTTCGGCTACTACTTCAGTGGCGCCGGCTTCTTTTAACAAATCAATGTCAGAGTCGTCGTGCGTTCGGACAACAACAGCAAGTTCGGGCCTTAACATGCGGACGTGGTTTAGAATCTTGAGTGCAGAAACCGTATCTGCATAACTGACAACCAATACCTTTGCACGCAGTATGCCGGCAGCCACCAAGACTTCCTTACGTGCTGCATCGCCATAGACAACGGCTTCTCCGGCCATTTTGGCTTCATGGATCCGGCGCGGATCGAGATCCAGTGCTATAAAGGGCACAGATTCCTGTTCCAGTATACGGGATAGATTCTGTCCGCTTCTACCATAACCGCAAATAATGACATGGTTTTGCTCCGCTATTGTCTGGGCAGCGATGAAAGTAATTTCCATTGCCCGTTGCATCCACTCGGACGTATAAAAGCGTTGTACGATGCGCTCGCTGTATTCAATCATGAAAGGCGCAATAAACATTGAAAGCACCATTGCGGCCAGAATGGGCTGCAGTATGATGTTCTCTACCAGACCATTCATGGTGGCTTGCGCGAGTAATACAAATCCAAATTCGCCTCCCTGCGCCAGATTCATTCCGGTACGTAACGAGACATTGAATTCTGCGCCAAACAAACGAGACAAACCGGTAATCAAGATAATTTTTATAATGATCAGACTTGCGAGAATAACAACAACCCACAGAAAATTGTCGATCACCACACGAACATCCAGCAACATGCCGATCGTGACAAAAAACAGCCCCAGCAGGATATCGCGAAATGGTTTGATATCGTCTTCGACCTGATAACGATATTCGGTTTCAGAAATCAGCATACCTGCTAGAAAAGCGCCGAGCGCCAGCGACAATCCCGCCATTCCTGTCAGCCAGGCCAGTCCCAGCGTGATCAGTAACACATTTAAAACAAACAGCTCGGATGATTTTTGATGTGCAACAAGATGGAACCAGGGACGCATGAGCCGTTGCCCGAAAAATAATATAAGAGCCAGCACGGCCAGTACTTTCAGCACGGCTATTGTTAGCATGGCCCCGTAATTAACCGATTCACTGTCGACTGATATTGCCAGCGCGGGAATGATAATTAACAACGGGATGACAGCGAGGTCCTGAAACAGCAACACACCGATTACTTGCCGGCCATGTGATGAATTTAATTCTAGCCGCTCAGATAGCATTTTGATGACAATGGCTGTTGAAGACATTGCCAGCGCTCCGCCTATAGCAAGTCCAACGCGCCAATCCAAATTGAGTAGCCAGGTGATCGACATAACGATTAAAATGCTAATGACAACTTGCGACGTGCCGAATCCAAAAACAATACGTTTCATTGTGACCAGCTTGGGCAGACTGAACTCAAGGCCGATACTAAACATCAGGAAAACCACACCAAATTCCGCGAGATGGCGCGTCTCTTCATTGTCGGGTATCCAGCCCAGAGCGTGCGGACCGATGAGAACGCCGGAAAGTAAATATCCCAGCATGGGTGGCAAGCGCAGCAGTCTAAAAATGACTACCGCCATGACCGCAGTCGACAATAAAATCAGTACGGGTAATAGTGAGTCTGTCATGAATGGTAACTTGATGAAATGGCGTGTGGCGGTACTGACGCTCTGCTGGTAAGCAGCCTGACGAATCGTCCAGAAACGGCCTGAGTCGATATCATATCAAAAAAGTAACTGTTGCTATCCAGTGAAAAATATTCTGGCAATAGAACGGCTATCTGAACGACTATTTCCTGCAAGGTGCCTTGCCATGTGCGCTGGCAAGCACGCTGAACCCGGCAATCAATAACTAAGACTAAGAAGCCGCGAATAAATAAGTGTTACAGTTATTTATTCGCGGCTCCTAATATTTCTTTAAATGCTACCCATCAAAAGGATGAGTCACGCTATGATGATTCTAGGATCATCGAAGCAGCAGCAAAGCGTCGCTACAAGACAAAGAGCGTTCTCTTTTGGAATACATGTTTGAGAAGATATTGCATAGCATGCGACCAGCCGCGACGGCGCATATGAAAAACAAGGCATCATACGTCCGGTCGGAACGATGAATCGAAACCCTGGTGCCAGCTGTCAGATTTATGCGAGGTCAAGCGACCCTTTCATCACAAACGCCCGCTGGCTTTCAGCCGTCGCCTGACCATCCAGCGATAAAGCGATGACAATATGGGCCGAATTACCGGCAAACCTATCAACCATGCCAACGGTTTGAGCCGTGGCACGCGATTCATTAACAGGATATAGGCATCGAGCTCAGAATAGACATGCTGATTTTCCGCACGCACATGCAACTCTGTTTTCGCTTTGCGCGGATCAATACCGATGCTTCGCAACTGATCGTCCTGACCGGTAATATCAAACCAGTCTATCTCTGCACTTGCTTCTCCGGACATTTTTTCATAGTCTTCGCGGTCTTTAATACAGCTTGGACAAGCCCCGTCATAATACACAGTGATTTTTTTCTCGGTCTGATCCATTCTCATTTCCCAGATAAAAAAACGGCAGATCAACGCATTGTAGCTGAATCTGATTATTTGTACATCACTGCGCTCCACCGCGAATACAAATCTCTTTTCGCTCAGTTTAATGAGATTTTCTTAGGGGTCCGTCATGTGCCATGTTCAATTCTGTTTGTTTTTCGGGCAAAAGGATCAAGTTTTGTGCTGCAGGATATGCCAAAACATATGTATGCAACAGAATGTGCAAAAATCGTAGCCGTCACAACTACACAGTTATATAATCATGTCTAACCAGACACATTAAAAATCCAAACGTGCTTTGATATATTCAAAAGTTAGCCAAATATCCAATGACTGCCGGTAACGCCGCATCCGACTCGGGTAATTCCCTGCCTCAACCACCGCATAAGCCATCAGACGCTAACCCGATTGATGCGCCAGACTCCGTCGCAGAAGTCGCACAAACGCTGCAAGAGACATTGATACACATCTGGAAAAATTTTCTGGAGCATACACCCTATCTGCTTGCGGGTATTCTGGTGTTAATTCTGACCTGGATTATAGCCAATTTGTTTTCCAGACTTGGAAGCCGGTTATTTAATTTTCAAAGACTGAGAAGATCTCTGAGAGACCTGATCATACGACTGATTATTATCGGTATCTGGATTGGCGGTTTACTGCTGGCTGCAATGTTTTGGTTTCCAGGGCTGACACCGACAACCGCATTAGGCGGTTTAGGTATCGTATCCATTGCCATCGGGTTCGCTTTTCAGGATATTTTTGAAAATTTTTTCGCAGGAATACTTTTATTGTGGCGCTTTCCATTCGAAAACGGAGATTTTATCGAATGCCAGGACATAACCGGCAGAGTTGAAGCGGTTAATATCCGCATGACGCAAATACGCCTGACAACAGGCGAGCTGGTGCTGGTGCCGAATTCCACATTATTCAAAAATCCGGTTACTGTACTTACAAACAAACCTTACAGACGTGTCACGATAATTGCCGGCATAGCCTATGATGAAAATGTATCCAGAGCGGTTCAGGTCATCGAACAAGCCGTCAAAAAATGCCGCACTGTAGCGTTGTCAGAACCGGTAGAGATTTTCCCACAGGCCTTTGGCGCCAGCAGCATTGATATAGAAGTGGCCTGGTGGACTGACAACAAACCCGTTGATACCCGCCGCTCACGCGGCGAGATCGTCACCGCCGTCAAACAAGCGCTGGACGAAGCCGGTATCGAAATTCCTTTCCCCTACCGCACGCTTACATTTAAAGAACCGTTGGCTGTCCACACTCACGATACGATAAAACAGGACTCTTCCAGATAATTGCTATATTCACGCAAAGAGCCGGACCGTTCGCAGCGTTTCAGTAAAACCCGTAGTGTTGAGCTGAATAACTGCGAAATCTTTCGTTGGCAATGGAACAGGCGTCCAATCAATATTGGAATCCGGGCACCATTTCCAACGCGTTATCTGTGATGTTCAGGATTATTTTTTCTTCGTTTTCGTTTACATTCAATTCACCGTAAGGCGCTGCGACCAGTTTGTCACTGATCCCACTCACACCGCTGGTTAGAATGACCGCGTATACAACATTGTGGCTGTTGTTAACAATCAAATCATGAATCACACCCAGCAGATTATCATTTTTTCCGAACACCTTTAAACCGATAATTTTACTTGTGGCAATCGTGTTATCGAACCTGCCAGCATCCGCGTCGCTCAGTTTGAACGCAGGTTCCTGTTGCAATGCTTGTAGCGATACATTCAATGCGAGTACTTTTTCCGTGTCTGTCGGTTGTTTAATGATACGCTGACGATCAAATGGTACAGCAACCTGTTTATCGCTTTCCACACCGTACACGCCGCCCACATAGATCACCGCATATGCAACTGCGCTATTTTTGTCGATCAACAAATCATTTACCGTTCCAATTTTTTTCCGGTTTTTATCGATAACTTCGATGCCGGTTATTTGCTTGACACTCGTGTCGCGGCCGGAAGTATAATCCCCTCCTCCAAGATCAATTTCCGACCCGACTACTGCATTTGAGGAAAGAAAATACATTAGCAATACTAATCCAATTACTAAATTCAACCTGTTATGAAAAAAATTACGAGTCATTTCTAACTCCTTGTTTATGATGATTGTTGGTGAAACCCGAGTATTAGAACAACCGACACTGCGGCTTCTCAAAAAATGGAGGAACCAGGAAGCTGGCAGCACGAAATAAAACAATTGAAATAAGCGTTGATAAAACACCAGGTACTGCGCCAGGCAGCCGTTAAATACTTATGCCAATTTACATAGATTTGATTATCGGCAAAACCGCTATTATGACCGTTACTATCATTCTTCAAAAACTAACGCATTTGGTTTTGCACCGAGCGTTTTCAAAGCATCTGTAATTGACTCCATAAAACCACCGGGGCCGCACAGATAAAAATGCTGATCGAAATTGTTGATATGTTCTTTCAGATAGTCCTTGTCGATCATGGAATTATCATAACCGGGCGCACTGTTCTCAGTACAAGTCAACAAACAACGGTCGCCCAGCAGAAAGCGGAATTCCTTTTCCGAAATGATGTCGGCAGGTGTTTTATTAGAAAAAATCAACGTCTGTCCATTCAATTCATCATTTCGCGCCAGATTCCGCAAAATAGCAATAAACGGGGTGATGCCCGCACCGCCCGCAATAAATACACCCGGTCCTTTATACTGAATGGTACCGAACGGTTTGCTGATCCTCAGCAAAGCACCAGCCTCCAGTTTATGGAGCATTTGGGTTACACCCTGGTGATCCGGATACTGTTTGATGACAAATTCAAGCACACCATCATCAGTCAGCGATGTTGGCGTGAAAGGTCTCGCTTCGTCTTTCCATTGACCTTGATCAATGGCAATTTCCACCGCCTGACCTGGCGTGCAGTTAAATTTCTCCGGTTTCTCCAGAATAAAGCGTTTTACATCATGAGTTACAAACTCACTCATGAGCAGTTGAGCAGAAAATTCCATGACTATCGTTTCCTCTCTGATCAATGATTCAGACAAATTCAGATAAAAACCCGGCTTATCTCAATAGCAATCAACCTCTCTCTTCCAGACTGCCATTATTTCATAGAAAACCTGATGAAAATTTTAACTTCCAAAGGCTGCCTGAACCAAAGGCTGCCTGAACCACATAATGCGCCAGAAATTGACTTGACGAAAAACACCGTTGAAAAATATTTTCAAGGCAAGATTTAGCAGTTACAAGCAAAACCAGCGTCTATACAAAAAGATAAATACTATATGCCTGTTGTTGGCTGTTCTAAAACTGTAATGTAACATTGATAACTTCTCAAGCTTGTTAAAGAAAAGAAAATATTCAGGAAGCAGACTGCGCCCTATTTGCTTGAGTATAAATAGGGCGCAAAAGAACAATAAAATATCAGTTAGTATCCGCCTTTAATCTCATCTACCTGATCATCGATGGCCTCGCCCGCGGCCTCTGCATTATCTTCAGTTTCTTCGATAACATCATCAACCGCGTCCATACTGCTTTCCACATTTTCATCAATCTTTTCGCCTGCCTTCTCAGCGGGCCCTTGTTCCGCACAACCTGTTATGAAAAAAAATACACAAATTAAGGACAACAACATATGATTTCTAGGCATGAATCGACTCCTGTAGATTAAAAAGTAGCAGGCTGTTGAAAAACCATCTTCGATGATGTGCCTTACTTATCCAGGGAGTACAACAACACCAATTATTTTCCAACACGCCTGCCGGATGGATAAAAAATAGTCTCACATTCAGCACGATGCGACATTAACTTATGTTAATACGAACAAACCATTTTTCTTGACGTGCGGCGCCTGTTTCAACCTTGCCCTACTCTTCAGTACCATAACTCACACACCAATATAAATTATTACTGCCGCGGCGTAAAAAAAGCGCTGATTGAGCATCAATTCCCAGGGTATTCGCTAGCCTGCTTCCCCTGCATGAGCACAACTTCATGAATTCATTTTAATAATTTACAGGAAATGAGTGGAAATTCCGGTAGGGGCGGGAGCGGGTATGGTTATAGTCAGGCCATTGATTATAACCAAAACACACAACCACTGGGGGTGCAAAATGCGCATACAGAAGGTTGGACTGGGTTGAAGCTGACATATAAAGCACAAGGATCTGAAAACAGCCACGGGCCGTAGCGGTATGACCATAGAATCCATTTACGATTGGAGGAATTACTGTTGAAATACTAGCAACGGACTTATGAAGAGCTGACTTTTCATTTGATGGACTCCGCGCTCGCTCATTAAAATCGCTTAGTTAGGGTGTTCGGTTTTACTTGACCATAGTCAGCCAAAGTCCGGAAGGCTCCTAGAACTCTCTGCAATACGCTGGCGCACTTTAAGGTCAATGCTATTAGCCGAGCGTATCGGGAAATGGGTTAAAAGCGGCGGAATGCACCTTAATTCAAGTCATCAAAAATTGACTGAAGACGCTATTATTTGTCTGGTGATTTGCATATGCGCGGATCTAGGGGCCTGTCGGATAGGACACAAAACGGAGCAAAAAATGGGATTTGGTATCGAGAAACTACATAAACCACATAAAATTCTCGATTTCATGTTTTGTTATGCTGTGTTTGTGGATTCATTAGCCCACTTCCGCAGTTTAAATTGCCAAAATCCGGCAGGCTCCTAGATTCAAAAATAATCTGCAATTACTGTATGTTTAATTGCTGTTTTCTCTAAATTTTTATGGTGTTCATACATTATGCCAACATTCCAATCCAGTCAATCCGGTTTGCCGGCGTCTTATTCAACATCTGATTCTGCAGCCAACATCGCTCTAGTTGATACGGCGGTAAACGATTATGAAAGATTGATTGAGCAGCTGGATCCCGGAACCGAGGTGGTTCTAATCAATGGTGGCGATGGGTTGGAGAGACTGGCTGAAAAACTCGATGGCCGGACTGATGTTGACAGTATTCACGTTTTTTCCCATGGCGCAGAAGGAAAGCTGTTACTGGGCGATATAGAACTGACAGCTGACAACATCGTCCGGTATGCGGAGGTTTTGGCTAAAATTGGTTCTGCTATGTCGCCGGATGGTGACGTTTTGCTCTATGGGTGTAGTCTCGCAACCGGTTCGGGTATTGATCTGCTCACTGCAATGACCCGTATGACTGGAGCCGATGTGGCTGCATCCGATGATTTGACAGGCGCGGGTGCGGGCGCGTTGCAGGGTGACTGGCAACTCGAGGTGGCTACAGGAGAAATCGAAGCAACGTTACCATTGACGAAAAATTTTATCGACTCTTACGGTAGCGTCCTGGCATTACCTGTTTCCGGAGACCAGACATCGAACTATGAAGGCCTGGGGCTGGCAGATACGGCGGTTATTGCCAATGGCACAGTGATTGATGATATATCTTACGACGGCTTCCGGTTCAACGGGTTTGGTGGAGAAACTGGTATTTATCCACATGAAGGATCCGTTACGAATGATGTAAACAACACTGACACGCGCGTCTACACCAGTGATTCATCAAATTTCAAATTGACCAGTATTGATTATGTGATTGATACGGCTGGAAATCCTGCTAACGCCTCATTAACTTTCTATGGGTTTCGCGATGGTGTTCAAGTCGAATCTCAAACTTTCAACGCGGCTGACACTTCCTCGGGAACATGGACGCTAAATTGGGGGTCCGTGGATGAAGCCAAATTTGTGGCGAACACCAATTGGATTTTTATGGATAATCTGCAGGCTAGCTCCGAAATAAGTCCTAATGCCACTCCTGCAATTTCCATCAATGATACTAATCTGGCATACACCGAAGGGAACGCCGGTATACAGTTCGATAGTGCCGGCACAGTCAGTGACGCTGACGGCGATGCCGAATGGAACGGCGGCAGTCTCTCTGCACAAATTACCGGCAATGCTGAAACCGGCGATCGGATCAGTATCGTCGACAGCGACGGTGACGGAACCGCCATTACCATCAGCGGCACCAATATTTTCGCCAATGGTACGGATATTGGCGATCTGGGTGCTTCTGGCGGCATCGTCACCGGCGGGACCAAGCTGATTGTTACCTTTGATGCCGACGCTACCAACGCCAGTGTTCAGGAAGTCTTGCAATCGATCCGCTATGACAGCACGACGGATGATCCGGGCTCGTTGAACCGAACAGTCACCTTTACGGCTATCGATAAAGAGGCCGCCAGTGCTTCCGATACCCGCACCATCGTGATGACTGCTGTCAATGACGAGCCTGCACTTACGGCCAATGCGAGCAATCCTGCCTTCACCGAAGGCGGCGCAGCGGTGAGTCTGTTCAGCGGCACCAACATCAATACCGTGGAATCCGGGCAGAACATTACCGGGCTAAGCTTCACCATCACCAACGTTACCAATGGCAGCAACGAACGCATCAATGTTGACGGCACCACTATTGTGCTGACTCATGGTACCAACGGCAGCACCGCCGGTAACAGCCTGAACTACAGCGTGATGGTCATCGGTACTACCGCCACGGTTACCATGACCGGCGGCAATCTGTCGGTTGCGGCAGCGGAAACGCTGATCGACAATATGTCGTACCAGAACAACAGCAACAGCCCGAGTACCAGCAACCGCGTGGTAACGCTGACCAGCATTCAGGATAGCGGCGGCACCGCCAACGGCGGCGACAATACGGGATCGCTGGCCGTCGCATCCACGGTGACCGTGGTTCAGAACAACGACGAGCCGACATTGACCGCCAACGGCAGCAACCCGGCCTTCACCGAGGGCGGCGCTGCAGGCAGCCTGTTCAGCGGCGCCAGCATCAGTACCATTGAAGCCGGCCAGACCATCAAAGGATTCACGCTCACAGTCAGCAACGTGGCCAACGGCATCAGCGAGGTCATCAACATCGACGGTACCGCTATCGTTCTTACCCATGGCACCAGCGGCAGTACTGCCGGTAGCAGTCTCGGTTACAGCGTCACGGTAGTGGGCACCACGGCAACAGTTTCGCTCACCGGCGGCACCATGTCCACGGCAGCGGCTCAAACGCTGATCGACAATATGTCGTACCAGAACAACAGCAACACGCCGAGCACCAGCAACCGCGTGGTAACACTGACCAGCATTCAGGATAACGGCGGCACCGCCAACGGCGGCGATGACACCGCCTCTATCGCCATTGCAAGCACCGTTACGGTTGCCGGTGTCAATGACGAACCCTCGCTCACCGCCAACGCGAGCAATCCTGCCTTCACCGAAAGCGGCGCAGCGGCGAGTCTGTTCAGCGGCACCAACATCAATACCGTGGAATCCGGGCAGAACATTACCGGGCTAAGCTTCACCATCACCAACGTTACCAATGGCAGCAACGAACGCATCAATGTTGACGGCACCACTATTGTGCTGACTCATGGTACCAACGGCAGCAGCGCCGGTAACAGCCTGAACTACAGCGTGATGGTCATCGGCACTACCGCCACGGTTACCATGACCGGTGGCAATCTGTCGGTTGCGGCAGCGGAAACGCTGATCGACAACATGAGTTACCAGAATAACAGCAACAGCCCGAGTACCAGCAACCGCGTGGTAACGCTGACCGGCATTCAGGATAGCGGCGGCACCGCCAACGGCGGCGACAATACGGGATCTCTGGCCGTCGCATCCACGGTGGCCGTGGTCCAGAACAACGACGAGCCGACATTGACCGCCAACGGCAGCAACCCGGCCTTCACCGAGGGCGGCGCTGCAGGTAGCCTGTTCAGCGGTGCTTCAGCTTCTACAGTCGAAAACGGACAAACACTGTCAGCATTAACGCTCACGATAACCAATGTCAGTGACGGTTCTAATGAAATACTCAATACAGACGGGACGGCGATTGAACTCACGCACGGAACATCAGGCACTACCGCCACCAACGGCCTGAGCTACAGCGTGACTGTAACCGGCTCTACAGCCACCGTGAATCTTGCAGGCGGAACACTGCCAGTTGCGGCTGCGCAGACCCTGATCGACGGCATCAGCTACCAGAACAACAGCAATACTCCAGATACCAGTGACCGGGTCGTGACTATCACCAGCCTAACCGACAGTGGCGGTACGGCTAACGGCGGCAACGATACGGCCGCACTGTCGGTCGCTTCTACTGTCACAATCTCAGGAGTTAATGACGAACCCACGTTAACTGCTGCAGGTTCCAATCCAATTTTTACCGAAGGAGGCGCTGCAGCCAGCCTGTTCAACGGCGCTTCAGCTTCTACAGCCGAAGATGGACAAACACTGTCAGCATTAACACTCACGATAACGAATGTCAGTGACGGTTCTAATGAAATACTCAATACAGACGGGACGGCGATTGAACTCACGCACGGAACATCAGGTACTACCTCCACCAACGGCCTGAGCTACAGCGTGACTGTAACCGGCTCTACAGCCACCGTGAATCTTGCAGGCGGAACACTGCCAGTTGCGGCTGCGCAGACCCTGATCGACGGCATCAGCTACCAGAACAACAGCAATACTCCAGATACCAGCGACCGGGTCGTGACTATCACCAGTCTAACCGACAGTGGCGGTACGGCTAACGGCGGCAACGATACGGCCGTGCTGGCAATCGGCTCTACAATAACCATCGTCGTAAATCCAAAAATAGTATCTGCAGCCTATAATGCCGATACTGGCACTCTGGTTGTTACAGGTACTAATATCCAGGTTCATGGTGCTGGAGCCGATATTGACGTTTCAGCATTGACCTTTACCGGAGAAGGTGGTTCGGCTTATACCTTGACTGACTCGTCAGACGTTGAACTGGATTCAGCGACGCAATTTACAGTTATACTCAGCGCTACGGACAAAGCGGCGATCAACCAAATTGTCAACAAAAACGGCATTGAGTCTGTTGACAGCACCACCTATAATCTGGCGGCAGCAGATGATTGGAATAAAGGGGTTACTGACAGCGACACATCTGATTTGACCAGCAATGGCATCACTGTCGGTAACGTTCCCGTCCCCGCCATCACGTCAGCTACATATAATGCCAGTACAGGTGCTCTGATTGTAACCGGGGCTGATTTTAAAAATGCCAGCGGTACTGCAAATGATGTTATCGCCAGCAAATTTACCATTACGGGCGAAGGCGGCGAAACATATACGTTGACCAATACGGCCAATGTAGACATCGCTTCAGGCACTTTATTTGCGTTAGTCCTAAGCGCAACCGATAAAGCTGCAGTCAATCAAATTATCAATAAAGATGGCACCTCATCAACCGGTGGTGTTACTTACAATTTGGCCGCTGCGGAAGATTGGGCAGCCGGCGCTGATACTGCAATCAATGTCGTTGACGCGACAAGCAATACCGTTTTCGTTAACGCAACAGGTAATGGCACTACCGTACCGGCAGTAACACCACCATCCGGCGGCGGCACACCAACTACGCCAGATACATCAGAATCGAGCACAGAAACATCTGATGGCGTCACCATAGGCGCTCAGACCGAAACAGACGGATCAACTACGTTGACTGTTCCGATCGTTGATAGTACACGTGTAGACGACCCGGGTTCCGAAAATGCAACACATGCGGACATTTCCATTCTGACCAGTTTTTCTGGTGATCCTATCCTGACCATAGGTCTGCCTACTGGCATAGGAGTTTCTGTCAACGGTCAGTCTGAATCAATGGATACACAGAATGCCATCAACGACTTAGTCAACCGTATTGAGCAAGTAAACGTCAACGATGCCAGTGTATTATCGGAAATGACCGTTCACAACCGGAATTTTATCGCTTCATTAGCAGAAACCGATAAAGTTTATGTACATACCGTTTCATTATCGTCTGACAGTAACCGGAACTCGGATTTGCCCGTGATTATCAACGGTTCCAGTTTATCGAATGATGGTTTGCAGGCGCTAATCGTCGACGCTTCCGACATGCCGTCAGGCACCATCATGCAACTCGACAATGTAGCGTTTGCAGCCATTATCGGCGCCGTGCGCATCATGGGTGGCGTTGGAGAAAATGTCGTAGTTGGCGACAATCAGGATCAGTTCATCGTATTAGGGCCGGACGACGACATACTATTTGGCGGCGACGGTAACGACACTATCGGTAGCCTGGGTGGTGACGATCAGACGACAGGAGATGCCGGCAATGATATCGTTTATGGCGGAGCCGGACACGATATGCTCACGGGCGGAAGCGGCAACGACGAACTTAATGGTGGACTCGGATTCGATACTGCCATCCAGCCGGGTGAACTATCGGATTATCTGATCACAGTCAACAATAACCAAGTAACACTCGCACATCAAAACGGTGAAACCGATACGCTGAGCGATGTTGAATTGGTACAGTTTGAAACCGGCCAAAATCTAGCGATCGCGCATTCTGTTCCGGAAGCTGCCGCACATCATCTGGTCAAAACCTGGTTAGGAAGGGATTTAACAATTGCCGAAGGCCACGCAGTACAAAACTGGAAAGACGCTGATCTCAATAGCGTTGCCAGGGCATTTCAGAATTTACCGGAGGCTATTGATCTTAAAGATAAAACAATCGATGAACTGCTTGCAGGTCTGGATAGTAATCCAGACATTGTTCAACTGGACGTTGTTCGTGACCTCAATGGCGGGAGCGCAAACGATCAAGGCTACTTGCCACTGGGATTAGCACTTAGAGTCGATGGCGGCAGAGGACATGATGTGCTGCGAATGACAGGCAATCGTAATGATGTTCACCTGAACCAGATTGACGACACGATAGAAATTACGCATCTGGAGGACGGCACCATGCTGAGTCTCAAAAACGCCGAAATGATCGCGTTTGACAGCGGAGAGAACATATTGCTAGCGCATAGCTCAGTTGAAGGTGTTCTCGGTCGTTTATTCCAGACTTTCTTTGATCGTGATGCCACCACTGAAGAATGGCAACTGGGTCGCGAAGCATTAGCCGATGATGTCAAACCTGAAATCATACTGGATTGGTTCCAGGACAATTCTAATTTAAGCACCCTGTCAGATACGGATTACATTCAGACACTTTACCAACAGGCACTTAACAGACAAGCAAACGATATTGAACTTGAACAGCATTTGTCACAACTCGGAAATGGTGACATGACACGTGAATGGCTCGCAGTGGAAATCTCTAACAACAATGAGTCAATTACGACTATCGGCAATATATTGCTTGTGGATGGGGTTTAATTATATTAGCTCAGAGCCAAGGGATACCGGCGGACTATGAATATTACACCAATACGCTGGATTTTGACCTGTAATTATGACGCCTGTTGGTTTTCATGGATTCCAGAGAAAGCACAGCTTATACCCGCGGATCCACTTGCTGGTTTTTAATTTGCCCTATCCTGAATTGAACCTATTTTCCTCAGTTAGATCTACAAAAATTAGCTCAAACGTAGTAGTGTCAAGGTTTTCGGACTAAAGACAGGAGTCACCCAATGGGTGAAATG
>NZ_FOGH01000056.1 GCF_900111165.1 Nitrosomonas sp. Nm51
GAGGAAATTAATTCTACTCCTGTCGTTTACCGCTGGAAGAAATTCAATCTCGAAATCGTTTAATTTGTAAATAATTTAATGAATCGAAATACTAGCAATACTTGGCCGGTTGCAGCGTTGGCGCCCGTTAACAGAAGTATCATCGGCTAGCCTCACGCAATTATCCCATGATCCATTAGGTATACCCGTACCCGATACAGCATTATTACACGCTTTGTTTGCTTACCATGCGCCAGTGTGGGAAGTCGATGTTGTCGATGAGAATGATCTGCCCGGCATACCGATTTGGAATACCGCTGGCAAACCCGGTGTAAAACCGGCACCCGTTGTTTATCGCTATCCGAGTTACACGCGCTGGCAAGATCAAACGCTGTTGCAATTAAACTATGTCGTGTGGTTTGCCGCTCGGCCTATCACTGGCATCTTCGATATTCTGGGTGGCGCACTTGATGGTTTGATCTGGCGCGTAACATTAAACAGTGATGGCGCGCCTTTGCTTTACGACACTATCCATCCTTGCGGCTGCTACCACATGTTTTTTCTGACTGAGGCACTACAGCCAAAGCCAGAGGCTTTGCAACTTGCCGAACCTCCGCTATTACCTCAGCCCGCGCCGAGATTGACCGCTGGTCAACGGATAGTAATAAGAATTGCCTCAGCGGCGCATTACATCGAACGCGTCTATGCCGATCAACCGGATGGCACACCCTATGAATGGCGTGATTATGCTGAGTTATATGCGACACCTGTCATTGATAGCGGCCGCCGCAGCTTGTTTGCAGGCAATGGGCTGGTGATTGGCAGCGAACGCCGTGAACGCTGGTTGTTGTGGCCTATGGGGATACCGTCCGCTGGCGCGATGCGCGAACGCGGACACCACGCAACTGCGTTTGTAGGACGGCGGCATTTTGATGATGCATTGCTGCTGGAAGGCTTGTTTCAGCCTGCACCATAAACCTGCGAAAAGATAATCTTGGCTCTGATAATTTTTGCAGCCTGACCATTTTTCAGGATGCGTTTCTGATGACTAACGAATAAGAGTCGTTCATAAATAACTGTAACATCTGGATCGCATCTGGCGGACACACTGCAGCGTTGTTCGCCGTCGCCTAGCTTGTGCTATGACTCATCCTCCCGCCTTGCATTGCATCCCGCCAGACGCGCCCGATTGTCACACTTATTTATTCGCGGCTCCCAAGCGCCTTGGTCGATATCCGATCAAATTCCGGTTTTTATATCGTTTGTCAATCGAACTGCCTCATTACGGCTATCAAGTCTACAACGGCACCATTTTTCGATACATTCGCGAATGCCATTCACGTTAATGCCTTTTTTCTCAAGCCGCTTACGGAATTCCCGATCCAGCACCTGATCGCTTAACAGGCATCGCAGCAAACCGCACAGGCACTCTACTGATTGATTTGGATCATCCGGGGTTGTCGGAAACTGGTTATTCCCGCCTTTCCATACGGCCGCAGTAAAGATATGCTCGCGTGTAAAGTTGCGTCCCCTTGCCGTCTTACCTTCTGCTGTAACATGCGCGGTGTAGACGCCGGAAATATTTGCCGCAACTTGAGCCTCGTAGACTCCGGTTTCAACTTTAGCAAGACTTAATATTGAGACTGTGCCGTCCGGATGTGTTACATCTGCAGTGACGGCAGCCTGACCAGCAAGAGGAAGCCCATACTCGGTCAAAACGCAGCGCAGACTGACCTTGGCGCCCGGTTCGTAGCCGTCCTGACTCAGGGTGCCGGTCAACTTCAGATTTGAAAGCGAATAGACACTCAAATTATAGCGTACGCCGTGCACTGCTACCTGATTCAATAATTCCGGATTGTTGTCAAGTGAACCGAGATATTTTTTATAATACTTTTCGTTCACCTTAAGGACTGCTGTCCAGATACCTTCCTTGGACGCTACGCCCTCGGGATTAACAACCGGAAGCGTGACGCGGTAATAGCTGAAATTAGGACCCGTGACAAAGGTTACGCCAATACTGGATGACGCAAATGCCGGGTCAATCGTATAGCCTTCCGGTGTTTCCAGAATCATACGAACCACCTCGGAAGCGGGGCAAAGCAATACGACATCATGACTGATATCGGTCTCGTTGAGAATAAACGGAATACGATGCTCCTCGCCGGGGGCAATCCAGTTTTCAGGATCAGTCACGATATCCACGTTGGTGATACCGGCGAGAACCTGAAGATAGTATTTTGATAATTTGAAAAAATCATCCATTGGATCAATGGTATCGGTCAGCAGCAGCTCACCGCCTGAACCATTGCAGAGCTCATTCAGTGCGGCGGCATTTAAGTCCGACGCGGTACCGAGTCCGATGGCAAAAACCTTATCGCCAATCAAGCCTGATACATCCGCAATGTATTTACTGCGATTTTCCTTTCCATCGGTAAAAACAATCATTGCAGTTTCATCGAAATTTCCGCTGGCGGCTGTAGTCAATTCATTGCCCTTTTCTACGCCGTCACCGATGGAAGTAAAACCATCGGGATTAGGCGTATGGTTGGCAATATGCATAATCGCATCGGCCCGGCCCGTCCCGAAGATAGAGCCCGGTGCACCGGCAACGTCGATATCCATCACCTTATTCGCATCGTGATCAAATGCCGCAATTCCGATCCCATTATCCTCCTGGATAACGTTGGCAAAGATTTGTGCGGCTTCCACTAACAGCTCGTTGCGCGTACGACCGTCTCCGACATCGGTTTCCATACTGCCTGATTTATCCAATACCAGAGCAACGCCAACCGTAGGCCGCCCGATGGTATTGGCGGTTATCGGAACGACCCAGCTTTCTCCGGTCTGAACGCATTCAATGGTCACCGAACCGGATGCCGAGTCACCATCGTTTGTACCTTGATACGAAATCCAGACTATGACTTCACCACTAACTGCGCCATCTCCTGGATCTACAGTCACTGACGTACCAAATGGTGTATTAAAACCGGCGCCGGGCCCGTCAGTAATATTGAAAGTCAGCGTATTACAGGTCACAACCTGAAACACCACACCCCGTACGGTTTCTTCCCCTTCGGGAATATCGATGAACTTGAGGGCGGCGGTTTGATTTTCAATACGCGGCGGATCGGTGTCATAAATATAATCGAGATTAACTGTATCGACTACATCATTCGGCGTGGTTGTCCATGGCGCCATGGCGGAACCGGGAGATTCACTGCCGGAGCCTTGATATGCGTCTTCTCCCGGATGTGCGTTTTGCCAGTCTGACCACCATTTGTCGACGAAACAATGATGCAGAAAGAAAATGGGATCCTCGGGTGATCTGACGGACGCCATGTTTCCACCTACCCAATTATGGGGCGGGCCATGGGTGCCTTCTGCCGGACTCCAGTGGTCGGAATACGGTGTCAGATTGCGGTCATCGTCAATATCACCAGATGAAGGCAGTGAGCTGCTTGCGCCAAGGGATCGCCGTATTCCCCAGGGCTCAAATGGACCACTTACGGGATTTCCCGTTCCACCCATAAAAGAGGAAGTCCAGGGTAATTCCGTAGCAGATTGCTGCTGAGTTGAATCCCAATATGGCAATGAAATATCAGAATCATACTGCTGCAGCTCTTTTTCAAGATTGCTGAGAAACTTTCGGTGCCATGGATAAAAGAACGGGTTGCCGTGCGCAGTACCAAAATAGGTGTCGTGTTGATCGGCATATTTGTCGTATTTTCCGTCTGCCTTAAGTGATAATAAGGCGTTGACTAACGCATCACGTTGAGTACCACTCAGGTCAACTAGATTTTTCCGGCAGGCTATTTTTTTCATAACCACCTCCAGTATCGTTCGTTAATTCAAAATTGCACTGCTCTGCTGTGGGTAGTTTATGCAATGCTGGATCAGCTACAGACCTCAGCTTTTTTTTCGCTCGGCATCGACCAGCGCCCAATGTTTTTCCTGTGCATCGGTAAATTTCACAAATCGTTCAGCGTAATCACGAATTGATGTTGCCATAACGTTTACATAGGCTTTGGTGTAAGGGCGACCGTTTTTCAGGAACTTAACTTCATGCACATCGTTATCAACAGCCAATGTGACACGATCCCCTTCCGTCTGTATGCTGACACTTCGATTCAGAAGCTTGAATCTTTCGTTGAAGCCTTTATAAGAATCTTTTTTTGGCATGATAAGCGCCTCCAGGCTATGACCAAATGCTGACTGGCCGTTTGTGAAGAAATACACTTGATACTTCTATAGTCTTGAGAATAATTGTGTACTTATTTACGCGAACAGTATGTGCGAATAATCACAAAAGGCGTATGAATCCTCTGCCAGCTTAACCCAATATCGCACCAGTACGCTGGATTTTGGTCTGCAACCTGGTTTCCAGTAAAAAGTTCATCTTCAACCGGAATGGCTGTTCACGTTGGGCCGGAATATGCAACTGATAAACAGAGGAGGAACTTGCAAAATCCAAAAATTAAGCTGAATTATTGGCCCGAATGGCCAAGAAATTGAAAATAGCCCATCCATCAGTGATAAAGTTGAACTATCGAAACTCAAAAAATATCAACAGATGGAAAGGCTGCACAAGACTTTATACAAACATGGTGGAATATACAAAGCTCGTTGCTTCCATGGTTATCTGAAGAATTGGGGCCATTAACGAAAAAGCAGCAGGAACTAATAACTACGCTGGAGTTGATTCGTATCGAGAAACTCATTTTCTCATCTCGCGGTTACCCGGGGCGCCCGGAGCACAGCCGGGTGGCCATAGCAAGGGCATTTGTGGCGAAAATGGTATATAACCTGCCAACAACACGGACGCTACTGGATCGACCGGCAACAGACAAATCGTTACGCCGCCTTATCTGCTACGGATTATTGGAGTGATTTAAGCCCGATTACCCTGATTTGACAAAATACTTTGGTTACCGCGTGTGACGTTGAATGTTAATATTGCAAGTGGCGATAAAAATCCGACTAATGAAAAACTAAATACTTTTAGTCCTCTATCCGAATCTGACATATTTTGAAGAAGCGACAGTGCTTGCACCACAAAATTTTTACAACATCGAGCCGGAAATTACGTTTTAGCCGCTTAATCAGCTTTCCATATCGTTTGATTGGAATCTCTTCTGGCGGGTGGAAAAAAATGATGCGGTATATATGTGCGCGGATTGATACCGCTTCCCGGTACCACTGCGGCAGACGGCCATTTTGTCGCACATATGCCTTCCATCAGTGTCGATTACCGGTTGAGCCGCTATGTGGCGTTAGGCTTGAGTTACAGTCACTTTTTTGCCGGAGAGGTCATTGATAATGCAGGAGGCCGCAATACCAATTTTTTGAAACTGGAATTAAATATTACATATTAAATCGATATTACAATGACTTAAATCACTATTTATCAGCGTAACTATCTGGAACTGTTACTTTTTAGTAATAATCTTCTTTGACTAATATTTTTTGAATCAAAAAAGGAAAAGCATATGACAGACCGGGAACAACAGCTAATGAAACGGCTTGAGGATCTTTGTCAGTGGATACGGGAAGGAAAGGTTATTGAAGCCATGTATGAATTTTATGATGACAGCGTAAAGATGCAGGAAAATCTCGAGCCACCATGTATAGGGCTTAACGCAAATATTGAACGCGAAAAAAAATGGCTGGAGTCGGTCAAAGAATTTAAAGGGTATGAAGTGCAATCCTTAGGGGTGGGCGGCGATACAACATTCCAGGAATGTACGTTTCGATATGTGACGGTTGATGGTAAAGAAGTATTTACAGCGCAAATTGCCCGTGCAATATGGAAAAATAACAAGATAATCGATGAGCGGTTCTATTGGCACCCCTGATTTATTACCTTTGAATATCCATAGACTTTTAATCACGAAGTTAAATGGCTAAATGATTGGCTATACCCCTATTGTGATCGAGCTAATGTTCCCAACAAAGGTTAGGCTCATGCGACCAACCACACGACCGGGGTCAAACTGGGTCAGGCAAAAAAGCACAGATACTCCATTTTGGCGGCGCTGCTACCATAAGCATCTTGATAGTGTCTTGTATCCAATGTTTGTTCAAATTGTGGTTGCCAGCAGGATGCACGAACTGACAGTTTGAGTCTCGTGCTTTACGGTATATTGCGGCGCGAATTGATGAGTTGCGGATTTGAGCCAATGGATATTGCGCCAGTACGCTGGATTTTGGCGTACAATTATGATGCCGTTGGTTTTCATGAATTCTAACGAAATCATACAGTTTGCACCCACGGATCCACTTGCCGGTTTTTAACTTGCCCTGTCTTGAATTGAACGCACATGCTCCCTGCGTCGCAGAATAACTGCGCTTGCGGTCGCGAGCATGCTCAATTCAACACAGCCCAGCGTTTAAATTCCAGCAACTGATGCAATATCCAGGTTAAAAAATCAATTTCGCTATCAAGGGTAAATGGTCGGAAGCTTTTCTGGTTATCGCGGTATTGTAGCTGGTTACCGAACGCAGGCATGCCCGGGGTTTGACCCAGATTCTGTCAAGGGCCAGCAGCGGAAACTGCGATGGGAAAGTTGCCTGCGCGGCGGTTCTGCAGAAATGCCTGTGCAGCCATCGAAGCGGACGGCCCCACAAATACCATTCATTCAGATCACCCATTAAAATGGAAATATCAGCAGGCTTGCGCTCGAATATTTTCAACAGTTGTTTGACTTGTGTGCGGCGTTCGCGGGGCAACAAACCCAGATGGGTTGCGACGATTTGAATACTGATCTTTCCCAGCCTTGTTTTGATATAAATAGCGCCTCGCGGCTCTCTGCCATTCACACTGATATCTTCACGGTGCAGTTCCTCGATCTCAAGCCGGGACAACAATGCATTACCATAGTGCGAAGTTTTGCTGAACATGGTTATGCCCGCGACGGCTTGCATTCCGGTTTGCCGGCCTATCTGTTCAAGCTGGTTGATTCCGTCACGCAGGGTTTCAACTTCCTGCAAGGCAATAATGTCAGCGTCCAGCGCGTTAATAACGTTTAGTACGCGCTCCGGGCTGTATCTGCCGTCAGTACCGGTACAACGATGAATATTATAGGTTGCAAGTGTCAGTGAGGTAATATCGGCACCCGTAGTTTAATGTTCTGTTAATGCTTCCGGTGTTTTCTGATGATATTGCGTTTTGCGTCTGATCCAGCGCATCAGAAAGTAGGCTGCGACAAAGGCGGTGGCGACAACTAGTATGAGTCCAGTCAGATTCCCCGGTGAAGGATTTTCAATTGCCGCAAGCGCACGATCTGTAATGAGTGAGACTGTAAACAAGCCCGGCATCATACCAACCGCCGTGCCGGCAAGAAAATCGCGCAATTTGAAATGCGAAGCCCCGGCGACCAGATTAATCAATGAGAAAGGCGCCACGGGTATAATACGGATAGCCACAATACTGATCACCCCATGCTGTGCGAGTTTGTTGCTGATGCTGTTCAGTCTCGATCCCGCCAGATTGCGAACAGCATTTCGACTCAATCTGGTACCGGCATAGTACACAACAAATGCGCTTAACAGACCGCCCGTTAATGAATACGCTAGACCTTGCAGCAGCCCGACAATTGAAACCACCACGACAACAAACAAAGAAAAGGGCAGTCTGGTACACCCTATCAACACGAATCCAGCCATAATCCATAACGGCAAACCGGGCACCGCTTGAATTCCGGTCAATGCCTCTGATACCGGTTGCAGATCGACCCAATTGCTTAAGGGCATCCAGTGCCACATTACTGACAATACCGTTAACGTACCAACCATCCATAACCAGTTCACGATTCTTGATTTTATGGATTTCTCTGAAGTTTCCGGCAGAATCCGGTTTACAAAAAGTTCCGGTTCCAGCGGTTCTTCCGGATCGGTTACATCTGTATCAGGAACAATCTGGTCAACATCCTCCGGAAGGTCCATCGGTAGTGTGTTTAGATATCTGCCATTGGTGTCGATCAGTTTTTCGATACCGGCTATCAGCGAATCCGTCTGGCTTAAAGTGTCATGCATCCGCTCAGGCGAGCATGACAAATGTTCTGCGAGCAAGCGGTTGCGAAAAGCGGAAACACTCCGCCTCAGGTTGTCATCAGACCCTGCATCGATAATGATTATGCATTCATTGTCTAGATTCATTGATCTGTTGTTCAGGTTGGCCGAGCCGACTGCTACCAGCCTGTCATCCACAATCATGATTTTGGCATGCACGTTGATAGGCAATTCATTCAGGCCGGGACCGTCGGGATAGTAGACCCGCAGGCGGTCATACCTGTCGCGCGCCTGCATTTGTTTTATTAGCCGTATGCGCAGGACGTCCATCGTCATCTGCGCCAACCAGCCATCGGTCTCTCTGGGCTGCACGATAACGATTTCAGGCCCCTGCTCTTTTTCCAGACTGCGCTGCATTGCTTCAGCAATCGATGGCACAGTAAAATACTGGTTCTCGATATAAATATAACGCTCTGCAGCGTCTATAGCATTCAGATAAAAATCGAGGATTTCGCGTATTTCGCTTTGTTGTTCATACTTACAACTGGTACGCGCCAAACCTGCCACAACATCTGATATGTCGGCAGGCACATTTTCCGGCCAGAGTTTTGATGACTTCCCGTTATCAGCAGGCTGCAAGTCTTCATCCGCCACCCATTTCCAGCGCTCACGGAACAGCTCTGCAAAGGCAGCTGCCGCTCCACCCTCCAGCATGATTTGGACATCGTGAAAAGGCCTGAAGATCGTCATATCGTCACCATCTCTATTCAGATTTTCAGGCTTATGATCAGACGTATCCCAACGTCCAAGCGTGAGATCCAACCCGCCGACAAACGCAAGCGTATCGTCGATAACAACAATCTTTTGATGTTGTGACGCACCAGCAGGCTGATAATTATCCAGACAGAAATGAACCCGCGGATTCGTTTTCCAATCCAGTTGATAGATAGGAAACCACTCGCGCCCCACACCATATATCATGGCAAAGTCCCAGCTCAGTATATAAATGTTGAGATTTCGATTTTTTTTCGTTAGCGCATCGAGGAATTCACCCAGTTTTTCCGGATATCCGTCGTTGTCCGCATCCCGAACCAATTTTAACTGGCTGTTGATATCCCAGCTTAATATGTAAATCGTATGCTGTGCTTTTTTCAAGGCCTCACGTAAAACGGCAAAATAATCAGCTCCGTCAATGAGGAAGCGCAGCCGGTCGACATGTTCGGTACGCCAGCAATTCCGGCCGGTTTTTAAAAAAGATGACATATGATAGACTTTGGAAGTATTAGGTAAATATTAAATATGGATTATTGCTCTCAGTATCAGTGCCAGTGCCTCGCCAGTTCTTAGGTACTTGATGTTGAATGACATCTCCGGAAAAAGTGAAAAACGATAGCCCGTATAATAACGTTTTTCGGCATGTTAACAAAAAAAGCATGCACGCATATGCCAGATACCGGAGCGGTATCAAATTAACAGGTCGTTGAAAAAAAACTATCCGGGTTACCGCTGCAGCGTTAAAAACAGGCTCAAAAACTTATTTATTATGCAATAAATATTGCTTTCTACTCGGCAGATCTTGTGCGCCGCCTGTTTTTGCCTTATATCGGCACCTCCTAATTGGGTGAAGACCGGCACTTTTGTTTCGATTGCATGTCGGAACTAAAAACAAATGGAGAGAATTATGATTGAGATAACACGACAAGTACCTGATGCGACTTTTAAAACGCGTGTGCGCGATGAATCCATAGGTGGCGATAATCCGTTCCGCTGGCAGGATGTTTCAACCGAAGATATTTTTGCTGGCAAGCGGATCGTATTATTTGCATTGCCCGGCGCGTTTACACCAACTTGTACAACTGCGCATTTACCGGCGTATGAACAGCATTATGATGATTTTAAGGCATTGGGCATTGACGAGGTGATTTGCCTGTCTGTAAATGACGCATTTGTAATGTTTCAGTGGCGCCGGCATTTGGATGTTGAGAAAGTATTTGTTTTGCCCGATGGAAACGCAGAATTTACCCGAAAAATGGGCATGCTTGTTGACAAATCGAACCTGGGTTTTGGCATGCGTTCCTGGCGCTATTCTATGGTTGTACAGAATAAAATGATCGAGAAAATGTTCATTGAACCGGGATTTGAAGACAACTGCCCCGATGACCCTTACGAAGTTTCAGACGCCACAACAATGCTGGAATACCTGAAATCTAAGTAACGCTGTCCGGTATATAAAAAGTGCATGGATGATTTATATGAGCCGGGCGATACGGCGTTTGGAACCTTTTTTTAACGCTGTGCAGAGCAGCTGCGCGCTCTCCAGGATCATTTTGGAAACGTGCTGATCACAATCATACTGTGCGCATTTCTTGATGTCCAAATCAAGCACAAAAATGTTCATTTCATTGCGGGTGTGTTCGAGGCTTTTGTCGCCTGACGCTAAGTTAAACGGTCGACTGGCCTGGAAACCGCGATTTGCGCTGTGATAATACACAGTTAAGGGGAAAGTCTGAAGTATTATCATATCAGTCGTCAGCCATTGATCCTTTTTTTATTTCCTTTGTGTTTGAATCCTGTTCTGTAATTTCCTTGTTTAGTTTTTCTAACAAGCCTATCCGTCGCGCACGCTCCTCCCATTTTTTGCGTGCTAGTGCTTGCATGTCCACAATGTGATCGGATTCATCAACAATTTCAAGGCCGAGTAACGTTTCAATGACGTCTTCCATAGTAACCAGTCCCGCCGTACCGCCGAATTCGTCAATAACCAGTGCTACATGTTCGCGTTTCTCGATGAAATGGTTAAACAATTCCGGAATGGGAAAGTTTTCTTTAATGGCAATCATGTCACGCTTAATGGCCGATAACGGTGTATTGTCTCCATCGTTTATCAGCGTGATTAGCAGATCGTTTTTCAAGACATAACCCGTTATATTGTCAAGTGAATTTTCAAAGACAGGAATGCGTGAGAATCTAAGATTCGGATGCTTTCCATAGAACGCACGCGCCGATGTATTTTCGGCAGCGGCCACCATGACTGTACGCGGCGTCATGATATCGTGTGCCAGAACCGATTCAAAAAGCATCAGGTTGCGCATTATCGTTGATTCATCTTTGTCAAGAACTCCCTGTTTCGCGCCGAGATCCGCCATGGCGGAAAAATCCTTGCGGCTGAATACACTTGCGTTCACGTCTTTTTTCAAAGAGCGGGTAATGATCTGGCTGATATATACGAACGGCGCTAAAACAAACATTACAATCTTGAGGCTTCTTACGGTGAAATTTGTAAGCTCCTGCCAATAGCTGGCGCCAATTGTTTTTGGCACGATTTCAGATAACAGCAGGATTGCCAGGGTCATGACCGCCGGCACGACTACTGTCGACATCAATGAGGTTCCCCAGATTATAGCGGCCTGCGCACCTACGCCGATGGCACCGATTGTATGCGCAATGGTATTGAGTGTGAGAATAGCTGACAGCGGTTGGTCGATATTGGACTTGTAAGCTTCAAGTCTTGGGCCGATATCACCGCCTTCCTGCACTTTCTGCTCCGTAAACGATGGCGTAATACTGAGTAATACTGCTTCCCAGATTGAGCAAAGGAATGAAAAAATTATCGAAACAAAAAAGAAAGTAATTAGCAGTGTATACATGAATAATTTGAAGATCGAAATAAAAAAATAAACATCGGTTTTGCCAACGGGCCCAAGATGACTGTGACAGGAATCATTGAAGGTTTCCACATTTATATCCATTGGAGCGCAGCAGTTCAAAGGTCAAGGCAACAATCAATAGAACCTCTTGCAAAACTCCCGTCGGCATAGTTTCGCAAGTAGCAATAATCTGGTTCAAGCTAAATTTTAATCCGAATCGGTATAAATGATTGCATTCCTGCCGATGTACAGGGTTATTTTTGAGATTTTGCCAAATTTAAGGCGCAGTTTTCCCATAAGTTGATTTAAATTCTATTTTGTATGGCTTGCCTGGAAATTTCTAAGTCACCAGGATCATTATTTGGTTGGCAGTTAACGCCAGAATACCAAACATCAAGTGACACATCACTTTGGCATGCCCCCGTACACGAACTGCACAGCCGCCAAATTCATCTTTTAATCGAGCATTCACACGCTCAACGGTGCTGCGTTCGTTATATCGTATTGCTTCAGCCGTTTGGTGACCAACTTGACGGCAACGTTTTTTTTCTGCAAGCTCATTTTTTAATGTTTTATCACGGCGTGGATGACTGTCAATCAGCGGAACATGCCCAGGCTGCCGGCTGATTTCGTGAATTTGCGGCACATCGTATGCCGAGTCCATCAAGTCGTACAGGTGTGTAATCCTATCATGGGTTATCTTCGCCAAAGGGATAGCGGCCTGACTGTCATGTACCGATGCCGATGTTAAAACACAGCTAACCGGGATGCCGCCATCCGCGGCATCGATATGTAGTTTGTAACCCGTCCAGCTGGTTTTATAGCCTTTGCTGTTTCTCTTGGTACCTACACCACATTCCTGGGGCAGCCCATCCAGCATGGCCTCGATACTCATGCCGCTTGCCTGACGCTCAATCCGGGTCAGCGGCTTTGTTCGCGCTTCGCCCTTTTCAGGGCGTCCCGGCTTGCCGGGTTGCTTTGCTACCGGTGCTCCTGACAGGCCTTTCTCCGGCTGCTATGGCCGTCGAATCCCGAGAGTTATGTCCAACAATTTCGTTTGCATAGTGGGTTTTAATGAACGTCTTATGAACAAGCTGCGGTAATTGGGATTTGGAAAGTTCATCAAAAGCACGGGAAAAAGTGGACTCGTGTGGAACATCATTGACCCGTTCCCACCCGCATATCCACCTCAATGTGATGTCACCGGCTAATCGATCCAATAGCATTCGGGTTGTGGGTATGTTACAGACCATTTTGGCAATAAATGCACGAGCAATAGCACTACGGCTTTTGAGCGGACAACCAGGAAAACCACGGTTGGAATAAGTAAACCTCTCTATTTGCAAAAGCTCCAAGGTGGTTACCAGTTCCTGATGCTTCTTTGTCAGTTCGCCTGACTCCTCTTTCAGCCAGGGAAATAATGAACCTTGTATAGTCAGCCAATATTGTGATACAGCATCTCTTAACTTGCTCATTTATAGTTGCTTTTAGATTGTTTTTGAAACGCTGTTTTACCATTTTTATGAGCAAGTTCCTTTCTACTTTTGGCTATTTCAGCCAATAATTCCCCCTATTTCTTTGAGTTTTGCAAGAGGCTCAATATTAAAGCCGTTAATTGCAGCAGACGCGATACTGTGTTCCGACGGAGAAAAGGCATTAGCTGCCGCAGCCAGAGCTGCTTGGAATCATGCATCGGCCGGCCAATTTAAATGCCGGAATCAGAGTCACCGGAAAGGTTTACCACGTACAAAACGTCAATGCTTACGGCTGTCGTCTCAAACAATGGATACGTTAATTCCATGGTGTTGCACGCGATATCTGGAGAATTATCTCGGATGGAGAAGAATGATTGAGCGTCAAACTGATTCCTTGTCGCCTCAGTCAATTTTATCGACTGCCTTGAAATTGAATAACCACCAACAGTCAACGATGACATAGCCTAATTATTTATAACCAAAGACATCGCCAGTTCGTACTTATAGCTCTTTTTCTTCCAAAACTATGACCAAAGGGCAATTTTTAACATGGCACCATTAGGATAAAGTGCAGTAAGAATAGAATAAAAGATCAAAAAAACACAATCCGGTAAGGAACAACAAACGATATTTACCGGGTGTCGCTGATTAAACGACTTTGGTTTTAAAGTCAGATTCGAACGGAGATAATCATGGAAAAAATAGTAAGTATTACGAATAATAAAGTGGTGACCAATACGCAAGTGATTGCAAAACATTTCGGCCGCAGTCACGATGAATTAATCCATTCCCTGCGATATTTAATGCGCGATTGCGGCGCTGCGTTCAGCGAAGAAAATTTTCTCGAGCAAGAATGCGGTTATTCTCTCCGGATCACATACGCAGGATTTCTGGTCATATCAGGACTGTTTCTGGGCGCTCGCAATGCGCGCATTAAAATTAGATTTATTGATGCGTTCGCTCAAGCACAAAAGAAAATTGACGATTGCGGGCTGGATGTACCCCAGGCAATGCCCGGTGAATTATTATTCATGCGTCCTGAATGGGTAAAGACAGTCCACTACGAGAACATGAAATTGTAAACTGTATTGCATGACTGTCCGGTTAAACTGATGCATCTTTAACTGTGCACCAGATTTCACTGATGTACCCGTTATTGGCATAGAGCGAGAGTGGCATCTTTGCTGCCGGACCAAAATCTGCAGTTTTGGACAGAAACTTCCGGACTCATCGGAACGTCCGAAGTACGGCCCAGCGAAGAATGTTGCCAGAACTGGCAATATCAGAAAAGATTGCCCGGAATATTGGCTTCCAGTGTTTTTGATCTGAACAAGCCCATTCCCAGGCCGCACCGGCAGTGAACGAGACAACAGTGGCAGAAAAAGTTCTTTCTATCGCAGCACTACCCTAATTTTCTTGATGATTGCGCAGGCCTATACTGTGAAAACAGCAACTATTTGTTCTATAAGTATAAAAAACCGTAATATCCGATACTATATTCAGTATAACTGCATATCTCAAAAAGTGATTAAAACTCAATCTTGGTTCTGTTGCCTAGGCCTGCCTATTACCCGTAATTATTGACTGGACATTTAATCTGTTTTCATGCAGGATGAGTAGCATGAAAACACAAAACCTAATAAAAAGCACTTTAT
>NZ_FOGH01000058.1 GCF_900111165.1 Nitrosomonas sp. Nm51
GATTGAAATACCATCAGCGTAATGCAGCAACACTTGAGCCCTTTGGATTTCTCGCAACGGAGCCTTGCGGGCCTTGCTTATTTGTTCAAGTTTGCTCCGTTGACCGGCCGACAAAGACAATTCAGCGCGCTGTGTTTTTCGAGCCATGACACCCTCCTGGTTTTTATTTGAGAATAGCCTGAAAAAGACAACTTGTAAATATTTTATTGAAACACTATACTAGCCGCTTCAGCTATCGTCAATCCCTGGTCAACAACTAGACTGACCGCATCTAATTTGAATTCTTTTGTATATTGTTTTCTTTCCAATTTTTCTTCCTCCAATTAAGTCTATTTTCTCTTAACTGGAGTGTCCGGGTCTATTGAACCACATCAGATTGTCCCTTAAATGTTGATCCAAAAACTGTAATTGCTCTTTTGTCAGCATCGTGTCACTACCGCCGGCTTCATTTCTCTGTAATGCCGCCAAACCACCCTTACGATAACGCTTAAAGTGATTGCGCACTGTTTCGCGATCTATCAACAGGGCTTCCGCAATCTTTGTAACCGGCCATCCTTTGCCTAACAGGTAAACTGCCTTTACCCGGTCAGCATAGCGTTTATCCGTAGCATGGCGGTGCTCGAATTCTAAATCATCAAGTTCTTGATCGGTTAAGCGGTAGCAGGAAGACATATGGCGATTTTATTATTTTCATGACTTTAACGCATCAACTTAATCCAAATTTTCATTCATGAGCGATATAACCACATCATATTACACCGGCATCAGTTTAGCGTATTCCAACATCAACCATTTTGTCCCAGCACGGACAAAGTTGACCTGCACCCTCGCTTCATTGCCGTTTCCTTCATAGTTGAGAATAACACCCTCACCAAACTTGGCATGTGTGACTGTCTGACCGATATACCATTGCTCACCGACGGATAAAGATCGCTGAAACGATTGTTTACTGCGTGCTGCAGATGCCGTTGTAAAAGCTGATTCCGTACCGGAATTCAACGTAGTGAAATTAACGCTTTTATCGGCAGGCAGTTTGATCCATTTCAGAAATGCTTTAGGGATTTCTTCAAGAAAACGGGATGCAACATTATAACGCGTTTGGCCGTGCAACATACGGCTTTGCGCCAGGCTAAGATACAAGCGGCGGCATGCACGCGTCATGGCAACATACATCAAGCGCCGTTCTTCTTCAAGACCATCCGCTTCGCTCAGACTATTATCGTGCGGAAACAAACCTTCTTCCATTCCACTTAAAAATACGGAGTGAAACTCAAGCCCCTTCGCTGCATGCACAGTCATAAGCTGTAACGCATCCTGACCACTGCCCGCTTGATGCTCACCTGCCTCCAATGAGGCGTGCGCCAAAAATGCAGTCAGACTGTCATCTTCCGCTTCATGTACAAAGCTGATGGCCGCATTGACAAGTTCGTGCAGGTTCTCCAGCCTGTCAGCCCCTGCTTTCTCGGTGTTATAATGCGATTCTAATCCGCTATGCAACAGTACGCGTTCCACTATTTGCGGTAACGGCATACTTTCCCAGTTTTGCCGCAAAGTAAGAATCAATGACACAAAGCCCGCGACTCCCTTTTTATTTTTAACATTGTTTTCAGCGCTTGTCTCGAAGGAGACTTCAACGCCACACTGTTGCAGTGCTGCAGCCCATAAACTGCAATCATCCTTGCGTGCAGCATCTTGCAAATGCTCAAGGCTGCGTGCACCAATGCCGCGTACAGGAAAATTTATCACACGTAACAAAGCGTTGTCGTCTTCTGGATTAGCGACAAGGCGCAAATAAGCCAGAGCATGTTTGACTTCCATACGTTCATAAAATCGCATGCCGCCATACACACGATATGGCAACGCGGCATTAAACAGACTATGCTCCAACGCACGCGATTGTGCATTCGAACGATACAGCAGTGCAATTTCGGAAAGTGCAACACCATCTGCATACAATGCCTTGATTTCGTCAACAATAAAACTGGCTTCATCGATATCGTTATAAGCACGATACACACGAATGGGCTCGCCCTTTCCCTCTGCCGTCCACAGATTTTTACCGAGACGCTGAGTATTATTTTCGATCACCGCATTGGCCGCATCCAGAATGTTGCCATGTGAGCGGTAATTTTGTTCCAGTTTGATGACTGTCGAAATGCCGAAATCCCGCTCAAAATCCTTCATATTGCCGGTCTCCGCTCCACGAAAAGCGTAGATGCTCTGATCGTCATCACCAACGACAAAAACCGTGGCAGCATGAGTGGTACCAATACCCGCTAATAATTTAAGCCAATCATATTGCAATCGGCTGGTATCCTGAAATTCGTCAACCAGAATATGATCGAAACGTTCACGGTAATGATCGCGCAGAATTTCATTCCGGTTCAACAGTTCGTAACTGCGCAGCAATAGTTCGGCAAAATCAACGACACTTTCTCGATTGCATTGCTGCTCATACACCAGATAAAACTCGAGCAAATAACGTGAAAACGGATCATCGGCAATGACGTCGGCTGCGCGTTGACCGGCTTCCTTTGTATGATTGATAAACCACTGCACCTGACGCGGTGGAAAACGCTTGTCATCGACCGACAAACTTTTCAATATGCGCTTGATCATTGCCAGCTGGTCCGCAGTATCGAGAATTTGAAATGCCTGTGGCAGGCCAGCCTCCTGATAATGCGTCCGTAGCAAGCGGTTACATAAACCATGAAACGTACCTATCCACATACCACGTGTATTCACCGGCAACATCGCGTTAATACGCACGAGCATTTCTTTCGCCGCCTTATTGGTGAATGTGACCGCTAATATACTATAGGGACTGGCTTGTCCTGACTGTATCAAATAGGCAATTCGCGTTGTCAGCACGCGGGTTTTTCCGCTACCGGCTCCCGCTAGCACCAGTGCCGACCGATGCGGTGGTAATGTTATCGCTTCCTGTTGTTGAGAATTCAAGCCTGTAAGGAGGGGAGAAGTCATGATAATACAGTATTGTGTCTCGTTCAGAGATACCGAATGTCCCGCCGGAAACATCAAAAGTTTCAATTATTTTAAACGGGAAAGTGCCTAAAAGAAAAGAGCTTACGCTTTCGCACCTACAATCCGTTCGCTGATTAATTCAGAATCAGATTAATGTTTGTTATTTTGCCAACACTATGTGAATCTGATTCATAAATTAATCACGATGATGATGCGGCAAACTTATGCTCTGCTTTTAGCGACGATATCTGTCAGCAGCGGCGTTAAAATCAGTTCAATTGCCATACCCATTTTACCACCCGGAACCACAATGGTATTGAGCCGAGACATGAATGAATCATGAATCATAGTCAGCAAATTAGAAAAATCCACATTTTCCGGGTATCTGAACCGGATAACGACCATGCTTTCATCCAGAGTCGGTATTTCACGCGCAATGAACGGGTTGGATGTGTCTACAGTCGGTACACGCTGGAAATTGATGTGAGTACGGGAAAATTGTGGTGTAATGTAATGCACATAATCATGCATCCGGCGCAGTATAGTATGTGTAACGGCTTCTGCGGAATAACCGCGCGCATTGGTGTCGCGGAAAATTTTCTGGATCCATTCGAGGTTGACAATCGGCACCACACCTACCAACAGATCCACATACTTTGCAACATCAGCAGTGTCACTTTTTACACCACCATGCAGTCCTTCATAAAACAATAAATCCGAGCCGGGTTCTATTGACGACCAGGGTGTAAATGTACCAGGCTTCTGATTCCAAGGGGCGGCCTCCTCTTCATTATGCAAATATAAGCGGGTTTGTCCGGAACCACTTTCACCGTATTCCTTGAACAGAGTCTCCAGCTTTTCAAATTCGTTTGCTTCCGGGCCAAAATGGCTGATTGGCCGACCACCATCTTTTTCAGAATCTGCAACCGCTTTCTTCATAGCTTCACGGTCATAACGGTGGAAACTGTCGCCTTCAACAATAACAGCCTTTAATTTTTCCCGCCTCAAAATATGCTCAAAACTATTTTTAACCGTTGATGTACCCGCGCCAGATGAACCGGTAACTGCTATAACCGGGTGTTTCTGCGACATATTAATTTTCTCCTCAAAAAATATTACAAAAAAACTTACCATTCTGGTAAAAATACAATCGAAGGCAATTTTACTCTAATATGAACCTGCTTTCCGTACATTTTGGAAAGGCATTCTGTAATATTCAGTATTCATTCAGGTTGGACGCTCTAGAATCAAACAACTGACTTTTTCTATCAAGAAATAAATTGCAACCATCAAAAAATAAACAAATCGATCTCCGGAGAAAGATTTACTCGTATTTTCAATTAAATAGATTACATACAAAAGATTATTTAGGTAACCTCAACGAGGTGACAGCCATGAAAAAGCTAACCGGTTTTTTATTATTCCTAGCAATACTCGGTATTGCAGCCAGTAACTCACTCTGGGCGCGGGGCAGCGGCAGCCAAGGCACAAGCTTCAGTGGCGGTGGCGGTGGCGGTGGCGGCGGACATTTCAGAGGAAGCAGTGGGCCACGCCATTTTGGCGGCGGACATCGACACTTTGGCGGCGGTGGACGGGGTCATTTTAGTCATGGTCACCGTCATATAAGACATCATCACCCACGAGTAAATTTCGGATTGAATTTTGGCGGATTTTACGGTCCGGGCTATTATGGCACAGGTTTCTATGGTTATCCGTATTGGTCGCGATTCCGCAGCCCCTATTATTACTCCCGTACATATGCTTATCCTTCTCCTTTGATTGCTCCAGCGACGGTGCCAGTTTATATCGAAAGGAAAGTGACCGCTGCAGATTCGGCCCAGTCTCCATCGAACTACTGGTATTACTGCCGCAATCCAGAAGGCTATTATCCCTATATCAAACGATGTCCTGAAGGATGGCTTCAAGTCGCGCCCCAGCCGGTTACGCAGTCACCATAAAGAAAATGACATTACTATGAAATCCAGGCTCGCCCAAATAGCACTATTGGCTACCGTACTGATGCTCACAGCTTGTGTGAACATGCCTGCCGGCCCAAGCGTTATGGTCTTGCCTGGGTCAGGTATCAGTTTCGATCAATTTCGTCACGACGATTATGAGTGCAAACTTTATGCCTATGAACAATTAGGTGGTAAAACAGCTGGAGATGCCGCAATCGGCAGCGGACTGAATACCGCAGCTATTGGCGCCGGATTGGGCGCAATTGCGGGTGCGGCTTTTGGCGGCGGACGAGGTGCGGCTATTGGTGCCGGAACGGGATTGTTGGCCGGAGGCCTATCAGGCTCAGGTACCGCTACAACTTCTGCTCATATCAACCAGCAACGCTATGATAATAGCTATATTCAATGCATGTACGCCAAAGGTCATCATGTACCAATTGCTGGCAATATCAGAAATCAGGCAAGCCCCTACAACAGTGGCAAAAGCAAAAAGATTTCGGCACC
Source organism: Nitrosomonas sp. Nm51 (assembly GCF_900111165.1). GTDB lineage: Bacteria > Pseudomonadota > Gammaproteobacteria > Burkholderiales > Nitrosomonadaceae > Nitrosomonas. Next base: position 5,445 of record NZ_FOGH01000058.1, read on the forward strand.
GCCTCCGCCGCCCGATTACCCGTCACCTTACCGTTATTAATAAGTTGCCTAGAAACACTAATAAAAAACAATGAGTTTCATATATGTAAATTTTTCTGCCATTATGAAAACAGATATTATTCATATCTATTAAAAGAGCAATGTTTTCGTTACACTAGGCAGTGAGAATTTCCACATGAAGAAACTGATTCTTATTTTTTTTGCAATCCCGCTACTAGGCATTTTGATGTACTCTCAGGCAGCTGCGCACGGTGGTCGTATAGACAGATTTAATTTTGGTATTCATTTCGGTTACCCCGGTTATTTGGGATATGGCTACTATGATCCGTACTTCTATCCTTCGCTTTATAGCTATCCACCTGTTGTTGTCCCCATGACACCCCCTGTTATCGTGCAGTCGACACCGCCTGTATACATACAACAGCATGAACAACCGACGCCGGGTCATTCACAGACAAACTATTGGTACTATTGCCAAGATCCAGATGGTTATTATCCCTATGTTAAACAATGCCCGGGGGGCTGGCTGCGCGTGAATCCCCATCCCCCTGAACAAAAGTAAGTATCATGAGGAGATACAAATATGCTCAGAAAACATAAACTATTTTCTATACTGCTGGTTGCAATACTGGCAGCGTGTGTCAATTTGCCGACCGGCCCTAGTGTTATGGTCTTGCCTGGCTCGAGTAAGAGCTTTGAACAGTTTCGCTATGACGATTATGAGTGCAGGCGATACGCCTATGAACAAGTTGGAGGCGTAACGGCAGGCAAAGCCGCAACATCCAGTGGCTTAACCAGTGCGGCAGCTGGTTCGGGCCTTGGCGCTGCTGCAGGTGCCGCTATTGGCGGTGGTGAAGGAGCCGCTATAGGCGCTGGAACAGGATTGCTTGCTGGCGGCCTGGCCGGAAGCGGCACAGCCAGAACTTCCGGCTATGAAAGCCAATACCGTTACGATATCAGTTATATTCAGTGCATGTATGCAAAAGGCCACCGAGTACCTGTCTCCGGAAAAATAACCAGTGAATTGCCGGCGGCCGATCAAAAACCAGTCAGAACATCGCCGCCACAATCTGGATTTACACCGCCCCCACCTCCCCCGGGAAATCCGCCACCGCCACCGCCACAATAATATAATCGTGGTTGCCTTTTGTTAATTTTCCGGGCAACCTTAATAAAAAATATGAGTACTGCTAACATCACCCTGTTTTAAGCTAAAATACAGGCATTGCGATGGAGCCATAATTTGACAATAATAAGGCTCGTTTTGTAAACAAATGCGTATTTACAACGCATACAAATCAGCTAAACCAAAAGCAAGCTTATTCAGGGAGAGTAAAAAACGTGAATCCAATCGTACCCATGATAATGGCTGTGGGCGCCATTTTATTTTTTGTTGGTCTGGGAGTATTAATCAGACGTGGTTTTGAAAAAATTACGTCTGTTAAGTTTTTTAGAAAAGAGTATGGTTTTGGGCGATTTGTTATTTCCACCATTGTCTGCGGTATTGTGCTTATTATGACTTCGATTTACATTCAAAAACTGTTTCCTGTCGAATCAATTCAGGGCGACACGTCACCGCAAGTTGCCACCATATCCAGTAACCTGAAGTACGAACTTAGCTCGATTTTACCGAGCGATGAAAGCAATACCAAGATGGTCAAAGCAATTAACCGCTTTCAGAAAGAATATCAGGAAGCGCTTGAAGATGAAGACAACAAAACTATGGAATTGCTAATCCTGGAAATGGCTTTTTTGATTAGAACGGAACTTGAGAATCAAAATTATCCATCTCATCAGATTGGTTCGGAAGTTGAAAGAATAATGAACTTTCTCAAACGAAAACCGGATTGACAGGCAGTCATTATTATTGCATCTACTAGGGGTGTCGTCATGTGTTATATGCAGTAACTTTCAACACAATCGCCGCTGACACATTTTCTAATCAGAATCGCAATACCATATAATCACTAAACTTTTTTAAACCAAAAGGCTGACTCATGAAGAAAACAATCAACATACTCATATTACTCGGTGCATTATTCTGCATTTCTAATTTTGCACTGGCACACAATTACCCGACCAAAGTGGGCGAAAAGCTTGGTAACGGAATTGCCAACGCCGTTACCGGCGTTGTAGAAATCCCTAAAACAATGATGGTAACAGGACGCAGGCATGGTGCAACATACGGGATGACAGCAGGGTTTTTTACCGGCCTGTTTCACAGCGTGGGACGCAGTCTTGCCGGCGCGTTGGACATAGCAACCTTTCTGGTACCAACCACACCGGTCATCAGGCCGGCTTATATATGGGATAATTTCGATCGGGAAACCACGTACACAGCTTGGCAAATGCGCTAAGTCAATGTGATTATTCCGATCAAAAAACACCACCGCATGAAATAACTCTCAGCTATTTCATGCATCTTCCTCAACAACCTGCTTCCATTTCCAGCGCAGAAATACTCTCAGACGTCTGAATTCTTCAGAACTTATCGTATCGGGAAGAATGACTATACTTTGTGTCAGCCAACTGCGCTGCGATCGCAGTATTAACACAGTTAAATAGGGCGAGACATATGTTTCTCCAGAAATTGCGTATTCAAACATCTGACCACATTTCGTTTCCAGCGCACATCTGATGCCGGAAAATCCCAACAGCACCGCTGAATGCGCTGAACGCTGAAGTGCATCACGTTTTAAATAGAAATATAAACTGGCAAGCAATACCAGCATGCCTGCCAATTTGACTTCAGGAATTACAGACAACAATCCTAGTAGTAATGCAGCCGCGCAATGCGCCGCAATGAGAATAACCACTAACAGCTTGGAAGGTTTCAGATGAATGGTCAGCAAAAATATTTTACCGATAATCCAGAACACAAAATAAAAACTATTCCGTGAAGACTTTTCATGACCCTAATATAACGATAACTGCGCACAACAGAATTTATCATTAACTCCGGCAATGCGCCCTCACTTCAAATTCGGATATTACTGCGACTGCGGGGTGGCAGATAAAAATTTCAATGGATCAACGGGCTTCCCATGTCTCCTGATTTCAAAATGTAACTGTGTCGTATCCGCATCTGTATCGCCCATTTCAGCTATTTTCTGCCCTTGTACTACAGTCTCGCCCTCTTGTACGAGTAGTTTACTGTTGTGTGCGTATGCACTCAACAATGTGTCATCATGCTTAATAATGACCAGGTTGCCATAACCGCGCAGTCCATTGCCACTGTAGACGACTTCGCCTGCTGCAGTTGCCAGAATGGGTTGGCCTGCTTGCCCGGAAATTTTCAAACCTTTCGAATTATTTGAGAAAGGGGCCAATAAAGTCCCTGTCGCAGGCCAAATCCAACCAGGCTCGGACGCATCTGACACGATCTCTGTATCGTATTCAACATAGTTTGGTGCATTTTCAATCCGGGTTCCCGGGGATGGATATTCGTTCTGAGATAGATTTAAAGCTGGATTGACAGAATATTGTAAGCGCGCCACATTCTGTTCCGAATAAGGCAGCTTCAAAGCTTTTGGATGTGTCTTGATTTTTTGTGCGCCGGGATTATGTGCTTGGACATTCGTTGAGCCGGCGGTACCACCTGGCAAATCCAGACTGGGATCGACAACAGGCATATCCGACTGCTGCGGAATTGCGAATAACGTCGGCCCAGTTTTTTTTGAAGGTACTGACAGGTTAATCCGCTGGCCAGGCTCGATATTAGTCGTATCAGTTATATTATTCCATTCAGCAAGTTCTTTCTGATCAATACCATGGTTGAGCGCAATACTGTAAAAGGTGTCCCCCTTCTGCACAACATAGTAGCGATCGGCTTGTTGTGTATCAGATAGACCATCAGCTATCTGCTTGGGTGTAACTGTACGTTCAACGACAGGTGCCGGTGGCTTGGTCGTTTCGCAACCCGCGAGTAACAAAAATGGTAGCCCGCAAATCCCGAAAACGATTCTTCCTAGAACGGCACTGGCTTTAAGTTGTATTTGAAAATTATCCATTGTAATTTCCTCAGTATCACTATGATTTGATGACACCGGACAGTATGGGTACAAAATTGACTTCTTCCAGGATATTTTCTACATACCCCTGCATATTACGTTCAATCATACAAAGGTTCTGTTTCTGAACACCTTTCGGAAAAACAATTCGTCCGCCGACGGCCAATTGTTCCAATAAAGCCGCCGGTATATGCGTCGCAACCGCAGTCATGATAATACCATCAAACGGACCCGCCTCTGACAATCCGCGTAACCCATCAGCATGCTTTAAACAAATATTCCGAATTTGCAATTTATGCAACCGTATGCGGGTACGCGTCAACAAAGGGCCTATCCGTTCAATCGAATAAACCTGATGGGCCAGTTGTGCCAAAATCGCAGCTTGATATCCGCAGCCAGTACCAATTTCGAGCACTTTATCCAGAAAAGTGTTTGCGCGTAGCAATTCGCTCATTCGCGCCACAACCCAGGGGCTGGATATAGTCTGCCCGTAATTAATCGGTAGAGAAACATCCTCATAAGCCCGGCTTGCCAGCGCTTCCTCAATAAAAAGATGGCGCGGAACCGAACCCATCACCGACAGTACGACCTCATCTGTTATCCCTTGGCTACGCAGACGTTCAATCATCCGCATGCGCGTCCGTTGCGAAGTCATACCTATGCCTGAAAGATGAATACTCACAGGTTACTTTCCACTCAGATGATAATCATGTTAATTTTTTACGATACCCAGATCCCTGAAATTCACGTAAAAATGGAGTATTTCATTGCTTTTTTCAAATTTCAAGTATTTGCAAATAAAGATGAAGGATATCTACTAATCATCCAGCCACTGAATCACTCAACCACTGTGTAACAAATTCCATTTGATCAAATCGCGTTAAATCAATTTGCAATGGCGTTATAGAAACATAGTTAAATTGAATGGTATGGAAATCCGTACCTTCTCCCGCATCTTGCGCTGGACCAGCTGGACCAACCCAATAAACAGTATAGCCACGCGGGCTTAATGTCTTGATGACCGGTTCAGCCTTATGCCGCCTTCCTAAACGGGTTACACGAACTCCTTTAATGTGTTCGTATTCAACATCCGGAACATTAATATTCAATAAAATCGGTATTATTAGTTTATCCTTGCTAAAACGTTTTACGAGATCAACCACGACACGAGCCGCAGTATCGTAATGTCCATTGGTTACATCAACTAGCGATACCGCTAATGAGGGAACCCCCAATAGAAATCCTTCTGTTGCTGCAGCAACTGTTCCTGAATAAACCGTATCATCTCCCATATTGGCACCGTGATTAATACCTGAGATAACCATATCCGGTAATATATCCAACATGCCTGTTACCGCCAGATGTACGCAATCAGTGGGCGTGCCATTGACATAATAAAATCCGTTGTGCGCACGATGCAGACTTAACGGGCGATCCAGCGTTAGAGAATTACTCGAGCCGCTTCTGTCACGTTCAGGCGCAACTACGGTAATATCCGCAACGCTTTCCAGTGCATTTGCCAGACAGGCCAGTCCAGGTGCAAAGTAGCCGTCGTCGTTGCTAAGTAAAATGCGCATTTTTTAATTCAAACGCTTTTGCAAAAAAATCAATCCACAAAAATATACGCAAAAAATAAAAAGAATGTAAGAAACCAAAAACCTCAGAATCATTCTTAACCACACAAATCACAAACAAATCATAATATGAAAATAAAAAAACACATCGCTGAAATACCATGGTCGGGGCGAGAGGATTTGAACCTCCGACCACTTGCACCCCATGCAAGTACGCTACCAGGCTGCGCTACGCCCCGTAAACGTATAATTATAGCAAACAAGGTCTGTCATAAAAAACTATATGTCTGCTGTGCAGCACCTGGCGCGAACGCTAAGACGAAGAAGCCAGCGCCAGCGCATGACATGGGAACGATTTGGACGACTGTGGAGACGTTCTGCCCCACCAATTCGGATATGTCATGATTTATACCCTTCGATCGCTTTGCCGCCAGAACCTAAGGCATGAGCCCGGCGCATTAGCAGTGCATGCTGGGATCTGTGCGAGGGGCGCCGGGCAACCGGCATTCCTATCGCGACCGTTATATAAAGCCTTTGAGCCAGAGGTGGCATACAGATTGATGGAAAAACTGAAATTTGTATATACGCCAAAGCATGGCAGTTGGTTGAATATGGCTGAATGCGAAATCAGTGCACTATCGCGGCAATGTCTTAATCGCCGGTTAGTTGGTATGGAAACTGTACGCAAAGAAGTCGATACATGGACAGCAACACGAACAGATCTGCTATGACAATCGAGTGGCGGTTTACAATTGAGGATGAGCGGATAAAACTTAAACAGCTTTATCCAGCAGTATCAAATTGAAATAGCGCTAGAGCTAATGTCAAAATACATCATTGCAACAGATAATCTCTTGTACAATAAAGAATGTCTATGAAAAAAATCTTTACTGCTCTGTTCTTAACACTAGTGGGTTATTTCATGTTCTGGCCGGTACCGATAAAACCAGAAAGTTGGGACGCCCCTGAAGCACCGGGATATACTGGCCCGCATGCGCCGAATAAGCGGCTTGCCGGTTTGCGGTTGATTACACTGAACGATGAAAAAGGGCCGGAGCATGTAGCACTGGGCAAGGATGGAAAGCTTTACGCTTCAGTGGCAAGCGGCAAAATTCTGCGGATGAATACCGACGGAGCCATGCTGGAAGTTTTCACGCACACCGGTGGCCGCGTATTGGGCTTTGATTTCGATTCAGACAGCAATCTCATCGCTGCCGACGCGATGCTCGGCATTCTATCCATTACACCGAAAGGTACCATAAAAATACTGGTTAATCACATCAACGGCGATCCGATACGCTATCCCAACAGCGTCGTAGTGGCAAGCAACGGCATGATCTACATCACCGACTCTTCCGGTCGTTTCGCACCTTCCGACTGGGGCGGCACTTTTGAGGCCAGCATGCTGGACATTGTCGAGCAATCGGCTACCGGACGCGTGCTGGAGTATCATCCAAGACTGAACAAAACGCGTATTATCGCTAAGGGCTTAAGTTTCGCAAACGGCATCACGCTATCCGATGACGAACAAAGTTTGTTTGTCAATGAAACCGGCCGTTACCGCGTATGGAAAATTGCAGTGTCTGCTGACAATCTTGACATCAGTCAGGGATCACCGTTAGCGAATATTGTTCTCGACAACCTGCCTGGTTATCCCGACAATCTGATGCGTGGAGATGAAGGTAGAATCTGGTTGGGTTTTGCCAAGCCACGAAACGCAATTATCGATTTTATGGCCGACAAACCCCTGCTGCGTAAAATAGTACTGCGTTTCCCACGCGCATTATGGCCTATGCCTAAAACTTACAGTCATGTCATGGCATTTACTGAAGAAGGAAAAATTGCAGTTGATTTGCAGGACCCTGCTGGCACCTATCCCGAAACCACATCTGTTACCGAGACCGATGACAGGCTCTACATACAAAGCTTGCACGCAAACAATCTAGGCTGGCTGGCGAAAAGAACGATCTTGGCGCCATGATAGTTGTCATAAGACCATTTATGTACGGTAGTCACCCGCTAACCCGGCATGATCATATAGTTACCAACGTTATCAACCCCGGCTAACTTGTATTATGTATTATTCAATAATCTGGCGTGCTGTGTCCAGATAGCGCATCCCTTCCGTTTGCATCGCATCGGCATCACCGGTTTCGGAACTCACATGCACAGCTTCCAGTGTATCCGACAGTGTTGACAAGGTCGAATTAATTTTTTCAAGTGCATTCTCAAGCGTGTAAGTTAATTCATGCACCTGCTGCATATCCCGCGGACTTAATGTGTCCTGATTCAGGATGCTAGACAGCTTCCGATTATATTCAGAAAAATTGCTGACAGCCTGCTCTATTGTTTCCGATGGTTTACCCTTAAAATGCTCTTGTTTTTCTTCTGCTTTAATTACTGTGGCATAAAAGAGAAACAGCGCCATCATTGCCATAAAAACTTTTTTTTTCATAATTCCTACATCGATCAAAATCATCATACTCGAACGAAACCGGTTCGATCTGCTTTAGTTGTGCGGACGCTGCAACGTAACATCTGCCCCCTAATATCTCCTAATAAGTCTGGTAACGATTATAGTACAAACCAGTATACCACAGGACTAAACACCCTAGTACAAAACGGCGTTCCATTAAATGTGTAATTCAGGAAATGGGAGCTTGGAGTCAATAGAGACGATAAAGCGCTATACTCATCGCACTCCAAATTTCGGCACTCAGGCACAATCGATAATCTGAAAATTATCGGTCAGCAAGGAACGTAGCGATTCTTTATAGCGCTCGGGTGAGGCAAAAAAATCATCACAGGCCTGTTTGCACAGAAAAAAGGTTTCATAGTACTTGCCATACAGGATTTCTTTCTTGAAAAACCGCCAATAACGTTCAATCAGGTTTAGATTGGGTGCATATGGCGGCAGGAAGATTAATCCGGTTTTTGAATCCGGCAAGTAATCGGTAACGATCTGTGAACGGTAATAACGGGCATTATCGCAGATGACATAAATACGGGCAGCAGCAGGATACTGTTGCCCGATCTGTTGTAACAACGCTACCGTAGATTGTGCATTGATAGTGCCATCATAACGGACGATTGGATTAAGCCCTGCGCAATCGACGGCGCCATTGATGTTGATGCGTTGCCGCCCCGTGCTGGGGACTGTAAATTAAACTGTGTAACTGTCTGGGTTAAACATACTCAATCAGTCGATCCTCGAATTCGATCATAAACCGGTTCAAAGCCGCTTTCC
>NZ_FOGH01000059.1 GCF_900111165.1 Nitrosomonas sp. Nm51
ACCAGGTAAATTGCCCAAAACCACTTGGTTAGTGGCAGATTGGTTGAATGAAACAAGGTGCCTGCCGTTAATGAGGTTTGTTTGTGGCATTGACTGCATTCCCAATAGCCACGCGTCTTAATACTGTAACCACCATCGTGACCACAGCACGGGCAGTGAAAACCTTCCGGCCAGCGTCACTCTATTAATGCCTGCACGCAGCCTTCTTCTGTACCGTACTGTTTTTACCAATCTATCAGAGTCATTTCTTGGCCTTTCATTGTCGTTCCTTTATCTCATTGATATTAACAATATGGCCATGATAGAGCTTCTAAGTTTTTAATCTCATGCATGTCTTTTCACTCCGTAATGGAAGTTAAAAGCCACAAATGAGCAGCCACTAGCGCTCGCCACGGCGAAAAATTTTCCAGCCATCGTCGGGTCTGATCTTCATTTGGCGGTTCGACATAGCTCATTAATATCTGTAAGCCTCTACGGACTGCGGAATCGCCATGCAACGAACTATTCAGACAACCATAGCCGCGTAATGACACATAATTGACAGTCCAAGGGCCTATACCACGAATCTTCAATAATTGCTGAGAGATTTGTTTCACCGGCGGTTCTTTTTGATGGTTGTGCAATTCCAAATCACCTGAAACAATTAACTGGCTTACAGTTAGCAAAGTTTGTGCTTTGTTTTGAGAAAACCCTATTTGACGCAAGTCAATGATGCGTAAATTCGCTATATGTAATGCATCCGGGTAGCAATATAAACCACCGGAATGCTGAAGTCCGGCTAACTGAATTAATTTACGGCGCAATGAAATGGCGGCGGCAACACTAATGTGTTGCCCGGTGATTGCCCAACTTAAGGCTTCAAATGCTGATGCTGCGATAGGCACTCTTAATCCAGTTTGTCTGTTGATTAAATTAGCAAGCTGAGGATGTTGACTGACACTTCCTTCAAATCTATCAATGGGCTGATTTAATCCAAGCATCCGAACAGCCAATTCGGGTAATTTGTCCGTGTTAATTGAAATCGATGGATAATCGATATTCAGCCTTACTTCAGCACACTGGGATAAAAATTGAATTGTCAAGCAGGCAGGCGAGCCTTGCCATATAATTCCTTTCTGCAAGCGATCAACAGTTACGGTTTCGGCTATTCCCTGAGCATCACGTGCATGAAAAGACAGGATATCGGTTGTTCGGTACTTGGCAGGTAGTGGCAATGTGCACGAAATTAGACAAGTATTCATGATTGCTGCTCCCGCAGCAATAATTTAGCTTTGCGTTCTACACCCCAGCGATAGCCGGACAAATTTCCATCGGTACGTACTACGCGATGACAAGGGATCGCTACTGCCAACGTGTTAGCCGCACATGCGCCAGCTACGGCGCGTACAGCTTTGGGCGCACCGATGCGCTGGGCAATGTCCGTATAGCTGACTTTTTCACCTGCCGGAATTTGCCTTAGAGCCTGCCAGACCCTTTGTTGAAACGCGGTGCCTCTCATGTCAAGTGGTAAGTCCAGGCCAATGGCCGGCGCTTCGACGAAACCAATCACTTTGGCAATCCACTGTTCAAACTCACTATCTCCGCCAATGAATTCTGCTTGAGGGAAGCGATCTTGTAATTCTCGCGCCAGGAGATCTGGATCGTCACCCAATGCAATGGCGCAGATTCCAATGTCACTGGCTGCTGCCAAAATAGAACCGAGCGAGCATTCACCCAAGGCAAAACGAATTCGGCTATCGGGACCGCCAGAACGATAGTCGGACGGCGTCATACCTAATAACTGCGGAGATTTCTCATAGAAACGACTGCTGGAATTGTAACCGGCATCATAGATAGCAGTGGTAACAGATTTATTTTTTGTTAATTGTTTTCGAACCCGGTGATTACGCTGGGCCGTTGCATAGGCTTTGGGCGTTAACCCGGTGATAACTCTAAAAATTCTGTGGAAATAAAAAGGACTAAGTCCAGCAATAGCCGCTAATTCGCTGAGACTGGGCTCGCATTCCGCTGTTTCCAGCAATCGGCAGATTTCTGTAACTTTCTTAATATGCTGCTCACGCAAGGAAGGTTGACCGGGCTTGCAGCGTTTGCAAGGACGAAAACCAGCTAATTCTGCTTCTTCTCGGTTGAGATGAAATCGTACGTTTTCTCGTTTGGCCGCGCGTGTCGGGCAAGATGGCCTGCAATAGACACCCGTAGATTTAACTGAGTAATAAAAGTGGCCATCGGCGGTATGATCTCGGTCAAGTACAGCCTGCCACCGGGATTCATCATCCGCTTCAAAATAATCTGCGTTGATCAGCTTCGGCATATTAGTCTCCTTTTGTATGTTATCTACAGGCTAATTTAACAAACTACAGTTACTAAACACTCCGAGTCTTGCTTTCAAAATCGAATAAGCTTTTTTACTAAAAAATAAGATATTATGCTCATTGAGCCTCTTGTAAAATTATCACGCGCTAACCGCAAAAAGTTCGGCATTTTCCTATAAGGCCGTTTTTTTTTGATCGATAGTTCTGATTTTGTGTCGTTATGGGGTTTATCATCATTTTTTCCAAAATCTGGGTATACCTATCCCATCAATTGTTAAGATTGAAGACTAAAAGCGGGACAAAGCATAATGGATCTGATTCTTCTGATAACCAGGGGAATAACGAGCTTTGTATATTTCGCCAGGTTTGTGATAAAGTCTCATGCAGTCTTTCATTTGTTGATCTTTTTCGAGTTTTTGACAATTCAGCTTTATCACTTATGGACAGGCTGCTTTCATTTTTTTGGCCGTTCGGGCCAGTAATTCCACTTATTTATTGAGTTTTGCAAGTTTCTCTCCCTGCAACAACTGAGTAACTTACTTACGCAGCATTTCCGCCAACGCGGCAAAGGTATCTGCCAGTTGCCGCGTGGTTTCAGGTGGAGGAACGGGAATCTTCAAATGACTGTTTCCGGTTTGTTCATCACGTTCAATCCAGGGGTGCACAGGGACATCAGGGTTATGCGCTGATGCCAAAGCAGCAACAAACTGCCCACCAATTTGAGCAATTGCCTGCCAAGGATCAGTAGCAGTCGATGCTGTTGCCGTTGTCTTTGACGCTTGACTTGAGTTGGCTGGAGCAGCCGCCTCGCTGCAGCCTTCTTCTTTTGATTCGTAAAATGCTCCTTGTTGTGCCGATGATTGTTCAGCTTGATCTAGCGGATCGCTGTCCCTCATACTGGTTGTCACATTTTCCACATCCTGCATAAAGCGTTTCAAACGTGATCCACCCAACGAAATTTCAGCATTGCCTCCATCCAAAATACCTGCCGATAACGAACGTTTGAATGACAACAATGACAGCATGCTTTCTTCTATCGAACCTTTGGCAACAAAATTAACTACCTGTACTTTATCCGGTTGCCCCATACGGTGAATACGAGCAATACGCTGCTCCAATAATGCCGGATTCCACGGTAAGTCCATATTAACCAGTGTGTTGGCAAACTGCAGGTTCAGTCCGATTGCGCCAGCATCTGTTGACAAAAATACTTTGCAATCAGCATCTTCCTTAAACTGTCGAATCAGCTTGGGACGCTTCTCGGATGCAATGCCACCATGAAAACTGATATAGCCGGTACCGCGTTCCTTGAGACGACGAATCAAAATATCTTGCATGCGCGCCCACTGACTGAACACCACTACCTTGTTTTGTGGGTGCTCGAACAAATCGTCAAACAGCATCATCAGTTCATCGGCTTTAGTGCCATGATCAGTTTCCTGATCTAATAAATAGGTGCTGTTACACGACATACGCATATTCTGCAGCGCACAAGTCAATCGACGCTGGTCGGTCTCAGACAAATATTTATTACGGCTCCAACGCGCCACAATACGAGCAACAACTTCAGCATTTTCCTGATGCCACTGTTGTTGCTGTGCGGTCATAGGCAGAAGAATATTCTGATCCGACCGCTCAGGCAATTGTAATAAAACATCAGATTTCAGTCGGCGTATCATCACTGGCGACAATGTTTTGCCAATTTTGTCCAAGCCAACATAGCCTGTGACCTTGCCGGTTTCATCTTTTTGTTGGTGTTCATGCAACAATTTCCAAGTCGGCCCCAGTCGATATTGATCGACAAACTGCACCAGCGAAATCAGCTCTTCCAGCTTGTTTTCCAGTGGTGTGCCGGTTAGCACCACTGCATAGGGACTGTTAATTCGCTTGAGTGCGCGCGAGGCAATGGTGTTCCAATTTTTTATCCGCTGTGCTTCATCAACGATCACCAGTTCAGGCGCCCAGTCCTCTATCAAATCCAGATCGGCATGTAGCTTCTCATAATTGGTGATTTTGCAAAAATCATCCTGCTGATACTGTTTGCGACGTTTGGCCGGATTGCCACTGATTACCAACGACTCACGCCCGGCAAAGCGTTTATTCTCGCTCTGCCATTGATACTTCAACGAAGTCGGACATACCACCAGCACTTTGCTGACGTCAAAATAACGTGCCAGTATTTCCGTAACCGCAATTGCCTGTATGGTTTTCCCAAGCCCCATTTCATCACCGATCAAGGCTCTTCCGGCCCGCACCGCAAATAAAACACCTTCTTTCTGATACGGATACAGCGGCACTTTCAGTAATTTCTTCCATTGCGGATCTTCTGCCCCCAATGGAAAGGCCTGGTTTAATAACTGCAGCCGTTTCTCGGTATCTCGCAAACCGGCGACATGATCCAGCGCATCATCATAAGCACGAAGTTCATGGGCACATTTAGCCGCTGCCTTAATAAATTTATCCAACTCTCCATAGCGTTGTACCGCCAAACACCAACCTGCATCTTCATCAAACAGCTTACGCGCCTTGTCCAGCAGTTTTTCCGGGCAATCGATCCCGGGACGAAAATGCACCGTTCGTCCGTTATCGTAACGAAGATACAGCTCAGAAAAAACTGGCTGGTAACCACGTGCAAATACCGTTTTAAAACCGCGTATTTTCTCCAGTTTGGCAAGCACAAATTCGATATGTTTACAGGTACCCAGTTCATTAGTAGCATAATCCGGACAGGCACAAAAATTATCACCCGGCCGCGAGCCGCGAATCGCGACCCGATAACTGCGGTTTGAGACCGGATTAACAACCTTGAAATCAGTAAAAAATTTTTCTGTTCCCTGATTAACCAGATCAAATTGCTGTGTCCGGCCAAACTGACGCCGCAGCCCTCGCTGCCATTCCACTACCGTAAAATTATCCGGCGCACTCGAACGCGACAACTTGAGTTCGGCCTTGGTTTTACGTTGTAATTTTCTCGTGGTTTTGCGGGTATTGGCTGCCATATTTTTCCTTGTGATTGCAACAAAATGTTGATTTTAACAAAATGAATAGCAATCACGAATAAGGTTATCCAGATCCATAGCTAGCCCAATGGGACGGACTCCCACCTAATATTTTTGTCACTGTAATTTTTTATAGCACCGCTGAGCGAAACCCACGGCAAATTTGTTCTGCCGCGATTTTGCCGAATTTCAGGTCATTTTCAAATATGCTTCTGAACTATTTCCAGTTTAGAAGCCGTCTGGTCAAAAGCATGCCAAGCGAACTATTGTTAATGCCATTTTCTATCTGAATAAGACCGGAGTCCAGTGGCGACTGTTGCCCAGGGATTTCCGCCCTGGAAAACGGTTTACGATCACTATAGCCAATGGAATCGCGGTGGCGTTTGGGAAAAAGTGATCGATCAATTGAATCGGGAGCATCGAAAAAAAACGGCAAAAAAGCGACGCCGAGTTATGGCTTGATTGACTCGCAAAGCGTGAGAATCTCCGGTGCCAGTGAGGGACGCGGGTTTGACGGCGGCAAGAAAACCAAAGGGTGCAAACGCCATATTGTGGTGGATACGATGGGAAATCCTGTTCAGGTAATTGTGCATGCTGCTAACGTGCATGATACCAGGGCCGGTTGCGATGTATTGAGGAGTACAGCCGAGAAATATCCGACGATTAAAGCATTTTCAGGAGACACCGGGTATCGCGGCACAGCTGTTGAATTTGTAGAGAATACGTTACAACTCAAGCTGCATATCTCCAAAAAATCAAAGACACCTTTGCTGTTCTGCCAGTGCGGTAGATAGTCGAGCGAGTCTTTGCATGGCTTGGGAATTTCAGACGCTTGTCCAAAGGTTCCGAAATTCTCGCCAATTCCGCTGAGAATATGGTCCGTATTGCCATGATTCAAATTACAATCGCTAAATGCGTTTGATTTTTAACCAGACAGGTTCTGTGAAAGAATTTCAGCTTTCACGCTATCCAAGATCTTATGAATGAAACCTCAGTCTTCATCCGACTCGTTTCCGCGCCAGTGCTTCAGCTGCAATATAAAGGCAGCCGGCACGTGAACCACACCGAATGAACTGATAAAGATAAGAGCTTGTTCCAATCCCTGATTTTCCGTGTATACAAAAGCCATTACCCAGCCGAAGGCAAGGCCTGCCACAATCAGGAAACCTCTTGTTATCCAGCGGGTGCTACGTGAGTGGGCACTTATGCGGTGGTGAGCCCATACTACAGCGAACAGGGCCGGAAGGCATACCAGAAACAGGAATAAGGTATTTATCATGGGAAAGTAGTTGCTAAATTAAATTAGTAGTAGCTGACAAGAAAAAGCATCCAGGGTTGGCGTAAAAACAAAACGGCTAAAGGCTGGTTGGAGCAATGATTACTTGCTAAAAATTATTGGTGCAATTTAAGCCCGATTGCCCTGTTGATGAAGATAACCGTAGTCATTTTCGGTTGATATCGATCTTCTCCATTAAGAAGCAATTTTAAGCGGCTCGTCCGTTGTATTTATACCACAAAAAACGCATATTTATTTAACTTAATAATATCAGCAATTTAGTTGTCGTGCACAGGTACATAGTGTCGATGTGAAATCGCTTGCATCGCCTGTGTTACAAAAGAATCAATTAATTCAAGTAGCTTTATAAGTCTTTCAGGTAAAATTGGCTGCGCAAACAATCAATTGGATTGTGATTGGTTTCAATCAAATCAATAAAAAGGCATGCGCGCCATTATTTCCGCAGGCGGAAAAAAATGTGTATCGCTGTAACATGCGTAACGCCAAATCAAAACAATTCAATTTCAATAATACAGCTTAGGCTGATGATCTTCAGATATGTGTAACAACAGGAGTTCTTTCTAAATGAATTCGCCTATCCGTTTAGCTTTATTAATGGTTTTTTCAGCCAGATCGAAGGCCAGCCTGATGGCAGGCTTTTCCAGGTGGTTGCTGGTGCTTGGTTTGTTTACTGCAGGTATGGGGGGGCTGGTTCATCAGGCACATGCAACCAATAGTCCGAGCGCTGGAACGGTTGTTGATACCGAACCCAGCTGGTCAAAGTCTGATTGGGCCAGGGTGCCGCCGGTCAGGCCCATGCCAAGGCCAGGCATGTTTGTCAAACCGCCTGCACGGGCGGGTTATGCGTCCATCATGGATTTGCTTGCGGACGTGCAGCCTGAATACTACTCTGATCCTGGAAGAGGGTATTACTCGCTATGGGACCAAGTGACCGGTAACATTCGCGCCACCAGACCGGTATCACCGTATCCGCCGTTTGCGCTAATGCCGACTTCTGCATACGATATCGATTTTCGGTATCTGGAAAATCCGGACCATGAAAAAGACATTTTCGATCCCGTCAAACGTATCCATATCGGCAATGACTGGTTACTCTCTTTCGGCGGCAGTTTTTGGTACCGCTACATGCATGAAACCGACAGCCGTTTGAACGCTGCTGGCAGAAATAATGATTATCACCTGATTCGTACGCGCTTTCACGCTGATTTGTGGTATCGGGACGATCTCCGGTTATTTGCTGAGTTTATTGACGCGCGTTCTTTCGACCCGGAACTGGCGCCACTCGGTATCGATAGAAACCACACGGATATTCTGAACTTATTTGCTGATTATAAAGTAGGTAATGTATATAACAGCCCGTTATATTTCCGTTTCGGACGCCAGGAACTGATTTTTGGTTCTCAGCGGTTGATTTCAACGCTGGACTGGGCCAATACCCGTAGAACATTTCAGGGTATTAAATCGTTCTGGCGTAACGAAAAATGGGATATTGACGCGTTCTGGGTGCGTCCGATGAAAACGGAAAAAGGCGAGTTCGATAACTGGGACAGAAGACGCGACTTTTTTGGTTTGTGGACTACTTACAAACATGACAAAGACCACTTGATCGATTTATATTTTCTGAGCCTGAATGACAATCGTCCCACCGGAGGTGTTTTCTTGGGAAGCACCGATATTGTGCAAAGCGTCGCGCCAGGCAGAACGACGATGCTTGGCGATTCCAATGTGCATACACTGGGAGGGCGTGTCGTAGGCGATTACAACCAGATTCTGTACGAAATTGAAGGTATGTACCAGTTCGGCCAATGGGCTAACCTGGATGTGTCTGCTTTTTCTGTGGCGACCGGTCTGGGCTACGATTTCCAGATGCCGCTGAATCCGGTTCTCTGGCTACGCTATGATTTTGCCTCTGGCGATGGCAATCCGCAGGACGGTAACGTGAATACCTTTAATCAGCTGTTTCCATTCGGGCATTACTATCTGGGCTATATCGATTTGATCGGCCGACAGAATATTCACGACTTTAATGCGCAGTTGACATTGCATCCAAAACGCTGGATGACTTTTCTTGCCCAGTACCATCGGTATTATCTGGCCAACAAGCGGGATTTTTTATATAACGCTGGCGGCGTGGCGCTGCTTGGCGATCCAACAGGACAATCCGGCAGCCATGTCGGCGATGGTATCGATTTTCTGGTGAATATTCATGTGGCACGGCATCATGACGTATTGGTGGGATACTCAAAATTATTCTCCGGTAATTTTATAGAGAATCAAAGGCCGGGTATTAATCCAGATCTTTTCTATGTCCAGTACAATTTCAGGTTTTAGAACCTAAGGAACCGCGAATAAATAAGTGTGGCAATTGGGCGCGTCTGGCGGGGTGCAATGCAAGACGAGAGGATGAGTCATACAAATTATGGCGACGACGAACAACGCCGCAGTGTGCCCGCCAGATGCGATCCAGGTGTTACAGTTATTTATGAACGACTCCTAAGTTAGTTACCATTTTAGAAAAGTAATACGGCAGTTTCTTTTGCAACGCACTGGGCTTTTTGTCAGGTCTGTGTAGAAGCTGCCGTTTGCGTTTCATTGCTGCTTATTTGCACCAAAATAATTTATACCTATTCAGTAAGCGCCTGGTACACAATTTTTCCTGCTGAACAGAGTCAAACTCTTTGTACTCACCAGGAAACAAAGGAGAGAAGTAATCCAATGAAAGCAATGAAGATGCTAACGACAGGGGCAGTAGTATTATGGCTGTCCGCATGTGCCGGTACGGGGCCGGTTTTGTATCCAAACGCGCACTATCAATCCGTGGGGGATGAAGTTGCCGAACAGGACATCGCATATTGCGAGCAACTGGCAGAATCGGCAGGTGCGCGCCAGGGTGGCGGCGCAGCCGGTAATGTAGCGGCTAACACGGCGATGGGCGCAGGTGTCGGCGCCGCAAGCGGTGCAGTGGGCGGTGCCATTACCGGTTCTGCAGGAACAGGCTCTCTGGTCGGGGCGGCCAGTGGCGCAGTGTGGGGCTTGCTTAGAAGCATCTTCTATGCAGCCAGACCGGCGCAGCCTAACCAGGCATATGCCAATTTCGTGAGCCGCTGTCTATCGGAAAAAGGTTATGAAGTAACCGGATGGCAATAATTTGGAGCAGACGCTGAATACTTTTGAGAACATGTTAAAAGAAAACCGTCGAATACCTCGAGTATTCGATAGGCAGGTTACCAGTGAATACAGTTGGATATGCAAAGCCAGAAATATTGCATCAATACGCAAGATTTTGGCCTGTAATTATTATGTTTATTGGTTTGTATGGAATTCTAACGAAAGTACAGTTTGAGTTTGTATCAACGGGTCCACTGACTGGTTTCTAACCTGCCCTGTCTTGAATTGAATGCACATGCTCTCTATGCCGCAGAATAACTGTGTCTGCGGTCGCGAGCGGGTTTAATCCAAAACAGTTCAGCGTTTAAATGCCAGTAACTGATGGAATATCCAGGCTGGCTGGAATATGCAAATAAATCTTTCCAATGAAGTAGAGGTGTGTTATGGCAAGTAAAAAAGCGGTTTTCCAGAACAAAAATAAAGAATCACTCTCGGGAATACTGGAAATACCAGATGAACAGATAAAGTGTTATGCAATTTTTGCACACTGTTTTACCTGTTCCAAAGACAGCCGGGCGGCAAGTTATATTGCACGCGCGCTCGCAAGGCAGGGAATTGCAGTATTAAGATTTGATTTTACGGGCTTAGGTAGTAGCGAAGGTGAATTCTCAAATACTAATTTTTCCTCAAATATTCAGGATCTAATTGCTGCAGCAGATTTTCTGAAAGAAAATTTTTCTGCACCCAGCTTATTGATAGGGCATAGCCTTGGAGGTGCTGCGGTATTAGCTGCAGCACAGCAATTGCAATCTGTTAAGGCGGTGATAACCATTGGAGCACCTGCGTCAGCGGGGCATGTTAATGGGTTATTTGTGGACGCGCATCAGAAAATTCTGGAAAACAATACAGCGCGTGTTCAACTGGGTGGGCGTGACTTTACGATAAAAAAACAGTTTGTCGAAGATCTGGAAAGTTATAACTCGCTGGAACATCTTCAACAGCTTAACAAAGCATTGCTAATATTTCATTCACCGCTCGATCAGGTAGTGTCGATTGATGAAGCGGCACGTATTTATGGGGCTGCCAGACATCCAAAGAGTTTTGTTTCACTCGATCGCGCTGATCATCTGTTAACCCGTTCACAAGATGCGCAATATGTTGCGACGGTGCTGTCAGCCTGGGCCAGTCATTATTTGGATGAGTCAAATATCAAAAATGCTGGTTCAGAGGAGTCTGAAACCACTGTAAAAGAAGGTACTGTAATCGTTAAAGAATGCAATAAAAAATTTACGCGCGAAATTATTACGACGAACCATCGTTTAATCAGTGATGAGCCTGTTCACATGGGCGGCGCGGATAAAGGTGCCAATCCTTATGAATTGCTACTGGCTGCACTGGGAAGCTGTACGTCAATGACACTACGAATGTACGCCAACCGTAAACAACTTGATGTGGGGGCCATTGAAGTCGAGCTATACCACAGCCGGGTGCATGTAGATGATTGCGCCGCGTGTGAAAAACAGGAAACGCTTGTTGATAAAATAACGCGCAGCATTAAGTTGACAGGCCAACTAGATGATCGGCAACGGAAACGCATGCTCGAAATCGCAAGTCTGTGCCCGGTTCATAAGACACTGGAAAATCAGATACTCATAGAAACCAGACCGGCTGATTAAATTGTATGCAAAAAGCAGGTAAAACGGACGCGCAAGAAAAATTCCGACTCGATAAATGGTTGTTCGCTGCCCGTTTTTTTAAGACGCGCTCCCTCGCAGCTGAGGCTATCGAGCGTGGCAAAATTCACTTAAACAGTGACCGGGTTAAGCCAGCGAAAGTGTTGGCGGCGGGAGATATGTTGACAATCCAGATCGGAAACTATAAGTATGAAATTGAAGTGCTGGCATTAAGTAATAAGCGAGGCTCGGCTGCAATTGCGCAGCAATTGTATCGCGAGACAGAAGAAAGTTGCAGGCAGCGTGAAATAATAGCTGAGCGCCTAAAGGCACAGCCCACACCCTTTTATACAAGGGGACGGCCAACAAAGCGCGATCGTCGCAGGATTATGCAGTTGAAAGATAATCAATAGCTGTGCTTTTGCGGGGATAATAAGAAGCCGTCTGATCAAAAACGCGTTATTTATCATAGAATACGGGTTTTAATATAAAGTTATTTATTAAGATGATGTATGACAGTGATGTTTCTGATGAGGAATGGGAGTTAATCAAACATTTTTTTGATCCGGCGGATAATCGAGGCGGCGCAGGTGCAAAGCATGCCAAGCGCACTATTGTCAACGCCATTTTCTATCTGAATAAGACCGGAGTACAGTGGCGGCTGTTACCCAGGGAGTTTCCCCCGTGGAAAACGGTT
The DNA here is from genome assembly GCF_900111165.1 of Nitrosomonas sp. Nm51. Lineage (GTDB taxonomy): Bacteria > Pseudomonadota > Gammaproteobacteria > Burkholderiales > Nitrosomonadaceae > Nitrosomonas. Next base: position 12,087 of record NZ_FOGH01000059.1, read on the forward strand.
TACGATCACTATAGCCAATGGAACCGCCGTGGCGTTTGGGAAAAGGCGATGGATCAATTGAACCGGAAGTATCGAAAAAAAACGCCAAAAAAGCGACGCCGAACTACGGTTTGATTGACTCGCAAAGCGTGAAAACCTCCGGCGCCTGATTTTACAGCGGCAACCGTCATGCCTGATGGAAGTTTAAAAATGATTTGACCTTAAGCGGCTGTCGAGGCAAATATGTCGTAATTTTTTCTATCCGCTTGATTTTACATTTGCCTGCCCATTTTCCACCGATACAACACTTGAGTATTATACATACCGCATGATTTTTATCGGGCTTAACTGCGTCATCACTTTGGCACATTGATGTTGTTTAGGGTAGTGGGCGTCCATTCCATTATTCTTAGCTCCGCTATTGACAACCGTCAGAACCGGGTAATGATTTTGAGGTGATATGGCTAGGCTATCGGCCGAATGGCTGGTTAGCCCGGCTTTGATCCGTAACCTGAAGCCACCGGCCACCAACCGGTGGCGTGTTCACGCCCTAACCAAACGTTGTGGTGACCAGATAGGTGTTATAACCAATATAGCAGGTCAGCAGTAAAGTGCCTTCGATACGGTTGATGCGACCGGGTCCCCGGAATCCGTAGCCGATGACAAACAACGATAGCGTTAATGCGCCCATGACGGGAATGTCCCGGCTAAGCACGTCCGCTTCCACCATCATCGGATGAATCATGCCGGCGATGCCGACGACAGCCAGAGTGTTGAACAGGTTGGACCCGATGACATTGCCGAGCGCAATGTCGTGTTCCCCCTTGCGGGTGGCAATGATCGACGAGGCCAGTTCGGGCAGCGAGGTGCCGATCGCGACGATGGTCAGGCCGATGATCAGATCGCTGACACCAAAGCCCTGTGCGATGGCCACTGCCCCCCAGACCAGCATGCGGGAGCTGACGATCAGCAGCACCAGTCCAATGACCAGCCAGAAAAAAGCGCGACGGATGGGCATGGTCTGGGATTTCAGTTCCTGCTCGATCTCCGTGCCCAGTGCATCGGTTTTTTTTTGCAGGCTCTGCCAGATGGCCCAGGACATCAGCGCACCGAATACGCCGAGCAGCACGCCTGCGTCACCACGGGAAATCTCGCCGTTTTGAAGTTGCAAGGCGGCCAGCGCCGTTACAGCCGCAAGCACCGGAAGCTCCTTACGCAATACCTGAGATTGGACGACGATGGGACTGATCATTGCTGTAAGCCCCAGAATCAGCGCGATATTGGTGATGTTGGAACCATAAGCATTGCCGAGCGCGATACCCGGATTTCCCTGAACAGCGGCGTGCGCGGACACCACTATCTCGGGTGCGGAAGTGCCAAAACCGACAATCACCATGCCGATCAGCAGCGGCGGCATGCCGAAATAACGAGCGGTAATGGCAGCACCCTCAATAAAACGGTCGGCGCTCCAGGCGAGCAGTATCAAACCGGCTATAACGGCGAGAAAAGCTTCAGTCATAAAGTTTTTGAATTAAACAAGGAAAGCGGGTGGCTGCTGCTGGACTGTATGCTGGTAAAACAGCGTTAATTGAAAGACAGAAACAATAACACAGATAAACGTTGGTTTGCGTTTTTCAGGCGAGTCATTTACTACCACCAGACAGCGTTTAACTAAAATCCTCAGCTAATCGCTACAACTATGGCCAATCTTATGAAGTAAGACTAATATTTTTTTATACTCACCAAAAGGGTGGGCCACCTCAGCTTATAGCACACTGTTCTTCCTTTTTTGCTGCGTTGCGATTCGTTGCAATAACGCGTTATTACGCCTCATTGCGCCTTGCCAAAAAGGAAGAACAGTGCATTCTAAACATCATCCAACTGAATAGAGGATTCTAGTACATCGTCCACCTTAAAATGACGGATAAAGATGTTTTAATTTAATGCGGGCGTCTTCCGTCGTAAAGCGCCAGTTCATTTCACTGTTTTTCATGTTTCTTTGCTTTACCCATGCGTCTACTTCCTGAGTCAAATATTGCCTGTGCGC
>NZ_FOGH01000062.1 GCF_900111165.1 Nitrosomonas sp. Nm51
GGAAAGCGGCTTTGAACCGGTTTATGATCGAATTCGAGGATCGACTGATTGAGTATGTTTAACCCAGACAGTTACACAGTTTAATTTACAGTCCCGTCCCGGTAATTTTTCGATGCAGGGTTAAGAACGATTGTTATTGATTTTTCTTCTGAATGAATTCGATTTTGTAACCATCAGGATCTTCCACAAATGCAATAACAGTCGTACCATGTTTCATCGGCCCGGCTTCCCGCGTGACTTTTCCTCCCCGCTTACGCGTTTCTTCACAAGCAACATAGGCATCATCAACCTCAATGGCTATATGACCAAAGCCTGTACCCAGATCATATTGGCTGGTATCCCAGTTATGCGTCAATTCCAGCACTGTACCGTTGGCTTCATCCTGATAGCCGACAAATGCCAGGGTAAATTTGCCATCCGGATAATCCTTGCGCCGCAGCAATCGCATACCCAGCACCTGGGTATAAAATTCCAGTGATTTTTCAAGATTACCCACACGTAACATCGTATGTAGAATTCGCATTACATTTTCACCATTTCAAAATCTTCTTTACGCGCACCGCATTCCGGGCAGGTCCAGTTAATAGGCACATCTTCCCAGCGCGTACCTGGTGGAATACCTTCTTCAGGCGACCCTTTGGCCTCGTCATATACATAGCCACAAATCAGGCACATGTAGCGGTTATAGTTGTTATTCTCATCAGCAGACATAATAGATTGTCACTTCCTTTTTAGGTTAAAATAGTATTTTACGGTATTAATGCATGTCACAGCCACCCCCAAATGTACTTTCATTTGCAGCCAGCGATCCAAGCTGCGGTGCTGGCAGTCAGGCAGACATCATGACTATAGCGAATATGGGGTGCCATCCTCTCTCGGTCATCACTGCAATAACCGTTCAGGATACATCTGGGGTTCATGACATATTTCCGTTAAGGCCAGAATGGGTAGCACATCAGGCCAACGCGATACTGAATGATATTCCTGTGCATGTTTTCAAACTCGGTCTGCTGGGCAGCGACAAAATCATTCACGTGATTGCTGAAATACTATTGGAATATCCGCAAATACCCGTCGTCATGGACCCGGTACTGGCCTCCGGGCGCGGAGACAAGTTAGCCACTAAGGCGATGATTGACGCAATGCGGAAACTGCTTTTGCCGCGGGCCACACTGTTAACACCCAATAGTATTGAAGCCAGGCGCCTGGCTTTTACTGATGCACGTAATGCAACATCTCCAAATTACCCGACACTCGAGGAATGCGCATTCAGACTTCTGGATATGGGATGCAAGTATGTTCTAATCACAGGCGCACATGAAAATACCGCGCAGGTTATCAATTCGTTATTTACCCGCGACAAAAAATTATGTACCAATAGCTGGAAACGGCTGCCGCACAGCTATCACGGTTCCGGATGCACGCTGGCTTCAGCGATTGCCGCATCTATTGCAGCCGGACAGACGATACATGAAAGCGTTTTATCCGCACAATCATATACCTGGCACGCATTAAAGGCTGGATTCCGGCCCGGCCTGGGACAGTTCATTCCTGACCGGTATTCCCATAGTAACAATACCGAAAAGTGCGTTAACAATGACAATAACAATATCGAAAAATCATAAAATTGCCGGTCTTTACGGAATAACAGCTGCGATGGCCGATACTGCCGCCCTACTGGAAAAAACCGGACAAATACTTGACGGCGGCGCGCGGTTGATACAATACCGTAACAAATCAGCTGACAGAACCCTACACTTACAGCAAGCAAAAGTTCTTTTGCAGCTTTGCCGAAACTATCGTGTTCCTCTACTGATCAACGACCATGTAGAACTCGCGCTTGAAGTAGATGCAGATGGCGTTCATCTCGGTGCACAGGACACGGATATTGTAACGGCGCGTAAACAACTGGGCATGGACAAAATCATCGGCGCATCCTGCTATAACCGTCTGACACTCGCTGTGCAGGCAGCAAAAAGCGGTGCCGATTATGTTGCTTTTGGCGCATTTTTTCCAACAACCACCAAGCGTGATACAGTTACGGCATCGATTGATATTTTGCGGCGCGCCAAAAGTTCCTTGGATATGCCGGTAGTCTGTATTGGTGGAATCAATCCTGCCAATGCGCAGATCTTGATCACAAACGGCGCCGATGCAGTGGCTGTATGCCAGGCAATCTATCAGGCGAGCGATGCAAGCAAAACAGCAGCAGCAATTTCGCGTTTTTTTAACTGATTTTCTAGGGAACGCCGTCATGTGTTATGTGCAATTCTGTTTGTTTTTCGGACAAAAACATCAAGTTTTTGTGCCGCAGGACATGTCAGAGCATGTTCAAAACGCTTGAACATAGCTATGGCTATGCTCTGCGCGCGCAAATGCACATAACACATGACGGCGCCCCTAAGATTTTTTAATTTTTTGAGAGCAATTCAATGACTTCACGAAATCGGCAATTATTTGAACAATCACAGAAAGTTATACCTGGCGGCGTTAATTCACCGGTGCGCGCGTTCAAATCCGTTGGCGGCAACCCCGTTTTTTTTCAGCGCGGGCAGGGTGCGCATGTTTGGGATGTTGACGGCAAGTCTTACATCGATTATGTCGGTTCCTGGGGACCACTGATATTGGGCCATGCTCATCCGGAGGTCATCAAAACCGTCCAGAAAACATCTGAAAACGGTCTGACTTTTGGCGCGCCAACAGAAGCGGAACTGGAAATCGCCGAGCTTATCTGCAAATTGATTCCATCTATCGAACAGGTCAGACTGGTCAGTTCAGGCACTGAAGCCGGGATGAGCGCCATACGTCTGGCACGCGGCTTTACCGGCCGCAACAAAATTATCAAATTTGAGGGTTGTTATCATGGTCATGACGATTCCTTGCTGGTCAAAGCCGGTTCAGGCGCATTAACGTTCGGCAATCCCAGTTCCGCAGGCGTACCGCAAGAAACGGCGGGACATACGATTGTACTGGATTACAATGATGTCAACGGTGTGGAAGCAACATTTAAGCAGTACGGCAGTGAAATAGCAGCGGTCATTGTAGAACCGGTCGCAGGTAATATGAATCTGATCGCCCCCAAAACCGACTTCCTTAAAACGTTGCGTACATTATGCACGCATCATGGCAGCGTGCTGATTTTTGATGAAGTCATGACCGGATTTCGTGTTGGTCTCGATTGTGCACAGGGGCTTTATCAGGTCCAGCCCGATCTGACCACTCTTGGCAAAGTGATTGGCGGCGGCATGCCGATGGCGGCTTTTGGCGGCAGGCGTGACATTATGCAGTGCCTGGCACCTGTCGGCGCCGTATATCAGGCCGGCACACTGTCTGGCAATCCTGTTGCCGTTGCAGCCGGGTTAACGACATTAAGACTAATCCAGGAAACCGGTTTTTATGACAATCTGGCAAATACAACACGTCAGTTAACTGAAGGTTTGACAGCCAGCGCCAAAAAACATGGCGTCAATTTTTGCGCACAATCGATCGGCGGCATGTTCGGACTGTATTTCAGCAAAAACATACCGGCCAGCTTTTCTGAAGTTATGGGCTGCGATAAAGATGCCTTTAACCGGTTTTTCCATGCCATGCTGGATAGAGGCATTTATTTTGCACCTTCGGCCTTTGAAGCCGGTTTTGTCTCTTCCACGCACGGCAGTACGGAAATCAACACAACGCTGGCTGCTGCCGAAAACATTTTTGCAACCTTGTAAAAAATGATATGAACGTAAAAAAGCGGCATAGGTATTGTATTGCTTAAAAGCTTGAAATACACCTGCCGCTTTATTGTCTTTGGTATCGGTAATGGCAAGGAGCAAAGCCGATTGTATCTGTCAGAATCGAATGTTTGATCCAGCCATCTGACGGTTCAGATGCTGTTTGGCCGCATCTTTACGCCTGACAACCAACAGACAGGAAAATACCGACACACATGCTGGAAATGTTAACGCGTTTCCATACTTTGAATATATTCGGAAACCGCGCGTTTTTCGGCGCCGCTCATACGTGTCAGTACTTTCTGCATAACACCATCATCATTTGTGCGTTTACGCTTGTTAAACAGGTCCAGCTGCGTATACGTGTATTCAGCATGCTGACCGGCAAGCACAGGATAATGCGGCGGAATTCCGGTGCCGGTTGGCCCGTGACAGCTTGCGCAGGCAGGTACGCCGTTATCGATATTGCCTCCATGGTAAAGAATTTCTCCCTTTTCGAGCATATCTTCATTGTTGTTGGCATTCCCGGTTGACACCGGCGTTTGAGCAGCATAAAAAGCTGCCACATTTTCCATATCTTCCTGTGTTAACGGAGCAACCATAGCTGCCATCACCGGGCTGTTTCGATTTGGCGTTTGATCTCCTCCAGCTTTAAAATCCATTAACTGCTTGACAAGATACTCCGCATGTTGCCCGGCCAGATTGGGATTTATCGGTATAATACTGTTGCCATCAGGATTATGGCATCCTGCACAAGCACCTGCGGCTATTTCCTGCCCTTTGCCCACATCGCCAGTTGCCAGGGCTGATGGCGATGACACTAAGGCAAAAACAGCTGCTACGACCATACTATTTTTCATCATTTTCATAATATCCGTATTCCGTATTTTTATGCCATTTAAATTCTGTTATTTTCTGATTTTAAGGATAACTTGTGATTATCGGGATAACTTGACATTTTATCAAGGCAAAGCGTTGTTCACAACAAGATTCATTGATGACGCCTGTTTCAACTGAACCGCTGAATGAAAAAAATATTCTTCCTGCTCCTGATCACAAATCTTCTGTTAGCTGCCCTACAATTTTTTCAGCCAACCCGGCAGGAAATCGGAAAAAACTCCGCCATACATGTTGTAAATCCGGAAAAAATCATTTTGCTGCCAACGGTTGCAAACTGTATTGAATGGGGGGATTTTTCGGGGCCTGATAGTATTGAATCAGCAGAAACTGCCATACAGACGCTTGATCTGGGTCTGCCTTACCGGTTGGCTTTATCTGCTCCGCTGATTCAGTACCGGTTGCACACGGCTCCGTTTACAGACCAGCAAACCGTTGAAAGAGAAATTAACAAATTCCGCAATATGGGCATTATCAGTTACCGCATCATGGACCAGGGTCATTGGTTTAATGCCATTTCATTTGGAGAATTTACCGGCAAACAGACCGCTCAGGCACTGCAAAAAAAACTAAATGCTCAGGAAATAACCGGTACAATCATCAGCGAGCAAGTAGTAGAACAAAAAAAGTTTTTATTTTTTGAAACAAATATCCATGAAATTTCTGCATTACAGTCATTGGCTCAGCAGTTTCCCGGCAGCAAACTGACACAGGCAACCTGTGAGCGCTTATAATATTGCACAAGTTAAATCCGTTCGCTCAAAATTGCGGTGAATCACATATGCAAGTAACCATAAAAACAGCGCAAGAAATAGAAAAAATGCGTATCGCCGGCAGATTGGCTTCCGAAGTTCTTGACTACATTACGCCGTTTGTTCAACCCGGCATCACAACTGAAGAACTGGATACGCTATGTCATCATTATATGGTTGACGTACAGAAAACGATTCCGGCTCCGTTGAATTATGCGCCAAAGGGCCATAAGCCATATCCTAAATCAATCTGCACCTCGGTCAACAATCAGATTTGTCATGGCATACCCGGCCAGAAAAAACTGAAGAGCGGCGATATCGTCAATATTGATATCACTGTCATCAGTCAAGATTACCATGGCGATACCAGCCGTATGTTTTACGTTGGAGAACCGTCTATCCAGGCCAAGCGCTTGTGCGAAGTAACCTTTGAAGCCATGTGGCGCGGAATTGATATGGTCAAACCAGGCAATCATCTTGGCGACATCGGTCATGTCATTCAAAAACTGGCTGAAGGTGTCGGCTACAGCGTCGTCAGAGAATTTTGTGGTCACGGCATTGGCAAAAAATTTCACGAAGATCCACAGGTCCTTCACTACGGCAAGACAGGTACAGGGCTGGAGCTCAGACCGGGCATGACGTTTACCATAGAACCGATGATCAATACAGGAAAGGCAGCCATCCGGCATTTGCCCGATGGCTGGACCGTAACCACCAAAGACGGCAGTTTGTCTGCGCAATGGGAACACACTGTACTGGTCACAGAAGGCGGGCATGAAGTACTGACCGTATCCGGCGGCACGCCGCCCAAACCAGTCTATCGCTTCTGATTTCTGAATAACAACTCACATGATGACGCGCAGCTTTAACCGTACCGCCACGCAAATCCGCCCGATCAAAATTAGCCGGAACTATACTAAACATGCCGATGGTTCCGTATTGATCGCATGTGGCGACACAAAAGTCATTTGCACCGCCAGTGTCAGCGAAAAAGTACCGCCCTTTCTCAAAGATAAGAATCAGGGCTGGCTGACTGCCGAATACGGCATGCTGCCTTGCTCGACTCATGAACGCATTCAGCGCGAAGCCGCGCGCGGAAAACAATCCGGACGCACCATGGAGATTCAACGCCTGATTGGCCGTTCATTGCGCGCAATTATTGATTTAAACATGCTTGGCGAACGCACGATTCAGATTGACTGCGATGTCATTCAAGCCGATGGCGGGACACGAACGGCCAGTATTACCGGTGCATTTGTCGCTTTGCATGATGCTGTCGAAAACCTGATATACCAGCAAGTTATCGAAACGACGCCAATACGCGACCATGTTGCGGCCGTTTCGGCAGGCATTCGCCAGGGAACAGTTCTGCTCGATCTGGACTATCGGGAAGACTCTGCTTGCGATACCGACATGAACGTAGTCATGACCGGAAAATCCGGCATTGTGGAAATACAGGGAACAGCAGAAAAAGCGGTTTTTACGCGCAACGAACTCAATCAAATGCTCGATCTGGCAGAATCCGGCATTCGGGAATTGATAGCCGCTCAAAGAATAGCTCTAGAAACACCCTGATTCTGATGACTTGTTTAAAGAAACCAGCGCTCTATCCAAATGATATTGCCAGGCGCAGCATTACCGTGGTGTTATGCAGCAAGACGCAGTCCGCTGGAAGGGGTTGTTCCCTGTTCAAGTACTGTAACGCCTTGCGGGTAAGTTTGTCAGCGCCCATGCTCCGCGTTGCGCCTTTTGATAACAAAACGACTGTTTCCTGCGAGAAGCGCACTGCACCCGGCAATATATATGGATAGCGTATTAGTAATCGCCAGCGGCAACACAGGCAAGCTCCGCGAAATTCATGCCCTGCTTGACCCTTTTCGCGTTAATGTATTGCCACAATCTGATTTCAACGTTCCCGAAGCTGATGAACTGCATCCGACATTTATCGAAAACGCGCTCGTCAAAGCCAGACACGCCTGTTACCATACCGGTCTACCTGCTTTGGCTGACGATTCAGGTATTTGCGTTCGTGCATTAAATAATGCACCTGGCGTTTTGTCGGCACGATATGCCGGCGAACCCAAATCCGATCAGCGAAACAATCAAAAACTGGTCGAATCACTAAGCAGTGCATCTGATCGCAGTGCTTATTATTATTGTGTCATGGTTTTGCTGCAACACGTTGAGGATCCGCGACCCATTATTGCGGAAGGGTTGTGGCACGGAGAGATTATCATGAGCCCTCGTGGCGAAGGTGGATTTGGCTATGATCCGTATTTTTTTATTCCGGAGCTAAAAAAAACAGCAGCTGAATTGCATTCAGACGTTAAAAACAAAATAAGTCACCGGGGTAAAGCGCTTGCACGTTTAATAGCAAATCTGCGGCAATAAAAGCCAAATACATTATCGCAGGCCGTTGTTACATCAGAAAATATAATTTATGTCGGCTTATCCTTCCTTCGGGCATCAGCTTATTGCTGCGTGCTGTCTGGATTACAAAAAAGCGATTTTATCTGCTCTCAACTTGCGCCTTATGTGGAAATTAACGGTCAAAACGCTGCAACACATGCAGCGTCATGCTTTTTGCAAGCTCCTCCTTGCCGTAAAACACTGTACCGAGATTATCTTTGCGTAACAGATCTGATTCGTCTTCGTTATTCGTCCGTAACACGACTTCAATATCCGGGTTCAACGTTCGCGCAGTCTTGACCATTTGACGCACATTGAACGGATCGGGCACAGCTATAACAAGCATCGCCGCTTCGGCAATATGCGCCTGAATCAATACGGCAGGCTCGGATGCATCACCGGATACAGCTGCCAGCTCCTGGTTACGTAAATCCTGTACGCGTTCACGTATCTGGTCGACCACGATATATGGAATATCCTGTTGACTTAAGGCCCGGGTAATACGCTTGCCCACTTGTCCGTAACCGACAACCACGACCTGCCCTTTAAGATATTTGCGCTCGGTGCTCATAGGCAGTTCGGCATATGGATCGTCTCTGGTAGCCAGACGGCGCGCCAGTTCGGAATAACGAACAAACCACCTGCTCACGGGAGCAATAACCGCAAACGCGATTGGATTAAAGGCAATCGAAATTAATGCCCCTGCGAGTACCAGACTCATGCCTTCTGCAGGTAAAAGATCCAGCGACAAACCGAGGCCGGCCAGAATAAATGAAAATTCACCGATCTGACCCAGACTGGCTGCAACTGTCAGGGCCGTACTCAATGGATAACGAAAAAGCAGCACCAGAAACAATGCGGCAATGGATTTGCCAACAATGATAATTGCAACCACACCCAGTACATGCAATGGCTTTTCCAGCAACACATGCGGGTCGAACAACATACCGACTGAAACAAAAAACAGAACTGCAAATGCGTCACGTAACGGTAGCGATTCTTCAGCAGCACGTTGACTGAATTTAGATTCACGCATCACCATGCCTGCGAAAAAAGCGCCCAGCGCAAACGATACACCGAACAATTCCGCCGCACCGTAGGCAATACTGATGGCAATCGCTATAACAGCCAGCGTAAACAATTCACGCGATCCCGTTTCCGCAACATGCCACAGCAACCAGGGCAGCAAACGGCGACCGACAACTAACATCAACGCGATGAAAAGCGACACCAGCAGCAGTGTATAAGCAACAGTCTGCCACAAGTGCATTGTGGCGCGGGAAGATTCATCGGATTCCGTCAGTAAATGCGCGAAAGAAGGCAGCAACACCAGCATCAATACCGTCACCAGGTCTTCCACAATTAGCCAGCCGACTGCAATACGGCCATCCATTGTTTCCAGCAACCCGCGCGACTCAAGCGCTTTGAGCAGCACAACTGTACTGGCGCAGGACAGTGATAAACCGAGAACCAGTCCGGCTGGCATATTCCAACCCCAAGATGCAGCCAGCATCATACCGAGGATAGTCGCAACAGTCATTTGAACAATAGCGCCTGGCACTGCGACGCGTTTGACTGCAAGCAGATCTCCCAGAGAAAAATGCAAACCGACGCCGAACATCAACAGCATCACACCGATCTCGGCCAGTTCAGAGGCAATCTGCGCATCCGCAACAAAACCTGGCGTATAAGGCCCGATGGCAATGCCGGCCAGCAGATAGCCCACAAGTGCGGGAATCTTCAGCTTTTCGGCAACAAAACCAAGCAACAAAGCAAGACCAAAGCCAGCCGCAATGGTGGTTATCAGAACCAGACTATGTTCCATCTAAATATTTCCCTTTTTGTTATTTGATTGTTACTGGTAAAGTTTTCGTTGAGTGAATGAGAATTGCAATTACTCGTTCCTCTTTCATAAACACCTCGATCAGTAACAATAGCATTGTCTTCCATCAATCCGTCCGTATCCATTAGGCCAGAACCGTGCTTCAGATGGGCGATATCAAACTGCTGTAAAATTTAATACCCGAACAAAAGCGGTGTCGCACTTTCGTGCATTTTGACTTCCAAGTTTTCCAAACCCCGTTTGAATAGCAAGTCGGGACAAATAACCATTTCTGACTACTGTTTTTTTTTGCCTTTATCGGTTTTTAAACCGCTATACCGATTGATAAAGCTGGTGCTCTATCCATATGATGTTGCCTGTACAGCGTTACCATGGTGTTATGCGGCAAGACACAGTCGCAGAAGTCCCTTATCAAGCACCGTAACGCGGTTTGCAGGATACCATGGTAACGCCACCGCCATCACCTGGATATACGCAGATCGTATTGATAAAACACCGCAGCGTTGTTACGCTGTTAACAATCGCAGCCATTTCGCTTTCTCCGATGTCAGAAAACTGATTACCAGGGACGCATTTGACAAAGATTTTGTTACCTTTTGCCCTAAGCCAGCCAGACCCGGACAAAATTCTCTCATCAAAGCATTATTGCGGATGGTCGCATAAGGGAAAAAGGGAAGCTTCAGATCAGGGATAATATCCTTATTTTCTGAGTGCTGAATGCACAAGGATATGTTCCAAGTCATGCAACAGGCTATCGTTGTGAAGTGACACAAACAAAATAGAGCATTTATTCCGTACGATACAACGTAAAGATGCCATGAAACGGTCATACGGATGTATTCCTGACCTGTAATTTAAAATCTGTTTTATGACACCGCACAAGCACACCGTTTCCATGTCCTTCATCAGTTATTGCTATAATACGGTATTTGTACTGCCCTAATTGACGGGTAATGCAGATATCCAAGAAGCAGCACGAATTGTAAAATAACTGATAAAAATCAAATATTAAAAAATATTCTGCAAAGTAAAAATGAACACCATTCAACGCGTGTGAAATTGAATTGCCGCCTGGACATACCTTGACAAAAAAACCAGAGTCTCTATAATCCCTGCCTTGTCTTTTGGGTGTTGATTTTCGGCATAAGAAAACTTCAGATCGTGCATAATGCGGGAATAGCTCAGTGGTAGAGCACAACCTTGCCAAGGTTGGGGTCGCGAGTTCGAGCCTCGTTTCCCGCTCCATTTTTAAGCAGTATCTTCAAATCCCAACTTTTTGCCGGCAATAGGTTTTTTTAGAGTACTACCAGAGGCGGGGTGGCAGAGTGGTTATGCAGCGGCCTGCAAAGCCGTCTACGCCGGTTCGATTCCGACCCCCGCCTCCATTTTCGCATCCGTACCCATCCGTAGTTATCCAAAAAACTTAGCAAACCCCTTTGTTTGTTAGGTTTTTGCTTCCGCACTATTCCGTAACTATCCGCTTGCATCCAACTTAAAACAGGGGTAACAATTGTTGATACCGGTTTAAAATTGATAATCATCTAGCCGTCCTCCGCCCCGGCGGCAGCCGGGAAGGGATAGAGTTAAAGGTTCGAACCCACTTTATCGACGGAGGACGAAATGTTATTTTGCAGCATAGACCCACATTCAACCTAACGGTCATGTAGAAGATGTCATCACCCCGGAAATCTTTCACAGTAAATTTAAGCAGAATACGTGAATTACCTGGTTACCCATTAGCCGCCCCGAGTCAATTTTCGACCGGTGTCAACACGGTGCCGTTGATTTGTCTGTCATTTGAAATCAAAATGATAGAGCCAATATCTCAATCTGTTTCTATTTTTAAGTACCTTTTAGCCAGATTGCCCTGTATATTTGTAATTGGCTCTACAAATGCAAATATATTCAGGTTATAATCATCAGGATTTATCCCATCACTATCATATTAACTTGTTGTAAACAACATATCTTTTATTGCCCGGGTGGTGAAATTGGTAGACACAAGGGACTTAAAATCCCTCGATCATTGCGATCATGCCGGTTCGATTCCGGCCCCGGGCACCACCGGCAATTTTTCATATATTTCTCATTCCTTCCCGATTCTTTCGAAACCCTTATAAACAAACGCATCGATGCAATTTGCCGTGATGCTGCCTGATTTAAGTTCAGTTGATTTTGTTGATTTCCGGGATCGTCGTTTGAAGGTTGTTTCGCCTGGCACTGTATTGCGTGAATTTAATCTACTGAATCATGCGATCAATGTGGCGATTGATGAATGGGGCTGGCTTAGCGAGAATCCGTTAAAATCCGTAAAACGTCCAAAGCCGCCGTCAGCGCGTGACCGGCGCTTATATCAGGATGAGATTGACAGGCTATTGTATGCCCTGGGATATGAGTTTGATATTAAGCCAGGTATGGTATCCGCTCGGGTCGGATGCGTAATGTTGTTTGCAATCGAGACAGCCATGCGCGCCGGTGAGATTTGTGGATTGACCTGGCGTGACGTTGACCTTGATGTACGTGTTGCGTTTTTAACGAAAACAAAAAACGGATTTTCGCGTAAGGTGCCATTGTCTGTCTAGGCGGTGCGGCTGATCGGTCAAATGTATAAGGGCAGTGAATCTGTTTTTAACCTGCAAACATCGCAGGTCGACGCGCTGTTCCGCAAAGCGGTGAAGCGTTCCATGATTGATGATTTATACATTTTCATGATACACGCGCTGAAGCAATCACCCGGCTTTCTGCCAAGGTCGGTATACTGACGCTGGCACGAATTACCGGGCACCGTGATCTGAGGCAGCTGCAGATTTATTATCGGGAGTCGATGGAAGATGTTGCGCGGCGGATTTAGGGGTGATTATTTATCGATAGAGCAATATACGTAATAACGGCAGCACGCAGCAAGCGTGGTACCATGGCAGCCAAATCAAAGCGGCGATTGAAACGATAAGAAAATTCTGCAAGATAGCGGTGTGCGTACCTGGCGTGATTAAATGCGTGATATGTTCCGCTGAGCGCAGTCTTGAGGTTGCCGAGTAGCGTGTTGACCCAATGAAACCCGGGGCGTTTACAGCGATTTTGCCGTTGCCGACAACATGGCGTTCATGCTGCGCTGCTGTGTGAGTAACAGCCCCGAAACACCATAAACCATCGGATACCACATGTGCAGTAGATACCAGACATTCAGCTGACCACTGTTTGAGCGCCTCATGCGTAAAACCCTTCACAGGTGTTAAGCGCATGAAATGCGGCCTGCCTTCGCTATTTGTTTGTATCGCCGCCACAAATGGCGCTTGGCGCTTTACTTGCGGCGCCCCGGCCGCGCTTTCCCCGCTTCTCACCTCCCAAATAAGCATCATCAATCTCCACACGTCCATCCAGGCGGCGCTGTTCTTCACGCAACAGCATGGTTTGTAACAACTTGTGTTTGACCAA
>NZ_FOGH01000086.1 GCF_900111165.1 Nitrosomonas sp. Nm51
AAGATTACATGATATTCCTGTCACTGCAAAGTTGTTGCTATAGTAGTGCTGGTTTGGTTAGTTTCCTTGGTATCCTGCCACGATGACTCCGAAACTTTACAAGCTCTTTTGGAACCTCGACAATGCCACTGTGTTTTAACCTATTTTCCTCAGTTAAGCCTACAAAAACTGGCTCAAGCATAGTAATGTCAAGGTTTTCGGATTAAAAATAGGAGTCACCCAATGGGTGAAATGGAGTTTGAGCAAAGAGAGCTGGTAAAAACAGTGAATATTGCTGTACAGGAGATGAATCAAAGTGCAAAGGAATTCCGTTTATCAACGCCTGGCGAGCGATTTCATGTAAGCTGGGATGAAAGCGGCAGTGCAACGGCACTGGGCCAATTGGCATTTTTCGCAGAATTTTTGGAGGTTTCCGGTTTATTGTTACGTAAACCTGCAGGGTTGTCATTGAGCGAGATTGCAACACGGTTTGGTTTCAGTCACTATGGCAGTGTGTCAGTTTTAATCGCTGGATTTGAGCGGCAGATTAACGAAGATGTGCATTTGGCAGAATTATTGCGGGAAGTAAAGAAGATAATTAATGAATAGATTTGACGCTTAATTACAAATACGACAATACGAGAATCGGGGACCTTATGTCTTTCAGGCGCAGCATTGTCATCTGGGTTAGCAGCGGATTCTTTCTCGTGCTGGCGGGTTATTTTTTCTATGATTATTTTGCGACCGGGGATGATGGACAATCCGGAAACCGGCGGGGGACCCAGCCGGCAGTGGTGACTGCAGCTACGGCTGAACAGCAGTACTGGCGTTCGCAATTGAGGTCAGTCGGTACCGTTCAGGCAATACAGGGTATCGACGTAACTACCGAAGTCGCTGGCAAAGTGGCTGAAATTGATTTCAATGCCGGCGCTAATGTCGAAAAGGACGATCTTCTTGTTAAACTTGATACCAGCACCGAATACGCCGAACTCAGGTCGCTCGAGGCACAGCTCGAGAAAGCGCGCAGCGATGAACACCGCGCGCGCCAACTTGTCGACAGGGGTTTCATTTCAGAAGCTGCATTGCAGCAAACGACGACTGATACAAAAAACCTCAAGGCGCAGGTTGAAGAACAGCGTGCGCACATAAGTAAAAAAACCATTCGTGCTCCCTTCGCGGGTAAGCTGGGTATTCGGCAGATCAGTCCGGGTGAATTGATTTCACCGGGAACGCCAATCGTGACGTTGCAGTCAATTTCTCCGATTTTTGTAAACTTTACCTTGCCGGAACATACCTTTGCGAAAGTTTATCCGGGACAGACAGTCGAAGTACTGGTAGCGGCCTATCCGACGCAAATATTCAAAGGAAAAATCAGTGCGATTAATCCCAAAGTTTCGGAAAAAACACGCAATTTCGCAGTTCAGGCGCTGCTGCCCAACAACGAGACACACTTGCAACCCGGTATGTTTGCGGATGTTACCATCGATATGGGAACGCAACGGCCAGTGGTAGCCATTCCAGCAAGTGCGGTCACTTTCAATGCTTATGGAGAAACCGTCTTTTTTGTGCGTCAATCGGCGCAACAAACCGGTCTCTCCAGCATTGGTACGGCAGTAGCGCCCGCGTCAGCAGACCGGAATCAATCCCAGGATTCTGCATTAGCGCAGAAATATCCGTCAGCCCTAATAGCTGAGCGGGGATTCATTAAAACCGGTGAAAAACGCGGACTGATGGTAGAAGTCGTGAAAGGCGTCGGAGCGGGTGATCGTGTCGTTACCGCAGGTCAGATAAAAATTGATGAAGGTGCTTCAATCATTATTTCCGATGATGACGTTCTGCGTGCTGCAGAACCGAGGCCGGTGAAACCATGAGTATGCTGCAGCAGTTTATTGATAAACCGGTACAAGCGACCGTTATCAGCCTGGTTATTGCGTTGCTGGGTATACAGGCGATGATGCAGTTAAACGTACGACAATATCCGGAAACCGTCACCACCACACTGACAGTTGTCACGCCATATATCGGAGCCGACGCGGAACTTGTTCGCGGTTTCATAACAACGCCACTGGAACAGGCCATCGCAACGATGGACGGCATCGAGTATTTGAAAAGTGCAAGCAGTCAGGGACAAAGCGTCATTACCGTACGGCTGGTACTGAATTATGATCCGAATGACGCGGTCGCTCAGATTCTGACCAAAATACAGCAGGTTCGCAACCAGCTGCCGCAAAGTGCGGAAAATTCGATTGTCACCGTCAGCACCGGCAGCGATCAGGCGGCCATGTATCTGGCTTTTTTCAGCGATGTACTGGATGCGACACAGATCAGCGATTATCTGACCCGGGCTGTTCGTCCGCGCCTGGAAACGCTGCAGGGCGTTCAGGAAGCTGAAATTCTAGGTGCCCAGTCAATCGCCTTGCGTGTCTGGCTTGATTCACGAAAAATGGCTGCGTTGGGAATCTCTGCATCTGAAGTAAGAGACGTGCTTGCCGATAATAATTTTCTCGCCGCTATCGGCAACACCAAAGGATCGGTGCTGTCGATTTCTCTGGAGACAAGCACGGATCTGGAATCGGTCGACGCTTTTCGCAACATGGTAATACGGGAAGAAGAGGGTTCGATCATCCGCTTAAGCGATGTGGCGCAGGTCAGCCTTGGTGCGGAAAATTATGAGAGCTCCGTTATGTTCAACGACCGCACGGTCGTTTTTGTCGGCGTGTCCGTCACACCAACGGCAAATCTGCTGGATGCTGTCGGAGGTGTGAAAGCACTGCTGCCGGATATTTATGCGCAACTGCCAGCAGCACTTGAAGGCATTATTGTCTACGACAGTACGGTTGCTATCGAAGATTCGATCAACGAAGTCATTGATGCGCTGATCGAGGCGCTGCTCATTGTCACTGTTGTTATTTTTTTCTTTCTGGGCGCGCTGCGTTCGGCACTCGTTCCCGGTATAGCAATGCCACTGGCGATTATTGGCGCATTCTTCATTATGCAAATGCTGGGCTACAGCATTAATCTGCTTACCCTGCTGGCACTGATTCTTGCAATCGGAACGGTGGTTGATGACGGTATCGTCATAGCGGAAAATGCGATGCGGCATATTGAAGCCGGCGCAACGCCGAATGAAGCCGCCAAGCAAACTGCAGATGAGCTCTCAGGCTCAATTGTTGCGATGAACATCGTGGTGCTCGCGGTCTTTGCGCCTATCGGCCTGATGGGCGGTCTGACAGGTACATTATTTACCGAGTTTGCCTATACGGTTGCAGGCGCAACACTGGTTTCCGGCGTGATTGCGTTAACGCTGTCACCGATGATGTGCGCGAAACTGTTGCAGCACAATATGAAACGCAGACGCAGCACCCAATGGGTCGACAGTGCTTTTAAAAGCGTTTCAGACAGTTATCACACGCTGCTCAGCAAAACGCTGGACAGACACTGGCTGGTGCTCGGAATCGGCGGCCTGATACTGATCAGCGTTTATTTTCTGTACACAGTCTCCGAGCGCGAACTGGCCCCCGTGGAAGATGACGGGTTTTTGATGGTAACAGCGCAAGGTGACCCGAATATGTCCATCGATCAACTCGAACGATGGACTTCGTTGCTGGCAGACAATGTCGGGCGGTTTCGGGACATCGAACATGTCTTTATGATGAATAATATCGGCCCGCAAAACGGCAGCAGTGCCAGCGCCCTTGGTGGTCTGTCGCTCAAGGACTGGAGCAAGCGCGATCAGACACAGATGGAACTCCAGCCGCAAGTACAACAGCTGGCCGCACAAAATCCGGGCTTGCAGGCTGCGGTGATTTCGTTGCCGTCACTGCCCGGCGCAACCGGAGGCACACCGGTGCAGTTCATTATCAGTGCCATTGACGATCCAATGGCCGTCTTTGCCAACGCCGAAGCTCTCGCCCGACAAGCGCGGCAAAGCGGCTTGTTTACCTACATTCAGTCTGATTTAAAGTTTGACCGCCTGCAATACCGTATTGACATCGACCGCGACAAAGCAGCTGCTGTCGGGATTGATATGCGCCATCTGGGCGACGATCTGGCAACCATGCTGTCGAACAACTATGTCAATTTTTTCAGTTTTGACGGTCGCAGCTACCGTGTCGTGCCGCAAGTGGAGCGACAGTACCGCCTTCAGGCGGAGCAATTGATGGACTATTACATTGCCAGCGATGAAAAAGAGCTGATCCCGCTTTCTGCTATCGCAACACTGACTCAGCGGGTGGAGCCCCGCCAGCTGTTACGTTTCAATCAGCTCAATTCCGCTACGCTGTCGGCCGTTCCCGTGCCCGGTATTACACTGGGTCACGCAGTTGAGTATCTGCAGCAACAGGCGGATACATTGCTGCCCGGCAACTACATGACTGACTGGACCGGCGAGTCGCGGCAATACGTTACCGAAGGTTCGGCATTGTTGTTTTCCTTTGCGCTGGCCGTAATGTTTATGTATCTGACTCTGTCTGCTCAGTACAACAGCTTCCGTGATCCCGCCGTCATGCTGGTCAGTGTGCCGATGTCTCTGGCGGGCGCTCTGATCTTTTTTGCATTCGGCGTCGTGAGCGTTAACATCTATACGCAGATCGGTTTGCTGGCGCTGGTTGGTTCGATCATACGGCATGGCATACTGCTTGTGGAGTTTGCCAATGATTTGCAACTGAAGGAAACGCTTAACCGGCGCGAAGCGATGGAAAAAGCCGCTTCTCTGCGACTGCGCTCGATTCTCATGACTACACTGGCAACCCTGTTCGGCCTGATTCCCCTGCTGGTAGCCGCCAGCGGTCCGGGTGCCGAGAGCCGGTTTGCCATCAGTTTTACCCTTGGCGTCGGTATGGCTATCGGTACGGTGTTTACCCTTTTTGTCGTTCCGTCGCTCTATACGGTACTTGCCACTGATAGGCACAAACAGGCCGGGCATTCACGATAAATCGCTGTTGTTCTGTATACGCCAACGGTGTCCAGTGTCATGTTGATCAAAGACTGACGCATTCGGTACAAAGCGCCGCATAATAGCGGAAGAGGTTCTGCAAGCAGCATTCAACCTATTTTCCTCAGTTAAGCCTACAAAAACTGGTTCAGGCATAGTATAGCAACAACTTTGCAGTGACATGAATATCATATAATCTC
>NZ_FOGH01000060.1 GCF_900111165.1 Nitrosomonas sp. Nm51
GCGGCTATCTGGAATTTCAGTATATGTGCATGGGATTTATGCTGTGGAAAGATGATTTATGATTATCACTGTTGATATTTGTGGGTAATAGGCAGTCCTAGGATGATGAATTTTTCTATGCGAACCAATTCCGGCGTGGTGGCCAGTTCCTGTTGTTTTTCCGTTAATGGACCTGATTCTTCTGATAGCCAGGGAAATAACGAACCTCGTATGTTCAACCAGGCTTGTGATAAAGTCTCATGCAGTCTTTTCATTTGTTGATCTTTTTCGAGTTTTTGACAATTCAGCTTTATCACTTGTGGACATGCCGCTTGCATTTTTTGGCTATCCGGGCCGGTAATTCAGCTTAATTCTTGAGTTTTGCAAGTTACTCTAGCGTTTGATTTTTTCTGAAAGTGTTGTTAGGCTAGGCTGGAAATGTGAGACTAGGGTTCCGGCTTTATCAATTTATCTATTGATTATTTAAATTGATGGGGTGGCTGGTTCGAGAGTCTCCGGTCTCGTTTGCTTTATCTTCTCGATAACGAGACTCCACGGAGGGATAAAAGCCCGGGAGATAAGCGTATGCAGTGTTTGCATACATATTTTCTCGGTCTGTGTCCGGGTTTTATATCCGTTGAATAGGAGTCTTTGTTATGCCTGTTTCATCACAACGAAATCGTTTGACAACCGACGAGGACCATTCCGGTACGGATGTGCTAAACCGCAGTATGAGTGTCTGGCACAGCTTCACTATGGGTTTTGCGGTGGTTTCTCCGGTGGTTGGACTATATGCCATCATTGGTGTACAGACAGTTGTTACCGGAGGTGGCTGGTTTGCTGCACTGGCAATTTGTCTGGCCATGCAATTGTTGGTGGCAACTGTCTATGCCGAGCTTGCCTCGCAGTTCCCGATTGCCGGTGGTGCCTATAAATGGGCGCGGCAGCTTGGGGGTGTGACGGCCGGGCAGTATGCGGGCGTGATCTACGTCAGTTCGACGATCGCCATGCTGACAACCACGGCTTATACGGGGGGTGTCTGGCTTGCGACCTTCTGGGGTGCGCTTGATAATAGCGGTGCATCCATGGTGTTCTGGGGTGCGGTTTTTTTATTGCTTTGCATGGCGCTTAACCTTGCGCATGTCAATATTTTTAAATCGTTAATCGCGCTTGGCGTTTACGCAGAAGTCGTCGGATCATTCGGTATTGCGCTGCTGTTGTTCTTCTTTTTCCGTCAGTATGGTTTTACTGAGCTGTTTCAACATATGGGCACCGGTACCGCACCAACTGAAACTGCGGCATTTCTTGCGGCCCTGGCGATTGCCGGTTGGGCATTTATCGGTTTTGACGCGTGTTCCACAACAGCGGAAGAAACACATCAACCCAAGCGCATGGTTCCCCGTGCTATTTTTTTTGCATTGAGCGCAGTCGGTGCTGTTGTGCTGTTTAATTCTTCGGCACTGATTCTGACTTTTAATCATGAAGCACTGGCAACGGCCAGCAAGACGGCTGATCCGGTTACACCATTAATTGCAAGTTCGTTTGGCGACTGGGTGAGCAAACCGTTCTCCGGCATTGTCATGATTGCTTTTTTAGCATGCGGTGCTTCGGTTGTTAAGTATACGTCACGCATTGTTTTTTCGATGGCGCGGGAAGGTAATATGCCAACCATGCTCAGCCATGTGACTGTTGACAAAACGCCGCGCAACGCCATTCTTTTTACAGTCACATTGTCCGGTCTGGGATTACTGCTGGGTCTGAATGACGGTGCGGTAGCAACCGTGATTGCTTTTGGGACCGGTGGATTATATGCCATGTTTGCCATGACCACCGGTGTTGGCCTGTTCGCGCGTCTGACCGGACGATGGAATCCTGCATTAGGCGAACTTAAGCTCGGCGTGTGGGGACTTGTGATCAATTGCGCGGCATTCGCCTGGTCACTGTTTGAGTTAATCAATATTGGCTGGCCCCGTGCTTACGCTGTTTCAGAGCATGCACCCTGGTGGCAGTTATGGGCAATACCGCTGGTGCTTGGCAGTATTCTGGGTGTCACGACACTTTATATTCTGATTCAAAAAAATCGTCGTAATTGAATTCAGAATCCGGTTTTTTTATAACCGCACGTCTGGCCGGGGTTGGCCAGGGTGTATTCAAATTTTGTAACCAGGTGTAATCTAATTCCGCATATGACTGAAAATTATCAAGGAGGCAGCAATGAATCAAAATCAACAATTTATCTGGCAGGAGACTGTTCCGGGCGGGTGCCATTGGTCCGGTGTCGTGCGGCGCGGCACGACATTGCGTTTGACAGATAGCAGTGGCGGAGCCAGTGCAGCAGTGCTGTTTTATAACCAGGAAGAAAAACTAGAGCGGTATAACATGGCGGATACACTCAAATCGCAGCATACGTTTTATTTGACCGAAGGTCATGCCTGCCATTCGGATATGGGACGGATTTTTTGCCGCATCACTCAAGACACTGTGGGGTGGCATGATACCGTTTGCGGTATCAGCGATGCCGAGCAGGTGCGTGCGCACTATGGCGTTGCACGCTATCAGGAACTGCACAATGGCATGTACCGTAATGGTCTGGATAACATGCTGATTGAACTTGGTAAATGGGGCCTTGGGCGGCGTGATATCGTATCAAATATCAACTTCTTCAGTAAGGCTGCTGTCAATGCTGCAGGCGAACTGATTTTTAATGCGGGAAACAGCAAAGCCGGTGATTTTGTCGATCTGAGTTTTGAAATGAATACGCTGGTTGTGCTCTCTGCCGCGCCCCATCCGCTCGATCAAAGTGAAGCATACAAGCCCGGCGCGGTGCGTCTTGCGCTTTATGCTACACCTGCGAGCCGCGCCGAAAAATGCCTGCAAATCGCCGAGAATATGCGAGGATTAGAGAATACACAACGTTATTACGCTTCAGGAGGTGAGCTATGAATATGCAGTTTCAGCAGCATAATCTGACCGAGAGTCAATTGAGTCCGGCAAACGCGGTTGTTGATGAACTCTGCGCTGCTGGTGAGCCCTGGGTTAAGCAGCTAAATGCCGGGCAAACTTTCCGGATTATCGATCTGGAGGGCAATCAGGCTGTCGATACGCTTTTTTACAATGCGCATCATGCTCCTGAACGCTATAGTGTGAACGATACCATACGTAATCAGAACAGGCTTTACTTGACAACCGGCAGCAAGCTTTATTCCAATTTTGGTAATGTCATGCTGACGATTGTAGCCGATACCTGTGGACGGCACGATACACTGGGCGGTGCTTGCGCGGCAGAAAGCAATACCGTTCGTTACGCGCTGGACAAGCATTCCATGCACAGTTGCCGCGATAATTTTTTATATGCACTGACGCATGATCCGTTGTGCGAGCAGCTTGGCATGAGCAAGCGCGATTTGCCAAGCAACATCAATTTTTTCATGAACGTGCCAGTCACTGAAGATGGCAGGCTCGATTTTGTCGATGGAATTTCGGCACCCGGCAAGTATGTTGAACTGCGTGCACAGATGGATGTGATCGTACTGATTTCGAATTGCCCGCAGCTGAATAATCCCTGCAATGCCTATAATCCAACGCCGATTCGGCTGTTGATCTGGGATTGACGAGCCATTTCGGTGTGTGCATTAGCAAAAAAAGGAGCAGACAGTGTTTGACAAAGTATTGATTGCCAACCGTGGCGCAATCGCCAGCCGGATTATACGCACCCTGCGCCGCATCGGTGTTGGTAGTGTTGCCGTGTATACCGAAGCGGATGCGTTGTCGCGCCACGTAACTGAAGCAGATGAGGCGTATAGCATCGGCGAAGGCGCGGCAGCAGACAGTTATTTGCGAACAGATAAAATACTGGCAACAGCACGGCGGGCACATGCGCAGGCGATTCATCCCGGATACGGCTTTTTGAGTGAAAATGCGGATTTTGCCGATCAGTGCGCATCTCATCATGTCTGTTTTATCGGTCCAACCGCGCATCAAATGCGTGCTTTCGGCCTCAAGCATACCGCCCGCGAACTGGCATTGGAAAACAGTGTGCCTTTATTGCCTGGCACCACTTTGCTGGAGACGTTGGATGAAGCTATGCGTGCTGCGACACATATTGGTTTTCCGGTGATGTTGAAGAGCACCGCTGGCGGTGGCGGTATCGGTATGCGGCTATGCTGGAACGAAAAAGAACTTACCGATGCATATGATGCTGTCCGTTATCTGGCGCGAAATAACTTCAGTGACGCCGGTATTTTCCTTGAGAAATATATTGAAAATGCGCGGCATATCGAGGTACAGATTTTTGGTGACGGCAAAGGCAGAGTACTCGCGCTGGGGGAGCGCGACTGCTCGATGCAACGCCGTAACCAGAAAGTTGTTGAGGAAACGCCAGCCCCCAATCTGACAGACGGTTTGCGAAGAGCGCTTAACGAGGCAGCGGTCCGTCTTGGCGAATCGGTTAACTACCAGTCAGCCGGTACGGTGGAATTTATTGTTGACGGTTCCAGCAATGAATTTTATTTTCTTGAAGTCAACACGCGTCTTCAGGTGGAACACGGCGTTACCGAAATGGTAACCGGAGTCGATCTGGTTGAATGGATGGTTCGGCAGGCTTGCGGAGAACTGCCGGAACTGGATTCGTTCGACATCAAACCGGAAGGTTCAGCAATTCAGGCACGGATTTATGCGGAGAATCCCGCACAGAATTTTCAGCCGTCAAGCGGTATGTTGACCGCGGCTCGGTTTTCGTCAATTGCACGTGTCGAAACCTGGGTGGATAGCGGCACAACCGTGACGCCTTTTTACGATCCCATGCTGGCAAAGGTGATAGTGCATGCAGCTACACGTGAACAGGCAGTCGATCAATTAGGGCACGCACTGGAACAAGCCGTACTGCAGGGTATAGAGACCAATCGTGATTATTTGCTGCAGGTTATTCACAGCGCTGCATTTCGTGAAGGACGCTATGGCACGCGTTTCTTGAACGGTTTTCATTATTGTGCGCAAACAGTTGATATTCTCAGCCCTGGTGTGCAAACAACGATACAGGACTATCCGGGACGGCTGGGATACTGGAAAATCGGCGTGCCGCCGTCAGGTCCGGTGGATAGCCTTGCTTTCCGTCTGGCGAACCAACTGGTTGGCAATAACGGCGATGCAGCCGGGCTTGAAATAACATTTGCCGGTCCGACACTCAGATTCAATTGCGACAGCATAATCGCAGTTACCGGAGCGCCGATAGTTGTGCATCTGGATGGTGAAGCGCTTACGCTATGGCGTTCGCATGCAGTTAAAGCAGGTGCAATACTGCAATTTGGGAAAACTACCCATCATGGCTGCCGTGCATATCTTGCGGTGCAAGACGGGTTCCAGGTGGCGGATTATCTCGGCAGCAAGTCGACATTTACATTAGGCCAGTTTGGCGGACATGCCGGACGTGTGCTGCGCAGTGGCGATGTGTTGCATATTCTGAAAGCGGACAATCACCAGCCGCGTTATCTGACCGAAGAAAAGATTCCGCGTTATACGGACCGCTGGTGTATCGGTGTGTTATACGGTCCGCATGGCGCGCCTGATTTCTTTACCGAAGCAGACATGCAAATGTTTTTTACCGCTGAATGGACTGTGCACCATAATTCCAGTCGCACAGGCATACGACTGCTCGGGCCCAAGCCGCAATGGGCGCGCAGCGATGGCGGTGAAGCCGGTCTGCACCCCTCTAATATCCATGATAATGCCTATGCGGTCGGTGCGGTTGATTTTACCGGAGACATGCCGGTTATTCTGGGACCGGACGGTCCGAGTCTGGGCGGTTTTGTCTGCCCTGCAACGGTTGTACATGCGGAATTATGGAAACTCGGGCAGCTGAAACCCGGTGATATGGTACGTTTTTATCCGTTGACGCTGGTGCAAGCCGAGGCAATGGAGCGTGACTTAAAGACTGCTGTCGAACAAATAGATTTTCCCAAGCATACCCTGGTAGCGCCACAACCGTTGTTGCTTGACGATCCGGTGATACACAGTACGCCAGAGAGCGATCAGTCACCGGCTGTGGTTTATCGGCAATCGGGTGACCGTTATCTGTTGATTGAGTATGGGCCAGCCGTGCTGGATATTAATTTGAGATTGCGGGTGCACGCGTTAATGCTATCGTTACAGTATGCGCGGGATCGGGATGCGTTTGATGGCATTATCGATTTGACGCCGGGAATACGTTCACTGCAGGTGCATTTTGACTCACTGGTTCTGCCACGTGATAAGTTGCTGTCGTATCTGATTGAGGCGGAAGCCAAATTGCCTGTGATGGATGACCTGGAAATACCGTCGCGGATTGTGCATCTGCCGCTGTCATGGGATGATCGGGCAACCAGACAGGCAATAGAAAAATACATGCAGTCTGTACGTAGCGACGCGCCATGGTGTCCAAGCAATATTGAATTTATCCGCCGTATTAACGGGCTGGATGACACCGAGGCTGTGCGGCAGATTGTGTTCGGCGCTAGTTATTTGGTTCTTGGGCTTGGCGATGTTTATCTTGGTGCGCCGGTGGCAACCCCTGTAGACCCGCGTCATCGCCTGGTAACGACAAAGTACAATCCGGCCAGAACCTGGACTCCGGAGAATGCTGTAGGCATTGGTGGTGCTTACTTGTGTATTTATGGCATGGAGGGACCGGGCGGTTACCAGTTTGTCGGCCGGACCGTTCAGATGTGGAACCGTTACCGTCAGACGAGTGACTTCAAGGATGGCAAGCCATGGCTGTTGCGTTTTTTCGATCAGATCCGTTTTTATCCCGTCAGCGAAAGCGAATTGCTTGAACTGCGTAAGGATTTTATAACTGGAAAATTTACTTTGCGTGTTGATGAAACTACTTTTAGCCTGAAACAGTACAACCGGTTTTTACAACAAAACAGCGAGTCGATACAGGCATTCAAAACCAGGCAGCAAGCAGCATTTGAGGCCGAGCGCGAGCGTTGGCATGCGGCTGGTCAGCCTGAATACGCAGATGCGTTAGATGAAAGCATTCTCGATGAGTCCGATACGCAAAGCGAACTGGATCTTCCGGAAGGCAGTTTTGCCGCCGGCTCGCATATTACCGGAACGGTATGGAAAGTTTTGGTGGAAGAAGGACAGCGCGTTTCCACAGGTACGCCATTGGTCGTGATTGAATCGATGAAAATGGAGTTTGTTGTTGAAGCCGACAGGGATGGAACGGTACGGCGGATATCATGTCAGGAAGGCGCATATGTGACGAACGGACAGCTGCTGGCGGTTATTTCTGAAATATGATTGCCACATGCCCGGTGTTATTTGTCGGAATTAAATTGTTCGTGCAATTGGTTCAATTGTTTCTGGTGCGTGATCAGAATCACTTCATCGCCCGACTCGAGCCGTGTATCCTCCTTCGGCAGCAACAGTTCATCCTGCCGGTAAATACACATAATGCGGCAAGTTGCGGGCAGGTCCAGCTGAGCCAATGTGCCTTCCAGAGACTTATGTACGACAAACGAGAATACCCTGGCATCGCCTTTAATGATTGACGAGATTTCCAGGATGTTTCGGCCCTCGACCATGTCAACAATATAATGCGCGATTGTTCTTGACGGAACGATGATGCTCTCCAGGCCGAGCTCAATGGCTATATGGTCAAATTCCGAGTCTTCCAGTTTGGTGATAATTTTTTTAAATCCCAGCGACCGCGCTATCAAACTGGCGATTATATTGGACTGATCATTGCTGGTGAAGCAAAATATGATCTCGGTGTTTCCAGGGTCGACTTCTTTTAAAATCTCCGGGCGTGTGCCGTCGCCATGAACAAAACCGCAATCGAGCTGCTCTGACAATGTCTCGATCTTCTCCTTGTCCATTTCAACGAGGATGACGTCATGACCCTGCTTACTCAATTCTCGCGCCGCGGCGATGGTGATAGAACTCGTGCCGATAAATGCCATTCTCATGCTTACGATCTCCTGTTTGTCCAGGTTGAAGGGTAGACTAATACAAGCAGGGCGAAAAATTCAAGCCGTCCGAGCAGCATACACAGACAAAGTGTTAATTTTAGATGCGGTGAGAGATCGATATCGGTGATGCCGCTGCTCAAACCGACTGTGGCCGTTGCGGAAACAACTTCAAATAAAGCCGCGAGCGGTTCGTAACCGGAAAATAAAAACACCAGCCACGCACATGTGATTGTGAAGATAAATAACAGAATAACCAGTAAAGCCCTGTTAATTTCATCTGTTTCCAGGTTTTTGCCCGCGAGCCGGGGCAGAATGACCGCATGTGGCGTTACCGTTGCTTTTTTCAACATAAAGGATAATGCTTGCCAGAAAATCAGCATACGGTAAAGTTTTATGCCCCCTGCGGTTGAACCCAGCGCGCCACCTGTAAACATTGCCATCATCAGAATAAGCATGCCGTGCGCACCGATCTGCGTGACATCGAGCGATGCAAAACCGGCGGTTGTTTGCGCTGAAATAGCCATCAACGGCGCATGAAACACAGCTTCACGGAAGGTCATCTGCGAATCATGCAGCAGCACCCATGTAAGCGCCAGGCTGATAAATAAAAATAGAAATACGATCGTTCTGACCTGTACATCCCGATAAATCATTAAAAAGCTGTGCTGGCGGATATGGAAATATAATAATAGCGGCAGTGCGCCGAAAATACATCCCAGAATGACACTGATCGCTCCGAACGGCGAATGAAAGCCTGCCAGACTGTTGTCAAAATTGGAGAACCCGCCTGTGGAAACCGCAGAAAATGCATGTGTGATTGCATTAAAAAAATTGCCATCCGCCATCCAGATCAGGCCTGTACAGATACCGGTCAATACTATGTAGATCGTAAGAATGCGCCGCGCATACATGCGTGCCGAACTGACAAAATCACTGCTTTCGTCCAATTCAATCAGTTTTCTGATATAAGCGCCGGGTCTTAGCAGCAATGCGATGGTCAGAATCACGATGCCCAGCCCGCCGATCCACTGCATATACGTACGTGCAAACAGAAAGGTCTGGGGTTGTTGCTGCAATTGTGTCGCAACAGATAAGCCTGTTGTCGTAAAAGCCGATACCGTTTCAAACAGTGCATCGATAAAATTCAGTCCACTGCCCATGACAGGGATGGTCATAATTAATGGGGAAAGGATGAAAATAAGCCCGGTGATAACCAGGCCTTCATTGGTTTGAATGTCAGTAGAAGCACTGATGCGCATCAGCGGCAATCCCGTTGTCAGCAAAATAATTTCAACAATAATGTAGCGCAGGGTTAAATGATATTCCATGAAAATCAGTGAGGCCGCCAGCGGAATAATTGCCAGAACAGCCATGACAAGTAGTAATTGGCCAAGATATTTGCCAACGACGCCAAGCCTGACCGGTTTTTGCAGCAGGGCTGTATGATCGTGAAGCGGCATAGTATATTTTCGTATTAAGCGTTGTCAGCGGTTAATTAGTCGGCCCTGAAAAAAGATATTTTGAAAAATTTTCTGCGCAATAATTTCAGTCATGGATTATTTATTTAACCTGCGCACTTGTTTTTCAGAAATTTCCGGCCGCAAGATTTGTTTTTGTCTTGTTTTTCGCAGCAAAAAACAGCCAAAGAATGGCCAGCAGCCATTGTTTCAGATTCCAGGCGAAGCAGCCATCAGCAGGTTGGTCTGATCACCGACCGCACCTTTCAGATAATTCCTTGCCATTCGATAGTCCGATTTCAAATGGCCGATAATGGGTTCAATGGCTGCGCGTCTTCTGCATTGTTTTCGCTTCTTGTCTTTCTGGTAATGCGTGTCTCGTTTGAGCGCTTTTCCCGGAAAAATGATTTTGATTTCATTGACTTCGTTTTGGCCACGCGACGTTTCAACATGCCTGAGTATTTCCGGCAGCGTATGGCGATCATGCAGGGAATAGATTTTGTTTGTGTCTTTGGGCTGTTGTTTTACGCGATCATACAGCAGAAAGTCCTGCGGGTAGCGCTCAAACGAGCAGTATTGCGGTAATTTCCTTCCGAATTCCCGTATCAAAATGCCCGCAATGATTCTAAGCCGTTTCAGTGCACGCCTGGCCTTGGCTCTTTTCCCGGTATGGCGAAAATGCCGGATATCAAGGCGCAGTGATTTGACTTCCTTGATAAGGGTGCGCCGCTGAGGAACACCATGTGCTTTGGCTGTCTTGTTCAGGCGATTGGTTTTGATTGCAAGCTTGCTATCCGTGGGATAAGTGATATTTTTTTCTTGCACTGTCGTGTCAATATGAACCGCATCTTCCAGCGCTGTCTTTCCATGCAGACCAACACTCATCCGGAAAATGCGCTCAACACCGCCGAATCCAATGCACTTGCGAAAATGAACCAGCTTCGTGCGATGGCAAGGCAGTTTCCGCTGGAATTCCTTCATGCCGCAAAAAGACTGGTAGTAAGGATTGCGCTTCCACTGCAACACCACCGCTTCATCGCTCAAGTTATCCAGTTGCTTGAGAATCAATAACCCAACCATCAGGCGAATTGGCTTGCCCGGTGCGCCTGTGCTTTCGGTGTAATGAATGCCAAACGCTTCGTCAAATTCATGCCGGGGAATAACGGTTGATAGTTTGAGCAGCGGATCGGCTGGATCAAGCTGTAACAACAGGTCTGTTTCAAACAAGTTGGGTTGATGAAAAGTTTTGCTGGGTATGGGCATCGATTAATCACCATTTCGACTGGATTGTTACTAATATCAAGTGCTTGTATATATTTTATGGGCTGACTGAGTAGTCTTCAATTGTCAAAAGGCGCAACGCAGACCATGGACACCGGCAAGCTTACTGAATTCAGTAATATCACATAGACAGAATACTATCAGACTAATTACATGCGCCACTGTGTTGATTTGTCAGAACAGGGGGCGGGTTCGATTCAAACTCGGCTATTGGAATGACAAAATGTGGTCTATACTGATGTTCGGATTGTGTATTAGCCGGCCCGGGTGGATCAATAGTAGCAAAGTAATGCGTTCTGTGTGTATTCCTCACAAGTCCATATCTTGAGGCGCCAACAGCTGGCAGATGTGTCATTGGCGTAAAGTCAGCTACCGAATGCGCTGCTGTCGGATAATAATCCGCGCCGACACTGACCAGTATTTGAGCGCCAGCCCTGTCATCCGGTCCTGCAGGGTCATTAAGAATGAGTTGCGTGGTTACCTGCGCAAATACAGCTTTAACGTCATATCCGTTAATGACATATATATTGGCGCCGCCATGAATGGGATTAAGGCCGGAATTGAATTTATAGGATGGAGCTCCGCCTGGTTCTGTCCGCATGTCAACTTCCTGGGATGCTGTCGATGGCGATATATGGCTTGTGTGAAACGCCCAGACAGGCAGGTTATCGCCACCGACCCTGTGCCATTGATTATTGGATTTTTTCAGGATATAAAGCTTTAATCCTGAAATTTTAACACGCACATTTTTTGCAGCATGTGCTGTGCCCGGATAGATATGAAACCACGGCACGATAGCCTCCCAAGCTGACTGGGATTTGTATTCTGAATTGCGTGGCACCCACCAAGAAGGCGTAGCATCTCCTCTGGCCGCGGCCCCCATAACGATATTGGCTTTTTTCGACCATCCAGCATTTGCCGGGGCGTCCAGCAATTCTGCTTCATTAAACTGCATATCCGCTTTTACGCTATCAATCGGCGTAGATGAAACCGGGTGGCAAGCAAACAACAGCATTGTAAACACAGCTAAATAATGAAATTTATAATTGCCAGACACATTGTTAATGCAAATTTGATTTGACATGCCAATACCTTGCAAATTTCTTGTTAAGCGTACTGGACCGTTGCGCATAATTACCTCTCATAAAAGTTGGAAATAATCGTTTGTAGAAAAATAACACTATAGTTTGTCAGAAAATTTTCATAACAAAAGTAAAACGTATGATTAAATTCCCGCAATGGTTTCATCAGGGTATTTGCCTTTAAATTGATGACATTGCGTTCCCTGCCTTAGGGGTGTCGTCATGTGTTATGTACATTTCTGTTTGTATTCCGGACAAAAGGATCAGGTTTTGTGCCGCAGGACATACCGGAGCATATTCAAGGCGCGAAAACGACGATAATTTTGTTCGAAAACAAACCCAAAGGGCGCGACATATTTTTGTGCCTGTTTGTTCAAAACGCTTGAATTCGCCGTGTCGGGCCAATACCGGAAATCGCTTCCAGCTTCTGACTGGCTTCGTTCGCTTGGCGCCACAGCTTGATCTGCAACTTCAGTTCTTCCACCTGACGGTCCGGTTCCTTGAGATGATCGTTCAGTCTGTCCGGCAACTTGCGCAGAATACCCGGAAAATCACTTTCGGCATCTATTGAGGGGGCATCAGCTTGACGGTGTGTCCAAATTCGCTGAGTTTCCCCGCCCGGCGGTGCGAGCTGCCGCATGCTTCCATGCCAATCAAACAGGGCTCTAAATTGGCGAAAAACCTTACCATCCCGTTTCGGCGCAATTGCTTGCGCAACACAATCTTGCCGTGGCCATCAACACCGTGGATCTGAAACACTTCTATTGCCAAATCAATGCCAATTGCTGTAACCTTCATGCCGGACGCTCCTCTCTTGTTTAGCGGGCTTAACTGCATGCACCTCTACTTTGGCACATTGATGCCGTTTAGAGCAGCGGGCGTCCATTCCACTACTATCAATTTGATATTGCCGGATAAAGCTGTTTAATTTAAGTTTTATCCGCGCGCCCTCAGTTATAAATCGCCACTCAATAGTCGTAGCAGATCGGTTTCGTGTTGCCGTCCATGCATCGATTTCCCTGTGTACGGTTTCCATATCAGATAGCCGGCGATTAAGACATTGCCGCGATAATGCACTGGATTCGCATTCGGCCATATTCAACCAACTGCCATGCTTTGGCGTATATACAAATTCCGGTCTTTCCATCAATCTGCGCGCCACCTCTGGTTCAAAGGCCTTATACAACGAAGCCCCTGTGTGTATTTGGATTATCCATGACAAGCGCAATCTTCCCGGCATCTGGAAAATCCTTCTCTACCAGCGCACGTACCTCTTGTGCCCATTACGCCGCCGCATGATTATCAGCGACATCTGTCCGGCGCCGGTTTTTTAATGGCGCATAAAACCGGAAAAGATGCGCAACCCCATTACGCTCATACTCCACATCGTAGCGTTCAATTTGACCAGGACCGTCTGGCGGCGCAGGCCGCACCTCTTTCACGCATAGCACGCTTGTCTCAACCATGCATCCCGCAGGGTAGTCCGGATCAAAAGCATGTTTGTAAACTGACAGAACCTGTTTCATCGCACACACAAGAGCTGCATCCTGTCTGGGTGGAATACACCACATCTTCTTCTGCCAGGGTTTAAACGTTTAAACGTGTTTTTTTAAAACCTGTCTGACGGTTTCATGGGAAATGGATTCGACGATTTCCTGTTCGACCAATCGTTCTCCCAACAGCTCAACGTCCAACGCGATTGCCCCGGCGGTGGATCACTACACGTCGTTGCAACCAAATGGGCCTCACCATCACCCCCAAGTACGCGTGATTTCTCTCTTACCCGAGGCCTACGCTCAAGCGCCGCTTCCAGACCTTCTTCAACACAGCGCTGGCGTAACCTTGAAACCGTGCTCGCGTTAACACCCACGGTCTTCGCCACTTCTCTATCCAATAACCCTGGCCCAAAACCGCCTTCATCGGCTCATAACAAAATTTGCGCATGCGTTCGCCGGTATGCGGCTGCCTTCCCTTTATAAACCAGTTCCCCCAACCCTTGACGTTCTACTTCCGTTAACCGAACAATATATCTTTTTTTCATCTGGTCTCTCAATATGTCAGTGGCATATATTGAGATACTATTCTAGTATAGGGCAAAATCAAATTGAAGGAGTCCTAGGACTGCCTATTACCCACAAATATCAACAGTGATAATCATAAATCATCTTTCCACAGCATAAATCCCATGCACATATACTGAAATTCCAGATAGCCGC
>NZ_FOGH01000063.1 GCF_900111165.1 Nitrosomonas sp. Nm51
AATAAACTTGTTCATCTTGAAAACAAGTTTAAACACAACAGCGGGTCTTGACTATTGGGGTTACTATTAATCTTGGTTAAGTGAAACCATTAGGTGCTGTTACAGACCCCTGTTACAGATCCGCGAATCCGGTCCTGGTGCGCATAAGGCTTGTCTTCATTCATACGGGCAAGGTTGAAGCGTGTCAGTTTCGCGCTGCCAAAATGATAAAGGCGACGTGCTTGCGCGCCCATGTTTCCAACGAAATCGCCGCAAACTGATGCGGCTGGACAACTGCGCCATCGCCATGGTCACAAACTGTGACCATCATCGGGTAACAGTATGAGAAGATATTCCTATATGACGACGGTGCCAGAGATTCAAATTTATGTCTCGAAACAAATCTTAGAACCTGAGAAAAAATTGTATTACAATGAGGCATTGCCTTGTTCTCCGATATTGCTCAATAAGTTAGCGAAAAGCCTATTGTGACAATTTTGGTTAGGCCAGGCCTTTTCATTTATCAGTTGACGGTACCAAAGGGTACCAAAGATCATGACGCAGCCCACAGGGCTGACCAGGGAAGTTTTGATGAAGCCATGAATGTTGTAACCTGTATCTAAAGGGTAAATTTAGATTCTGTCCTATTGATAACAGGGTCATAGTTGGTGCTGTTTCACCATGGCCGGCAGTCAGCACCGCCACAATGCCGGAAATTATTAAACTCAGTCACATGCTCTAAAAAAGCGTGAAACTTTAGTTAAATATAACAACACGGTTTCAAAACAAGACCTGCAAAAAAGATATAAATTCAACTTAATCATTGAATAAAATCAACTAAAATAGGCGACATTTAACTCTTTTTTAACACTATCCTCGCC
Organism: Nitrosomonas sp. Nm51; assembly: GCF_900111165.1. Taxonomy (GTDB): domain Bacteria; phylum Pseudomonadota; class Gammaproteobacteria; order Burkholderiales; family Nitrosomonadaceae; genus Nitrosomonas. The sequence continues at coordinate 861 of NZ_FOGH01000063.1, forward strand.
TACTGAGAATAACAATCCATCCAGACCCGTTTATGCAAAAAACAATTTATCTCGTTGCAGGCGCACGGCCAAATTTCATGAAGATCGCGCCTATTGTGCGCGCACTGAAGGCGCACCCAACTTTAACTTTCAAGATTATCCATACTGGCCAGCACTACGACCCGGAAATGAACGCAGTTTTTTTTGAAGAACTTGGAATACCGCAGCCCGATATTTTTATGGGTGTCGGCGGCGGGTCGCATGCGCAACAAACTGCAAAAATCATGATCGCATTTGAACAGTACTGTCAGAGTAAAATGCCGGATGCGGTGCTGGTTGTGGGCGATGTCAATTCAACACTGGCCTGCTCTATCGTTGCAAAAAAAATGCAAATACCGGTGGCGCATGTCGAAGCAGGATTGCGCAGCGGCGACCTGCACATGCCTGAGGAAATCAACCGGCTGGTTACAGACAGTATTTCCGACTGGTTTTTTGTAACCGAACCCAGCGGCGTACAGCATTTGCAAAACGAAGGCAAATCGGATAGCGCCATATTTAACGTGGGACATGTAATGATCGACAATCTGCTTTATCAGGCAAAAAAGCTTGCCCACATGGATACCCGTCATTTTGCCACGACGCCGTTCAAAAACGCACAGGCAGAAGCCGGAAAACGATACGGCGTCATCACTTTACACCGTCCCAGTAATGTCGATAATGCCGAAACATTTGCAAGGATCGGACAAGCACTTAAAGCCATTGCACAAAAACTGCCGCTTATTTTTCCGGTGCATCCGCGCACACGCCGGAATCTGGACAAGTATGCCATCGATCTTGGCCCTAACATCACGCTGACGGGACCGCTGGCTTACATGTCATTTCTTCATCTATGGAAAGACGCCGCAGTCGTACTGACGGATAGCGGCGGCCTGCAGGAAGAAACGACCGCGCTGGGGGTGCCGTGCATTACAATTCGTGAAAACACTGAACGCCCGATCACCGTTGAGGAAGGCTCAAACAAACTGGTGGGCACAGACTCAACTACTATTATCAATGAAACGTTCAACGTATTACGTAACCCGCAAACTGCATGCCGCAGACCTGAACTCTGGGATGGCAGAGCCGCTGAAAGAATCGTCGCCATACTGGACAGGGTACTTGATCGATCACCCGTCCAGGGCGGATAAAGTGCAAACAAAAAACGGATATAATCCGGCAAGATCCCCTGCAATGCGGCGTAGCGTCCTCTATACATTTCATGGAAAACCGATATGCATACATTAATACCCGTTATCCTGTCAGGCGGCTCAGGCACGCGTTTGTGGCCGCTTTCCCGTGAAAAACACCCAAAACAGCTACTCACGCTGGTCAGCGACGATTCACTGCTGCAGGCCACTGTACGCCGGATGGACGGACTTGACGACATTAATATTGCCGACCCCATCGTTGTCTGTAATGAAGAATACCGTTTTGTCATTGCCGAACAGCTGCGCATGATGGGGCGCAGAAGTACCATTCTGCTTGAACCAAGCGGCCGCAATACAGCGCCGGCACTAACGATCGCGGCGCTTTCGGCATTGCATCTAAATGACGATCCAATTCTGCTGGTTATGCCTTCCGATCACGTCATAGTCGACACGGGCGCCTTCAAACAATCCGTGCAGCAAGGCATTCAGCTTGCGCTCAACAGTTCTATCGTGACATTCGGCATTACGCCGGACAAACCGGAAACCGGATATGGCTACATCCAAACAGGGGAAAAATTGACGGATGCCGATGCATACAGCATTGCACGCTTCGTCGAAAAACCCGATACGGCAACCGCACAGGCCTATCTTAAAGCCGGTTCATTTCTATGGAACAGCGGACTATTTTTGATGCGTGCATCGACCTGGCTGCAAGCCATAGAACTCTGTCATCCGGGAATTCTGTCCGCATGCCGCGCAGCGTGGAACGGCGGCAGTCTCGATGGCGACTTCATCCGCGTTGAAAAAGCAGCGTTTGAACAATGCGTCAGCAAATCTATCGATTATGCCGTTATGGAGCATATCGCACTGGGGCAGAATCCGCAACTGCCGGCTGGCGCTGTCATTCCACTGGCAGCCGGCTGGTCCGATGTCGGCGCGTGGGATTCGCTGTGGCATGTTCTGCCCAAGGATCAAAGCGGCAACGTCACCCAGGGCGACGTTCTCCTGCATGCATGCAAAAACACCCTGGCCATCTCGGAAAACCGCCTTGTCACCTGTATCGGTATCGAAGACATGATCGTTGTAGAAACATCAGATGCCATCCTGGTTGCACATAAAGATCAGACCCAGGATGTAAAAAAAATCGTTGACAGTCTCAAAGAAACCGGAAGAACGGAGAGCCATCTGCACCGCAAGGTATTCCGTCCGTGGGGATGGTATGACGGCGTGGATTCCGGTGAACGCTTCCAGGTTAAACGCATTGTCGTCAAACCCGGCGGCGCCTTGTCGCTGCAAATGCACCATCACCGCGCCGAACATTGGGTCATCGTGCGTGGTACGGCCCGCGTAACGCGTAACGACGAATGCTTTCTGGTAACCGAAAACGAATCCACTTATATTCCTGTCGGCACCCGTCACCGCCTGGAAAACCCGGGCCGCGTCCCGCTCGAAATGATCGAAGTACAATCCGGCTCTTATCTAGGCGAAGATGATATCGTGCGCTTTGAAGATGTTTACGGACGTGACAAAGCCTGATCCGGCGTACATAATTCAATCACAATATTATTAAGTTCGTCACATCACCGCAGAAAAATTCATCAGCGACAGGAAATAAAGCGCTTATGTACACAAGCGGCAATGCTTTATCAGGCGGGCGCCATGTGATCTTGAACACTACGGTAAAAGTGAAAGAAATAGAGCGATAATTATTCTTCCGGGAAATCACGCAAGCGAATCAAGTATTACAATGGTTATGCTATAACGCTATTCAATACAGCATACAATAAACAAGGTGTTTGCAACCTGCTACCGGAACAACGCAGTGTGCACAAGACGGTAAAAGGAACGGGAAATTAATGGATCCAACCGATATCAAAGACTGGCTGATTCCAGTCGCATCATTTGCCGGCATTATTTCAACATCCGCCGGCGTGTGGCTCGCGCTGAAAGAATACCGGCTGAAGCTCAAGGCGGAGCAGCGTCTGGCAGAAAGCGCCAGAGCGGAAACCGATATCCGTTTATTTACGCACTTTACGGATATTTTAGAAGTTGCCACAGGAAGAAAAAGAGACCCTGTCTATTCCAAGGAAGTGGCGGAAAAGCTCTTGGAAAAACTCCGTATTGAACCCGCCGACGCAAATTTCGATTATCGGGCTCTGCGGGAAAATATCGCCACTGCAGCATTATTGCAATCGTGGGTCGGCACTTCGTCTTCCGATGCGGCATTTGCATCGATTACAACGCTGGCTTTAAGGCATAACCCGCTGATCCCCTCTGCTATTCAGGCTTTGGAATCTTTTAGTGACTGGAAGCCGGCACTGGCGGAAAAATATTTGAAGATACTGAGAGACGCGAGACCGGCTGCTGATAACACAAAGAACTCGGACTAAGGAGTCGTTCATAAATAACTGTAACACCTGGATCGCATCTGGCGGACACACTGCGGCGTTGTTCGCCGCCGCCATAGCTCGGCTATGACTCATCCTCCCGCCTTGCATTGCATTCCGCCAGACGCGCCCAATCGTCACACTTATTTATCCGCGGCTCCTAACGCAGCGTTTTCCGGCCTGGCGCCATAGCGATTTCCGCCCTGTTTATGGTTTGCCACAGATACAGCTTATTACGGATTATCGCGTTCAATAATCTGTAACGCGCCCGACGGGCAATTGGACACTGTCTGCCGGATTTCAGCTTCGCTTGCACCTGTCTGGTCAATCACAAACTCTCCGTCGGCGACTTTAAACACGGTGGGAAGACTATTCACACAGTTGCCTGCGTGAATACATGTATTGGCATCGTATGTTACTTTCATAAGCGCTTTACTCCTGCAGAAAATTAGATTGCCGGTTTATAAATACCTGCGATCCAGATAGAAACATGATCGTTTGACAGTTTACATGAACGCGGGAACGAAAGAAAAGCACGGCACATCAAAAAGACACTGGTTATTACAATCGATGGTGAACAGAAAAATCCCGGGGCGCATACATTTAACCCAACCTTGCATCTTGTGCTGATATGAAACCAGTAAATTATCATTGACAACAGTTTTATTTGAGTGATAGTTATTTAATACCGGCAAAATTCAGAAGAAAGTCATGCGCCTGCTCAACTCGTTAACAACCCTGCTTTCAAGCGCCCGCCAATCCATTCATCGTCCAGGGAAAGCCTCGCCATGCCGGACAAACTGACCATACGAAACATGACGCGGCCCGAAGTGGACGTATTGATTGAATGGGCCGCCCAAGAAGGCTGGAATCCGGGTTTTCACGATGCCGACGCATTCTGGGCGGCGGATTCAGAGGCGTTCATCGCAGCTGAACGCGGCGGCATGCTGGTTGGTGGCGGGACTATTACAGCTTATCAGAATGAATTCGGTTTCATGGGCTTTTTTATCATTCGTCCCGAATACCGGGGACGGGGGCTTGGCAATACCCTCTGGCACGCCCGCCGCGACCGGCTGCTCGCCCGCCTGCGTCCGGGCGCGTGCATCGGCCTGGATGGTGTGTTCGCGATGCAGGATTACTATGCCAGAGGCGGCTTTGTTTTCTCGCACCGCAACATGCGGTTTCGCGCTGAAATCCCTGAACATTATGGAGCGCCGCTGATTGATGAAGCGGAGATCGTCCCGCTAACATCCGTACCATTCGCCTGGATTCAAGCGTACGACCGCATCTGCTTCCCTGCGCTGCGCACGGCTTTTTTGAAAGCCTGGACAAATCTGCCCGACGCACTCGCCCTCGGTTGCAGGCGCGAAGGAAAGCTTGCTGGGTACGGCGTGGTACGGCGCTGCAGAGAAGGCTGCAAAATAGGCCCTCTATTTGCAAACGACAACCGGACTGCCGGGATGCTTTACAAGCATCTGGCTGTATTTGCTGCAGGCGGTCCATTGTATCTCGATGCGCCGGAAAACAACCCGGCTGCAATCGAATTTGCGCAGCGACACGAAATGAGCGAAGTTTTCGGGTGTGCGCGGATGTACCTGGGCCAGCCGCCGGCGCTTGCACACGCGCGCATTTTCGGCGTTACAACCTTCGAGCTGGGTTAATGACCAGACGTGATTTGATCGGTTATGGCGCTCAGCCTTTGCATCCGCGGTGGCCCGGAGGTGCACGTGTTGCAGTTCAATTCGTGCTCAATATCGAGGAAGGTGCGGAATCATGCGTCCTCAATGGCGACGCCTGCTCTGAAGCGTATCTGCACGAGCTGCCGGGCCGCCCTTGCCGCGAGGGAGAGCGGGATTTGAGCGCCGAGAGCATGTATGAGTATGGATCACGCACCGGGACCTGGCGCATTCTGCGGCTGTTCAGCGAACGCAGCCTGCCGCTGACAGCCTTTGCCGCGGGCAGGGCACTGGAACTCAATCCCGATATCGGCCGTGCGCTCGCCGCAGCCCGACACGAAGTCGCCGGGCACGGCTACCGTTGGCTAGACTATCGCAGCATTGCCGAAAACGAGGAGCGCCGCCACATCTATCAGACCTTTGAAATTATCGAGCGGATTTGCGGTAACCGTCCAGTTGGCTGGTATACCGGGCGAATCAGTCAAAATACCCGCCGTCTGCTGCGTGAAACCGGTGAACTGCTGTACAGTTCGGACGCTTACAACGATGACTTGCCCTATTACTGGCATGATAGATCTCCGCCGCACCTGGTAATTCCGTATACACTGGTCAATAATGATATCCGTTACCTGCTACCGAACGGATTTACTTCCGGTGAAGATTTCTTCCAGTCGCTTAAAGACGCATTCGATCTGTTATGGCAGGAAGGCGAACACTGCCCGAAGATGATGAACGTCGGTCTGCATGGCAGGATCAGCGGACATCCGGCACGCGCAATGGCGCTGGCACGTTTCCTTGATTATGTGCAAAATCACGACCCGGTCTGGATCTGCCGGCGTGATGAGATTGCCCGGCACTGGTGGGCAGAACATCAGCCGGGCGTGCACTAGTGTTCTATCAATATCATATTGATAGAACACTAGCAATTTCGTTTCCCATACATATCTGAAAAAACGACCGAAGCATTGAATCAAAAACGCGTTCGTTTTTCCGTCAATTGCTTTTAAACCGAATTTCCAGACCCTGACGGCGCGGATCGATTTTTTTAGCCAGATCCCGTAAACAGGTGCGCAACCCTTCTTCCACAACCGGATGATAAAACGGCGCAGCCAATGCATCAAAAACAGTCATTCTGTTTTCAATCGCCCAGGACAGCAGATGTCCCATATGTTCACCGGCAGGCGCGATCATCTCCGCGCCCAGCAGAAGCCCGTTTTCTTTGTCGCCGAATATATGCAGCATACCTTTATTGTATTGTTGAATGGTCGCACGTCCCTGAGAGTCAAACAAAACCGCACCGGTATGGTAATCTCCTTCTGTCAATTCACGCCGGGATTTGCCGACGCGCACGATGTTGGGCTCTGAAAAAGTAATGGCAAGCGGTGTGCGCCGCTGAAACGCAACAGTCTCATAAGCGCAGTTCCAGCCTGCAATCCGCCCCTCGTCACTCGCTTCATGAAGCACAGGCCGCTGCCCGGTAACGTCACCGGCTATAAAAATGGGAAAATTCGCGATCTGCATGGTTTCCGGGTTGAATTGCGGCACCCCTTTGTCACTGAACGGTACGCCGATCTCTTCCAGGCCCATATCCCTAACATTCGGACGCCGCCCGGCAGCGACCAGCACAGCGTTGACCAGAATGCGCCTCGACTCCTGTTTTTCCTCCCAAGTGATGGCGATATCATCGCCGCACAGTTCGTAGCAAAGCTCCCCGGTGTAACTGAGCGGAAACTCTTCCTGAAAAGCGTCGATAGCATATTCGATAACATCCGCGTCAGTTAAGCCGCCCACAGTACGGGAACGGCCAAACAGATGTGTTGCCACCTCCATCCGGTGCATTGCCTGGCCGAGTTCCAGACCAAGCGGACCCGTCCCGATGACTGCGACCGATTCCGGCAAGCTTTCCAGTTCAAATAATTCGTCGGTCGTTAGGACACTGTTACGGTTCTTTGCACGAATGGCTGTTAACGGTTCGGGGATAAACGGCGTGGAGCCATTTGCCAGAATAACTTTGCCGGCCTGAATAATCTGTTCGTTGACCTGAAGTGTGGCAGGTTCCAGAAACCGCGCCCTGCCATGTATATTGTTCTCACCGATATCTTCAATCGTCTCCAGCACAAAACTGACAAAATAATCGCGCATGGATCTGACATATTCAAGCACTTTCCCTGTGTTGATATGTATCTGTTCACCGCCCTGAATCCCCTGTTTCGCCAGTTGATGCCGCCGGTGAAAATCATTGGCAGCCTGAATAAACACTTTGCTGGGCATACACCCCACACGCGCACAAGTTGTTCCGTATTGGCCTTCATTAATTAAAATGATATCCTGGGTTATCTGTTTTGCAGTGCCATATGCAGAAAGCCCCGCCGTTCCGGCGCCGATAATGACGATGTCCGCTTTTCGCGTTTTTCGAGTTGCCATAGCTCAATAAAAGAAAAAATAATCTGCTTTTGTATACCTTACACGGGTTAATGCGATAATGCCACCATGATCGGTCCAGGGACGTTAACATGCTATCAGAGATATTTTACCGGATTCACGCCGGATATTTTAATGAGGATGGCAGACCGGCATATTTTTCACATACAAAATGTGTCGGATATCAGCAAGCAGGAAGATTGCATGCATACATGCTTTACTGGGTTTCAATTGGCTGTCGCACTTTGCGACAGAGTTTTTGCTTCTCCATGCGATAAAATAAATACTCTGTCTGCGGCATTGATTACCGCAGGCTGATGAGAAACCGCGATAATGGTAAGCTGCCTGGATAATTGCTGTAATGTTTCGCAGATGGTTTTCTCGCTTTCGGGATCCAGGGCGCTGGTCGGTTCGTCCATGATCAGGAATACCGGACCATGCGCCAGCGCACGCGCGATGGCAATGCGCTGACGCTGCCCGCCGGACAGCAGCCCGCCACGTTCGCCGACAACCGTCTGCATACCATCGGGCAACGCGCTGACAAACCCCCATGCACCCGCCTGTCGCAACGCACGCTCCGCATCTTCTGCAGTCAAAGCAGGTTCACCAACCAGTATGTTGTTCATGATGGTATCGTGCAGCAAAATTGTGTCCTGAGAAACGTAGCCGATCATGTGCCGCCACTTACGCAAATCGATATCATGCAGCGACTTGCCGTCGATCAGCACTTCACCGTGATTGGGTTCCGCCAGTCCGCACAGCAAATCGATCAGGGTACTCTTGCCCACACCCGAAGGACCGGTCACGGCAGTAAATGTCTGGACCGGAATTTCAAGATTTAAATCCTGGAAAATCGTTTTCTCTCCATAGCTGAATTGCACGTTTTTCAACACCACCCCGTGATTCAGGTCAGGTTCGTCTGTCCCCGAATTACGTTCGGCTGCGGCTGCCGCATTTTCCGCGGCTTGGCGTAGCGCCCAGTACGCACTTTCCTGCACGGCAAGCTGCTGATACTTGCGCTGCGTTTTGTTTAGCAGACCCAGTATACGGGTCAGCAGAAAAACCATGACCATTACTTCAGGCAGCGACAGTTCCCAGATGACCAGCGCCAGATATAAACCGGCAGCAGTGATAGCCGCGAGTATCGGCTCCTGCAATGCCATCAGTGCCGCACGGCTCATGACTTCTCGACGCGTGGCCTTTTCCAGTTGCTTGGTCTGATCGTGCAAAATCGCGTCGGCGACATTGTCACGCGCCATGGCTTTGAGCGATTTAACCGAATTCAATACATCCGACAGATACGCCAGCAGATAGCGTAACAATTGCGTCTGACTGGCGCCCGCGCGCCGCGTTGCGCGTACCAGCCGGTGCAGAAGGAGCAGCAAAAACAGACCGATTAGCAGGGAAGCAAGCGTTGCCTCCCACGAAATAAACACGGCAACCACGGCGTAAACAAGTACCTGAATCGCCAGCGCGAGCACGATCACACTGTGTTCGAATCCATTGGCTGCGCGATAAGCTTCCGTTGCCACCGAATTGGCAAGCGAGCCGACGGGCTGGCGCAAATAATATTGCCAGCGGCTGGCGAGTAGCGCTTCAATCAGATTCAGCCGCAGTGCCGTCGCCACATGCGCGACCGTATAGCCAACCTGGCGGTTTGCCAGCAATAATATCAACCCTTTTGTGAACATCCCGCCGACGATAATGATTAAAATCATATCCAGCGTCGGTTCAATACCGACTGTTTGAAGAATATCCTCCATAAACTTGCCGATACCGGAATCGCCGGACGATTCACCGACCGCGATGGATAACAGCGGCAGCAAGGCGGTCAGACTGAGTCCTTCCGCCACACCGGCAACAAGCAGTGCAAACAGCACAAATGCGCTGCGCCGCGGAAAAACCATAATGTATGTGATAAGCGTTCGCATGAATTTGTTTGAGAACCGGTTTTTGAATGATGCCGATTGAACAATTAGAAAACAGCCAATCTTACCTGAAAGCCCTCAGTGATTGCCTGTGACCGGACGGCCGCCGGCTCAATGAAGGAACCGTGTTGCAAAAATGTCAAACTTTCCGGATACATAATACAGGTTATGTTACATCCTGCAGTACACCGTCAATCAATTGCTTGATCCGTTTGGCACGCGCAGCCAGTTGCTGGTCGTGGGTGACGACGATAAGACTGGCATTGACCTTCTCATTCAATTCGAGCATCAAATCGAAAACGGCTTCGGCGGTATGGCGGTCAAGATTTCCGGTCGGCTCGTCCGCAAGAATACAGGCCGGCTCGGTGACCAGCGCACGGGCCACCGCAGCGCGCTGACGTTCGCCGCCGGACAATTCGCCCGGTGTATGCGTTAGACGGTGACCAAGGCCGACCTGCTGCAGCACCGCAGTAGCGCGGTCTTGCGCTTCGCTAACTGCCATTCGACGAATCAAAAGCGGCATGGCGACATTTTCCAGCGCGGTGAACTCTGGCAGCAAATGATGAAACTGATAAATAAATCCCAATGAACCGTTACGCAGCCTGCACCGGGTCAATTCATCCATCGCAGCAATATTTTTTCCCAGAATATGGATTTCGCCGCTGCTCGGTTTGTCCAGGCCGCCCAGCAAATGCAGCAGCGTACTTTTGCCGGAACCCGACGCACCGACAATGGCCAGCATTTCTCCACTCAGAACATCCAGATTCACGCCTTTCAAGACTGACACTTCGAGTTCGCCCTGATCGAACTGTTTAAACAGGTTTCGGCAGGTGATTACAGCACTGCGCCCGGCAGCGGCAACAGTAACAGCATCATTCATAACGCAGCGCCTCCGCCGGGTTTACCCTGGATGCCCGATAGCTCGGATAAATCGTCGCGAGCAGACTCAGAATAAACGATGCCACCGCAACAGTGACAATATCCGTCGTCTGCGGATCGGTTGGAATTTTGCTGATGTAATAAATTTCGTTGGATAAAAATTCCACACTGAAAATCCATTCAATAAATGCGACAACCTCTCCGACGTTATAAGCCAGGAGCACACCACCGGCCACACCCAGAATGGTTCCGGCAACACCGATAAACGTACCCTGAACAATAAAAATCTTCATGATGCTGCGCGGACTGGCGCCGAGTGTGCGCAAAATGGCGATATCTGATTGCTTGTCGGTAACCGCCATGACCAGCGTCGACACGATATTAAACGCTGCCACTGCAATGATTAACGCCAGAATCAGTGACAGCATGCGTTTTTCAATCTGTATGGCACGAAAATAGTTGGCATGTTGCTGTGTCCAGTCAGTGATATAGTAAGGACCGGTCAGCGAACGGGCTAAATCGTTGACAACCTTCGGCGCCAGAAACATGTCACTTAATTTTAAACGTACACCTGAGACATGGTCGTCCATACGGTACAGTTTCTGCGCATCAGCCATATGGATCAGTACCAGCCCGGAATCGTATTCAAAATGTCCGGCCTCAAAAATGCCGGCTACGGTAAACTGTTTCAGCCGTGGCAGTATGCCCGCGGGCGTTACCTGGCCTTGCGGCGAAATCAGTACAATTCTGTCGCCCCTGAATGCGCCAAGACTGCGCGCCAGCTCCATACCGATGACGATACCAAATTCGCCCGGTACCAGACTTTCCAGTTCGCCGCTGACCATCATATCGGCGAAGTCGGCCACATGATTCTCTTTCTCTGGCAGAATACCGCGTACAATTGCACCATGCACTACCTGATCATAGGACACCATCCCCTGCGCGCTGACAAAAGGCGCAGCACCCTCCACCGAGGGATGCTTGGACGCTTCGTCGGCCAGGGTCTGCCAATTGGACAGCCGGTTATCGAAACCAATAATTTGCACATGTGAAGCAACACCCAGGATGCGCGCGCGCACTTCTTTCTGAAAGCCGTTCATGACAGACATGACAGTAATCAGGGCAGTCATGCCCAGCGTAATGCCCAGCAGAGAAATCAGTGAAATAAACGAAATAAAGTGATTGCGTTTTTTTGCCCGGGTATAACGCAAACCGATAAAGAGCTCGTATGGAGACACAAAAAATAAATGCCCTGTTTAGTCAAATCGTTAAGTGTGCCATAATTTAGTAAGAATGAGTAGATAATCAGGCTTGCTCCACAGGGCAATCGGGCTTAAAAATACTTGAAAATAGAAATTAGTTGAGGTATTAGGTTTATCATTTTGATTTCAAATGATAGACAAACCAACGGCAACGCCTTCAATCATTCATCATTTTTCAAGTATAAAAGACCCAAGAGTGGATAGGCAAAAGAAACATCAGCTCCAGGATATATTTTTTATCACTCTTTGTTCAGTTATTTGTGGAGCGGACAATTGGGTGGCTATTGAGGAA
>NZ_FOGH01000066.1 GCF_900111165.1 Nitrosomonas sp. Nm51
GCGGCTATCTGGAATTTCAGTATATGTGCATGGGATTTATGCTGTGGAAAGATGATTTATGATTATCACTGTTGATATTTGTGGGTAATAGGCAGTGCTAGCGGTCACCTTGCCTATTATGTTGGTTGCTGCATTGCTCATTTTACTCGAGGATGGTTTCCCCATTTTCTACCGCCAGGAAAGAGTTGGTAAAAGCGGAGAAACATTTATGGTATTGAAATTTCGCAGCATGCGCAAAAACGCTGAAAAAGACAAAGAACCTCAATGGGCGTCAACCAACGATCCACGGATCACTAAAGTCGGCAGCATTATCCGCAAATTACGCATTGACGAATTACCCCAAATCGTCAACGTACTCAAAAATGAAATGAGTTTCGTAGGACCTCGCCCTGAGCGGCCCTATTTTGTCAATATGCTCAATGCCCAGGTACCCTATTATGGTGTACGGCACAGTGTCAAGCCAGGCATAACCGGTTGGGCTCAGGTTCGTTATCCGTATGGTTCTTCAGTCGAAGATGCCATTGAGAAATTGCAATACGATTTATATTATGTCAAAAATCACAGTCTGTTTCTTGACGCAATAATTTTAATCTTGACAGTCGAAGTCGTTTTAATGGGCAAAGGCAGCAGATAATCCGATTCGCGGCACCTGTTATGTGGACAAACATTGCGACTATCAGTTATTCAGCGACGGCAGTCGCGTTCCTGTTTTTATCCATTCTATTGCTGACAAGCTGGCGTGGCAGATTGTATGGCATGATGCTGGCCATTGCCTGCGTCGTATCAGCGCTATGGGCCGCCACTACCGCCATCAACACTGTCTGGGGCTATTCATTTACATCGCTGGTGATTATTCTGGAAATTTTGAGAAACGCAAGCTGGTCAGCCTTTCTCATTCTGCTGATAGGCCCTTTCCAGACTAAATCCGACAATTTGCCGCAACCGCGGTTCAGACGCTCTGTTATCTTCATTACGCTGGTTTATTTATTCTTTATAAGCTACTCAATCTATGCATTTCAGGATGATTCGCTTGCCCCTGGCATACCCATCAAAAACCTGACCGCTATTATGGGTTGTATGATCATGGCGATCATCGGCATCATCCTGGTTGAACAGTTTTACAGAAACACACCCCCAGAAAAACGCTGGGGTATCAAATTTATCTGTCTGGGTATCGGTACAATTTTCACCTATGACTTTTATCTCTTCAGTGACGCGCTGCTATTCAGATACATCAATTTTGATATCTGGGCTACGCGAGGTATTATCAATACAATAACGGTGCCACTGATTGCCGTGTCGGCGGCACGCAATCCAAAATGGACAGTGGGTATCTCCGTTTCCCGCCAGGTCATTTTTTATACTGCCGCGTCATTCGGCACAGCGATTTACCTGCTTGTTATGGCAGGCACCGGCTATTATCTGCGCTTCTCCGGTGGCAAGTGGGGTTCCATATTACAGGTAAGCTTTTTATTCGGTGCAGTTATCCTGCTTATTGGCATATTATTCTCAGGCACGATCCGGTCATGGTTAAAAGTTTTCATCAGCAAGCATTTTTACAGCTACAACTATGACTACAGGGAGGAATGGCTGCGTTTCACACGCACCTTGTCCGAAGAAAAGGGAGAACTAAAAGAACGCGCCATTCAATCACTTGCACAGCTGGTCGAAAGCCCGGGCGGAGGATTATGGTTGAGGCAGGATACCGGTCTTATTGTTCCGACCGAGCAATGGAATATACCGCACACCAATGAAACCGTGAGAGAAAATAGCTCATTCTGCGAATTTATGGAGCAAAAAGACTGGGTAATTGATTTAAACGAATATCGGACAAATCCGACAACTTATGCCCCGCTGGTCGTTCCGCAGTGGCTTCTGGAAACACCGGATGCCTGGTTTATTATTCCATTGATCCAGCACGGAAAGCTGTTTGGGTTTGTCGTATTGATTAAACCCAGAAGTAAAATCAAACTTAACTGGGAGATTAGAGACCTGCTCAAGGTCGCCGGTAATCAGGCCACCAGTTATCTTGCTCAGGAAGAAGCGTCACGCGCTTTGATGGTAGCCCGGCAATTTGAATCATTTAATCGTATGTCCACATTCGTGGTACATGATTTAAAAAATTTAATTTTTCAATTGTCACTGTTACTATCAAATGCAGAAAAACATAAAAATAATCCTGCATTCCAGGATGATATGATACAAACGGTTAATTTATCCATCGGCAAAATGAAACGTCTGCTTGAAAAACTAAGCAACAGCCATTCACTGGATAAGCCTGATAAAATTTTCTTAAATCAACTGCTACAGGAAATCGTTGAGAGTAAATCTATTTTTGAACCCAGACCTGTATTTGTAGCACATCCAACCGGGTTGGTAGTTTCTGCTGAAAGAACCCGATTGCATCGGGTCATCAGCCACATTGTACAAAATGCGATCGAAGCCACACCAAAAGATGGCACCGTCAAAGTTTGTTTATGCCAGAAAAATAAAAAAGCAGTAATCGAAATTCAAGATACCGGTCATGGCATGAGCGAGAAATTTGTTCAGGAAAGGTTATTCAAGCCATTTGAATCCACCAAATCCGCAGGTATGGGTATTGGTGTTTTTGAAAGCAAAGAGTATATACAAGAGATTGGCGGCACGCTGGAAGTTTCCACCGAGGAAGCCGCTGGCACGACTTTTTTCATCACATTAAATTTATTGAACTCAACTGCTGAAAACGAGCGCATATAAAAACCATTTAAACTGTGAAAAGAAGATAACACTCGCGCTTGTTCTCAAAAAAGGATGGAAAAATTACCGGTAAAATGTCAACTCAATATCCGGAAATGTCCCTTAATTTCGATAATAAGTTTGCGAAATCATTGACCACAAATTCAAGCAATCTTTTTTATTCGATCATTGATCAAATTTCGGACAAACAGACAAACAGTTGAGAACAGGTAATGAATATGTCGAAAAATCGGGAAAAACAAAAGTTGCTGATTATAGAAGATGATCTCGGTTTACAAAAGCAGCTTCGCTGGAATTTCGATAATTATGAAGTTTTCGTCGCTTCTGATCGCGAAAGCGCACTTACCAGCGTTAGACGCCACGAACCCGCGGTGGTCACTATGGACCTGGGTTTGCCGCCTGATCCGGATGGCGCCACCGAAGGACTGGCAACGTTGCAGGAGATACTTGCATTGGCTCCGGATACCAAAATTATTGTACTGACAGGCAACCAGAATCATGCTCATGCGTTAAAAGCAATCGAGATGGGGGCTTATGATTTTCACCAGAAACCGTTCGATCCGGACATGTTAAAACTGGTGGTGGAACGGGCATTTTATTTACATGCAATACAACAAGAAAACCACCGTTTAAATCAGATCCAGGGCAGCTCTCCGATAGACGGAATGATAACGCGCGATCCTGAATTACTAAAAGCATGCCGTAGCATTGAAAAAGTAGCGCCTTCGGATGCAACCGTGATGTTGCTAGGTGAAAGCGGAACGGGCAAGGAAGTGTTGGCAAAAGCATTACATAATTTGAGTAACCGGAAATCAAAACGCTTCATGGCCATTAATTGCGCCGCAATTCCAGAAACACTTCTAGAAAGTGAGTTATTTGGCTATGAAAAAGGCGCTTTTACAGGCGCATCAAAGCAAACGCTGGGTAAAATCGAGCTGGCTGACGGCGGCACCTTTTTTCTCGACGAAGTAGGCGATTTGCCTTTTCAGTTACAGGCAAAACTTTTACGATTTCTTCAGGAAAGAGTTATTGAGCGTATCGGCGGACGTGAAGAAATTCCTGTAGACGTACGTATTGTATGTGCCACACATCAGGATCTCAATAGACTGATGGAAGCTGGAACGTTTCGAGAAGATCTTTATTTCAGGATTAGCGAGATTATCATTACGATCCCGCCTCTGAGAGACCGGGTTGGCGACGCCTTACTGCTGGCTCACCATTTTAAAAACAAATTCTGCGCAAAGGAAAGAAAAGCAACCTTAAATTTCAATCAAGAAGCGATAGCAGCTATTGAGCAGCATCAGTGGAGCGGCAATGTCAGGGAAATTGAAAACTGTATTAAACGCGCTGTGATAATGGCTGAAGACTCGACTATTACAACAGAAGATTTGGGTTTGCAGACAACCGACGCAACTGCCGAGCCGCTTAACCTGAAATCAATACGTGAGCAGGAAGAATGCAAGGCGCTTGTCAAAGCGCTAGCCAGGGCTGATGGAAATGTTGCGCAAGCTGCAAAATTACTCGGTGTCAGCCGTCCTACAATTTATGATTTAATGAGCCGATGCGGTATCAAAACTTAACGTGCCACAGCTTCGCCAAATTTTTTAAGCTATCGAATGGCACATATAACCAGAAACCAAGAGGCCTTAACAAGTGGTTTATTTAGTACATGATCTGATTAATCACTCCGCACACCTTACACCCGATGTAGATGCATTGTCGTATCAGGGACAAAAAAAAAGCTATGAAGCACTTGCAAGCGAAATTGAGCAATTAGCTGCAGGTTTTTTTCACGCAGGGCTTGGCCGTAGTGAACGTCTGGCAGTTTATCTGGAAAAACGTCTGGAATCTGTCAGTGCTTTATTTGCAGCCAACGCCGCCGGAGGCGTCTTTGTACCCGTCAATCCATTACTGAAACCGGAACAGGTCGGCTATATTCTAGCAGACTGCAACGTCCGTATTTTAGTGACGTCAACCGAAAGATTGAAATTGCTGACCGAAGTTTTGCCCTCCTGTCACGATCTTCATACAGTCATCACCATTGATAATAAACCCGGCATTCCGGAAGTTGCCGGGCTAAATATTCTTAATTGGGCGGATCTACATTCCATACGAGCGCCACTTAAATCCAGCCGTGTCATTGATGGCGACATGGCAGCTATTCTTTATACGTCAGGCAGCACCGGAAAACCCAAAGGAGTTGTGTTATCACACCGAAATATTGTTACAGGCGCAAAAAGTGTAGCGCAATACCTTCAAAACGAGCCGAACGACAGAATTTTGTCAGTATTGCCGCTCAGTTTTGATTACGGTTTGAGTCAATTGACCACAGCCTTTCATGTGGGCGCAACCAATGTACTCATGAATTATCTGCTGCCGAGGGATATTATTAGAACAGTTGAAAAAGAAAACATCAGCGGTCTTGCTGCGGTCCCGCCATTATGGATTCAACTGGCTCAGCTTAACTGGGAAAATGCGCAGTCTTTACGCTATATTACCAATTCAGGCGGTGCAATGCCTCGCGCCACGCTTGATCTGCTAGGCAAGGCACTGCCACGTACCCGTATTTTTCTGATGTACGGCTTGACCGAAGCATTTCGATCAACTTATCTTCCGCCAGAAGAAATTGGACGCCGCCCTGACTCAATTGGCCAGGCTATACCCAATGCCGAGATACTGGTATTGCGCGAAGATGGATCTCATTGCGCACCGGGAGAACCGGGAGAACTGGTACATCGCGGCGCACTGGTATCGATGGGATACTGGAACGATTCTGAAAAAACTGCTGCATGCTTCAAACCTATTATTTCACGTCAGAACGGATTAACCCTTCCTGAACTTGCGGTCTGGTCGGGAGACACTGTACGCATGGATGAAGCAGGCTTTCTTTACTTCATTGGGCGTCGAGATGAAATGATCAAAACTTCTGGATATCGGGTAAGCCCGACTGAAATAGAAGAAATCTTATACGCAACCGAAAAAATAGGCGAAACAGTGGCCATTGGTCTGCCTCATCCCGTTCTTGGTCAGGCAATACTGGTTATTGCAACACCACGTGACGGAGCATCACTGGATGCTGCAGATTTACTCGCAGCCTGCAAACAGCACCTTCCCGCCTATATGCTGCCCAGCTACATTGACATTCGCCAAGACAGTTTACCGAGAAGCCCGAACGGTAAAATCGACAGAAAAAAACTATTTCAGGAAATGCAAAATCAATTTATTGAAAACAACTCATGACTGACACTCGATCCCAACATTCCGCTTTTACACAATTCCCGGTGCAAAACGATTGCCTGGAAATCGGCGGTATCCCACTTTCCCGGTTAGCCCAGCGAGTCGGCAGAACACCCTTCTATGCTTATGACCGAAAAAAAATTACCGAGCGTATTCAACTGTTGCGTCAATCACTGCCCGATGACATTCATATACATTATGCAATGAAAGCAAACCCGATGCCGGCAGTCGTACAACACTTGGCAAGCCTGGTAGATGGAATTGATGTTGCTTCTGCGGGTGAAATGCGCATTGCACTCGATACCACCATGCCAGCTGAGCATATCAGCTTTGCTGGACCTGGCAAAACCGAACATGAATTGTCCAGTGCAATCGCTGCAGGTATTGTTTTGAATATAGAATCTGAAAGAGAACTTGCACTGATAACTCGGTTAGGAGATCAATTGGGCATACGCCCCAATTTAGCCATTCGTATTAATCCGGATTTTGAGCTCAAATCCTCAGGTATGAAAATGGGTGGAGGCCCCAAGCAATTCGGTATTGATGCGGAGCTGGTGCCCGCGTTACTGACGAAAATTGGCAGACTCGATCTGAACTTTATTGGTTTTCATATTTTCAGCGGATCACAGAATCTAAAAGCGGAAGCCATTCAAGAAACGCAGAAAAAAACATTGCAATTAGGCCTGAAGCTGGCGGAAAATGCGCCCACGCCTGTGCGCATGCTAAACATCGGCGGGGGCTTTGGCATTCCCTACTTTCCCGGAGAAAAAGCGTTGGACATTCAAGCGATCGGTCAGAATCTGAACGACTTGCTGCCCTCTTTCAAACAACGACTTCCAGAAACACGGATTGTTATAGAACTTGGCCGGTATATCATTGCTGAAGCAGGCATTTATGTTTGTCGCATAATTGAACGCAAACAATCCAGAGGAAAAACATTTTTAATTACCGACGGCGGCCTCCATCATCATCTTGCAGCTACCGGCAATTTTGGACAGGTTATCCGTAAAAATTATCCGGTTATGATCGGTAGCAAAGCACTCTGCACACCCAGAGAAACCGTTTCGGTTGTCGGGCCGTTATGTACACCTTTGGATTTACTGGCAGAACAGATGGAAATGGCGCAAGCGGCGGAAAACGATCTTGTTGTGGTTTTACAATCAGGTGCATATGGACTCACTGCAAGCCCAACCG
Source organism: Nitrosomonas sp. Nm51 (assembly GCF_900111165.1). Lineage (GTDB taxonomy): Bacteria > Pseudomonadota > Gammaproteobacteria > Burkholderiales > Nitrosomonadaceae > Nitrosomonas. Next base: position 7,168 of record NZ_FOGH01000066.1, read on the forward strand.
CGTTTCTGGGCCATCCTGAACCCATGGAAGTTTTGGTTTAGCCGTTTGCTTTAAATCAATATAAATCATGATGTTCTCATTAATTCATTATAATAGAAACATTAGCCATTCTGTTTCAGGCTATGATTCTAAGAAAAAATACAGGAGATATGTATGGGAGGTATTTGCGGTTGGACAGGCTGCAATATGGCGGTTGCCGAGAGCCGCAGGCTTCTTGAAGAGATGACCAAGCCAATAAAGCAGTTTGATAGTCGTCCCGTTCAACTATTCTTTGGAAAAAAATCGGCGCTTGCCGTGAACGGGCATCCTGACAGTGTGCATATTTATCAAAGCCAAGGCTTAATCATTGGAATATTAGGGCACATTCGATTAAGAAACCATCAACCCGGCCAGCATCCTGAAGCGCGTAATATAGCGCAATTTTTTCTGGAAAGCTGGTTGGCCATTGGTGAAAAAGCATTTGCCGATCTAACAGGCGAGTTTACACTCTGCATTATTGATGAAAATAAGAATCAATGTATGCTGGCCGTTGATCGCTTGGGTACCAGATCGCTGGCCTGCCAGGCAAGTGGCGAGCAATTGATTTTTTCAACATCATTGGATGCAATCATAAGGCATCCGCAGGCCAAACCCCAAATTGACGCCCAGAGTCTGTTTAATTATGTTTATTTTCATATGATTCCCAGCCCGGGAACCATTTATAAAAACCAATACCGGTTGTTGCCCGGGCAATATCTGGCGTTCAGGAATAATGGAATCACAACCGATTATTACTGGAAGCCCAGCTTTGATGAATCGAATACGCGCTCGTTTGAAGATCTTAAGGCTGAATTGCATACACGATTACGGTCCAGCATACGCGATGCAGTCGGCAATGAAACTGCCGGCGCGTTTTTAAGCGGCGGAACCGATAGCTCGACCATAGCAGGTGTTCTTGGAGAGGTTACCGGAAAACCTGCGGTAACCTATTCTATTGGCTTCGATGCCAAAGGATATGATGAAATGGAATATGCGCGTATTGCTGCCCGACATTTCTCAACCCAGCACCATGAATATTATGTAACGCCCGATGATGTCGTCACGGCTGTTCCTGAAATTGCAGCGGTTTTTGACCAGCCCTTTGGCAATGCTTCGGCGATACCCGCTTTTTTTTGTGCTCGCATGGCGAAAGCGGACGGCATAACCCGGATTTTAGGCGGTGACGGCGGTGATGAACTGTTCGGTGGAAATGAACGTTATGCCAAACAGTATCTATTTTCGTTGTACTCACATTTGCCTTCGTTTCTCCGTGAGAAGATCCTAGAACCATGGACAAAAAGTGTTTCGGGGAAACAGCTTGCACTCCCGTTTCGAAAAGTTTGCCGATTTGTTGAACAGGCGGCAATTCCAATGCCTGCACGTATGAATACTTATAATCTGCTAATCCGCCATGGCATTACATCAATTTTCACGGCGGACTTTCTGGCGACTGTCGACACCACCCTGCCTGATACGTTAAGTGATCATGCATATCATCAAACAAATGCAAAAAGCCTTATTAACAAGATGCTCGCATATGACTGGAAATTTACACTTGCTGACAATGACCTGCCCAAAGTTGTAAACGCCTGCGAACTCGCTCAAATAGATGTCGCTTTTCCGTTGATTAGCGATGAGCTTCTGTTCTTTTCAACGCAACTCAAACCAGACTATAAAGTAAAAAAAACCAGACTCCGGTATTTTTTCAAAGAGGCGTTAAAAGACTTTTTGCCCAAAGCGATTATTGCTAAGCAAAAACACGGATTCGGCCTGCCATTCGGTGTCTGGTTGCAGGAGCACCCACAACTTAAAGCACTGGCTGCTGACAGCTTGACTGATCTTAAATCACGCAACATGATCAGAAGTGACTTTATAGACACATTACTCGAACAACACTTACAGGAACATGCGGGCTATCATGGCGCCATGATCTGGATACTAATGATGCTGGAACAATGGCATAAACTTCGTAAATTACAATTATAAACAATGGATTAGTAATGAGTGAAACATATAATACTTTCAAAAGAGCGTTTAATTTGATTGAAGCAAACACACCAGCGCTCCGGCGCGAGGTATATCAGTTGCGCTATCAGGTATTTTGCTTGCATTACAAATACTTACCAGCTTCCAGTTATCCAGATGGGCTGGAGAAAGATGAATATGATCAACGTTCAGTACACATGCTTATACAATTTATTCCGACTGGAAAATTCGTCGGTACAGTCCGCTTGATATTACCCGACCAGTCAAACCCTGAAAGTTTGTTTCCCATTGAACTAAACACCCAGATAGACCCTGCGTTATTTAGATTTAATGTTACTACAAGAAAATACACTGCTGAAATTTCCCGTTTTCTCATTTCACCCGATTTTGATCGGAGAAAGCAGAATCGCAGAAAGCCGTCTGAACAAAATCAGCCATCAAATTCTGCGACTACGGCTCAATCAGCTGCAAATCACAACCCTGTGGATGAACGGCGCAAGGGCGAACGGCGCAACAGCGACCGGCGATGCCTCAGTATATATATGGTGCTAATGGCAGCCGTTGTCCGCATGTCAGCAGCAAATGATATCAGATACTGGTTATCCGCCATGGATCCGGCATTAAATCGGTTAGTAGGATTTTCTGGTATGAGAATCGACCCTATTGGCCCTGTGGTAAATTACCATGGTTTACGCCAACCGCATTTTGGAGAAATAAATGATGTGCTCACTAGAACGTATAAACGTAATTATGGCGCTTGGGAAGTAATAACAGACCGCGGAAAATACGCGCAGGAAGAAATTACGATTAAAAAACTTTAGATGTTGTTTGTTATTTCCAGTGCTCTATCCATATGATATTGTCAGGTACAGCATTACTGTGGTGCTATGCAGTAAGGCATGGTACGCAGGAAAGAGTATTCCCTTTTCAAATACTGTAACGCGGTTGCAGGACACCACGGTAACGTCCTGTGGATGAGTCCTGTCAGACGCCCATGCTTCATTGGGCAGCGCTGCTTCTTTTGACAAGTGAGCGATATCCCTGCAAGACATGCCTTGCTATCTACACCGACAAGCGCACTGAACATGCAATATCACATGGATAAAGTATTAATGCTGTATAACCATGTTAATTCTACTAACTAAGGCCGTAGCACGGATCTATAAGCAATAATGCGCAAACAAAATACAAATTATTTTTGTATTCTATTGATATCTATCTTTTTTGTCATAACTGACGTTAAGGCGGAAAACCACTATCGTATAGTAACGCATCCCGATGTAAACGAGGTGAGTATAACCAAAAACTATTTACGCGCAATCTTTAGTATGCGCCTTCGTACCTGGCCGAACGGCCTGGTCATCAAAGTATTCGTGCTACCGGACGACAATCCTCTGCATCATAGGTTTTCAAAAGAACAATTAAGCTTGTTTCCCTACCAATTGCGGCAGTCGTGGGATCGTTTGGTGTTTTCAGGCACGGGACAGGCACCAATAACAGTGGCTTCAGATGAAGAAATGTATAACAGAATCAAAAATACACCGGGCGCTATCGGATACTTAGACACTTCTTATATCGATGATGAAATCCATGTGCTACAGATTAAATAGTCGACAGTTATTTTCTATTATCGCCCTGCTCAAAGCATTGACGATCTTGTCAGCGTTCATGCTATCGATGCATACTTCTTCCGTTTTTGCACAAGAAAAAACGAACGGGACCGGTTTAGGAAATGAAAATCCGGAATCTTCCACATGGTTTACTGCCAAAAATTTACTCGACAATCTGCAGATACAGGGATTTGCCAGCCAGGCTTTTATTGCCACATCCGATAATGATGTGTTTGGCAATACGGACGAAGGCGGTAGCTTTGGTTTTACAGAGTTAGGATTAAACGCGCTGTTACGCCCGCTCCCAAGATTGCAATTATCCGGGCAAATGCTCTCTCGACGGGCTGGTAAAGACAATAATGGCACGCCCCGCCTTGATTTTGCATTTTTCGATTATACGATATATTCGCACGAAACCAATCAATTTGGCATCCGTTTTGGCCGGCTTAAAAACCCATTTGGCTTTTACAATGACACGCGTGATGTGCCGTTTACGCGACCCAGTATTTTATTACCACAATCAATTTATTTTGATAGAACCAGAAATGTAGGACTGTCAGCTGACTCGATTCAGTTTTATGGCGAAACTTCGAACGCCAAATGGGGGGATTTTACAGTCCAATTTGGCATCACCCGGCCTATCGTCGATGATCGGGATACCGAAATTTCATTATTAGGCCCCAATCTGACGGGTAACTTATCTCCCGATGTTTCACTCATTGGACGCGGCCTTTATGAAACCCCTAACAAGCGTTTTCGGTTCGCAGTCAGCGGCGTATGGTTCAATGCTAACTACAAGCCTGGAGTAAATGATCCAATTTCAGTCAGCCCGGGATCAATTCAATTTTCCCCGATTTACATATCTGCCCAATACAACACCGAACGCTGGAGCCTGACTTCAGAATATGCGCTTCGAAAATTCAGATATTCAAATTTCGAGGATTCAAGGCTTGATAGCCAAGATTTTTTTGGCGAGAGTTTTTATTTTCAGGGGGAATATCGGTTTAGTCACAAATGGGAAGCGTTAATACGTTATGACATGCTCTTCACTGACAGAAGCGACCGTGATGGCAGTGAATTTGCAGCAGCAACCAAAATACCAGCCCATACTCGTTTTGCCAAAGATTTGACTGTTGGACTACGCTGGAACATCACTCCACGTATCATGGCGCGTTTAGAGTATCATCGAATTAATGGAACGGCATGGCTTGCGCCATTAGACAATCCAGACGCATTTGACACAACCAAAAACTGGAATCTTTTTGCCGCACAGCTTTCTTTCCGTTTCTAGACATAAATATATCTGACCAGATGTCACAGATTATCAAAAAAGAAACGCATACTGTTGAACCTATTTTCCTCAGTTAGACCTACAAAAATTGGCTTAAACGTAGTACTGTTGGAGCTTTCGGGTTAAAGAGAGGAGTCACCCAATGGGTGAAATCGAATTTGAGCAAAGCAAGCTTGTAAAAGCAGTGGAGATAGCGGTTCAGGAGATGGATCAGAGTACTCGGGA
>NZ_FOGH01000067.1 GCF_900111165.1 Nitrosomonas sp. Nm51
GCGGCTATCTGGAATTTCAGTATATGTGCATGGGATTTATGCTGTGGAAAGATGATTTATGATTATCACTGTTGATATTTGTGGGTAATAGGCAGCTCTAGAAAGCGTACCGGTTTTAGCCAGGCACTATGTTTTGATAGTTAGTCAACATGTAAAATTTATCAGGGATCCGCGCCAATATTTTTCAGCGTAGATCCCTGCGTTGCTGTTAACGTCTCTTTTGAAGATGATTGAAGTGGCAACGTTTCCAGTTATGTCACTATAGGCAAGATAAAACGGGCCTCTTGCAAGATTATTCACATGTTAATCGCAAAAAGGCCGGTCTTTTGATCGACAGTTCTGATTTTGTATCGTTACGGGCTAGAATCCATGAAAACCAATAGGCATAATAGCTACAGGCCAACATCTAGTGTACTGATGTGATATTCAGGCTGGTACCCTATCCATATGATATTGCCGGGTTCAGTGCGCTGTCAGTGAACATGGCAAGGCCTGCGGAAAGCAACGGGCAATGGCTGCGCAATGTGCAAGCAAGCGCCGTAACACGCTGATCATGTGACGGTGCATCCTCGTGACCGTTGAGTGGGCTGGCTTTTCAACGCGCTAGCCGCCATGTGCGAAATCGGCAAAAAGCTCCATACCGCCGTCAACAAAAATGGTTTCACCGGTAATATAATCGGCTTCGTCGGATGCGAGCCAGGCTGCAGCAGCGGCGATATCCTCCACTTTTCCCGGACGGCCATACGGAATCTTGCGCATAATTTTGTTTCTGGATTCCGGGTCCCGGAAGTTTTCGATATTGATCGGGGTTTTAATCGCACCCGGCGCGATTGCGTTGACACGTATTTTGTACGGCGCAAGTTCCTGAGCAACCGTTTTCATCAGCATTGCGGCACCGGCTTTGGCAGCGCAGTAATTGGCGCGCCGTGACCATGGAATGTTCTGATGCACCGAGGTGATGAACACCATCGCACCCGGCGATCGCTCGCTGTCTTCCGAAGACTGCTGCATGAAAAGCCGCGCGGCTTCACGGGCGCATAAGAAATGTCCGGTCAGATCGACATTAATCACCGCGTTCCAGTCGTCCAGCGTCATATCGATAAAATCGCTGTCCTGCTGCATGCCGGCGTTGTTGACCAGCACATCCAGCCCGCCAAACTGATTTCTAATGGCTGCGAACAGGCTCACGACACCGTCTTCCCGGCTGATATCCGCCTGCATGCGCACAGCGCTGCCGCCCTGCGCTTTGATTGCGCCGGTCACGGCCTCGGCATCGTCTTTGCGGTCGAGATAATTGACAATGACATGGCTTCCTTCCTGTCCGAAACGCAAGGCAACCGCCTTGCCGATGCCCGTGGCGGCGCCGGTGATCAGGACAATTTTATTGTTAAGTGACTGCATCCGCTCAGTATTTATCAGAAATTTTTTGCATTCAGGAACGGCCGTCCTGCGCCAGCAGTAACTGCAGCTGGTAAGCGGCGCTGATCAAGCCAAGGTGCGTAAACGCTTGCGGGAAATTACCCAGCTGCTCGCCTTTCAGGCTGATTTGCTCGGAATACAGTCCCAGATGATTCGCATAACCCAGCATTTTTTCGAAATACAGAATTGCTTTATCGATCTCTCCCGATTTGGCCAGACATTCGATATACCAGAACGAACACATCGAAAAAGTGCCTTCTTCACCGGAAAATCCGTCGCTGGCGCCATTATTTAGATTATAACGATAAACCAGAGAATCCGTGATCAACTCATTCTCTATGGCCTGAAGTGTCGATATCCAGCGCGGTTCATTGGGACTGAGCATACGCACCAGCGGAATCAGCAGCGCGGATGCATCCAGCGTAGCGGCGCCACGGTATTGCACAAAGGCCTCGCACTCCGGATTCCAGAAATTGTAGTAAACATCGTTAAACACATCGTTGCGCGCTGCCCGCCAACGCTCCAGCGGCGCCGGGAACGAACGGCCTTCGGCAATCCTTATCCCGCGGTCGAGCGCAACCCACGACATCACCTTGGAAATAAGAAATTCCTTTTCACCGTCGCGCACTTCCCAGATACCACGATCCTTTTGCTGCCAATTTTCGCACACAAAGTCGATGAATTTCGTCAAACTCAGCCAGAAATCGTAGCTGATCGGCTCGGCATTTTTGTTATACAGATAAATTGTGTCGATCAGTTCGCCAAATATGTCGAGCTGGAACTGATCGTACGCGCCGTTGCCCGAACGCACCGGCGCGGAACCTCTGTATCCTTCAAGATGCGGGATTTCCGTCTCCTCGAGATCGGACGCGCCGTCGATCCGGTACATGAGCTTGAGTTCGTCAGCCGCGTCGATCTCCAGACTGCGCTGCTGTATCCATTGAATAAACTGGCGCGCTTCGCAGGTATAGCCAAGCCGCAAAAAACTGTGCATGGTAAACGCTGCATCGCGGATCCAGGTATAACGGTAATCCCAGTTGCGCTGTCCGCCGATATGTTCCGGCAAACCGAATGTGGCGGCGGCAACGGTTGAACCGTAACGGCAGGATGTAAGCAGCTTCAGCGTAATCACAGATCGTCTGACGATATCCTGCCAGCGACCGCTATAGGCCGATTGATTGGCCCAGTTCCGCCAGAAATGCAATGTACTGTCAAAGCTTTTTTCAACAAACCGTCCAAGATCGTCGATGACATCCGAATATGGCTGATCATCCGATAACAGCACGAAACTGATTTCGTCCCGTGCTTTCAGACAAGCCTCAGCCGACAGACGATCTTTTTCCACCTCGAAATCAACCGAGCATATCAGGCGAAACGCCTGTTTATCGCTCCCCTCGCTTTGAATCGCCAGGCTGCCATTTTCTTTGTCGACGTGAAATCCATGCTTGCCATAGTCGAAACGCGGTTTCAGTTCGACCCGCACCGTATGATCACCTTTGATGATTTTAAGCTTTCTGATCAGCGCAAACCGGCTGTTTTCTTCATTGACAGGCATAAAATCGGTCAATTCAGCAATACCCACATTGGTCAGATAGCGGGTGATCAGAATAGCGGTATCGGGCAGATACAACTGCTTATGATTCACTTCCTCACACTCGATTTCAATGGAAAAAAAACCGCCTTTGTCCCGGTCGAGCAGCGCGGCAAAAATGGTCGGCGAATCAAAACGGGCATACGGCAGAAAATCGATGGTTCCGTGCTTTGATACCAGCGCGGCTGTTTCCAGGTTGCCAATCAGGCCGTAATCTTCGATTGGACAGTATCGGTTTGGCGTTTTCATAGCGGTCCGGGTTAGGTGGATGGCGTATTGCCACACAGTTTATACCATATCAGCCTATAAAATCGGTTAAAATGCAGCTTAACTTGGATATTGCATCAGTTGTTGGCAGTTAAATTGCTGAACTTGTTTTGAGTTGAGCGTGCCCGCGGCCGCAGGCGCAGTTATTCTGCGCGGCATAGGGAGCATGTGCGCCTAATTCAAGACAGGGCACGTTAAAAACCGGCAAGTGGATCCGTGGGTACAAACTGTATTTTCGTTAGAATCCATGGAAACCAATACAATAGACATAATAACTGCAGACCAAAATCAAGGGTGTCGCCATGTGTTATGTGCAATATTGGGTTAGTATCATAATCAACGAAGCACTTGTAACAATTTGAAGCGGCCTTTATGAACTGGACTCATGTACTTCTTATTGTCTTTATCACCATGGTGATCACCATCGTCGGCACCTACTGGGTGCTCAAAACGCATGTGTTTGCCTCCGCGTTCATACCGGTTTCACTCAGTACAAAAGAGAAACAAACACTCGAAGCCAAGCTTGACAAGCTGGGCTATGGCTATACACAGGGAACGCAGTCACCGTCCTATCATCAGGAATACACATATCAATCGCAGGACGATGCGTATTATGAAGACGGCTTTTTGCAACCCGAACCCTATACCGAGGCGGGTGCTTCACGTGAAATCAGTTTTACCGAACGCGAGCTGAACGCACTGCTGGCCAAAAATACCGATCTGGCGCGCAAGCTGGCTATCGATCTTGACGAGGGACTCGTCAGCGCCAAACTGCTGGTGCCGCTCGCGGAAGAATTCCCGGTACTTGGTGGTAAAACGTTGCGTTTCAATGCCGGTGTCGGCATGGCGTACCGCAATGGCAAGCCAGTCATTGTCCTCAACGGCATCAGTATGATGGGTGCGCCTATTCCCAACGCATGGCTGGGCGGGTTGAAAAATATCGATCTGGTGAGCGAATTCGGCGCAGATCCCGGATTCTGGCAGTCATTCTCCGAGGGCATCGAGCATATTCAGGTGTCTAACGGCCGGATCACCATCAAGCTCAGGGAATAACCCCGCATCGACAGCAACGCTGTGCAGATCGCCGCATTGTCTGTCGCTGTCATATTCTTCAATTCCAATTTTTCCCGCTACAACAGCATGTCAGCTATGGCAGAATCGTGGTTTTTCGGCACCGGGAATTCATGCCTGTATTTATGTTCAAAACCCGCACATGTTCGAATAAAAACGATTCATGCCAAGCTGAGCGGGTCATAACATTATCTCTGTTTTTCCAATCTGGAGTGAATCTATGGAATATCTGAATCAAGCCTGGATCATGCTAAAACTAGGCGGCATCATTATTTTGCCACTGTCCTTGCTGGGCATTATCGCACTGGCGATAATGCTGGAAAAAGCGTTCGTCTACTGGCGCTTCGCACGGCTTTCGGGCGAACTGTTGAATCTCATCGAAACCTACGGTTTTAAATGGGAGGATCTGGAAAAATTTCTGTCCGGGCTGGACAGGCGGCATTACTACAAACGCTTTTTTGAAACCGTGATCACCAACCGGCATCAACCGTCGTGGTGGACCGAATCGCGCGCGGCGGACGAGGCGCAGATGATCGAAGAGTCCCTGTCGCGTCGGCTCTGGGTGCTGGAGACAATTGTCACCGCCGCTCCCTTGCTGGGACTCGTCGGCACCGTCGTCGGCATGATGCGCGCGTTTCAGGTGATCGGCAGCGAAGGCATCGTCAACCCGACCGCAGTAACAGGCGGCGTGGCCGAAGCGCTGATTGCCACCGTGGCCGGCCTGTCGATCGCATTGATTGCGCTGTTCGGATTCAACTATTTCTCGCGGCTGCAATCGCAGACCATGGACGAAATGGAACGTCTCGGCACGCGCCTGATCGATCATATCCGCCTGGATCAAAAGGAAGATATTCATGAAACTGCGTAAAACCAGAGCGCCCCGTAAAGGCTATATCCAGATTATTCCCATGATCGACGTCATGTTCTTTCTGCTCGCGACATTCATGCTCGCCTCGCTGTCGATGCAGAACCTCGATTCGCTACAGGTCAACCTGCCCAAAGGACAAGCCGAAAAACTCAGCGCAGAGAAGCCGATCACACTCACATTGACCAAGGACAGCGAGATTTACATCAACAAGGAATCCGTTACGCTCGAAACCCTCGCCGTAAAACTCAAGCCGCTGCTCGAGGACGCCCAGCCGAAACTGATCGTATCGGCGGACAGCGAAGCCCCGCAAGGCATTGTGGTGCAGGCGATGCTGCGCGCGCGCCAGGCAGGTGTGCAGCAGTTTCTGATCGCGGTGCGGCACAAATAAGTCCGCAATGCCCGTACAGTCTGTGACAATGACCAGCACCCAGTCAAGGGAAATCCGCCTGTGGTGGCCGCTCCCGCTGGCGGCCCTGATCTGGCTGCTGATCATCTGGACAGTCGGTTTTTTCCTGTCGCAATCCGATGAGGAGATTGATGCAGCCATTTCAGTGCCGGACGCCATCGAAGCGGAATTTCTGGAACTTCCGGAAGAAACACCGGCACAGGAATCAGCGCCGCCACCCAGCAAGGGCATTGAAAAACAACCCGAAATCCCGCCGCAGCCAGAACCCGCGCCTCAGCCTCCGTCGCCGCGCGCCAGGCCGGCTACCCCGCCAACAGTCATGCCAGAAGCTGTTGCAACACCCAAAACGCAGACGCCAAAGGAAAAAACGGCAACCGAGACTGTGCGGCCGCAAGATACCGCCGCGCCAACCGATTTGTCCGAGTATATCGACCAGAGGAGGCCGCAACCGCAACAATCCGCTGTTCCGAACCGGCCAGCCGGCATTTTCGACGGCCCCGAATACGCTCGCAACACAAATACGCAACCGCAGCCTTCCGCAGAGGAAGTCCGCATGGCGAAAGTACGGCGCAACCTGCAAACGCCAGGCACCAGCGGCATTTTCCAGATCCTCGAGATACGTTCGAGTTACGCGCGCTTCTCATTCCGCGCGTGGACCACCGGCGTCAGCAATCCGCGCCGTGAAATCATCCAAGTCGAAACGGAGCCGGGCGGGGACATCGAACGCGCCGTGATCCGCCGCATGATCCAGCTCATCCGCCAGTACCACCAGGAAGATTTCAACTGGGAATCGCGCCGCCTCAACCGTGTCATCGTCCTCTCCGCCCGGCCGGGAGATCAGGAAGGGCTGGAAAACTTTCTGATGCGCGAATTTTTCGGCGAACCGCTGCCGCCGTCCAGACGATAATAATGATCGGGTCATGGTGATGGGATTTCGCCCATCACCTCTCCCCCACATCACCGGACATGCAGTTTTCCGCATCCGCGGTTGAACCTGCGCGCGCAAATGCACGTACCGTATGACGACACCTCCTACTACACATCGTTGCATTCGTCCCAGCAACAAGCGTCGATACTTTGTGCGCTACAATAAGAATTCACGTGCTTCTCACAGCATTCTTTTCGGCAATCATTGCTTTCCTCGTTGTATCCTTGGCCACCCCATACCGTATATGCCATAACATCGAGTATCTTGACCGGAGTATCCGGATCGTCGCTCTTGATGACCAGCTCGCAGCTTCTCGGACATTTTTCCGTCGCTTTGTACCGGATCAGCACGTTCAAACACGCACCGGGGTGCAACATTGCGGGGAAAGGATTGTTGACCAGTTTCCAGTGCTCACTGTTACGTTTGAATCCAACATCGTAAACGCGAAGCTTGCAGTCTCCCACGTTACAGATTGAAATGGTACGCTCTCCGGCGCAGCAGGCCTTTACGCCGCCAATGCAGGTCGAGCCGGTAACAACAAGCTTTCCGGAGGGGGCGCTACCAAAAACATCTATGCGTTTGGGGCCGTTGGGATCGTCGCTTGCGATAGTAATCGTGGCTGATTTTGCGCCGAAGCCAATGGGTTGAAATCGAATCGGAACCTGTAATGCACCGCCCGCATGGACGAAAATCGGAAACGATACAGTGCCCGCGACCATGAACTCAGCGGAAGATGAATTAATACCTGTTATCGTCAACGGACAGCGCCCGCTGTTACTCAAGGTAATCATCTGATCCTTGAAAGATTCGATACACACGTCGCCGAAGTCGCCTTTATCCGCGATGAGCGTAACCAGTCTCGGCGGGCTGGCCTGGCCCGACACCTCCACCATTTTTTGCCCGTTTGGATTATCACTAAACACCGTTAGCGTTGATGTCTTTGGGCCAAAACCGGCGGGCTGCAAGCGGATCGGCACATGCACAGCCGTTCCGGCTTCAATGGTCATTGGATACGACATTACGCCGGGAAGAACAAACTCCGGAGACGATGAAGTTAAATTGGTCACTTTGAGCCTCGCGTTGCCGCTGTTGCTCAGAACCAGGATCATATCCTTAAAGGAACCGATGCAGACGTTGCCGAAGTCACCATTGTCGGCGATCATCGTGACCAGCCTCGGTAATTCCAGAGTATTTTCAATTATCGAACGCAAGTCCGGCATCACGCCGATGAACCCGGCGACATCCGGTCCTTGAGGAGTACCCGTAGCCGGGTTCGACAATAAATCACGCATCCGGGAAGGGGACAGCCGGCCGGGAGTATTGGCTTTGTACAGCCCTTGAAGAATAACCGCAGCGCCTGTAACAATGGGCGATGCAGAGCTGGTGCCATTAAACGAACCGGTGTATGTCCTGTTATTGTCACCGCCACCATTGTCGAGGTCTCCGTAGCCTGCTGTGGTAACGTTCTCGCCCCAGGCATAACAATCGATGCGACTGCCAAAATTGGAAAAGCCGATACGATTATGCGGTAAAGATGAAAAAGAAGCACCAACCATAATTGCTCCTGAATCCTTGAAATCAGCGCTCGCGCGACTCAGGACGAAGTTGCCTCCACCGTCGGTATAGTTGTCGAGATCAACCCCCCCGTTTCCAGCGGCTTCCACGACGATGATCCCCAAGGCGACGGCAAGCCGTATCGCGTCGAAATCCGCAACATCGGTTTCCGTGGGTAGAAGTCCTTTTTGAATCTCCAGCAACAGCACATCGCCAGGCTGCAGTGTCGGCAGGGCACCTACGATTGCGTCAGCGACGTTTCCCGATGAGCTGCTGGCGGTATCCCAATGACTTGTGACATTTACCGACGACACGGATGGCGCTATCCCTACAACACCAACGGTATTGTCGTCAGCAGAAACTTCTCCCAGTACCGCGGTGCCATGGTTTCCGACATAAGTGCCAATGCCGTCACGATTGTCTCCATACAGGAGCGCTGGCGATTTGTTCGCATAGTCCTCGTGATTCAAGAACCACCCTTGTTCCAGGTCGACAAAACCCACGCCAGCTCCTTCGCCATTTAATTGCGTCCAGGCCCAGCGGGCGTCTATGCCATCAGGAGCCGGGTCCTGGTAGTTTTGACTGGCGTTAAACGGATCATCAGCCGGGTTAACCACGGGATCCGTGGCCTCTAGCTCATGATACGCAATGTCCACTTCGTCAAGGGCATTGAAATCTTTGACGATCTGATCCGCCTTTTTTGCCACATGGCGAATATCGAGCTTCCAGTAGGAAGTCAGGCTATGTAGTGGCGACAGTTCTGTTCGCGCCACCTTTCGTTCCAGCTCCAGTAACTCTTTTGGTGGTAAAGCGCGAATAACCGGCCGTGTATCCTTGATGTCAAATCTATCAAGCAGCCTTTCGATGCCATCCATTTGGCACCCGGCCGCATAAGACCGTAATGATTCCATTGACTCGACCGCAACATCGGACCGCCGCACGAGTCGAATGATGATAAATCCGCTATATTGCGATCCGGATTTCCCTGTTTCCATGTCAACCTCCTTTTAATTGAGACGATGAATATATGCCTTGAGGAGACGTGCCCAGGATCACATGCCAAAACAACCGTGCCGGGCAGACCTGAAGCCAGGTGACCAGCCAGCCTGATTTGGCCTTGGTGAATACGGCTGCAACATCATAGTTGTGCAATATGCGTCACACTCCTTTGAGCTACGTGACACGATTGGATACAGCTACGTAGCACAGTGACATACAGGAAAGATAAACACCTTTTTTCGTTAATCTGGTAAGTACTATATATTTAATCGCCTAATGACGATGTGAGAGATATCACAAACAGAGTGTTTTTTTCACTCCACTATCACCATCCATCACGGTGGAAAATTTCTTTTTGCAATAAATCACGGCCTTAACGCGTATAATAACGCCCAATTGCGTTGATAATTCAACTCAAGAAAACGACAACAACATCCATCAATTTGTACACAACTGACCGAAAATGACTGAGGAAAACCCATCCGCCCCATCACAGCACGATGAAAACCAGATCATCGCCGAACGCCGCGCCAAGCTCACAGCATTGCGGCAAAATGGAAATGCATTTCCAAATAATTTTCAGCGCAAAAATCTGGCGGCAACATTACATGCACAATATGATGAACAGCCGAAAGAAACATTGAATCAACAGTCTATAACTGCCAAGGTTGCCGGTCGCATGGTGCTCAAACGCGTCATGGGCAAGGCAAGTTTTGCAACCATCCAGGACATGAGCGGACGCATCCAGTTATATATTTCAAACGACCTAACCGGTGAAACAGTTCATACAGCATTCAAGCATTACGACCTTGGCGACATTCTTGGTGCGGAAGGAACGCTGTTTAAAACCAAAACAGGCGAATTATCTCTGCGGGTTACTGATCTGCGTCTGCTGACAAAATCTCTGCGCCCGTTACCGGAAAAATTCCATGGCCTTACCGATCAGGAACAAAAATACCGCCAGCGTTACCTTGATCTTATTACAAATGAGGAAACGCGCAGAGTTTTTACTCTGCGCTCGAAAATCATTCAGGCCATACGCGATTTTTTCGTCGCGCGCGATTATCTCGAAGTGGAAACACCAATGATGCATCCGATACCCGGTGGCGCTACCGCGCGCCCATTCGCCACACATCATAACGCACTTGATATGACTCTGTTTCTCCGTGTAGCGCCTGAACTTTATCTTAAACGCCTAGTCGTCGGCGGCATGGAAAAAGTTTTTGAAATCAATCGCAACTTCAGGAATGAAGGTATTTCCACACGACACAATCCCGAGTTTACCATGCTGGAGTTCTACGAAGCATATCAGGACTATAGCTATCTGATGGATTTCACTGAAGATATGTTGCGATCCGTTGCCCAAACCGTATTGGGGACCACAATATTACATTATCAGCAACAGGCCATTGACTTCAGCAAGCCGTTTAAACGGATGACTATCACACAGGCAATCATGGCTTTTCACCCGGAATACACCGAGAACGAGCTATCAAATCGCGACTTTTTAATCGGCCGCCTAACTCAACTTGGCATTCATTACAACCCCAGCGAGGGAATCGGCGGTCTACAATTATCACTATTTGACGAAACGACCGAACATTTACTGTTCGAACCAATATTTATCATTGATTACCCTGCAGAAGTTTCTCCTTTGGCCCGGCGCAATAATCATAACCCGAATATCACAGATCGATTCGAGCTGTACATCGCAGGCCGCGAAATCGCCAACGGATTTTCCGAATTAAATGATCCCGAAGATCAGGCGGAGCGCTTTCGCGAACAAGCAAAAGCCAAAGACGCAGGCGACCTCGAAGCCATGCATTATGATGCTGATTATATCCGCGCGCTAGAGTATGGTTTGCCACCTACCGCAGGGGAAGGTATTGGCATAGATCGGCTGGTGATGTTATTTACGGATAACCCAAGCATCCGTGATGTTATTCTGTTTCCGCAATTGCGCCGGACAGATTAACAGCTTCATTATACAGCTCATGCCTGCGAGCTTTTTACCCTAAATTCCTCAGTTAGCTGGAATCAAATGCCAACGTAGCGGGAAATGAATCAAGAAATTGTGATTTCTGGGGTTTGCTGGCAATAATTTTACTGATGATATAACGCACCAAGGCTGGCCAGCGACCTGCT
>NZ_FOGH01000010.1 GCF_900111165.1 Nitrosomonas sp. Nm51
GATTTCCTGATCGTCTGATTCCGAACCTTACGTCTGGCTTCTGGCAAAACAATATGTCCACCTGCCTCAAGTTCACGTAAAGCTTTCGAGCATCCACTCAGCTGCTCTTTGCCTTGAGGGTCATAAAAGTGATAATCATGACATACCCGACGGACAAATTCCTGTCTGTTGGAATAATTGTTGTTCCTGAGCAGGCCATTAAGATGCGACAAGCTTGAGGCATCGGATAAAGTGCTTTTTATTAGGTTTTGTGTTTTCATGCTACTCATCCTGCATGAAAACAGATTAAATGTCCAGTCAATAATTACGGGTAATAGGCAGTTCTAGAGGGCGTGCAATTTAGCAATAAAGTCGCTTGGTAGCTGATAAGCGCACGTCATTGAGGACAAAATTGCGATCCATGTAATGGTAATAAGCAAAGCAATGCCGGTTGAGAGAATCAGGATGGCTATGGCGGTCGTATTGCCTTTATCCATTGCGTCATCTGAGCCGTCAATCGTAATATCTTTTTCCGTCCGGGCAGACACCCGGTAAATACCGGTGTAAGCGGCAAAATTGGCAATCAGTGTCGATGTGCCCACCATAATGCCTAATACTGGAAAAACAAAGGCCAGCCCATGAATCATTCTCGTGTCAAACGTTAATTGCGCCCTAAAATGATCAACTTGAAAAAGTAAAAAAACAGCTAGAAATATTGATTGCGATATAAGCAATATAATTAATCTTTGTTTGATCCGGATTGATTCGCGATCCAGTTTCAGTAGAACAAACTGTTGCCATACATCATTCATCTGAGTGCCCCAACGTGGTTATATTTTACAAATCAAATTGCCGCGCCCATTTCGTTAAAGAACTGTCACTGATACTGCCGCATATTTCACACGACATATAGTTTAAATCAATTCATTTGATTTGTTGACAAAATTAAAAAAACCCACCGAAGTGGGTTCTGGAGAGCTACGTGGTTAACTGGTTAATTGCTTTACAAGGCACCGGCTGTATTGTCCAGCCTTTTGCCTGCCTTGTTGATTGATTGATCTTTGGCTTCTGCTGATTCAGCCGCCGCTCTGCGCGTGGATTGCTCCATTGCAATTTGCTTATGGTATATGGCTTTCTGCATATTTTCACGAGCGGCTTTTTCATATTTGTTGATTTTATAGGTGATATGTTTTTTGATACGTTGCCCGTTTCTGCCGAAAAAGCTGGTGCGTGGTTTATTACTTAATGCTTCTAACTGCGCCTGTATTTTTTCCTGCATGGCAAGCGCCATGTTTTCATATCTGTGCGCCAAAGCATCGTGATCGACACTGGCTGTATCGGCAATTGATAGATCGGATCTGTTGCTCGACACTGCGGCAAATGCACTCGTTGAAAGCACACTTAACACGGCGGCCATCATTACCGCAATCCAAATATTTTTTACATTGTCTGATTTCATAATCGTCTCTTCTCAAAACTTAACTTGAGTGTAAGTTTAAAGAAGTCAACAATCTTCGTATATTGGGAAAATCATTATTCTGTTATAAGAGAAACCATTAACAACAATGCGTTATCAGGAATTTTGATCTGACAGGATTATCCGGAAAATAGTACAGCAAGCTGCTCAACGGCAATCCACGATATGAGCGTTCTTTGAGTGCAAACCATTTTAGGTATAAAAGCTGTAATCGCATTATGTGCAAAATAAGAGGTTTGCTGGTGGTTTTAACAAAACGATCTATTTCAGACAATACGCAAAATTCCCGGTGCCGGTCTCTATGACCGATTGAATACCGGCAAAGTCACGCGTGCACGATTATTATGTGAGAATAACCACATGCATGACACACTTTTGCGCTTATAATTTCTACATATACTCACGGATGAGTAATAAATATCAGTTCAAATTTATCATGCAGCAAAAATGGCCGTTTTGTGCAAACTTAATGTACAAGAAAAAGAAAAGATTAATTTATTGTATTTGCTTTTTGATTACAGGAGCGGCAGTGGCATCTTTCAATGCAGTGCGTGCAGACATGTTTTGTATAATTAAGGTGCAGCGCGCTGAATGCTCCCCGTTGCCTGTGATCACGCATGCAAAATTCAGCCTCACGGATTCTCATTTCAGTCTGTCCGCTCAGTATGCATCCTGTTTCAGCGAAAGAACCTTAGAAATCCAGGGCCGCGTTTTGCGGACGGTGAATACCGGGAACGTACAAGAATTTGAATTGCTGGGAGAGAGCTATGATCCCGTAACCGATTTTATTGCTTTTCCCAGAACCATCGCTTATCTGGTATTGGACAAATCCACGGAAAAAGGTATGTTTACGGATGTCTGGTCTGCACAGCAGCTGATGCGTCACCCGGTATCTTCAGTATTAACTGTTCCGGTCAATTGCAAAAACAATCAAAGGAGGCAACATTAATGTCAACCATCATGGAAACCTATCAGGACAAAACCATCGAAGTCCAGGATAACAAAAAACTGTTAATCGACAGCAAACCTATACAGGTCGTTTTTGACAACGATACAGGCAAGTGGTCGACACACTTGATACCCTACAAGGAGTTTGATGATCTGTTAGCGCTTGCCAAGCAAATTATCGCCGATTCCGAGGAATTCAAATAAAGGCTCATTCCTTGACTCCATGGCAGCAAACGCATTCGTCAAAAATAAATGTAGATATAGACATTATTTAACAGGAGACTGCAATCATGGCTATTCGTAAAGATGCAAACACGCTCACGCCTGCGGAAAGGCAGGAATTTGTACAGGCAGTCCATACGCTAAAGCAAAGCGGACTTTATAATCAATTTGTATTGCGACATGCCAATACGCCAATGGCTGCGATTCACCGCAGTCCTGCATTCCTGCCCTGGCATCGCCGCTTTATTCTTGATTTTGAACGCGAACTGCAAAGAGTTTCCGGCAATCCGAATCTAGGCCTTCCTTACTGGAACTGGCCAAGCGGCGGGCCAAACGCCTCGATGTGGAATGATGATCTGCTCGGCGGCGATGGCAATTCGATAACCGGCATTGTTGAAACCGGCCCTTTCCGTTCAGGCCAGTGGCTTGTGATCAACTCGGACGGTAATACCACAGGCCCGCTCAGACGGCAGTTCGGCCGCTCCGGTGCAAGCACGCTGCCTACGCAGTCTGAAATTTTACAGGTGCTTGGTATAACGCCATACGACAGTTTTCCGTGGAATATCGGCAGTTCACCCAGTTTCCGTAATCAGCTGGAAGGCTGGGCAGGGCCTAATCTGCATAATCGCGGTCATGTATGGGTGGGCGGTTCCATGCTGCCGATGACTTCGCCCAATGATCCGGTTTTTTTCATGCATCACTGCATGGTGGACAAGCTGTGGCATGAATGGCAATTACGTTTTCCAAATCAAGGTTACCTGCCTGTTTCAGGCGGGCCGTTTGGCCAGAATCTCACGGATGTAATGGCCGGCACGCCCAACAGTCCGGTTGGTTCGAGACCCATTGATATGCTTGACAGCGCCGCTTTAGGTATTGAATACGATCAATTGCTGCCCGGCACACCGCAACCGACGCCGCCCGCACAGAATATCACGCAACTGAATGCAAACACAGCACCGGTTCCTGGACAAATCTCGCAACCCGGAGAAATCGATCTGTTTGAATTTAATCTCGATCAGCGCCGCCATGCCACCCTGGAAACATCCGGAAATTCAGATACCGTATTGACATTGTTCGGGCCTGACGACTTTACCCGTGAAATCGCAATCAATGATGATGGCGGCAGCAATTTCAACAGCCGTATTTCAATGACGTTATCGGCTGGCACCTACCGCGCATCTATCCGGTTATTTAGTCCCGGAAGTACGGGCGATTACCAGATTCAGCTCAGCACTGAAACAGGGACGCCGGCGCCGTCCATTCCAGTATTAACCGTCGATAACCCGCCTTTTGCTGCCGCAATATCCACCGACCGTGAAAGTGATGTCTATCAAATAAATATCTCTACAGCCGGAAGATACCGGGTTGAAACCCAGGGCACTACTGACGTGTTCTTGTCCGTATACGGACCAAACAGCCAGAGTGCATTCGTCGCAGCCGATGACGATAGCGGCATTGGGTTAAACGCCAGGCTTATCCTTGAACTGAACCCGGGAAGCTATTTTGCAGCGGTACGGCATTTCTCAGCTTTGGGCAGAGGCGCGTATCAAATCCGTGTTGTTCGATTGACCTAGTACTCTACCAATATGATATTGCCGGGTACAGCGTTACCGTGGTGTTATGCAGTAAGGCACAGCACGCTGGAAAGGGTTGTTCCCTTTTCACAAGTACTGAACGCAGTTGCCAGAGCACCACGGTAGCGCCCTGTCTGTGGATGAGCTTGTCAGCGTCCATGGTCTGCGTTGCGCCTTTTGATAATAGAACAGTTATTGCCTGCAGGGCACGTCTTGCCATGCACACTGACAAGCGCACTGAACCCGGCAATACCATATTGATAGAGTAATAGGGGCGCCCCCTAACGCAAACTGCTGCAGCGGAGCGCAGTCAATAGCCGCGGTTCAGCGCAAGCACTGCAAACATGGAGACGGAGCATGCTGTAACCGCCTCGCGGTGAATTTTTCAATGCCTTCGGGCGTTTTTGGTTTTTCGGCAGGCGATAATCTGAGGCGGTAAAGCCTGCCATTCCAATAGTGCTGAAAAGCAAGCCGGAAGCACGTTGTCAAGTTGGCGGATAACCAGACTTGGCAGCAGAAAAGCCTGTTGAGCTCAAAATCCGACGCCGGATATCATGCCCGCTGAGCATGCTCCAGTGTTTCATTTTCAGAAAAAATACAAACATCGGATCCTGTTTTTTGCGGTAGTTTCAGTATGAATACTTCCCGCTTCCGCCCGATGATCATTCTCCGGACAATACAACACCCGTTACAATCACATTCCTGGGCAAAACGCCCGCAACCTTGTGGTAAATCTATCATATCTGACGCAGTCGCGTTTTCACAGCATTGGGTGATTTCTCAGTCTTTTTCGTAATTTCACGTTGACTGAGCCGGCCGGAATTCGTTGCGCGCTTATTTCATCCAGCGATTTGTATTTCCTTTTTCTTTTTGCGTAACACAAAGGCGTTCGATCGAGCGGCTATTTGAAAAAAACAAAAAAATTTTGTGAAAAGCGATCCAGACAGCCTGCACGCTCGTATAGATATATGAACTGCATGTTTTACAGACAGTTAAATCTCAGAATGGAATGGAAATTCAACCGTTTGAATAAGTCAACTCTAACAACAGGTTGGGAAACAAAATTACAGTAGCCGGAAATTTTAATCGGACAAGGAGATCATGTTATGAAAATTCGATTTTTACCGAAACTTTTGATGTTTGCATTGCTGATGGGTTTAACAATCATTGCTTTGGGAGCCAGCCACCGTGAAGCGCCGCTGATCGCACTGGATCCGGCTGCCGACAACACCGATGTGTATGCTTTTCGAAGCTGGGAAGATCCGGGAAAGGTCGTTTTTATTCTCAACACCATACCGGGACAGGACCCGGCAGACGGACCGAATTATTTCGCTTTCGACGATGATGTTCTCTACGAAATCCATATTGACAACAATCAAAATGGCCGGGCCGGCGATATTGTTTATCAGATCAGGTTTGAGACCGAAACCCGGCCGGCGCTCGGTTCACTGAATTTTCCGTTGCCATTTGTAGGCAACCCGAATATTGCGGTCGCCGAACTTCAGGGTATCACAGCTTTAGACGGCGCAGGATCAGAAGGATTGACGCGCCGTCAAACCTATACGGTGACCGAAATACGCGGCCACAAGCAGCAGAAACTTTTCGAGAACCAGATATTGATCGCGGTGCCGTCGAACGCGGGGCCCGCAACCATGCCGGATTACGAGGCTTTAGCGGCGCAAGGCATTTACCGCGACGGCAATACCGGCATTCGTATCTTCGCCGGTCAGCGGTACGAGACGTTTTATATTGATCTCGGCGCGGTTTTTGACACAGTCAATCTGCGCCGCCCGGTGCCGGCACTGACACCGGAAGAAGACGCTAACGATCATATTAATCCCTTCGGGATCAACCGCTTCAGCGGGTTTAATATCAACAGCATAGCCATTGAAATTCCGATTGAGCGCATTACCCGGGATCAGCAGACGGCGGAAATGACGCAATCGCCGGTTATCGGCATGTATGCATCAACAAGCAGGCAGCAATTACAAGTCTTGCGAAAAAACGGAAAAAACATACAAGCCGGAAAATTTATCCAAGTCTCCCGGATGGCGAACCCGCTGGTGAATGAGTTGATCATCGATACTCCATTCAAGGACCGGTGGAATGCATCCGAGCCGGAAGATGAAATGCAATTTGAAGAATTTTATAAGGCACCTTCTCTTGCCACGGCGCTTAATTTGATTTTTGGATTGCCAGTTCCCGAAACACCGCGCACTGACTTGATGCAAATTTTTCTGAAATATCCAGGACAATCGGTGCACGGCGCTAGCTGCGGCTCGCCGTGTGCGGAACTGCTAAGACTGGATGTCAGCGTCCCGCCCACCGCGCCGCATGACCAGAAACGCCTGGGCGGGTTGGCGACGCCGCCGGATCCCGCCGGGTTCCCCAACGGCCGCCGTCCCAATGACGATGTGACGGATATTGCGGCGCGCGTCGTAGGCGGCCAGGCATTTGTGGAGGCTCGTGTCGGCGATGGCGTTAACTTTCTGGAGGATGCGCCGGGTTCCAATTTAACAACAAATGGCATTTACACGATTTTCCCATTTCTTCCGACACCGCAGGATGGCCGCAACCGCCGCCATATCGATTGCGATGAAATGGACGCTAATTCATGCAATTAACAGTAGGCGGGTCAAGAGGCCGGGCAGGTGAAACACACGCACCTGTCCCGTCCGGATGCGTGAAGACACAACGATTAAATCAGTAAGGTGCCGATAATGATTCAACATATTTCAATCAGCTACGTCACGGCAGCTTTCCCTACAGGATTCGGAACACCGGGTTATGTAGCGCATTTGTTTATTTTAAGCTTGATCGTTTCCGGTCAGATGCTTTTTACTGCAACGCCCTACGCGGCGCCGTATATTCCTGACAACGATGCCGTCGTACTGCAAAAACTTCCGGCGTCTGGCAATGCCGGCATGCAAACGCTCGGCCGGTTGCGCAATGCATTGTCAAAATCACCCGCAGACCTGACACTCGCCACAGAATTTGCGCGCGGTTATCTGCAAATGGGGCGGATCATGGCCGATCCACGTTATGACGGATATGCGCAGGCTGCGCTCAAACCCTGGTGGGACATGCACCAGCCGCCACCGGAAGTGCTTGTGTTACGAGCGATTGTGCGGCAGCGCCAGCATGATTTTGTTCAAGCGCTCGATGACCTAAACCGGGCGCTGCAAATGCAGCCCGTCAATGTTCAGGCCTGGCTGACGCAGGCCGCCATTCATCAGGTGCGCGGAGACTATCGGGCAGCTTATCGAAGCTGTATGCCGCTGTTGCGCTTGAGCAGCAACCTGCTGGCAACAGCATGTATCGCCAGTGTGTCAAGTTTGAACGGCCGTGCACATGAAAGCTATCGGATCTTACAAAAAGCAATTGAACAAGCGCCCGCTGCGGCGCCGCAGGAAAAACGGTGGGCACTGACAATTTTGGCGGAAACGGCCGCTCGTCTGGAAAAATACCATGAGGCGGAACGCTATTTCCGGGCGGCGCTTGCTGGCGAACGGCACGATCACTATCTATTGGGGGCATACAGCGACTTTCTGCTGGACCGGAACCGGCCGGAAGATGTACTTGATTTGCTCAAGAAAACCACCCAATCCGACGGCTTACTGCTGCGTCTGGCGCTGGCGGCCCGGAAAGTGAATGCGCCGGAACTCGATATCTATATCGAAACGCTTAAAGCGCGCTTTGCCGCCACCCGGCTGCGCGATGAAACCAGGCATCTCCGGGAAGATGCGCGTTTTACGCTGAATCTTTTGCGCCGGCCCGAACGAGCACTCAAACTGGCGGTGGATAACTGGCGCACGCAGCGCGAACCCCGGGATGCGCGCATTCTGCTGGAAGCAGCCTTGCAGCATGGCGGCCGCGCGGCGGCGCAACCGGTGATCGACTGGATCAGATCGGTTAATCTGGAAGACAGTCAACTGAACAAACTCATGGAGCAATTGTCATGAACCGCCACTTCGGTTTTATTTCCATCGGCATCCTGCTTTTTCTGCTCAGCGGTCACACGTCCGCGCACAAAGCCAGCGACAGCTATCTGCGTTTCAAAATGGAGAACGGCGCGATTCAGGCGCAGTGGGACATTGCATTGCGCGACCTGGATTACGCCATTGGGCTGGACAATAACGGCGATGGACGGATTACATGGGGCGAGTTGCGTGTCCGGCATCAGGCCGTTACCGAATATGCGCTCTCCCGCTTGCAAATACACGGCGATGGCTCCCGCTGCCAGCCTCAGATTCCCGGGCATCTGGTCGATCACCATACCGATGGAGCTTACGCCGTACTGCGCTTTGCAGTGATCTGCCCGACCGCCATTGACACCTTCGAAGTCGCGTACGGCTTGTTGTTCGATCTGGATTCGCTGCACCGCGGGCTGCTGCAGGTCGATGTCAATGGCCGGGTGCAAACAGGCGTATTGAGTCCCGGGCAACGGAAAATCCGCCTGGATCTTGGCAATAGCGCACCCTGGCGCGAATTTTTGCAGTTCGGGCGGGAAGGTGTATGGCACATCTGGATTGGTTTCGATCATATTCTTTTTCTCGTCAGCCTGCTTTTACCCGCCGTTCTATGTTGGCAGGCCGGACGCTGGCTGCCCCGGTACTCTTTGCGCCTGGCCTTGTGGGAAGTATTTAAAATCGTAACCGCCTTCACTATCGCGCATTCCATCACGTTATGCCTTGCCGTACTCGGTTTGGTGAGCCTGCCTTCGCGCTGGGTGGAATCGGTCATCGCCGCATCGGTGCTGCTGGCCGCACTGCATAATCTCTACCCGGTTATCCGCACACGCCTGTGGGTGATGACGTTTATTTTCGGGCTGATTCACGGCTTGGGCTTCGCATCGGTATTAATCGATCTGGGTTTGCCCGGACAATCGCTGGCGTTCGCGCTCGCCGGCTTTAATTTAGGTGTGGAGGCCGGACAAATCGTGATTGTCGGCTTGTTTGTTCCACTGGCATTCATGCTGCGCCACACCCGGTTTTACCAGCGATACGTACTGCGCTTCGGCTCGGTTTTAATCGCGTTAATTGCCGGTATCTGGCTGGTGGAAAGAAGCATGGAGCTGGATTTGGGGCTGCCGGGATTGATATGAATGGCGGCGGAAAATTTGAACAGCAAATGGTATTGGCCGATAACTTATTGATCAAAACCGCATCCGGTACAGGCACATTAAGCGCTTCGTCTGATGCTGATGGGCGCCATATTACCGCCTGGTTTTATCAAAAGCGAGATCCGGTTCGCCCACTTCTGCCAGCATGCGGCTGCGCGCGAAGTCGCGCAACGCCACGGCCGTGTCCCAGACATTCGTTTTCGCCAGCTGATTTGGATAGACGGCCTCGCCGATAGTAACCGAAATCGGGCTACGGTGCGGCAGCCAGGAGCCAAAACGTAAAACGGAGCGGGTGCCGCGGATGATAACCGGCACCACTGGAATAGCGGCCTCTGCGGCTGCCACAAACGCACCCATGCGAAACGGCATCAGACCGGGAACCCGGCTAAAAGTGCCTTCAGGGAAAAACAAAATGGAACGTCCCTCAGCTGCCGCATACGCGATTTTTTTTGCATCCGCCGCACTTTTTTGCATGTCGAAACGTTCAACGAATTCACATCCGATGCGGCGCAGGAAATTTCCCGCGATAAACTGCCGGTCGAGTTCCTGCTTGACAATAAAACTGACCGGCTTCGGCAGTGCATGCACCATGATCAAACCATCCAGATAACTGGCGTGATTGCTCACCAGTACGCAGGATGTGTTGCGGTCATGCAGATGTTCCAGTCCTTTGATGCTAACCGGCGTAGCCGTGATGAAAGCAAGTGTTTGCGTGCTCAGGCGAATAAGTTTCCAACGCCATGACAGCCGCGGGATGCACAGCACCAATAGCCATGTCGGTACCGCCAGAAATAACAGCGCCAGCCAGGCATAAATTGCATAACTCAACGCTTCCAGAGACTGTTTCCAGCGGCGCAGTTGCGGCGCTAATGATACGCCAAGCAGGCGCAGAACTTGCAGCAAAGGCGTGCGCGGCGGCATGGTGACGGAACCCTGTTCATACATTTCCCGGCATGCAGCGCGCCTGATTTTGCCGCTCGAAGTTTTCAGAACACAGTGAGGCGGAGCCAGCACGATGTCATCGGGCGGGGCGCCGGTCAGCATGATGACGATGTTGTTGATTTCAGCGCGAACACGCTCCAAGCTATCTGAAGCAGTTTCACGGGTTTCGGCGAGCACAATGAGGCGTTCGGTCCCAATTTCACGGCTGGTGCTGCCGAACACAGCGATGCAGCCTCTGCGAACGCCGTCGACTTCGTTAATGGCGTCCTCGATTTCATGCGGATAAATATTCCGCCCCGCGTGAACAATAATGTCTTTTTGCCGCCCGGTAATATACACCTCTCCATCAGCGATATAAGCAAAATCACCTGAATTCACCCAGCCATTATCGAAAAGCGCCTTGTTTTTTTCAGGATTACGATAATAACCGCTGGTTACGGAAGGTCCCCTGAACTGCAGTAGGCCTTGCCGCCTTTCCGGCAGTTCATGTCCGGCTGCGTCGATGATGCGAATTTCATGATCGCTCAGCGGCTCACCGCAGGACACAAAGTACAATGCATTTTCATCTTTTTCTGATGGAATTGCGCGGGCGGTCTTCATGAAATATTCCCGGTCAATTTTATCCACGCGCGGCCCCCGGCCGACCGGTGGAAAGGAGAGTCCCACGGAACATTCGGCCAGACCGTAAACCGGCATTAACGCCTCTCTTTGAAGACCATAAGACCCAAAACGCGCATAAAAACGTTCAAGCGTGCTTGGCATCACCGCTTCGGCGCCGTTGAAAACCGCTCTGAGGGAATCCAACCGCAACCCTTCAAGATCCTCGTCCCGTATCCTTTTAAGACAAAGCTCGTAGGCAAAATTGGGGGCTGCCGTCAATGTCGCCCGGTTGCGGTGCAAGGCCCGCAACCAACGTTCTGGCTTGGCCAGAAAAGTCAGCGGTGACATGACTATCAGCAGTGCCGAGAAATAGAGGCTTCCCAGCCAAGCACCGATAAGTCCCATGTCATGATAAAGCGGCAACCAGCTGACAAAAACATCACTGGCATCCACTTCGACATGTTCTCCCATGGCGCGGATATTGGCAAGAAGGTTTGCATGAGTCAAGGTGACGCCTTTGGGTTTACCGGTACTGCCCGAGGTATACTGGAGTAGCGCAATGTTTTCAGGCACGAGTAACGGAAATAAAACGCGCCCTTGCGTCACCTGTAATTCGGCCGGCGTGATCACTGTTTGCAAGGTTTCAATCTGCAGCTTCAGCAAGCGTGCCACCGCTTTTGCCTCCGGCACGGTAATTAGCGCCACGGCACGGCAGTTCTGCAGAATGCTGCGATGGCGCAGCAGGTGATCCTCCAGCTGGTTCAAACGCAACGGCGGGTAAATGGGAACCGGGATGGCGCCGGCGATAAGAATGCCGAAAAAGCTCAAAAAATAATCACGTCCGGTCGGCAGCATCAGGGAAACGGTATCTCCTGTTGTTACTCCAAGCTTTTGCAATCCCGATGCGATGCGCTCCGCTTCTGCTTTCAGATCTCCGTAGGTAATGATTGTTTCTTGTTCGTCATCACCATAGAGCCTGATATGAGGACGGTTAGCATGCATTTGTACATGCCAGTCAAGCATATCAACCAATGTACCAGCTGAGTGGGGCGCCGTTACCGTTGGTTCAAGTGATAATACTTCCAGCGTATGATCAGTCTGGGTCTGTTGTACTGTGCCGGCATTCAGAATCGCGCGCAGCAATTCACGCGGGGTGTCAACGGCAGCGAAAACGCGATCAGATAACTTGACACCGAAATGCCGCTCTATGCGGTTTATAAATTCAACGCGGGCCAAGCTGTCGAGGCCAAGATCCTTATCGAAGCAACTATCCAGGCTTAGTGCATCCATACTTCTGGGGCGAAGTTTTAACTCCTTTCCCAAGCCGCGAATAATTTCGATCAATTCAATAGCTTTCCGTTCTTCTGCCGACATGGTCCTATAGCCCGCACCGTGCGGTGAGTTTAACTGTCTGATAATATTTCGATATGAAAATTTAGTGAAAGTTCTGCGAGAGAAATGGCGAATCACGCAGGCCGGCCGGTCCGTTTTTTTGAGTGACAGTTCTGATTTTGTGTTGTTGCGGGGTTATATCATCATTTATTCCAAAATCCGGGCATACCTATTCCATCAATCGTTAGGACTGAAGACTAAAAATGGACCAAAGGGCTTTCACATGACGGCACTCCTAGCTGATTCGCTGTCAGAACAGGAATGCCAAACATCAAATGGCACATGACCCTGGATGGCCACGCACCATGCGACCGTCAGATTCGCCTTTCAAGCGTGCGTTGGCGCGTTCAACCGTACTGCGTTCGTGATAACGGGCAGCTTCAGCCTGGGTTTGTGGCCAACTAACCGGCGACGATTGTTTTCAGCCGCAATTTCCGCTTTCAGCACCGGATTCCGGCGCGGATTCACATCAATCAGTGGCACATCATAGGCAGAGTCCATCAGGTCATACAGATTAACGGCCCGTTCAGCGGTCATGTACGTCAAAGAAGGGATCGCTGTCCGACTGTCGTGTGTCGATGCCGGTGTTAATAACCCGCTCACCGGTATACTACCGTCCGCTACATCACGATTGAACCTGGAATCCTCTATAAGGGCTTCCCGATATTTGCAAGAGGCTCATGATACTGACTTTCCAGGCTTCGTCACACTTAAAAACCTGGATATGAATTGACCTGTCATTCTTTGGGGGCTATTCTTCGGTTGCAGTTACCAAATAAGTAGGGCGGTTGGAATTATTCTGCTGAGCAGGTAGATACAATAAATAAATACCAACAATGGATTGCGACACCGTTAAAGTTATTTCTTGCCTGGTTTTAGAGGAGGAGCGCCATGCAGAGCCTGCATTTAAAAATTACTTATCAATTGATTGTTGCGATAGCATGCGTTCTCGGCAGCGTAATCGCAAAGGCCGGCGATATTCAGCCGCATTGCGCGTATTTGCCGGTCGATATCGGCAAATACGGCAAGCAGCCGTTTCGGAATCCGCCGGAAATCCGTGCGAAGAACGGCAAACTGGACGCCACGCTTACCGTTCAGTATACCGATGCCGGTACCGCCACATTGGGTGGTTGTCCGCTGAAACTGCGCACCTATAACGGCGAGCTAACGGGGCCGACGTTACGGGTCAGTCAGGGCGATACGATCAACCTGATGCTGAAAAACAGACTGCCGGTGGAAACGCCCGACCAAATCCAGGCACAGTTCGAACAGGAAAACCGGAACGCCTATCTCGACACCACGCCGGCTTCGTACAATACCACCAATGTGCATTATCACGGCATGCATGTCTCGCCTGTCGGCAACAGCGACAATGTGCTGCTGGCGATCCCGCCGCAAAGCGAGTTCGGTTATGAAGTGAAAGTGCCGGCCGACCACCCGATCGGCTCGTATTGGTACCATGCGCATGCACACGGTTCGACCGCGATTCAGGTCGGCAGCGGCATGGCGGGCGCGTTGATCGTCGAGGACGATCCAAAGGCGATACCCGCGGCGCTGAAAGCGGCCAACGCCAACGAGAAAATCTTTGTGCTGCAGACGATTCTGTACGACCAGCAGGGCGAACTCAACAACATCACCAGCCTGTTCCCCGGTCCGTCGAACCCGACACCCCAAAACTGCAACGATCAGGGCGCGATGGATACCTGGCATTGTTCGCGCCGTCATATCACCATCAACGGGCAGATCGTTCCGATCATCACCATGAAACGCGGTGAAGTGCAGCGCTGGCGGCTGATCGACACCGCGTTCCGCGAATCGATTTTCTTTGCTGTCGAAGGCCATGATTTGCATGAGATCGCGCTGGACGGCAATTATCTCGGGCGTGTCGACACCTGGAAAGCCGGCACGCCGATCGAACTGCAATCGGGTTACCGCAGCGATGTGCTGATCAAGGCCGGTAACAAGCCTGGAGACTACCGCATTCTCGATCAGGCTGCTTCCAGCAAGAAATCGCTGCGTCAGATCAACGAACCGGAAAATCTGCTGGCCATTCTGAGAATTACCGAAGAAACGAATGACATGGTGCTGCCGACCAGCAGGGAGATGGCGCCGCTCGCGCCATTTGGCGATACCGACTTGCGCAAGGAGGCCTTGGGCGTGCAGGAAGTCGTATTCAAGCTTGGTCAGGACGCAAAAGAGAAGAAAAACTACTTTCAGGTCAATTACCGCGCGTTCAATCCGAATCATGTGCGCCAGCTTGAACTCGGCGCGGTCGATATGTGGTCGTTGACGACTGCCGGCGACCCGGCAGCCATTCCCAATCCCATCCCGCCGACACCGCATGTATTTCACATCCATGTTAATCCGTTCCAGTGGGAACGGCACGGTCCCGATGGAAAGCCGCAGCTGGTCTGGAAAGATACGCTGCTGGTACAGGGGCCTGCGGTGACCAACATCTACACAAAATACCGCGATTACATCGGGAAATTTGTCATACACTGCCATATCCTCGATCACGAAGACCTGGGTATGATGGAAGTGCAGGAAGTCGTCAATACGCCGGTTGCACAGACGCATTGACATATACCTGTTCAAGATCTCGCTGAATAGTGCATCACTGCGCTAAAATCGAACTTAAGATGCGTGCGCACTTTGTGTATGCTCCGCTTTTTCGCCAGGTTTTGCCTGGCACTGCTCTTTTGATCGAGACTAGGTCCAGCCCGCAATCAACCAACCGTGGCTGGCGGCCGGTCATGTACATTCGAGGTGAATTATGAATGACAGAAAAAAACTGTCGCGTTATCAGCGCGTGCAGCAGATACTGGATCAATCGCAGGGACCGTGCATTCCCGATTATCAGGGGCTCGGCGCTTTCTGGCGGGATTTAAATACGTTCAAAACAGCCGAGCTGTACGGGCAGCGCCTGATCGCACCTGAGTCTGATGAATCCGGTCATCAGCCGGTCAACGCCGGCGATAAAAGCTGTTGCGGTGACGGCGGCGGTGTGGTCGATTCACTTGCCGCCAGCGAGTCGGCATTGAATCAGGCGCTGATTCCCGGCGGCAGCGCTGCAACTGTGGGTGAGTGCTGGCCGACCGGCGGCAAGAATCCGGCCAAACAGACAGCAAGCAGCCCCGCAGGCAGTAGCGACCAAACCGCAGGCCAATCACAGCAGACACGCAGCGACCGATCCGCCCTGATCAAAGGCCTGCGCAAACAGTTTCCTTTCGACGGCAGCCAGTTTCCGCCGTTATTATGGCAGACGGAAAATGCGGTCAGTCCTTCGGATATCGACTTTATCGCAGCATGGATCGATGACGGCTGTCCCGAAACAGACGGCCCTCAAGACAGTGCAAAGATAAGCACCGGCGCGTCAATACTGGCCCTGGCCAGAGGCGATGCGTTGCATACGGTCTCCGCCAAGCATTGCAATGCTATCAGCGATGATGTACAGGGCTTGAAGGTCAGAAAAGAGGTGAGCACGCTGTCTGCAAATGAACTTTCGCTGCTGCGCGAGGCGCTGGCCTGCATGTACACCTACGATCCGCATATCTTCGATGAGCGCAGTTTTAACTACTGGGCGCGCATCCATACCGATTCGTGTCAGCATGGCTGGGAACAGTTTCTGCCGTGGCATCGGCTTTATCTGTATTTCTTCGAACAAACGCTGCAGGATTACGATGCATGTATCACGTTGCCCTACTGGTCGTGGAACGATTACGCCGACGTTAATCGCGCGACGTTTAATACGGAGCAGCTGGATATTGGTGTACTGCCAGGAGCGTACGGTTGCTTTCTCGATGCTGCCGGCCTTGCGGCGCTGAAGGACAGCAAGCTGTTCAGCGACAGCGAACTGGCCAATCTCGCCAGGCTGCAGAAAAAAGGAACAGTCTATAACTCCGGCCTGCGTTTTCTCAAAGCGGCCAAAGTTGATTTCACTTTGAAGCTCAGCGCCGGCAAGGTGATGTGGTCGGATCAAGTCGACGCGATTTATGCCGAGCTGCGCCGCGCCAATCCGCTGTGGTTTCCGAACCGCTGGCCGGGGTCGCTGGGCATTGCAACGCATTATCCCACTGCCGCGGATGTGCAGGGCATTCTGTCTTCGAACAACTGGAATCAGTTCGGCGGCGGTCCCGTATACGATCATCATTTTGGCTGGCTGGAAGAAATGCATAACGGCATGCATAACTTCTCAGGCGGACAGAACCCCCTGTTTTTATCGGCTGCCAAAGCCATTGGCGTGGATAATCCCGACCCGCAAAACAGTTTCAATCCGAACTACGGCTACATGACGGATAACCGCGTCACCGCTTTCGATCCCATTTTCTGGGCGCATCATTCGAATGTTGACCGGCTGTGGGCTGTCTGGCAGGAGATGCGTCCCGGCCTTAACCCGGAAGGCCTGGACGGCATCTTGCCGCCCTGGTCGATGAATGTCGGCGATACGCTCAGCACGCGCAAACTGGGTTATGAATATATGCGCGACACTTATCATTATCCCGTAAACGGCCAACAGGGATTGTTGCGGTTCAACGCTGAAAAAGCCGGTGTTAAGCCGCAGGTGCTGGATACCTTCCGTAAAGCAGAGATACGTCTGCACCGCATGCATGTCGCCAATCTGTTCAACGCCGTCATTCGCGTATTCCTCAACGCGCCGGACGCCACGGTCGCGACGCCGGTAGACAATAATCGGCATTACGTCGGTCAGGTGACCACGTTTCACGGTTCGTGTTATGGCGGCCCCGGGCATTGCGATAAACCGCTACCCAGGACGCGCAGATTTGACCAGCGGCCTTTGCAGCATCATGCGCCGCGCAACTTCCGTATCGATGCAACCGAGGCGGTGCAGCGCATGCTGGCCAACGGCGAGACCGATATCAGCGTGCATCTGGTTGTCATGGGTCTCGATGGCAAACCAATCGACGACGCGGTGTTTATCGACGGCGTTTCTCTTGATTTCATGGACTAGTGCTCTACCAATATGATATTGCCGGGTTCAGTGCGCTTGTCAGTGACCATGGTGTCCTGCGACTGCGTTACAGTACTTGAAAAGAGAACAACCCTTTCCTGCTGTACTGTGCCTTGTTGCATAACACCATGGTAACGCTGTACACGACAATATCATATTGATGAGTACTAGACTTGGAGAAAATAAACATGCAAACGTTTAAAATTCACCCGGCCATCGGCTGCGCGCGCATTGGCAACAGCGACGAATTTTACCTCGCGCCCGAACAGACCGGCGCACTGCCGATCGAATGCGATGACCGGGGACGGGAAGTCGTCGACGAGAAAGGGCTGCCTGTTCGCGTGAGCCAGTTTAAGGAGGCGGGTAACTTTGGCTGTATCAAGCGCCAGGCGGCGCGTTTTCGCATTTTTGTATATGGCGGAAACCAGCTCGACAGCGACCGGGAATTGAAGATCGGCGATAAATTCCAGTTTCCATTGAATACCTCAACAACCGGACCGCAAATGGTGGAAGGCACCGTTGTCGATATCGAATGGACCGTGCATCTGGCCAACAAAAAGGCATCATGGTATGCATTCAGCGAAAATGACGGCATGCACGGCTACGGCCCCGATCATCCGCTGCGTAATCCGCAGGTGACGCAACCCGACCGGCGGCGCCAGTTGATTATCGATCCGGGGCCGCGCACGGTTTCCGGCAATGATGGCCAGGCGTCGTTTGCACAAAATAACGGCAACGCCTACCCGCAGCGTTTTCCGCCACCGGATATCCAGCCATACAACATCACCACGCTTGGCGAAATGATGGTCAATGAAGACAACGATAATCACCGGCGCCTGATTGTGCTGGGCGGCTACGGCCGCTCCGGTTACAAGGATGCCGACGGCAATACGATACCGGTTATCAGCAATTACGCCAATAATGACGGCTGGTATGACGATGTTTCCGACGGGCCGGTGCGCGCGAAAATCAGGTACAGCTATATCCACCGTTATACCGACGCACAGGGCAAACCGGTCAGAAAGAAAAAATTTTCGTTTTATGAAGTGGACGCGCCCGCCTGGCTGCTGGTTGGCTATCCATCGTATGCGCCGGAAATCGAAGACATGATTACCATGGATGAAGCGATTTACGACTTATCGGTGCGTCATTTTGCTTATGATCCGGCGGTTTACGGCGTCGTCCCCTTCGACCGGCAGAGCAACCAGCCGCAGACAGCGGAACAATGGGCTGTATGGCGCAGCGATGCCTCCTATAACCCGGATTACTATCCCCGTTTTTTCAGGGACATCTGGCCTATGTTCAACCGGCCGGAGAATTACAGTTTTACCTACGATTTCGACCCGTTCGGCGGCGGCATGCCGCATAACCGCGGTACCGGTGGCAACCTCGACAAAACGGCGCTGTCGCAGCCGCCAAAAAACGGCCATGATCCCAGCCGCCAGCATCGCGCATTTATCTATGCGGTCATGCGTAAACAGGGACAGGAGAATCTGTATACCGTTCCTGACGACTTAAGCGCGCAATATGTATCCTCATTTCATAACTCAGCCTCAAAACCGCGCCTGATGCCGATGCTGAACGGCAACAATCCCATCAGTAACACAGTGACGGATAAGTTTCTGCGCATGACCGATACCCAGCTGTTTTTCTTGAAACAGTGGAAGGACGGCAAATTCATCAACGAATGCGACGAATGGGGTGAAGGCAATACGGCCTGCGACAACCCCTGGACCGCCCCACCGAAGACCGGCAGCGCGATCGACCGCGGTGTACTGGGCAATGTGCTTGGCGGCGCTTTCTGCCCCGGCGCTGAAGTCGGATGGATCATGCTGAATCCGGCCATTTACAGCAGTGCATACCGTATCCATCAGGCTGCATATATCGCTGGCGGCCTCAGTATTCCCGCGCCGGTAGCAATTAAGGACGGCAGCCAGGCCGACGATATTGCCAGAGGCATGGAACCAGGCGATCTGACCAAATACATGGGGCTACCGTGGCAGGCGGATTTTCATGAATGTACCGATCAGAACATCAATGTCACCTACGAAATGTGGAACGACATATATCCCGGCAGCACCGGCGATCCGGCCAAACAGAATACTGCCTACAACATTCCCTGGTGGCCCGGTCACCGGCCAATGGTGATCCAGAAGGCAAGCGGCGGACAGTATTACTGGGCATCGGGCATTCCCGATAATTACGCTGGCGGCGTGCAGATGGTGCGTGACTGGGCCAATCTTGGGTTTATCAAATTTGAACCGAACGACGGCAACCCGGGCTACTATCAGATAGAACGCAACGATCAGGCGCTCGGACCGCAGCTTCAGCCTGGACAGCGAACACTGGGTGGTGAAATAAAAGAGGAATCAAACAATGAGTGATGTGGTGGACGGTATACCACCCATTCTGGTGGGAATCTGGACTTACCGGAGTTTTCTGGGCAACCCCGATGTCGACGCCGATTTCGATTCGCTGGAATTCGGGCGCGGCAATATCCGTATCGATCCGGGTCCGATGCAAATTTTTTCGGGCCTGATTTATGGCCTCGGCTGAGGAGATGGCGCAATGGCTCGCTGTTAAACAGGATGGCAACGGTTAATCGATTGCGCCGGCGTTACGATGTCATCATTGTTGGCGCCGGCATCGCAGGCTGTGCTACTGCTATCGCGTTGTTACAACAAATACCCAATCTGTCCGTGTTATTGCTGGAGCGCAGCAGCAGCGTATCGCGACCCTTTCGCATCGGTGAAACATTGCCGCCGCAGACGATGCTGCTATTGCAGCAATTGGGATTATCGGAAAGTTTTCTTGCGCGTGGCGATATGGCCGCAATGGGAACCCGTTCCATCTGGGGCAGCGTGCAAGTCCATGAATACCCGTTCTGGTTTTCCTGTTACGGTCATGGCTGGCATATTGACCGGACATCATTTGACAGCTGGATGGTCCGGCATGCCGAACGCGCAGGCGCAACGGTTATTTTCGGGTCAACGCTGACGGGGACTCAAAACTATCGTCACGGCTGGCGCGTGACGGTTCACCGTTCAGCCGCTTCAACTGTAACCTTTGAGACAGCGCTGGTAGTCGATGCAAGCGGGCGCGGCAGCGCATTCTGCCGTAAGCTGGGCTTGCGGGCGAACAAACTCGATAGGCTGACGGGGATCTTCCGTTTTTTTCAGGATGAAGAAAATGATACGGCATGCGGCGATGCCAGTTTCACACTGATCGAAAGCGATGTGGCCGGCTGGTGGTATTCCGCGCGCTTGCCGCAGGGGCAATGGATCGCGGCACTGATGACCGACAGCGATCTAGCCCGGGATATGGATGTGCTTGGTGAAACAGGATGGTTCAAGGCTCTGGTAAACACCAGTTTTACGCGAACCCGGTTTGAGAAAAAAACACCGCTTTCGCCATTGCAGGTTAAACCGGCGCGCAGCCAGTGCCTGCAGCAATTCTGCGGGCCTGGGTGGTATGCCGCAGGCGATGCGGCTTGCGTCTTCGATCCACTTTCGTCGCTGGGCATATTCAAAGCCCTGCGTCATGGCCTGCTGGCCTCCTATGCGATCAGGGATGAATTACAGGGCAAGCCGGACGCAATATCGAAATACCAGCATCTGCTCGAATCGGAATTTAAGCAGTATCAGCACACACGCCGTCAGTATTATCAGCTTGAAAAACGTTTTGTGCAGGCGCCGTTCTGGCAAAGACGGCAGCAACAGAAGCATCCAGGGGGTGCATAATATCGACAGAATCCGGTGTGTCAATCAGGTGCTAATGGTGTGTAGTCAATCCGTTTACGGCACGATCTGCTGCGAATCCCAGGGCGCGACCTCGTTTGCGCTGATCATTCTGTGTTTGCTGATCTTGAAATTATTGAAATTCGCTTGCTCAAGCGCGCTGATCAGATATTCGCCGTCAGCGACATGTACTTTGATTTGTCCCTGCCCAACCGAAACAATATGATTGCCGTCCTTTCGCATACGTACGCTAAAGCGCGTGCCAAGATCTTCAATGAATGCTTCGCCAACTTTTACGCGAAAATCATCCGCCTGCTTTTTCTTGATATTAAAATAAGCATTTCCGCGGAACAGTTCGATACGCAATGGCTCGTAATCGGTGACAGCGCACGAGCTGCCGTGATCCAGCGACACTTCTATTTCCGGTGTTAGCGACACTGTGAGGTATTCGTGCATTCCGGTTTCATGCAGACGGATACTTTGCGGCCTTGACAGATACCAGGAAAACACACCAAGCAGCACACACAGACAAAGCAGTACAAAATGAAACAATAACTGCCGCCACGTAAGTTTAATATCCTTTGAATTGGAATCCGAATCTTTTTTTTGAGGCATGCTTAATAAATACGCAATAAAAACCAAATGCTCATTATAATGACCGTATACCGGCAATTCCAGTCATTCTGCCTGAGCATGCGCATAAACCTTAGTTGCCCGGCCGGTTTGTTACAGATCGGTTTTCTGGTCACGTTTGCCAGATGACTGTGTTGTCTGGATCTGATAAGTTGCATGACATGCCACACACTTGTTCATAGACTCACTCAATTGCCGCAGAGTATGTTTGACATCCTGTAATAATTCAGCGTCCTTCGCGATTTGATCAAAATCACGATGAACAGACATACCCAGTTGCATAAATTCCTTGGGCAATACCTCGCTGAGGTGGCCTTCGGCTTTGTGAGCCATGTCCGTTCCAAGCAACCGGGCATGTTGAGCGACAGCTGCCATATTCTCTTCAGAAAGTGAGAACAGAATCTTTTGTGTTCCCATCAGCAGCGTGCGCATTTCTTCAAGAATATGCGCACGCTGCAATTCGTTGACCGCAAGTATCTGGCGTTTATCCGGATCATTTGCCTGAACGGCAAAGGCTGCCAAACCAAGCATAATCACAAGCACTTTTTTCATTTTATTTTCCTCATGAAACGCGATGACTAATCGTTGTATTTGCGATTAGCTCAAAACAGACTTCTACTGACGCTTTTTGAAATGTGTAGCGGTCCCACGATCAAGATACCGGCAAGAACATTTGTTATCAGCGTATAAACGCGGCTTTATTGCGCCATCAACCTCAAATTCATAAGATTTCTGCAAATTCGACAATGAATAGATCAAGACTGTGGTCTTCTCAAACAGAAACGGTCAGAACGTTGCAGGTCACGGCATTGTAATTACGCAGTTTTATACTGATTCATGCATCGCCAATAGTCTCATAACCGCTGTTCTGCTTCTGCAGCCAGCCAGTCTGCCAGTTCATGTCCCGGTTCAAAACCGCGTGCCTGCGCCTTGTAGTAAGCAGAAACCGCAATATGCGCATACCGGTCTGTATCGGCTAACCCGGATTGGGGCTTGCTATTCGTGGCAGATGATTTTTTCTTTGTTCTTTTGGCAACTTTGAGTGGTTTTTTGACTGATTCCATTTCAATTCCTCGTTTAAAAAGCCTCAGGCAATTCAGTTTTTACAAAAATCTCGACCGGCTCACTTGCTTTGCAAGTCCGGACTAAAAGAAGCACAAGCTTTATTCACGAACAGATGCTAAAAAGTAAAAACTGGCAAAACAGTTACGCAGCTTTGGCTTTTTGACGGCTGCGCCGAATGAATCAGCTCGTGAGTACTCTAGGCCAGCGAATGAAAAAAATATATTAGGGAAACCATTATTTTTTAATGAGCGAAACCACTAGCAAGTATTACAGTTATTTATGAACGACTCCTAACGATAAGCCGGGTTTCAGCGGCCTGTTAAACTTCTATTCATGAATGCAACGTCTATGACCGAATAGCTTTCCGGCACAGTATCATTTTCCAATACAAAACCGCGAAAATATTTCTCCGAGCAGATCGTCTGCTGTGAAACGCCCGGTGATTGAGGATAGAGCATCCTGAGCGAGTCTGAGTTCTTCAGCGAGCAATACCCATTCGGCTTCATTTTCGCTGTGTACGCATGCTCTGTTCAAATGCTTTTGAGTATGTTCGAGCGCTTCGAGGTGGCGCTGTCTGGCCATAAACAATCCTTCTCCGGCTTGCTCTGTTTGCCAGCCGGCCGCGTGAAGAATCAGTTCGCGCAACAGTTCAACGCCTGCGCCGGTCTTCGCGGAGAGATACACATTGACAGTATTTTCGTGCGTTTCGGCTTTAGGCACCTGATCAATCAGATCAATTTTGTTGAACACGTTGATATGGGGTTTGTTAATGAAAAATGCCCGCAGTGCCTCGTCTTCTTTTTCGGATGTATCGCGGCTGAGGTCGGTGAGGCGGATGAGGATATCGGCATCTTTGATGGCGGACTGCGTGCGTTCAATACCCTTGCGTTCGACAATATCCGAAGTTTCTCTTAAACCGGCGGTATCGATGATATGCACCGGTACGCCCGCGAGTGTAATGGTTTTCTGTATGCTGTCGCGTGTTGTGCCGGGAATTTCGGTGACAATGGCAACATCATCTTCGGCAAGCTGGTTGAGCAGGCTGGATTTGCCGACATTGGGTTCGCCAACCAGCACAGCTCTGATGCCCTCTTGCAACAGATAACCCTGGTGCGCGGACGATAAAACGCCATTTAATTGCGTTTTGATTGTGTTGAGCTGGTTGTTAACTGCTTCATTGTGCAGACCTTCAATTTCTTCTTCAGGAAAATCAAGCGTGGCTTCGACCAACATGCGCAGCGATATCAATGATTGAACCAGTCTATCGATCGTTTTCGAAAATCGGCCTTGCAACGAGCGAACGGCACAACGTGCCGCCTGACTGGTGCTGGCTTCAATAATATCGGCAACACTTTCGGCCTGAACCAGGTCCAGTTTCTGGTTTAAAAAAGCGCGTAGCGTGAATTCGCCTGGTTGCGCCGTCCGTGCGCCGCAGTCCAGGCAGGCGCCGAGCAATAAATTCATGATGGCCGGCCCGCCGTGGCCTTGCAGTTCAAGGACATCCTCGCCGGTATAGGAATGCGGCGCGGGAAAATACAGGGCGATGCCCTCATCGATGACTTCTCCCCGTGTGTCGCAAAACCGGGTTAATTGTGCATAACGCGGCATTGGCAATTCACCCAGTAAGGTTTTTGCAATGGGCGCCAGGTTTTTTCCTGAGATACGTACGATACCAACGCCACCCTTGCCTGGCGGCGTTGCAATGGCAGCAATAATATCGGGTCGCTCAAGCATGCCTTGTGATTAAGGCCGTGCAAATAAAACCGGCCAGCAGCCGACACGGTCGCGCCGGCTGCAAACTGTAATTGCTATCTTCGCCTGCCTTTTCGCCCTTTACCGCGCCGCGCGCCGGTTGCAGGTTTGAGTTTTGGCCTGGGTTTTGCAGGTTCCGGCGGCGCTTTTTCCGGTTTTGTATCTTTGTCTTCAACGACTTCGGCGTCTTCAATATTGCTATCTTCTTTTGCCTCGGTATTCTCAGTGTGCGTCAGCTGCCGGGGTTCCGCGGAAATCTCGCTTTCCTCTTCGTCTGCGGCGCTGTTGTCTTTCAGCTTGCCTTTGCCTTTACTTTTTTTCTCTTCCTCTGCTTCGGCTTTTTTCTCGAGCATCCGCGTTATCTGCCATTGTTGCAATATGGACAGTATGTTGTTGCACAGCGAGTACAATACCAGCCCGGCAGGGAAGAAAAAGAAAAATATGCTGAAAGCGATCGGCATGATCTGCATAACCTTCGCCTGAATCGGGTCGGTTGGTTTAGGGCTCAGCTTGGATTGAATGTACATGGATACGCCCATCAGCAATGGAAGGACATAGTATGGATCCGGTACGGACATGTCGGTAATCCACAATGCCAGTGGCGCATACCGTAACTCGACAGCGGCCAACAGTGTCCAGAACAAGGCGATAAATACCGGAATCTGCACCAGAATCGGCAGGCACCCGCCTAATGGGTTGATTTTTTCCTGTTTGTAAAATTCCATCATCGCCTGATGCATGCGCTGGCGGTCGCTGGCGTACTGCTCACGGATGCGTTGCAGTTTTGGTGTAACCACGCGCAATTTCGCCATCGAGCGGTAACCGGCTGCCGACAACGGGAAGAATATTAACTTGACCGTCAATGTCAGCAGTATGATAGCGATGCCCCAGTTGCCGACATATGAGTGATAGAAGGAAAGCAGCCAGAATAACGGCTTCGCCAGAACGGTCAGCCACCCGTAGTCAACGGTCAGGTCCAGACCCGGTGAAAGTTCGGCAAGTTTGTCCTGTTCCTGCGGACCGGCATAAAACGGCATGGCTATGGTTTGTGTCTGCCCCGGCCCGATCGCTCCGACAGGCGCAATCACGCCGGCGGTATACTGGTTATAGGCTAATCGTTTGATATAGTATTCACGGGGTTCACCCTGCTCCGGCAGCCATGCAGTCAGAAAATAATGCTCAAGCATGGCGATCCAGCCGTCATCGGCGTTGGCTGGATACTCGGCCTTGTTTTTATCCAGATCGGAGAACTTGACCTTGAGAAACTTCTCTTCTTCCGTATAAAGTGCCGGACCGGTGTGGGAATGTACCAGGAAACCCTGTCCGACCGGATCTTTTCCGTCCCGCAGCAATTGGAAATAAGAGAACGGCAGGATTGTGGCGTCGCTGTGATTGACAATTTCAAACTTGACGTCTATGACATACGAGCCGCGATGGAAGGTGTATATCTTGTCCACCTGGATGCCATCGACTTCAGGTGCCAAAAGGCGGATGCTCACGCTGTCTTCGCCGGGACTCAATTCATAATTGTATTGATTCGAGTCAACGGTATATTTTGTTTTGTGGGTCGGCAGGCCATCGCCAATTAATCCCGATTGCGATACTTGAAAACGGGCGGCATGATCCAGCAGCAATTGGTAGGGTTGCGTTTCATCTTCTCTGGCAGGGTGTTTCAACAACCCGAGTTTGCGGATATCACCGCCGGCCGTATCGATTTCGGCGACCACCATATCAGTTGTGACGTGAATTTTTTCGCCGGTTTCAAACAGGTTGGGTGTAATTGACGGTGAAATGCCTTCTATACCTGCCGCAGCTTCTGAGCTGCTCGAAGTGGCAAGTTCATCGCCGGGTACTGGCAGGGGATCATGACGCTGATTGCTGCCATCTGCTGCGGGTGCAGGTGTTACCTGAGTGGCCGGTGGCTGATTTTCTTTTTGCCATGACTCCCATAATAGCAACAGGGAAGTCGACAAAATGATGATGAGTATAAGTTTTCTTGTTTCCATTGTTATCTGATCAGATTAATTGTATGACGACATTGGGTTGTGCATTGTAAATAAAGCACGGTGTCGCTGTTTTGCCCAATACGCGCAGCAGCCCACATACACTGAAAATTTTGTTAAGGCACGGGTTCATATCCGCCTTTACACCAGGGATTGCAGCGCAAAATACGCCAGATGCTTAACCGCATGCCGCGCAGGAAGCCATATTTTGCAAAGGCTTCGCATGCATACTCGGAGCAGGTTGGCGTAAAGCGGCATGCGGGCGCCATTAAAGGGCTAATGCAGTATTGATAAAATCTTA
Organism: Nitrosomonas sp. Nm51; assembly: GCF_900111165.1. Classification (GTDB taxonomy): domain Bacteria; phylum Pseudomonadota; class Gammaproteobacteria; order Burkholderiales; family Nitrosomonadaceae; genus Nitrosomonas. The sequence continues at coordinate 26,717 of NZ_FOGH01000010.1, forward strand.
TAATAACGATCATGAATCGTGACATTTTTGTAATTGATGCATCAACAACCTGATTTCGGCGGTGAGCCGCTTTGAGACTTCTGCGGTTATCGGGAGCTGCAAGCGCATAACCCAGTCCATCTGGGCTGCATTACCATATTGAAACGTTCGAAACGTTTCCCGCAGCAGCCGTTTGATCCGGTTGCGTTTAACTGCGCTACGTTCCACCTTTTTGGGAACAATCAATCCCAGACGTGAAAAAGACAGCCCGTTGGGTTTGGCATAAACCTGGATATAAATTCCCCGGCTCTGATGCTTGTAGCGAAAAACAGCTGCAAACGCATTGGCATGGCGTAACCGGCGGTTTCTCGGCAGAGAATAATTTTTTAAACTAACGGTTTGATTTTTCGATGTTATCAGACCTATACGCCCAATCTCGCACGTCCTTTGGCGCGGCGCGCTCTGATAATGGCGGCACCACTGCGCGTTTTCATACGTACTAGAAATCCGTGCGTGCGTTTTCTCTTGGTTACAGATGGCTGAAAAGTGCGTTTCATTTTTAATTCTCTCTTGTCTGGTTTTAATCAATAAAACCGTGTATTACAACCCGTTATGTGACCTGATGTCAACTCTTTTTGCAGATGTGCCGCAGATGTGTTTAAACAGGCTGCCGAAATGTAATTGTTTCCGTAATTGTGGCGTTGTCAACCGGTTTGAGACATGCATTACGTTTTTTTGTACGGACATTTGTTCATTCCTCAAGGATCGTTCAATTGCAGTCAGAATGATTCGGCTAAAGCTTATCCGGTATTTGATTTGTCGGGTTCAGTGAGCTTGTCAGTGTACATGGCAATATCATATTGATAGTACTAGAATGAAGCGCCCGTTCCAATCAGTTCAGCTGAAGCTATCCGGTAGCTGAATTTTTCAGGGCTTAGACTATCCAGCGCTTGATTGTCGATCTCAGCGTGTGGAAATAAAAAGAAAGGCAATTTTCCGGATTTGCTATTTGTCAGCTCGATATCCTGTCCATGATTAAATGTGATCCAATTCATTTCCCAGGACCCAAAAAAATTTTCCCGCAGATGCTCGGTTTCTGATGCATCAGGTTCTAGATTGTCGAGTTTTGCGACTTTACAGACATCTGCCGGATTGACAGGCACCCAACCCAGATTATTCAAATAAAATTCCGCGCGGCTGTGCTGAGCGCGGCTGATATCGGTTTGCCGGCCAAGCCCCTCATGTACTTCGGACTCCATCATACGGATGCCGTACTGAATACGTGCAGGTATGCCTGCCGCACGGGCTAACCCTACAAACAGCGAATGTACGTCGATACACTTGCCGCTAAGCCGGCTGTTTTCCAGCATGAACTTGATATCACCTGTACCGCTGCCGGGCGCCGTTTCATCATGCTGAAAATGATCAATTAACCAGTCATAAATCGAGCGCGCCTTATCCAGTGCGGTATTGTCTTCGTCGTAAATGATGGAGTAGGCTACATCTCTGACGATTCCGTCGACAGGGATCAGCCGTGTCGGCAGAAGATAAGGGCGAATGGCGCCGGGTACGGCGGCATTGTCTGAAGCCTGGTAACGCTCAAGATCGACTGCGTGATGAGATGTTTTGATAATACACTGGACAGAGGCTCTGCGCTCGCTCTCGCTTTCACCGCGCCATTGCGCCATGAAGACTGGAAAGTTTTCTTTGCCAAAGGTCGAAAACTGAGCCTGAGTAGCGTTGCCGGACCAGTTGCTTCCCTGGGTGTATTGATAACCGGGTTCAAGAGAGTTAGGCAGCGGCAGCCATAAACGCGCATTTTTCCCGCCTGCGGGCAAATTGATTTCATAGGTCAACCGGAAACTATTCCATTTTTCATAATCCAGCATCCGTTTGCCGGCAGATAATGGAAATGCCGTCATGGGCATAAAAAGTCCGCTCGCCCCCACAATTTTGATAAAATCCCTACGTTTCATAGCTGTTCCCTATAAAAATTTGAATAATTACCTGCTGACGAATTTTATCTTATCGTTTACTTTAGTCAATGCGGTACATTGATTGATTACCCTGCATGCCAATGACAGATTTGCTGTCCACCGTTGAAATTGAAACAACACCCAACCCTGCTTATGTGGTTATCTGGCTGCATGGCTTGGGGGCGGACGGTAATGATTTTGTTCCGATCATTGATGAATTGAAATTATCATCACAAAAAGGCATCCGGTTTTTGTTTCCGCATGCGCCGATGCGTCCGGTTACCATTAATAATGGTTATGTCATGCGCGCGTGGTACGATATCTACGGTGCCAGAATTGATTCCGAGGAAGATGAAGCAGGTATCAGAGACGCCCAGAAAGCCATTGATGCATTGATTGACCATGAAATACAACGCGGTATTGCCGCGCGCAACATTGTTCTGGCGGGTTTTTCGCAGGGTGGAGCCATTGCGCTGCAAGCCGGTCTGCGCCAGAAAAATCAACTGGCGGGTATTATGGCATTGTCCAGTTATCTGCCACTGGCCTGTTATCTGGCCGACGAAGCGCACTCTGCCAATGCGGCGATTCCCATCCTGATGGCGCATGGCACATTTGACCCAATTGTGCCGATATCGCTGGCTGTTGTTTCAAGAGACGGTTTGCGTAATGCCGATTATGCGCTTGAATGGCATGAATACCCAATGGAGCACACAGTGTGCATGCAGGAAATCAACGACATAGATTGCTGGCTGCAGCGGATTTTATTGTAGCCCTGGTACGCTATCCCTATCGATATGGATAGCGTACTAATAGACTGGATAATGAAAACATGAAACTGGCGACATGGAATGTCAATTCACTGAAAGTCCGGCTTGGCCAGGTACAGGATTGGCTGGAACAGCACCAGCCGGATGTGCTATGCCTGCAGGAAACCAAGCTGACCGATGAAAATTTCCCACAGGACGAGATAGCGGATGCGGGTTACCGAGCCGTCTATACCGGACAAAAAACCTTTAACGGTGTCGCCATTCTGAGCAGGCGGCAAGGCGATGCTGTGTTGACAGCAATTCCCGGCTTTGAAGACGAGCAGAAGCGGTTTGTTGCCGTTACGGTTAACGGGATGCGCGTAATATGTGTGTACGTACCTAATGGCGAAGCTGTGGGGTCAAAAAAATATGATTATAAGCTCAGATGGCTGCCGGCACTGGCAAAATGGTTACGCGATGAGCTCAATACATATCCTCAACTGGCTGTGCTGGGCGATTATAATATTGCGCCGGATGACCGTGACGTTCACGATCCGCAGGCCTGGGCGGGAAAGGTATTGTGCAGTCAGCAGGAGCGTGATGCATTTGATCAATTGCTGAATCTTGGGCTCGTAGATAGCTTTCGATTGTTTGATCAGCCTGAAAAAACCTATAGCTGGTGGGATTACCGTATGATGGCATTTCGCCGCAACAGAGGATTGCGCATCGATCATATTTTATTGAGCCGGCCGCTGGCGCAAAATTGCACCGCATGCTGGATCGATAAAGCCACCCGGAAACTGGAACGTCCTTCTGATCATGCGCCAGTGGTCGTTGAGCTGTCGGCCTAGTACTTACATCAATATTAAATAGAGTACTGGCGTTTATTTGGACTTATGGTCTTGGCGCATTAACTGGCGAAAAAGGTGTTCTTTGGAAAATATACCGCTTTATATCTTACTGATCATACTGTTTCTGCTACTGATTCTGTCAGGTTTTTTCTCGCTGTCAGAAACCAGCATGATGGCGATCAATCGGTATCGGCTGAAGCATCTGGCAAAGCAGGGGCATCGAGGAGCGCGTTTAACCAGCCGGTTGCTGGACAAGACAGACCGCTTGCTCGGCGTGATTTTACTTGGTAATAACTTGCTCAATACGGCCTCGGCCACACTGGTTGCCGTTATTATTGCAATGCTTTTTGGACAGAGTGAGCTGGCGTTGCTGATGGGTACCATATGCGTCACATTCGCCATCCTGATTTTCAGCGAGATCACGCCTAAAGTCATTGCTGCTGCTTACCCTGAACGCATTGCGCTGTTTGCGAGCTATATTCTGACGCCACTGTTGAAGATTTTTTATCCGGTAGTCTGGTTTATTAATCTGTTCGTCAGCGGTTTGTTAATGCTGCTGCGCCTGAAGCCGAAACAGTCGGCGGCGACCCAGACGGTCAGCACAGAAGAACTGAAAACGCTGGTACTGGAAGGCGGTCATTTTATCCAGAAGAAGCATCAGAGCATGTTGCTGAATCTGTTTGATCTTGAAACAGTTACCGTAGACGATGTGATCGTGCCGCGCAGCCTGGTCGAGGCGATTGATCTGACAGCAGACGATGAAACCATTCAGGCGCAGCTGCTGACTTGTCACCACACCCGTTTGCCGGTCTACCGGGAGCGCGTGGATAATATCGTGGGTATCATACATATGCGCAAGGTCCTGAACCTGATGAAAGGCGGCCCTGTCACGGCTGCATCGCTGGAACAGGCCATGCAGAAACCATATTTCATTCCGTCCGGGACGCCTTTGTTTTCCCAGTTGCAGCTTTTTCAGGAAAACCGAAAGCGAATCGGGCTGATTGTCGACGAGTATGGGGAATGGCTGGGTCTGGTAACGATCGAAGATATTCTCGAGGAGATCATTGGCGAATTTACAACACATGCACCGACCCTCGCTAATACGTATCATAAGCAAGAAGACGGAAGCATCCTCGTTGAAGGCAGTACTTTGCTGCGGGATTTGAATCGCAAACTGGATATGCAGTTGCCGCTAAACGGTCCCAAGACACTGAATGGCCTGATACTGGAATATCTGCAGGATATTCCGGAAAGTGGAACAGGGTTGAATATTGCCGATTATCCCATGGAGATTATTCAGGTCAAAAATCAGGCTGTAAAAACAGTAAGAATTCATCCGGTTTCTGTTAAAGCCGCGCAATAAAACATACCCGCAGATATTTTCTCAATTACGTTGATAAGAAATAAATTTTAATTTTAACTTCAATTAATTTTTGTCATATTCTCAAGTTATTTACAGTATAAAATTGTCGGACTTTTTTGGATTCAAATAAGGTTTTTTTATACATAATGCACGATCAAAAATTTTCCTTGCCCATTCGGGTGTATTACCAGGATACCGATGCCGGCGGTGTCGTTTATCATGCAACACACCTTCATTTTCTGGAACGCGCGCGTTACGAATGGTTGCGGCTATTAGGCTATGGTGTGCATGAGCTGCTCGATGCGCATCAGCTGCAATTCATGATACGTTCACTTGAGATCGAATATTTCAAACCCGCGATACTGGACGATTTGTTGCATATCACCGTCGATGCTGTCGATTTGGGCCGAAGCCGTATTACGCTGGCGCAGGAAGTTTTATGCAACCAGAGCCGGTTAGTGAACGCGACGGTTCATGCTGTATGCGTAAGTACAGAAAGCCTTAAACCCGTTAGTATCCCCGTTCCTCTAAGAAAAAAGATCGAGACTACAAAATGAACGCTGCAGTTACTCAGGATTTATCGCTTTTTCATTTGATCAGCAGTGCCAGTGTCTTTGTGCAGCTGGTTATGCTGGTGCTGTTACTGGCGTCGCTTGTGTCGTGGTGGTACATTTTCCGGAAATGGTTTTTGCTGCGTGAGGCTGTCAAGCAAAGCGATGAGTTTGAGGATAACTTCTGGCGTGGCGCGGATTTGAATGTGTTATATCAGCGTGCTATCAGTTCGCGTTATACCTCGAGCAGTATGGAGCGTATTTTCGTTGCAGGTTTCGGTGAATTCAGTAAACACAAACCCGGCGCGAATATCGATATGATGATGGACAGCATACGGCGCGCTATGCAGGCAACGTATCAGCGTGAAATGGACAGACTCGAATCTCACTTGCCTTTCCTGGCTACGGTAGGCTCGGTCAGTCCTTATATCGGATTGCTGGGCACGGTCTGGGGCATTATGAATTCGTTTCGCAGTTTGTCCAATATTTCCCAGGCAACTATTGCGCACGTTGCCCCCGGGATTGCGGAAGCTCTGATTGCAACGGCAATGGGCCTTTTTGCAGCCATACCTGCCGTGATCGCGTATAACCGCTATGTCAGCGATACCGAAAAACTGGCAACGCGGTTTGAAAGTTTCATGGAAGAATTATCCAACGTTCTGCAACGCAGAGCGCCGACCAGCCAGGAGTGACAGACATCATGGCTCGTCGCGCTAAGCGCCCACTAAAAAACGAAATCAACGTTGTGCCGTATATCGATGTGATGCTGGTGCTGCTGATTATTTTTATGATTACTGCGCCGATGATCAATCCCGGGCAGATCGAATTGCCTGAGATCGGAAAGTCATCCGCGGCACCGTCCGCGCCGCTGGAAGTCATCATCAAGGCGGACAACAGCCTTGCATTGCGAGATCGCGCGCAAACCGATCTTGAAAAGTTTGTAACGCATCAGCAATTGATTGATGCAATCAAACACAAGCAGAAGCAAAATGCGAAACAGCCTGTTGTGATTGCGGCCGACAAAAATGTGCGTTATGAAGAAGTCATAAACGTCATGGATATCCTGCAGCGGCATCAGGTTCAAAGAGTGGGCCTGCTGGCGCAACCCAGATAACCGGATTTCAATTAACCTAACGCTGTGGCATTGATTGAGTCAAACATGGTAGCTGCAGACAGAAGATACAATGCCCCTGCAAAAGAGCCGCGTTCGTTGCTGGCCGGTGTCTTGGCGTTGCTGGTGCATATCGTATTTATTGCGGTGCTGATTTCCGGTTTTAACTGGAAGGATGAGCACCCCGAAAGTATGATTGTTGATATTTGGCAGGATTTGCCCCAGCCTGTACCACAGTCGGCGATTAAAAAAACAGCTTCGTCCGCGCAGCCTGAGCGGCAAACCAAACCTGCCCCGGAAACAAAACCTGATTCGAAGCCAATAGCTGAAACCAAACCGCATTCATTGAAGCCCGTGCCTGCTCAGGCTTCACCGTCACCACCTAAAAAACCTGAAATCGAAATCAAGGAAAAAGCTGAAAAACCGAAACCGGCTCAGAAAGACCCGCAACCGGATTTGGAAGTGCAAAAGAAAAAAGCACAGGAACAGGAAACCAGAAAAAAAGCGGAAGCAGAACGGTTGCTGCGCGAACGAGAAGAACAAAAAAAACGGGAACTGGACGCGCAGAACAAACGCGCGCAAGAAGATCAACAGAAGCGCGAAACGGCGGCACAGCAAAAGCACGAGCAGGAAGAGAAGGCCAGGCTCGAAGCGCGGCAGGCGGCAGCGCGTGCGCAAGTGGCCGGCGAAATCAGCAAGTACCAAGCGATGATTCTGGCTAAAATCAAAAGCAGAATTGTCATGCCGCCAAATCTGCCTGGTAATCCGGCGACCGAATTCGATGTGACGTTACTGCCCGGGGGCGATATTCTCGATGTCCGGCTGCGCAAAAGCAGCGGTTATCCAGCTTTCGACAGCGCCGTGGAGCGCGCCATACTGTTATCCAAACCGCTGCCGCTGCCGCCCGATCCGGCATTGTTTAATGAATTTCGCAACTTGCATGTGACCGTGCATTATTTGGAATGATTGTTATAATCCATGTTCCTTTTTGAACAATTGGCGCTTTATATTTATGTCAACGCATACTCGCATTGTATTTTACGGCTTCTGGCTTTTCTTATGGCTGCTGTTCTGCGCACCGCTTCAGGCCAGACTGAATATTGAGATTTTTGGCGGCGGAACGGAGCGCATTCCGATTGCGATCGTTCCTTTCGCTGATGAAGGCGGACTGCCGCAACGCGTGACTGATGTCATGTCCGCCGATCTTCAACGCAGTGGCCTGTTCCGGTTGATTGATCCGGCCGGTCAAACGCCTTACGCGCCGGCAGAAGTCGTCTACGGCGACTGGGCGGATCGGGGCGCCAGTGCGCTGGTGATCGGACGTACGATTCTCATGCCCGGCGGCCAGGTGGAACTGCAGTTCCGTTTGCTGGATGTTGCACGGCAGGCGCAGCTGACGGGCTTTGCAACCATCGTGCCTGTCGCGCAGCTGCGCGCAGCCGCGCACCGTATCGCCGATATAATCTATGAAGCGCTGACGGGTGAAGTCGGCGTATTCAGTACCCGTATCGCTTATGTTTTGAAGCAGGGAAATAAGTATGCGCTGCAGGTTGCCGATTCGGACGGTTACAATGCGCATTCGATCATCGAATATAACGAGCCGATCATTTCACCGGCCTGGTCGCCCGACGGCAGCAAGATTGCTTATGTGTCGTTCGAAAATAAAAAACCGGTGGTTTATGTGCAAACACTGGCAACACGGGAGCGCAAGGCAATCGCCAATTTTGCCGGCAGCAACAGTGCGCCGGCCTGGTCGCCCGATGGTAAAAAACTCGCGGTGGTACTGTCACTGCATGGCGGTTCGCAACTGTATCTGATCAATGCGGATGGCAGCGGATTACAGCGGCTGACCCGTAGTTCGGGTATTGACACTGAGCCTAGTTTTTCGCCAGATGGGCGCCATATCATTTTTACATCCGATCGCGGCGGCAGTCCGCAGATTTACCGGATACCTGCCGGTGCAACCGAATTGACATCGGCGGAACGGCTGACATTCGAAGGCGGCTATAACGTCAGTCCGGCTTTCAGTCACGACGGAAAAGGTTTTGCATTTATCCACCGGCATAATGGCCGGTTTAATGTTGCGGTACAGGATCTTGCAACACGTCAGGTGCAGATTCTGACCAATTCCCAGTTTGACGAATCTCCCAGTTTTGCGCCGAATGACAGGATGATTTTGTACGCCACAGAAACTGGGGGGCATGGTATATTATCCGCCATCTCTAGAGATGGTCAGACGAGGCAGCATTTGTCAGTACAGACGGGCGATATTCGTGAACCGGCATGGGGGCCGTTGCTAAAGCAAAAATGATTAAGTACGATTTTGTTTGTTATTAAAGGAGCGGTAAATGAAGAAAACAGCAGGTGTTTTGATCATAAGCTTATTGTCAGCATGTGCCAGCCAGACGACGCAGCCAACTGATGTAGAAGACCGGTCAATGGGTGCAGATAGCAGCAGTTACGGTGCAGATGGCAATGCGCTGGGTTCGGATAGATCGGGGTTTCATCCACTCAACGATCCGAACAGTATTTTGTCGCAGCGTAGCGTGTACTATGATTTTGACAGCTATACTGTCAAAAATGAATACCGGCCGCTGGTCATTGCACATGCCCAGTATCTTCGTGACAACCCTAACGCCCAGGTGATTCTGCAAGGTAATACGGATGATCGCGGCAGCCGGGAATACAATCTCGCACTGGGACAGCGTCGCGCGGATGGGGTCAAAAACATCATGACCTTGTCGGGAGCACGGACTTCGCAAATTGAATCTGTCAGTTTAGGTGAAGAAAAGCCCCGCGCTGATGGCAGTGATGAGTCGGCATGGAGTGAAAACCGCCGAACGGACATTCTTTATCGAGGTGAATAAACAATGCGAATGCGCGTTTTCTGTTTTTTATTGCTGACGTTCAGCAATGCGAGTTACGCTGGATTGTTCGGTGATGACAAGGCGCGGGAAGAAATCGGCGTTTTGCGTCAACAAGTGGAGAAAATGGAGGCGCGCATTACCGAGATGGAGACGGTGCTGGAGAGCCAGGCGCTGCTGGAGCTTTACACCCAGGTTGAAACGCTTGAAATGGAGCTTGGACGGCTGCGCGGTCAGATTGAAGTACTGAATCATGACAACGCGTCTTTGCAAAAACGGCAAAAGGATTTTTACATTGATCTGGACAGCCGTTTACGGCAGATCGAAGACCCCGACGCGCCACTGCCGACTTATCATAAACCTGATGATGATCAATCGTCAGCTGCCGCATCCGAACAGTCTTTGAGCATGGTGCCGGAATCCGAAGCATACGATTTGATTCCTGAAACCGGTATCGCTGATGCGGAAAAACCCGCGTTTCAAGCTGAAGGAACGGAGTCCACGATTTCAGATGAAGACGGACAAGCATGGATGGGCGCGATACCGGGTCAGGATTTGCAGCCTGCCGGAGCGGTAGAGAAACAATCCTATGAAGCAGCATCCCGGTCGTTTAGCAAGGGTGATTACCGTGGCGCCAAATCACAGTTTGAAGCGTTCCTGGATCAATATCCGAACTCCAGCCTTGCGCCGAGTGCGGCCTACTGGGTTGGCAATGCGCATTATGCTCTGCGTGATTTTCAGGATGCCATTAAAGCCCAGCAGAATCTGATCGAGCGTTATCCCGACAGCCCGAAAGTGCCGGATGCGCTGCTTAATATTGCCAGCAGCCAGAATGAACTGGCCGAGGGAAAAGCAGCCAGAAAAACGCTTGAAGAATTGATCGCCCAATATCCGTTCAGTAATGCCGCTGAAAAAGCCAAGCAAAGGCTGAACCGGCTCTAATAGTCAGTTAAATTTGAGTTTCACCGGCAGTATTTCAGCAAACCCAAAAGAAGCAGGAAGCGATACAGCGATATCCTTGCGTATCAGTGAAATTTTCTTTTCATTGCAGGGAGAAACGAGCCGCAGCGGACTGCCGACTGTTTTCGTTCGTCTGACAGGCTGCCCGTTGCGCTGCGGTTATTGCGACACCGCCTATGCGTTCACGGGTGGTGAAAGTATGACGATTGCCGCCGTCTTGCAGCGGGTCGCCGCTTATGAAACGCAGTATGTAACCGTCACCGGCGGCGAACCGCTGGCGCAAAAGGCCTGTCTGGTGTTGTTAAATACGTTGTGCGATGCGGGCTATTCGGTTTCACTTGAAACCAGTGGCGCCATCGATTTATCCGGTGTCGATATACGGGTCAGTAAAGTGATGGACATTAAAACCCCCGGGTCGGGCGAAATGGACAAAAACCGCTGGAGCAATCTCAATTATTTAACGCCGCACGATGAAATCAAATTTGTATTATGTGACGAGAAAGACTATCAGTGGGCGTGCCAAATGATCAAGGCGCACCATCTGGACAGGCGTTGCCCGCTATTGCTTTCACCCGTACACAGCCAACTTGATGCGTCTGCTTTGGCTAACTGGATTCTGCGCGACCGGCTGCCTGTGCGCATGCAGATCCAGCTGCATAAACTGCTTTGGGAAGACGGTCCGGGGCGTTGACAGCGCATGAACGACTCAACGAAAAACAAAGCAAAAGCCGTGGTATTGCTGTCCGGCGGTCTCGATTCCGCTACCACACTCGCGATCGCCAAAGACCGGCAGTTTGATTGCTATGCGCTCAGCGTCGACTACGGCCAGCGGCATGAATCCGAACTCAATGCAGCCAGGAATGTTGCCAGTGCGATAGGCGTTGCCAACCACAAAATTATTACCGTCGATTTGTCTGCATTCGGCGGTTCGGCGCTGACCGATTCGTCCGTCGCCGTACCAGCTGCGGGTGAAACAACCGGTATTCCGGCCACCTACGTTCCCGCGCGCAACACCATCATACTGTCGCTCGCGCTGGCATGGGCGGAAACTTTGAATTGCCGCGATATTTTCACCGGCGTCAATGCCGTTGACTATTCCGGCTATCCCGATTGCCGTCCAGAATATATCCAGGCGTTTGAAACCATGGCCAATCTGGCAACCAAATCCGCTATCGAAGGCAACAAACTGACCATCCATGCGCCACTCATTGATCTGCCGAAAAAAGATATCATCCTCACCGGCATGGCGTTCGGCGTCGATTACAGTCTGACGGTCTCGTGCTATCAGGCAGATGAAGCGGGGCGGGCCTGCGGGCTTTGTGATTCATGCAAGATCAGGCGGACAGGGTTTAAAGCGGCAGGCGTTTTGGATACAACGCAGTATGTGATTTAGCCCGTCAGCGACTGGAAACGCAAAAAAATAATTCCTGGTGCGTTTCCAGTCTATTCAAAATTTATGGTTAGTTTACTTGAAGGGCGCCGCCGGTACCCAGGCCACCCTCAACATCCTGCGCTTCATAGTGCTTTAATGCCCGTACCATGCCATTGTAAGCGTCGATAAAAGCGGCAACTGTTGCCTTGCCGGATGGTGTTCTGGAAAAACCGCTTAGAGCTGCTCCGCCTCTGCTACCGAATGCACCAAGCGCAGCGCTGAAATTATTTGCTGTTGCACTGCCTTCTGAAGCAGAAATCTGAATCGCTGAACGAATATCGAACAATGTTAATGTGACCACGGAAGCTCTTGATTCCATAGCGCCAGCAAGATGCCCAATCGACGGGTGTACAAAAGAACCTAATACTCCGGCCATGGCGCCGCCGACCTGGCCGGTCGCGGCATTGTCAATAATAATGCTGGGCTCCATATAATAGTCGGCTGCCACGCGCTGTCCTGCCTGTTGATTTGATCCTGCGCGATATTCACCTGAACTGCGCTGGATATCAGTGATGCGGGAAAGGCGGCCGTCTGTTCTTAGGTTGCCGATAGAGGTGATAACGAAACAATTGGACTGCTGCACGGCCAGACGAATAAGCGGTTCGATAGTTGTAATATTGGTGGCGCTGCCAAATTGGCCATACCAGTCAGCCGCGCGCCCATCGTCTACGGCAAGTGTGCCGAGCGTTTTATCGCAGCGCTCCAATGTCGGATTGGCGCCAACGCTGGCACCGCCGGCAGCAGCTCCCGTGCCTGCAGTCTGGTAAGTTCCAGGTGCGACGTTTGCGCAACCAGCAAGTGCTAGAATGCATATTGAAGGTACCAGGCCTCTGCTTGACATAATGCTGGCTCTGATCTTACCCGTCATTGACATATATCCCCCTTAGTACTGAATATTTTTTTCATTTATTATTAATAAAACTGTATATTTTTATTCTTGTGCCTTGATTATAGTATGATAATTGTTACTAGGTTAAGTAAAATACTGAAAAATATTTCGACAAATGGAATTTAAAAATCTTATTGCACTGATTGTTCCTGCAGCAATTACGGGTTTATTGACAGCATGTGCTATTCCGCAACCGCATACGGGCTATGATCGGGTATGTGATTCATCAGGTTGTTATGATCGACCGGTACAAGCGGTCCAGTATCAAAGCATATCTGACCCTGAAATGACGCCCGAGCAACACCGGGCGGCGGCTTTGATTGCGATGGCGGAGGAAGATCCGGTAGCGGCCTACGATCTCGCATTGCGGTATTTTCGAGGTGATGGCATCAAGCGTAACAGTTATCAGGCGATACGTTGGATGCGCAGCGCTGCTGACCGCGGTAATCTAGATGCGCAAAAAGCGCTTGGACGGTTATATTTGACAGGTCTCGAAGAAATGGGGCCTGATTTCCGTGAAGCGGAAAAATGGTTGTCGTTGGCGGCCGCTGCGGGTGATAAGGAGTCGGAAGAACTGCTGGCAGAGGCATCGCATCTTAAACACACCGAAAGACAGTATTATCTGTGGAGCAATCGTTGGCGTCCGATTTTTCAGCGATCTTGGTATTCCAACTATCCCTATCATTATCAATGGCGCAATAATGGTTGGCGCTATTATTGATATTTATATCTGATGAGAGTGCTCTTTTTATTCATTTTCTTAGCCAGTACAGCATTGCTCAGCTACGCTCAGTACCTGCAACATGTCGAGAATCTGCTGCCCTGTCCGCTTTGCGTGGCGCAGCGACTGGCGTACTGGATGCTTGGGTTAACGGCGTTACTGGCATTTCTGGGTAATCCGCGGTCAATCGGGCGTAGGATTTGCGGTTTTTTTATGGTGGTTTTTGCAATTGCCGGAGCGGTAATCGCTTTCCGGCAGTCCTGGCTGATTCGTTATCCCGAATCGTTTGAATGCGGTATCAGTCCGGAAGAGGCTTTTCTCAATGCATTGCCGTTTGCGCAATGGTGGCCGGGCATGTTTGAAGCCAATGGCGATTGTGCCGATGTTGACTGGGAATTTCTGTCGTTGACGATTCCAGACTGGTCGTTTGTCGCTTTTGCAGGGATGGGGTTGCTGGCTTGTTATGTCCTGTTTGCCGGGCAGAACAAGCGCTAGCATCGAATTCTTATTCAACGGATATGTGGAGTGTAAATGGTTGATCTGTAACTGATCTCATCAGTTGACTGATATGAATTGAATAGGTTTTCTTTTCGGTGGTAAATCGATATTTACCTTGCGCATCAGCTACGCCGCCAACTGAAAATATAACATTTTCTCCTATTATCTCAATACAGGCTGTTTGTCCCGCTGCGGTTGTAATTGCATAGCAAATCATACCGTTCGGTGAGACAACGGATTTAACCGTTGCGCTGTTGTGCCCTCGTTGAAATTGGATGGTATCGCAGCTATCAGCCTGTGCTGCAGTCACTGTAAACATCGCAAGGGCAAACGCAGAGATAAAGATGGTGATTCGGTGGATTGTCATGGCTGGGAATCCCTTTTCGTCAGCTTGGCTAATATGGAAATCGCAAAATTATAGCTACCTCAGGGATTATGTGCTGCGCGCGCTTGGCGCGCAATCCCTGTAAACGAGGAAGGGCTACTCAACAATCTTGGTCTGAACAGATTGCGCGTCTCTTTGCTCATTGTGCGCTAAAAATAGTTGAATGCGTATTTGATGCCTGGATTCAGTTTTACTTCGAGTTTGCATTTTATTTAATAATGTATATAATAAGAATCATTCTCATTTCTATTTGTGATCGTGTTATGCCTGATTCAGTTAAAATACAGACACATGCAATGCAGTGCGGAAATGCGCGGGTATCTACAGTAATGCCCGCGCAAAATCTGGCGATTGATAGTAATTCATTATTTGCACACAATAATGTTGTGTATATCCAGCATCACGGCGAATGCTATTTGCTGCGGCAAACGCGGAGCGGCAAATTGATTTTGACCAAATAATCAATTATTCATTGAATTGCCGTTGGGGTCTACCTTTCTCCTTTGACCGCGGCATTTTGGCAAGCCAGCCTGATCCTCCCCAGGCAAGCCAGCCTTTTTTTGGATGGTTTTAATTATGAAGCGGATAAAAAAAATGGTTTTCGATTTGGTGTTACCGTTTCCGGTCAACGCAGGCACGCCAACATTCATCACGCCAATCCGTGTTGCGCCTTTAGACGCGGTTTTTCGTTTTGTCCGGGCTCTTATCGGTCATTCTGACACAGTTCTTCCGCCATCAACGATTCAGTCAGAAACAGCTGATCGTTCTGGAATCAGGCAATTTCATGTGCCGCTTATTAAAGCATCTACGCTCATTACGGAGTTGCATAATGCCAGTTTTTCCGGGCGTTCTGTGTTGTGTGTAGGCGGGCGAATGCATTTGTATCCTGCATACCGTCAAATTATTGAGGATGCAGGCGGAAGTTTTTTGTATTTTCACGGTGGGAACGATGTTCCATTAGCCAGCTTAAACAGACTGCTGGTGCTGACCGATCTTGTGATTTGTCCGATAGACTGTATCAGGCATGAGGCTTTCTGGGTAACGAAACATTATTGCGAACGTTTTCGCAAGCCCTGCGTCATGCTGGATAAATCCAGAGTGACAACATTCTACAATGGCGTTCGGATGCTAAAAAAATTACAGTGACATGAATCCCTCAAGACAGTTTTTTATATTTTATTGAAATATAGCAATTCAAAATTTAACTCGGTATCAGCAATTCGTCGAAATCATTAAGCTAGCAACGGGTGTGCGTTTATGCCTGATATATATGACCGGTTCGAGTCTTTTCAGTGTAACTACAGAACAATTCAGATAGTTTTAACAGCCTGTTGAAACACCGTGCCCAAAGTAACTGAGTGTGCGCAACTATGCTTGATAAGTCTAAAAAGCATGCGCTCATGTCTCGAATCAGTTGAAATCGGCAGCTGAAATTTCAGGGTGAAGTTTTGACGTTAGCATTGCTGCGTTTTGGGATTTGTGTGCCGTACTTCTGGCGGAATTTCTCCACGCGGCCGGCCGTATCGACAATTTTCTGCTTGCCGGTATAAAAAGGATGGCAGACCGAACACACCTCAATGTTTAAAGACTTGCCCAATGTTGAGCGCGTTTTAAATTCGTTGCCACAACTGCATGTGACGGTTATTTCCTGGTAGTCGGGATGTATTCCTGCTTTCATTGTTTTTGCACCCTTGCGCTATAAATAAGCCAATAAAGATTGAAAAAATTTAGTCCGGTTGCTTAATTTTTAAGCCGTATATTATCCTTTAATATTCATGCGAGTGCAACTTTTGCGTGGCATTTCGTCTGATGGTTATTGCAACTAATGGCTGCTATCTATACACATTGTATTTATTGGATGCAGTAGCGTATTAGCTGGTTTCAGGTTGTTTCGCGGTTGTTTGGCGTTGAATCAATGCGCTTTAATATGCCCTGGGCATATATAATTAAGTCGCTGAACGTAGCGGCTATTTCAAAATTGCAAATGCGCGAGAAAAAATAAATTGTTGTATAATGTTTTGTTAAATTTAAAGTCTGTATTTCAATTTTTACCCACTAAAAATTAGGAAAATTAGGAGCACTTTAAGATGCCGCAAGAGCTACAGAGCAAAAATGTAACGCCTTACGAACCAAAAGAAGGCGAAGATTATATGAGCCCCGAACAGCTTGATCATTTTCGTAAGATACTGGAGGGTATGAAAGTTGAATTGAGCAAGGATATCGACAGGGCTGTGCATACAATGCAAGATGAAGCAACAGTTTTCGCGGATCCCAATGACCGTGCAAGCCAGGAATCCGATATGACGCTTGAATTGCGCAATCGCGATCGTGAACGCAAGCTTATTAAAAAAATAGACGAAATCATTGCCAAGATCGACACCAAAGATTACGGTTACTGTGAAGGTTGCGGCGTTGAGATTGGATTAAAACGTCTCGAAGCCCGCCCTACGGCTACGCTATGCATTGATTGCAAAACTCTGGATGAAATACGGGAAAGACAAATAGCAAAGTAATGATTCATTCGAGTATCAGGCAAAACTATCATACAGCCACGGCGTCATTTTCCGATCAACTGCTGTAAAGTTTCGGTGTCGATCCAATGTTTATCAGCAAAAATCGGATTGTCTGAGACTTGTGTGAAATTTTGTTCCGGCTCACCCAGGTCTGACAGTACGGCCAAGGCGCCATCAAAGTTCTGTTGACGGGTATAGTTATTGACAGTGATTAATGTTGGCAAGTCAGCCGCCAATGCCGCCAGTAGTCCATTTTCAGAATCTTCGATTGCAATGCACTGAGACGGCGCCAGTTTTAATTTTTCCAAAACCCAGTAATAAATATCGGGCGCCGGCTTTTTCTTCGGCACTATATCGCCGGCACCAATTACATCAAATAAACCCATAGAGTCCTTTCCCAACGTCGATTGCAGCAGATAAGTGACATTCTCGGGCGTGGTCGTGGTTGCGATAGCAATTTTGATGTTTTTACTGCGAAGTTCATGAATCAGACGCTTGACACCTGGACGCAAGGGAATGTCCCCCTGTTCCATGAGTTTCTTAAAATGGCGGGTTTTGGCTTTATGCAGACTGGCTATCCATTCATCCAGACCGGCCTTGTTCAATGCTTCTGTAGCATATTGTTCTATATAAAACCGGATTCTTTCTTTCCCGCCGGTTATTTGTAACAATTTTCCGTATAGAGGAATATCCCATTGCCAGGAAAGTCCAAATTCCTGGAATGCGGCATTGAATGCAGGACGGTGGCCATCTTGTTCGGTATCGGCCAGCGTACCGTCAACATCAAATAGAACAGCTTTGAGAGAGGTGTGGTTATTGGTTGTATCCATAAAAATTATAAATGAGTGTGGCTTGCGCGTTGCAAGCGGTCAGTTATAGCAAGCCATGCGGGCAGCGCCGATGGCGTCTCCATTAAAATATAGTCGTATCCTGCTTGGTCATATTGATGAAGCACAGCATAAAGATGCTGGCCGTAGAGGACAGGATCTTGAGACATGCAGATATGCTGAATATGTGGTGTATTGAATTGCGGCGGTTCGATCCCGGACCATGTTATCACCGCCAGGTGCAAATTCTGTGCTGCGAGTTTTTTCGCTGTTTGAACGAGTTCCGATAAATGAAAAAGCTGCAGCGGTGTTGTAGGTGCGTAATGTGAAGGTAATGCGCCGGGAACCGGTATTGCGGGTATTTTGTTTTTGTGCGAAATGACCGGCATGTTTAAGACTGATTCAATGGCCGAAACAGGAACCCCGCCAGGCCTCAGCAGAAAAACCGCATCATCATCAAAGCCGATAATCGTGCTTTCAAGCCCGACGCTGCAAGCACCCCCATCCAGTATCAGATCAATTTTGTTACCTAGCGTTGTACGTACATGCGCCGCAGTAGTCGGACTGAGCTTGCCATATAAATTTGCGGACGGTGCTGCAATTGCCTTGTCCGGTCCGATTATGTCAAGCAGCTTCAAAGCGACAGGATGCGCGGGCAACCGTATACCGACAGTATCTCGACCACCGGTGACGCAGTCTGGAATATGCGGGCTGCGTTTCAAAATTAGTGTTAATGGTCCGGGCCAGAAATGCCTGGCCAGCAACCGCGCAGACCCGGGTATTTCCCGTGCCCAGTAATTCAATTGCGCAATATGGCCGATATGCACAATTAAGGGATGGTCTGTGGGGCGTTGTTTGATGTCATACACTTTTTGGACGGCGGCTGTATTGGTTGCATCTGCACCTAGTCCATAGACTGTTTCGGTCGGGAATGCAATGATACCGCCCTGGCGTATTAACCGGGCTGCAGCAGATATTTGCACAAGCTGTTTCTGGTTCAGTTTTTCATTGCCTGGCGCCATATCCAATTATGCAGTAAGGTGATGTTCAATAGGCTTCTGGCCGTAACCCAGAATGCTCTGTGCGTAGTAAATAGCATAATAGCTGAGCCAGTTGACCGCATGGTATAACCAGGATTTTGATCGCCACGCTGTACGTGCAACTAACAGGGAATGTTCCGAAACAGCAAGCATCAAGCTCGATCTGAGCTGATTGGCAAAATCGGGATCCCGTACTACTGCGTTGGCTTCGCGCGCGAGCATCAAGCTAAACGGATCAATATTTGAAGAGCCGATCGTTGTCCAGTATTGATCGATGACAGCAACCTTGGCATGCAGATATCCTTGCGTATACTCATAAATTTTAATACCCGCATCAAGCAGGTTGCCATACAATGCATGTGTTGCATAGTGCTGCAACCGGTATTCGACCTTTCCCTGTAAAAGAAGTATGACATTGACGCCGCGGCGTGCAGCATTATTCAATGCATCGCAGAAGTGTCGACCAGGGAGAAAATATGCGTTGGCAATAATGATTTCATTTTGTGCAGCGCCAATAGCGCTTAAATATTCTCGCTCAATATCGTGACGATGGCGAAGATTGTCACGTATCAGAAAACCGGCGAGCTGATTACCCTTGTGTTTATCAGCAGGTGAAAGTTTTACTGTGCCGACCCAGCGTTTCTTGAAATGCGCCCAGGCGACAGTGCGCCATAAGCGCTGTACCGCTGCATAGATTTCTTTTAGGAGGGGGCCTTCAATTGAAACAGCATAATCAAAACGCGGCGCGTGTTCGAATGGTTGCGTATAATCATCGATAATATTGATGCCGCCCGTGAAAGCTATGCGGGCATCTATCACTGCGAGCTTCCGGTGCATGCGCCGCAACCGGTAACGGCGCAACTTGAAAAAAAACACTTCACGCCGGTAAATCAGCACTTTTACATTGGCATCCAGCATATTTTGAATAAAACTGTCCGGCAGTTTATATGAACCAAATCCGTCGATCAGTAAATGAACTGATACACCTCGTTGAGCAGCGCGTATCAGTGCAGATGATATTTTGCGCCCTGTGAAATCATCTGCAAAAATATAAGTTTCAAGATAGATCTCATACTGCGCGGAGTCGATCGCCTGTTCCAGGGCCGGAAAAAAATCAGTGCCATTGCGAAGCAGCTTGACAGCGTTGCCACTTACATTCGTTGCGCTGCTCATCTACGAATGACGCTGGTAGATAATGCGGCATGGTCAGATGTTTTTGACCAGGGGCGGCCATGATGCACGGATGCATTTTCTATATGAAAGCCGCGGACATAAATGCGGTCCAGACGCAATATCGGCAATGCAGATGGAAAACTGCGCGCTACCCTGCCATCAGTGAATTCGAAAACTTCAGTGAGATCGAGTGCGTGCGCTACTGCTGGACCAGTCATTTCTCGCCAGTCGTTAAAGTCCCCGGCTATAACCAATGGCGCATATGCAGGAACGAGTTTTTTAATGCGTTTTTTTAAAGCTTTTAATTGTGTGTGTCTGCCTTTTTTAAACAATCCCAGATGCACACAGATGCAATGCAGATTTTCCGCCCATCGGGGTATGCTGATTTCGCAGTGTAACAGACCCCTGCTTTCAAAACGATGGGCTGAAATATCTTCGTTTTCCCAGGAAACAATCGGATAACGGCTCAAAATGGCGTTTCCGTGGTGTCCTGATTCGTAAACAGCATTTTTTCCGTATATCGACTCCGGCCATACCGAATCGGCAAAAAATTCATGTTGACTGCCGCCGGGCCAGTTTGTAAAACGCGCCGCATGTTTGGCGTGATGCCCCACGACTTCCTGAAGGAAAACAATATCTGCATTAAGATCGCGCAAACAGTCTCGCTGTTTATGCACAATCAGGCGTTGATTAAAACTGGAGAACCCTTTGTGAATGTTGTAAGTGGCAATATGTAATCTGTTAAGCACGGTTGATCGTAAAGAAATAAATTATTTGTCTAGGGGCGCAGTCATGTGTTATGCGTAATTATGCGCGGCAGATTTTTGATGAATGTTTGTTCAAAGTGCTTGAACAAACATTCATCAAAAATCTGCCGCGCCCTTCGGGTTTGTTTTTCGGACAAAATTATTGTCGTTTTCGCGCCTTGAATATGCTCCGGCATGTCCTGCGGCACAAAAACCTGATCCTTTTGTCCGAAAAACAAACAGAATTGCACATAACACATGACGGCACCCTCTAATCTATACCGACAGCTTTTTGCGTAAAATATTTGCCAGTAATGCACATAGTATGCTAATTAGCTTGAATATGAAATTTTACCGGTGATTGTCATACTATAGAAATCGAATTTTTCGCATGAAAAAAATTAATACGGAAAAACGCAACTATTTTTTGATCATCCTCAACATCCAATATTGGCGTAAATCAGATATTTTCAAGCCTTTTGGTCTGTGAAGCGTTTTCTTAACTGTATGCAGTATTGCAGTATTGCTGGCTAAGCCCAATTGGAAACAACAGAGAAATACGCATGATAAAAACCGGTTTATCCATTACGATATAAACTTTGGAAGAGAAAAAAATGATTACAGCAGAAAATATTAAAAATCATATTGAAGCCTCGCTGCCTTGCGAATTAGTGCGCGTTGAGGGTGACGATGGTCATCATTTTCAGGCGGTCGTTGTCAGTTCGGAATTCAAGGGAAAGCGAACGATTCAGCAGCACCAGCTTGTTTATCAAGCACTTGGCGATAAAATGAAACAGGAAATTCATGCATTGTCAATGAAAACATTTACGCCGGAGCAATGG
The DNA here is from genome assembly GCF_900111165.1 of Nitrosomonas sp. Nm51. Classification (GTDB taxonomy): domain Bacteria; phylum Pseudomonadota; class Gammaproteobacteria; order Burkholderiales; family Nitrosomonadaceae; genus Nitrosomonas. The sequence continues at coordinate 48,184 of NZ_FOGH01000010.1, forward strand.
GCCGAGAATACCTGAGAGTTGGTAAAGCCGCATGACGCACCCCCTGATAAAGCAGAATCAGGCAATCCGGCTCTGAGCAGAAGCGAGGGTGCGTATTCATTTGCATCGGTTCTCGATATGCTTTTTTATACAGGAACTTATTTGATCTGTTCCAGCAATTCTCTGGCTTCGCTGATTTCAGGAAACGCGGCATCTGATGACGTTATTTCATTCAGAATTTGTCGTGCCTCGTTTTGATTGCCTGCCTTTACCAGTGTATGCGCATAGTGATATTGAATCGTCGCATTGTCGGGTTGCTTGGATGCGGCGTTTTCCAGCAGTTCAAGTGCGCGTTCCAGTTCTCCTTTTTGCGCGAGAATCCAACCAAATGTGTCGGCTATAGCCGGTGATTCTGGCGCCATTTCATATGCTTTTTGTGCAATGTCCAGAGCCCGCGGATCGTTGCTCTGATGATATAACCATGCCAGATTATTTAGCGATGTAATCTGTCTCGGGTTGTTTTTCAGGATGGCCTCATACTCTTTCGTCGCCTCATTGTATTGCTTTTTGTTTAAATACACATTGGCAAGGTATAAGCGTGCCGCATTGTCATCCGGGTTATCAGATACCCATTGTGATATATGCGCATGTGCTTTTTTCTCATTACCGGCGTGGTTGAGGGCGGTATGAATTTTAATGGCCAACAGACTTGTCTGTTTGGCGGCAAAGGCTTTTTCATAAGCTGCTAATGCCAATTCAGGTTTTTTTTGTTGCAGCAACAAATCGCCTTCGATTTCATAACCGACTGGGATATCGGCGTGTTCCTTTTGAATTTTTCGGGCGATCGATATAGCCTTGTTATCATTGTCTTCAAGCATGGCCAATTTGGCTTGCGCAACTTTTGCCTGGATATAGTCGGGGTTGATAAATAATGCTTTTTTCAATGCCGACTCTGCTGCAGCGTAATCTTTCCTGGCTGCATTGATTTCGGCAATCTTAAACTGAGCGGCAGCGGAATCCGGTAATTGTGCGGCCAGTTTTTCATAGCTATCAAGGGCGGCGGTATAGTTCTTTTGTGCAAGCTGCACCTGGCCTAATAATTCGAGTACGCGCGGTTCGTTGGGACGCGAGCCATACAGTTTGCGGGAAAGCAGCAGGGCTTTTTCCTGTTCATCCTGGTTTAAATAATGTGCAGCCAGACGCAACGCAGGCTCAAGAGCGTCCGGATTTTTATTGCTGGACAATTCCAGCCAGTGTGTCGCTTCCTTTACATCGCCTCGCGATAACGCTAAAGCCGCCAATGCATTCATGGCTTGAATATTGTTATCATCTTTTTTAAGTATGGCTTTAAATCTATTTTGAGCTGCTTCCGGTTTTTGATCGCGCATATCGAGCCTGGCAAGATTGGAAATTGCCGGGAAAAAATCGGGTTGAATCGCGAGTGCTTTGTTAAAATTCTCGCTGGCCTTGACAAAATCCTCCTTGCCCATGTATGCAACACCTTTTAAATTATGATAAAGCGGATTTTGTGGATCTGACTGCACCAGTTCATCTATTTCCGCTAAAGCCTTGTCAAATTCGTTGGCACGAAAATGCATCAAAATCAATAAAATACCGGCTCTCGGAGAACCTTTATCCAAATCGGTGGCCAGTTCAAGTTCGGCTATGCCTTGTTCCCGGTCTCCCATCGCCAGCCGGGTCATGCCCAGTGCGGTATGCAGCATTGCGTTATCCGGTACGAGCGCATTGGCTTTTTCATAAAATTCCGTAGCTTTAGTAAAATTTCCTGCACGCATGTAAGTTTCACCTGCTAGCGCAAGCAATTGCGGATCCTCTTGCGCAACAGGTAATGCAGGTTCCAGATACTCGATAGCCTGTTGGGTTTTATTGTTTTTGAGTAGTGCGTCGATCATGAGTTTGCGCGCATAAAGATTTCCGGGAATATTTTTTAAATACTGCTCAAGGTATTGTTCCGCCTGTATAAATGAGCCCAGCGAAAGCTGAATTGCTCCGGCCAGCAATACACTTGGGAGATGCTCGGGCGCGGCGCTGAGTACAGTTTGAATGGAATTCAAGGCTTTCGCATACTCTCTCTGATTAAAATCCAGAAATGCCTGTGTTTGATGTAATAAGATACTGTCAGGTGCTATTTCGCGCGCAAGCGCTATGCTGTTTTCGGCATCGTCGAATCGGCCAAGACCGATTTCAATGGAGGCTTTGTCGTAATACGCCGTTGCATTGTCAGGAGATAATTGAATGACCTGGTCGAAGGCTTTCAGGGCTTCGTCAAATTTGTTTTGTGCGCGCAGCAGGTTTGCCTTAAATCTCCAGGCGGTTAAACTTTCCGGGTTTTTTTCGACTGCCTGATCGGCGTATTGGCTGGCAAGTGCGAGATCTTTCTCGCTGAGCGCGTATTGCGCCAATCCGATCAAGGCATCTGGAGAATCTGGATTTTCAGCAAGCAGCCGGTCAAAAATGATTTTGGCCTCCTGATTTCGCATTAATGCCAGCAAAGTATTCCCGTGCAGGATTTGTATTTCATGCGAACTGACTTGAGGATTTTGTTCAATCGTGTCCAGTAACTGCTGAAATTTTCCCAAATCGAATAATACTTGGTATAAGACGGGAAGCACGCGTTGCGCATCCATTCCAAGTTCGAGTGCGCGGCTCAGTTCTTTCTCCGCAGATAGCGGATCATTGCGCTGCTGATAGATGGCGCCGAGTAAGAAACGTGCTTTTGCGTTATTAGGTTCCTGCCGTATGGCATTCTTGAATTGTATGATGGCTGCATTGACATCACCTTTTTTCTGGTATTCAGTAGCTTCAGCAATTAAAGTTTCAGCATCCTTGGTTTCGCCGCATGCTGTCAATCCGAGTATAATCAGTGCGCAAACCAGGGCGGATTTAATATTGTTGAGCCAGTGTTTTTTTTGAATACAAAAAAAGAAATCATGCATGATTATTCTCCAATTTGAAATTATTGCCAAAGACGACCAATCGTTCAAAGCCTGTTAATATTGACGTTTGTGTTTAGTCGGTATCGGCTTGCGTAAATTGCGTATTTAACCATGATACCTGGAATGATAAGCATAACGTCAATGTTGACAACGTGTTTACGGTTTTAAATCACCGGATGTGCTGAAATTTGATTGGGTACGTGCTTACACTCTGTTTTATCAATATGTTTTAGCAGGCTAGGAACGTAATTGGCATTTTTATCTGGTTAACTTTTATAGTTATACCATACCCAGGCCCGGGTTTTTATACGTATAAAAGCAGCAAATACAGCTTAGTTTGAGCTAATGCACGCTGATCATCGATGCATGTTCAAAAAATGAATAATCTGACGCTATAGTACAGTATTTATCAATCATTAAACCATTTATAGTGCATAAATTGTTTTTTGGCATTGCAGACATGTTGAACTGGAGAAAAATTTATGGGTATCGTTGCAGTAGTTGGATTAGGTTATGTGGGTTTACCGCTGGCTGTTGAATTCGGCAAAAAACGTCAGACAATTGGTTTTGATCTTGCCGGCGAGAAAATTCAGAATTATCGGCAACATATTGATCCCACGGGAGAAGTCTCAACTAAAGAGCTGCAGTCGGCTGGACAGCTTGTTTTTACGACGGATGCAGCGGATTTGGCGCAGGCGGATTTTATCGTCGTAGCAGTACCGACGCCCGTTGATCAGGCGCATCAACCGGATTTCAGACCGTTGACCGGCGCAAGCGAGACGGTTGGTAAAAACATGAAGGCAGGCGCTATTATCGTTTATGAATCAACGGTCTATCCTGGGGCGACAGAGGAGGTATGTATTCCTGTACTGGAAAAGTTCTCCGGGCTAAAGTGGAAACAGGATTTTCATGTCGGCTATTCTCCGGAACGTATCAATCCAGGTGATAAAGAACACACGCTGACTACGATTGTCAAAGTCGTGTCAGGCGACGATGAAGATTCACTGGAAAAAATCGCGCAATTATATGAAAGCGTTATTACCGCCGGTGTATACCGCGCGGCGAGTATCAAAGTTGCAGAAGCGGCCAAAGTGATTGAAAATACGCAGCGTGACTTGAATATCGCGCTGATGAACGAGCTGGCAATGATTTTTGACAAGCTGGATATCGACACATCGGATATCCTGGAGGCGGCGGGAACAAAATGGAATTTTCTTCCGTTCCGCCCCGGCCTGGTTGGCGGCCATTGTATTGGTGTTGATCCATACTATTTAACACACAAAGCCGAGATGATCGGATATATGCCCCAGGTGATTCTTGCGGGCCGCCGCATAAATGACAATATGGCGAAATATGTTGCGGAGCAGACCATTAAACAGATTATTAAAGCCGGTTTTAATGTGCGCGGAGCCAAAGTCAATGTACTTGGCCTGACGTTTAAGGAGAATTGTCCCGATCTGAGAAATTCCAAAGTAATCGATATTGTTCGTGAACTACAGGATTATGGTGTAGAGATTCATGTGTGCGATCCGGTAACCGATTCGGCAGAGGCGCTGGATGAATATGGCGTCACACTTGAAACATGGGAGGATCTGCCGCGTGCCGAGGCCATGATTGTTGCCGTTTCCCATGTCGAATTTTTAACGAAAACGATTCCTGATATACAGGCTAAAATCTCAGAGAACGGCTGTTTTATCGATGTGAAATCAAAATTCAGCCAGTCTGCGCTGCAGGCTGCTGGATTTCACGTCTGGCGGCTTTAATCCGGTTTTGCGAGGAACCACTGAAATGACGCGTTATCAGGATATACAACGGCATTTGTCCGAAAACCGGTATTGCTGGCTGATTACAGGTGTCGCCGGTTTTATTGGCTCCAATTTGCTGGAGGCTTTGTTAAAATTGAATCAGCATGTAATCGGACTGGATAATTTTTCAACCGGTTACCAGCATAATCTTGATCAGGTCAAGGATATTGTAGGAAACGATACCTGGGGTCATTTCAGATTTATCCAGGGCGATATCCGTAATCTCGAGACATGCAATGCCGCTTGTGAAAATGTGGATTTCGTATTGCATCAGGCGGCTTTGGGTTCGGTGCCGCGCTCTATTAATGACCCGATTCTCACCAATGAAAACAACGTGTCCGGCTTTCTGAACATGCTGGTTGCCGCACGTGATGCCCGTGTCAAGCGTTTTGTTTACGCGGCATCGAGCTCAACTTACGGCGATCATCCCGGCTTGCCCAAAGTGGAGTCCGTTATCGGCCAGCCGCTTTCACCTTATGCGGTAACCAAGTACGTCAACGAACTATACGCTGATGTTTTTGCGCGCTGCTACGGCGCTGCATCCATCGGGCTGCGCTATTTTAATGTGTTCGGGCCCCGGCAGGATCCCAACGGCGCCTATGCCGCCGTCATACCGTTATGGGTGTCGGCATTAATCAGGAACAAGCCGCTCTACATCAATGGTGATGGCGAGACCAGCAGAGATTTTTGTTACATCGACAATGTGGTACAGGCCAATGTGCTGTCCGCGCTTACCTCAAATGAGGACGCCATCAATCAGGTGTATAATGTTGCCGTCAATGAACGGACGAGCCTGAATCAGCTTTTTGCCATGATGCATGCTTTGCTCGTGGATAAATTCCCGCATTTAAAAACGTTTAAGCCTGAATATGCCGATTTTCGTGCCGGTGATGTGCGCCATTCACAGGCGGATATTACCAAAGCAAGAAATTTACTGGGTTTTAAGCCAACACACGTAATTCAGGAAGGGCTGCAATCGGCAATGGACTGGTATGTGACTGACCTTTCAAAAAGATCGGGTAACGGACCACGCAATCACCAGGCAGTATAATAATACAAAGATGAAGAACCGTTTTGTTTAAGATTCTGGGGGTTGTAGCGGGGTTCCTGGTCCTGGGTTTTCTGGGCAGTATTCTCGGTTTTATAGTAGGCAGCATTATCGACCGGTTCAAATCGACTGGGACGGGCGGTATGAATATCTTTACGGCTGCCCGGCGTCAGTCTGTGTTTCTGGAAACCGTATTTATTTTGATGGGGAAACTGGCCAAGGTCGATGGCCGTATTTCCGAAAATGAGGTCGCGCACGTCGAGCAGTTCATGCGGCAACTGGGTATGACGTCTGAACACCGGATCAGGGCGATTGAATTGTTTAAACGCGGCGCCCTGCCGATGTTTGATATCAAACCCAAACTGGCCGAGTTCATGGCGGTGTGTGGCAGCTCAAGAAATCTTCGGCAAATGCTGTTGGTGTATTTGATCAGTGTGGGGCTTTCGGACGGTCAGCTGAATGCGGCGGAATCGCGTTTCCTAAAAGATATAGCCGGCCGTTTGGGTTACAGCAAAGCGGCGTTTGACCGCCTTCTGGACATGGTGATTAACCAGATGCGCTTTGCCGGCGGGCAGGCGGCATCTTCTGCCGGTGCACTGGAGGATGCGTATAAAGCGCTGGGCGTGAACCGGCACAGTTCGGACCAGGAAATCAAGCGCGCCTACCGCAAGCTGATGAGCCAGTATCATCCGGATAAATTGACGGGGCAGGGGTTGCCCGAAGAAATGATTTCGGTCGCTACCGAGCAGGCCAAGGAAATTCAGACAGCGTATGATCTGATCAAAAAACACCGAACGCAAAACCGCACTACAGCTTAACTGGCAAGTTGACACAATGAAACCATTGCCTTTTACTTTTCGCCGCTATTCGACGGGTGAGCGGCTAACTGTGACGGATATGGCTACTTTTCCGTTTGTCCGGCAGTGTGTGTCGATAAAGACGGGTTTTATGCATTACAGTCTACAGTATACGCGTCTGATTCGATGGTTCGATACACGGTTATCATCGGATATTTTTCAGGTGTGGATGAACGCGTAGGGCGCCGGTCGGTTTATGGAGCATGATTTGCCGGATCAATTAGCAAACCGCCTCGCACGGTTGCCTCAGCCCATCTATCCGGAGAATCTTCCCGTTGTTGCCAAGCGCGAAGCCATCAAACAGGCGATTGCTGAAAATCAGGTTGTCATTGTCTGCGGCGAAACAGGATCGGGTAAAACCACGCAGTTGCCCAAAATCTGTCTGGAGCTTGAACGTGGTGTCGGAGGTATAATCGGCCACACGCAACCGCGGCGCATTGCGGCACGGTCTGTGGCCGCGCGTATTGCCACAGAACTGGATTCACCGCTGGGAAAGGCTGTCGGCTATAAAGTCCGGTTCTCGGACAAGATCGGCGCTGACAGTTATATCAAACTCATGACTGACGGTATTCTGCTTGCGGAAACGCAAAGCGATCCGAAGCTGCTGGCATACGATACCCTCATCATCGATGAAGCGCATGAACGCAGTCTGAATATCGATTTTCTGCTGGGTTATATCACGCGTTTATTGCCTTCACGGTCTGATCTCAAACTGATTGTGACATCCGCCACCATCGATGCTGAACGGTTTTCCAGGCACTTTGACCATGCGCCGGTGATTGAAGTATCCGGGCGCGCCTATCCGGTTGACATCCGCTATCGGCCGATCATGCCTGATGATGAAGATATCGATATGCAGCAAAAGATACTCAGCGCTGTCGATGAAATCATGCAATCAAGCTCATCGGGCGACATTCTGGTTTTTTTGCCGGGCGAACGCGAAATCCGTGAAACAGCCGAATTGCTGCGCAAACATCATTTCGACCGCAAGCCGTCCGGCGTTCCTAACGTGGAAATTTTGCCGTTGTTTGCGCGTCTGTCATACAGCGAACAGGAGCGCGTATTCAGGCTCGGCCAGGTGCGGCGCATTGTTCTGGCAACCAATGTGGCCGAGACATCGTTGACCGTGCCCGGCATCCGTTATGTAGTCGACACCGGCTGGGCGCGCATTAACCGCTACAGTTACCGTAACAAAGTTGAGCAGTTACAGACGGAAAAGATTTCACGCGCTTCAGCCGATCAGCGCGCGGGGCGTTGCGGACGTATAGCAAGCGGTATCTGTTACCGGCTGTATTCGGAAGATGACTATCAGGCCAGGCCGGAATTCACCGAGCCGGAAATCCTGCGCTCGTCACTGGCGTCGGTAATTTTACGCATGAAGTCGCTCAAGATCGGTGACGTGGAGAATTTTCCATTTCTGGAAGCGCCGTCTGCGCGCATGATAGCGGATGGTTATCAGTTACTGGCAGAAGTCGGTGGCGTTGACGAAAACAAACGTTTGACCCGGCTGGGCTGGCAACTCGCAAAATTCCCGATCGATCCCCGCATCGCACGCATGGTACTTGCGGCCAAACACGAAAACTGTCTGCATGAAGTGCTTATCATCGCATCAGCGCTCAGTCTGCAGGACCCGCGCGATCGTCCGTTCGAACACCAGGACGCAGCCGATCAGGCGCACCGCCGGTTTCTTGACGAGCGCTCCGATTTTATGAGTTATCTGAAGCTGTGGGAATTTTTCGACAAGCTGCTCAAACACAAGAAATCCAACCGCAAACTTGTTGCGCAGTGCCAGGCCCATTTTCTGTCCTGCCGCCGTCTGCGCGAATGGCGGGAAATCCATAACCAGCTTAACGTTCTGGTGAAAGAATTCGGTTTCAGGCCGAACGAAATACCGGCGACTTACGATGAAATACACCGCGCCCTGCTCGCGGGATTGCTTGGCAATATCGGTTTCAAAACTGAAAAGGAAGGTGAATATCTTGGTGCGCGCGGCATCAGGTTTTCAATCTTTCCCGGTTCCGCGCTGAAAAAAGGCAAGGCCAAGGCAAAATGGGTGGTTTGCGCCGAACTGGTTGAAACCAGCAGACTGTACGGACGTTGCGCTGCGCGCATCGATCCGGGATGGATCGAAAAAATAGCAGGCAATCTCTGCAGGCACGATTATTTCGACCCGCACTGGCAAAAAAAACGTGCCGAAGTGATCGCCTATGAACGCGTTACCCTGTACGGGCTTCCAGTCGTAACCAAAAGGCCGGTGCATTATGGCCGGATCAATCCTGAGGAATCACGCGGGCTGTTTATTCGCGGCGCGCTGATTGCCGGCGAATATCACACCAGGGCGCCGTTTTTTGCGCATAACCGGCGGCTTGTCAAAGAGATTGAGGAGCTGGAACATAAAACGCGCCGGCAGGATGTGCTGGTGGACGATGAAACAATTTTTGCGTTTTACGATACACGCATACCGCAGCGCATTTATAACGGCGCCGGTTTTGAGCACTGGCGCAAGCAGGCCGAGCGGGAAAATTCTACACTGCTGTATCTGGACCGCGAGCTGCTGACCCGTCATTCGGGTGATGCGGTCGAAGTGCAATTCCCGGAACGGCTTGCATTATCCGGCGGCATCGGCCTTGCGCTCAGCTACCGCTTTGACCCGGGACACGTGCTCGACGGCGTCACCGCCCCCATTCCTCTGCCGGTGCTCAACCGGCTCGATGCCGAGCAATTTGATTATCTGGTGCCCGGACTGATCCGCGAAAAAGTTACCTGGTACCTGAAAGCGCTGCCCAAGCAGATACGCCGCCTGCTGGTGCCGATCCCCGAATCAGTAACGGAATTTCTGCAATGGCAGTCTGTATCCGCGCAGGGTGCGTCGCTCCGCGACGCGCTGACAAAGTTTATCCTGCGTAAAACGACACTGACCATTCCCGTCGATACCTGGGAAGATAAAGCCATGCCATCGCACTTGCTGATGAATTTCAAAATCATCGATGAAGCCGGAGAAGAACTTGCCATGGGTCGTGACCTGGAAGCATTACAGGAACAATTCAGCGGCGCTGCGCAATCCACGTTTCGCCAGTTGAGTCTTGATGATGAAAAAACCGATATCGAGCGTGACGATATCAAATGCTGGGATTTCGATGGCCTGCCCGAGGAAATCACATTCACACGTAACGGGCGCAAACTGACTGGTTATCCGGCGCTGGTCGACGAAAAGGACCATGCGGCGATCCGCCTGTTCGACACCCGCGCTGCAGCCGATCAGGCCATGCGCAAAGGCATCTGCTGCCTGATGCGGCTGGCATTCCGGGAACGCATGAAACAGCTCGACAAAAGCATGCCCGGCTTTCGCCAGGCCGCGCTGCAATTGACTACCTGCATCAATCCGGGCGAATTGAAACAGGATCTGCTCGACACAATTACCGACCGGGCTTTTGCCGGTGAGGAACCGCTGCCTAGAACGCAGCAGGCGTTTAATGAGCAAATCCCCATAGCTAAAAAGCGCTTGCCGCGGGTCATCGAAAATTATACCCGGGTGTTAAGTGAGATCGCCGAAGCCTATCATGCGTTGATGCAATGCCGGTCATCGATAAAACGGATCAGCCCCCGAATCAAAACCGAGCTCGACGAACAGCTCAACCACCTGATGTATCCTGGATTTATCGGCGGAACGCCATGGGAACGGCTGAAACATTTTCCGCGCTATCTTAAAGCCATGTGCGTACGCCTGGAAAAATCGTCCGGCAACCTGCCGCGCGACGAACAGCATGCGGCGGAAATCAAGGCGCTCTGGTCGCGTTATGAACAGTACCGTGAAAAACACCAGCGATTAAATATCGACGATCCGAACCTGACCGAATTCCGCTGGCAACTTGAGGAACTGCGCGTGTCGCTGTTCGCGCAGGAACTGAAAACGCCGAAGCCGGTCTCGGTGAAACGGCTGGAGAGGTTGTGGGAGAAAGTCAGAAAATAGCTAAGGAGCCGCGAATAAATAAGTGTTACAGTTATTTATTCGCGGCTCCTAGATATCGGTTTAATTCCGCTTGTAACAACGCATCTCACAAATCCGCATACCGGCTGATTTCCTGTGCAAACTGCCGGAAATCATGAACAGATTGTCCGCAAACCGCATAAACAATCTCCCAGTTGATCGCCGTATATTGATGCATCGCCGCAGGGACTCCAGTTTTTCGATGATTACGGTTTTATCCATCGCCCGCGCCGTTCCTTGAGTATTCTTTGCTGCAGCGGGACGAAATCGGCAACATTCAACAAATGACGGGTTAATAGCTGCGCATAAGTCGCATCGTCACCGATGAGCCGCTGTCCTTTAAAAACCTCGCCCAGTATCGGCTCGGGTGCTTCATAAACGTCAACAATATCCACGGGATAACCCAATCGAGTACTGATTGTTTCAACCAATTGCATTTTAAAATCGCTGTTTAGTGGCGCGCCGGCCAGTATTGCCAGATCGATATCGCTTGCGAAGTGCGTTTGCCGTTTTAAATCCGCCTGGGAACCGAACAATATCGCCAGCCTGATATCGGGGTACTGCGACAGCAGTTCAATCAACTGCGCCGCCGGTTGCGATGTTGACTGGACTGATGATTTGCTCATGCAGCGTTTCAATGGCCGATGGTAATTTGTCTGACATGATAGCATTGATCGGCTGCATGTTGGCCCTGCGCATCAGTGATTTCCACTCGAACTTTAACCAGAAAGCGACCGCATCAATTTGAACTATCCTGTTGCCGGGTTAATAAAAGGATTGGCTCTTAACCGCTCGACGGACAGGTCAATGAAGGAGCGAATTTTTGCGGTGGTGCGGCGGCCTTCGAGGTGAACAATATGAATCGGGAGCGGGTCTGTTTCGTACGCGTCGAGGACTTTCTGCAGCCGCCCTTCCTGGATATCCTCCCCAACCTGATAGGACATCAGGCGCGTGACGCCGCATCCCAGGATAGCGGCATTCAGCGCGGCGTCGTTATGGTTGCAGTCAAGGTGCGGCGCGACCCTGACGGTTTCTTTTGTGCCGGAAGCCACGAACCTCCACGACGTAGACGGCTCAACTGTGGAGGCCATAATGATTTTGTGGCGGGTTAAATCGGCGGGATGCTTCGGTATGCCGTATTTTGCAAAATAGCCGGGAGACCCGCAGACGACACGGCTGACATCCCCTACATGCGTCGCGTAGAGGCTGGAGTCTTGCAGATGGCCAATACGGATCGCGATCTCCAGACCTTCTTCCAGCAAATTGCAGATGCGGTCGTAAAATACGGTTTTCACCGAAACATCCGGGTACAGTTCCAGATACTCGGCGACAATGGGAATGATATATTTCTGACCGAACAATACCGGCGCGGTAATGGATAAGGTTCCCTTGGGGTTTAGATAACTCCCGGACGCCGCCGCTTGCGCAAGTTCGAGATCTTCGAGGAGTTGCTTCATATCGGTTAAAAACCGTTCGCCGGAATCGGTCAGGCGTACATGCCGCGTTGATCTGTTGAACAGTTTTACGCCCAGGGATGCTTCCACCGGGCAATGGCGCGTGTCACCGCAGGCGCTGACATATCGAGATTCCGACTTGCCGCCACGAAACTCCGGTTGACCGCCGCCTCGACAAACACACGTATTGTTTCCAGCTTATCCATTGAATGCTCGCCCTTATTATGAGACCATTATTGCGTATCTTGAAATAGTTAATTGTTATTTTAACTAATTATTTCAGTATTGAATAACTGTATAGTCATTACTCCATTCACTCATTGACAAGGAGAACAGTTATGTCACGCATACATACACCCGCATCGATCAACGACGCGCCGCAAGCATCCAAAGACGCACTTGAGGCAGTGAACAAGCAGCTGGGAAGTGTTCCCAATCTGTTCCGTATCGTTGCCAACAGTCCCCAGACCCTTGAAGGCTATCTTGGCCTGAATGGCGCGCTTGGAAAAGGCGCGCTTTCTGCGCAAACTCGCGAGCGCATTGCGCTTGCTGTTGCCCAGATCAATGGTTGTAATTATTGTTTAGCCGCCCACAGTTACCTTGGCGCCAATCTCGCCAGACTGAACAGGGCAGAGATCGAGGCAGCCCGCCGGGGCACGTCCAGCAATGCAAAAGCTGCCGCCGCGGTAGAATTCGCCGTCAAGATCGCCGGAAACCGCGGCGCTGTTTCTGACGGCGACTTGCAGGCAGTCCGTGATGCAGGCTACAGCGATGCTGAAATCGTCGAAATCATCGGTAATGTCGCACTCAATACCCTGACCAACTATATCAACGAAGTTCTGGGTACTGAAATCGATTTTCCAGTCGTTGAAACACGCGCGGCCTAAACCAATGCATGGGTGGCGATGATCGTCACCCATAACGCTTAAGTGCACATAACACATAACGACACTCCCTTGATTTTGGCCTGTCATTATCATGCCTGTTGGTTTTTATGGATTCTAACGAAAGTACAGTTTGTACCCACGGATCCACTTGCCGGTTTTTAACTTGCCCTATCTTGCATTGATCGTGATCGTACAATATTCAGGCTGGCTCAATAAGGGCAATGTACATTTTCAATCATGGGGAAATGTTTTACATTGCAAGTGGCGAGAATAAGATTTTTTTGTTCTGCGGTTGCAGCGAGCAAAGTATCGACAATGCCAACGCCGTGGCTTTTGCCATATTGGCGTCTGTACAGGCCGCCTTTGACAGCCATCTCGTCATTCAGAGGAATAACAGGGAAGAGCCGCACCAGATTGTCTAAAAGTGTACGCTCTTTGCCATTCCGAACACCTGCATAAAGTTCGGCAACGGTCAGCGCGGAAAGAAAAGGTGGTTCCTCCAGGTTTTCAAGAAACTGTGCTGCTTGTTTATTGCCGCGGAAATAATCAATCAGAATACAGGTATCCAGAAGATATTGCGTCATTTTCAGCGATCAAATTCTTCCCGCAGGGTTTGCATGTGCTGCATTGCGTTTTTGTCATTCGCCCAGATGCCTTTTATATCACGCAGCGCATGTTTCCACTGTCCGTGTAAAACATTTTTTTCCGACAGCAACAAATCAACCGCCATGCGGATCAATTCACTCTGGCGCGTACCGGATACCAGAGCCATGGACTTGAGCGCCTGCTCCTGCTCCCTGGAAAGATAAACCTGGGTTCGAATCATCGACGTGTGTTTCATATACATCACTGTATATGTCAGGTATATAAAAATCAAGTTCTTTTAATCAAACAGCCATTAAACGGTTGGCCGTTGCCGTGCTGACGAACAAACGCCGCGCCGTCCGCCGTATCCAGGTCCAGGAAGAAGAATGCGCAGTGTGTTATCTTCATGAAACACGTATATTGGTTGCGCCAATTCGATCGCAGCCGGCAGATGGCGTTGCATTGCATTGTTTTGAAAAAATGGGTCTACATTTGCCCAGTTTCCCGACTTAAGAGTCCGGGTTTCGCCGGTTGCGGGCCATGTGCCGTGTTAACATAACGCATAAAATCAATACAAACGCTCACAAGGACTTGCTGGCATGGCAGAGGATATTCCGATCATTACCGGAGACCCGCTTGGAAAGGAAGGCGGTGCGTCGTTTACCTGTTTTGTGTTGCCGTTTCGATACCAGCCGACGTTAAAGTTTTCAGGCCCGGCTGCGGAGATACTGGGTAAAAACAGAGCATGCTTCAAAGAGGTCGACAAACGCACGCCGAAATGGGTCAACCGGATGCGTTATTTTACCGGCGAGACGGCGCGGGTGTTGTACGACCATGCGAGGTGGTTCGAACTGCCCGACTGTGACTGGCGTACCTTCAATTGGGGTTCGGCAGCAAATGCCGAAAAGGTTTTTCGGTTTTACTGCGCGCAATCGTCGCGTATTGCCATCAAGTTCCATCCGCCACGCTTGATCCTGTTCGAGTGGAATGACGTCAAAAAAGCAGAACCGAAAAACACTGCTCAGGATAAACAACGAGATCAGGATTTGTTCGATATCGGTTTTTTGATTATCAAAGTCAGTTTTGAGACAAATGACAATCAACCGAATTACCGTGATGTATTGTTTTTAAACGAGCTGTTCCGTTACTGGCGGATGCCGTTCGACAAACATGACGGGAAAATGAGACTCATGTTTGAAAACAGTTTTGGCTGGCGGTCTGAGGATTTATATCTACGGCGCTGGTCCGATTTGCTGCGCATTCCGTTTCAGATTTGCGGAGACCGGCAAATGTATTCATTGTTTCCGGATAACTGGAATGCGGGCGCCGAAGCCTGGTGGCAAAGTGAAATAGCCACACAGAACCGGGCCGCTACAAAACATCGCAACGCATCGATGGATAACGCGGGCTGGATTTGCTACGCCGATAACCGCGCGTTTGTCTGGAGTTGCGCGGTCGTTGAAAACGGCGCGAATGCGCTGAAAAAAATGGGGCATGCCGGAAATGGAACGCCCGGGCAGCTCGGTGGGTGGATCAAGTTCCTCAATGTCGACGAGCCCCGCGAACTTGACGCGATCAATAGCGCAACACCGTTTGAAAAGAAATGGGTAAAAAAACGGTATTACGACCGCTGGGCGCACTTCGGTACGTTATACGGATTCAATTATCATGCCGGGGTAATGTTGACCGGGCCATGCGGGGAACCGCCCATTGTGCATCATTTTCATAATCAATACCTGGATATGACATTATTGCTGCTCTATCTGCGCATTACACTGTTCCGCTTCAGCCGGGAATTGACGCGCCTGTCGGCGGATATGCGTGATACAACGGACTATAAGAAAGCGCATAGGGCGGAATTCAAGAGCTTACGCCGGGAATTCGCCATCTTTACCAATCTGTATCAATTCCCGTTGATTTCGAATCAGCAGCAGGCGATTGAAATGTATGCGCTGATACGCCAGCGCATGGACGTGCAGGAACTGTTCAGGGAAGTCGAGGAAGAAATCAAAAGCTCGCATGAATATTTTCAGTTTGAAGAAGAGTCGAAACTCAATAATAGTGTTCATTTTCTGACGATAATTGGAGCGATTCTTGCTTTTATAGGCGTTATAGCAACATTTGCAAGTATTCCTCCGGATGCCTTTGAATATTTTAGAGAATACTTTGCAGAAAAAAAACAAGTGACTTGGCCGGCAATTCCTCATACGTCATCCCCCAAAAACCCTTAACCGGTAAATCGCCGCCATACCAGCCTTGCGGATAATGTTCTGCGAGCGACAGTACGGCTTTACCCTCGCCAAAGAAATTCACCTCATCGGGTGAGATGATCAGAATATTCCGAATACCCGGGCCACCGGCTTCCGGTTGCAGGCGGTCGACGAGCGCTGCAGTTTTGCTGTGCGGCAAGCGGGCGACAGCCAGCCTGCCGCCGCATGCATATTCCAGTTTGCTCAGCGCTTCGACGGCTGCCTGTTCTTCTTCTGCGGTAATGCCCTGCGCCTGTCGATCCTGTTGCCGGATAGACCGGATTTCTTCCGGCGTGGCGTCAAGTTCTTGCTGCATTGCCGGAATATAGCCGCGATCGTTGGCGGCAACCAGCGCCAGATGGCGTGTCCACAAATGATCCGGTAATTTGAGCAACGTAAAAACCTGCTCGAGGCAGGTTGGCTTGTCATGCCCGGCAGAGGGGCCATGATGGTCGATGATGCAAATCCTGTTTTCCGGTAAATCCAGATCCTGTTTGAGTTCGATCAGCACCGGCGTGGCGCCGGCAGCCAGTGCCGCATTGATTTCATGCCGGTAGTCGGATGCACGCGCTCCCCAGTGCAATTGTTTGTCATGGATGATTGCATTGGAATGCTTCTCGATCAGTGCACGGACGGTACGCATTTCCAGGTCATATCCGCCGAGAAAAAACCGGTAGTGGGGTGTAGGGCGGATCAGCGTAGCGTTATCCGCCGGTTTTTCGGAGTGCGGTGCGTTCATCGCGGCATCGGTCAACTAACAGGGCGACACTTTAACAGACTTGCAAGGTGAGTGGACAGTATTGTGCTGTCCGCCGAAAAAAGATTATCAACGGGAAAACGATGGATGAGGTTTTACTGACCCATCCTGCTAAAAACGGGCCTGACTTCGGCCCAACTTTCCAACAACAAGCCGTATCCGTGTGTCGATAGGATCTGTCTTAACGGGCCTGACTTCGGCCCAACTTCCCAACTTGTCGAGTTCCTTGTGAATATTTATAAGTTTGTCTTAACGGGCCTGACTTCGGCCCAACTTCCCAACCCATAGAGTATGAGTTACATATTCGAGCGCAGTCTTAACGGGCCTGACTTCGGCCCAACTTCCCAACCGACCCTTCCACAGCCCTTTATCCATGGGGCATACAGAGGCAAAATCGGCGGTCTCGGCATTTTCTTTTCCCACAAGCTGGAAAGTATGCCCATTTTAGCCCAGAACCCGCATGAATACTAGTGCGGCGCGGTTTGGGCTTGAAAATGGACGAAGTATCATTGCTATCCTTCTGATTGTAAGTTTACTTTTCTAAATGGCTGATTAAAAACCAGGCAGGCTGTTTTGTGATTTTTCATATTTTTGCGCGTGCGCCGCATTTTTATAATGTTTTTTCAATTATTCAGTAAGTTATGTGTTGAATTGCAAGTAAGTGCGGCTGAGGCGCTGAATGAATGATCCTGTTTTTGCATGTCACCATTATTTCAAGAAATAATATCACCTTCTATGATTTGAGTATCGATGTTTCTGTTGATCACGGTTTTCAATGTCTTCAATTTTATTTTTTTTGAGTAAAGATATCTGTTTGCTATCTTTGGTAATGGTATGTAAATACTGCGGTTCTTCAGGCGTTGCCTGTTGTTTAGGCTGATAATGATGGTTTTTTGAATTCGCCTGCGCCTTCTGTCTCAGCACGCTCGCTTTGTCATTATTGCCAAACCATTCGAAATGCTTGTTTTCCAGTGTACTGTTTCCGGCAATGGGATAATGCACCGGAACGCCGATGTATTGCGGGTCGCCCAACAATTGTAATGCGTGTTTGATGTCTGCGTCAGTCCCTGCCAAGCCGTTTTGTACCAGTTTGTCGAATGTGTCGTTGAATGTCTGCGTACAATCAGCGGTTACGACATTCTGTCTGAAATATTCGGGCCAGTCCCAGGCGGCATGTTCACCTTTCAGCCAGGCATAGTGATAGCGGTCGCAATTCGTGCTGTCGGTGGTATAACGCTGATGGCGGTTGATGAGAAAGAGGCCGACCGGTTCGATTTTGACCGAACCTAATCCCAATGGCTTACCCATGCCGAGCCGGTGTTCGAATTTTGGCGCGGGTTGCAGCGTAGCGCAGAGTTGCGCAAGTTCTGTTGCATCGAGATTGTTGAAGTCGATTTCGAAATAGAAAGGTGTATTCTCGCTGATCGGCGCAATTTTGACTTGGCGGCTGGTGATAAATTTGTTTTTATCTTCCTC
This sequence comes from Nitrosomonas sp. Nm51, assembly GCF_900111165.1. GTDB lineage: Bacteria > Pseudomonadota > Gammaproteobacteria > Burkholderiales > Nitrosomonadaceae > Nitrosomonas. Next base: position 66,226 of record NZ_FOGH01000010.1, read on the forward strand.
AAATTCTTTCTGATCGTTGGCTGCCGGCTTATGCGTTTTCCAAGGAGGCTTGCAGGTACTTCCGCCAGAATTTACGCCGATGGCGTCAAGCTTCATTACGTTTCCGTTTTGTTCGCGCCAGGCGTGTAGATAACATTTGCGCCCGCGTAAAGTCATTGTTTCCGAACATTCGGCTGCAACCTTTTTGCTCACAAAATCGTCATTATTCTTTCGTTTTAAATAGAATGCGGGTGACGGCGGTTTAGGAGACGACAGTTCTTTTAGGGTAACAGGGGAGACTCCATTGACGGTTGTTTTTTTATCGGGCAGTCCAAAACCGATACGAACTTTGCCGGCGAAGGCGAATGCCTGTGCTTTATCGTTCGGCTGGTTGACATTTTCCACAGTCGTATTGTCGTCGTCCCGGTGTTCCACCACGCCGAATAATCGTTCGGCGGGCGAGAGTTTAAATCGATCGGTATTCTTCGTTCGCACGCCCATGCCCAGTTGCACAAGATTGGGGTCACGCTGGGAGAGTAAGTCGGCAGTAGTCTGGAGTTTGTTTTTTGTGCCGATACCGGCTCGCCAGATCGATGAAAAACTGATTTCGGTGATTTGTCCATCATTGTCGACATCGAAGAATACCAAGTCTCCCTTTTTCAAACGGGTCATATAACATGTCAGATCATTTGGCACCCTATGAATGTGATTTTCCAATTTATTTCTGCCGATTGGTGTATAAGGCAGAATTTTATAAGGTGACGCTATGGTTTCCCCTTGTTTTAAATGCAATCCTGCGAGTGCTAAATCAGCCAATTCATGAAAGCGTTTTTTAACGTGGGGTGGAATCTCAAGCGGGCTGACTCTTTTTGTAGTGTCAGGCAGGAAAACATGGTGTTTTACATTGTCAGGAATGTCTTCTCGGAACTCGTCTTTCAAGTTACGAACCCAGCCGTGAATATATGGATTATTGCCAGGCGTTATTTCTAAATTTTCTACAGCTTTCTTAAATTTTTCTACATCTATGAATTCTAGAGATTCCAAGTGTGATTTTTCAGTACTACTTTTTGGGAAAACAGTTGGGGTTCTTTTTCCGATAAAGTATTTGTCTGATTTAATGAAATCCTTTAATTCGGTTGCTTTGCAATTATAAAAATATCGCTTGTTACTGCTGAATTTTGATGGGATATCATCGAAATATATTCTCAAAAAATCATCTTCAGATGGTGTGCCAAAAATCTTTTCCCATTTAGCTGGAACATTGTTTCTGTTACCAAATAAAGTCGGCAAAGTTAATGGTTGAAGTTTTAATTCGCCTTGATCATCTACGATACGTCCCATAGCCGATAAAGCGACATAATCGTCTAACGATTTCCGTACCGAATAGTGTTCAGGATGCAACACCCGAAAATTTGAATTACTGACACTCTCAAACAGACTGGACAGCATGCCGCGCAGGCTGGTGGCGGGGATGGCATGTTTTCCATTGAGTTTAAACGGCCTGGCTTCCGACGGTTCCCGGTCGCTGGTTGAAGGTTTTGTTTCCGCACCGATAAACAGCGGGGTTTGGGTGGTCAGACTGCACACGATGCGCCCGGAGAATTTGCCGGTATGGTATTGGTCGTGACCTTCCCTGTTTGCTTTTAATGTTTCCGCTTTTGCTTCGGGCCAGTCGCCGATTTTAGGATTGTTCAGCGGAATGAAATGGTAGGGATTGTGGAAGCCGTTCGACGCGGGTTTTAAATTGAAATCAGGCGCCTCCGGTTGGTTATCGTCCGTTGTTTTTTCAATTTCAGGTGGAAATTCTGCAGGCGGTTCAAGTGCTACCGTGTCACGCAGCGCTTGCAGTGCACCGTCAATGGTCAAGCCTGCTCCTATTTTTTTTAGCCGTTCTTCCCAATTGTCCAAAACCGCATGTTCCCGGCATTGCCCATACCCCTTGTTCGCGCCGAATCCGAACGCAATATCGCCTTCAGCCAGATCGCGCAACAGCAGGCTGATGAGGCCCAGCGCCGGTTTCAATGCATCTTCGTCGTTTTTCAGCTGTGCCTGTTTCAGCCGGTGGAGATCCAGATAAATTGCGCCTGTCAGCGTGGGACACTCTATGTAATCGACGTTGAATTTTGCGCCTTCCTTGCCGCCGCCGGTGAAACGGTCGATGGCGACCATTTCGTGGCGGGTTAGGGTGGCGAGCTGAAAGGCGCGTTTTTTGATGTCTGCCCGAAGTGCGTCGCTCAGGTCCTGCGGGTCGGCAATTTCTTTTAGCCTTGCCTTGAAGTTGTCTTTGACCGATGCATCTCTGAAAGTATCGTTCGCCCAGCTACTGTTTTCCGATTTATGGACGATCAGGCTGCCCGCTGAATCGACAATGCGGATATGCAACTGCTCTTCAGTTTTTTCCGCTGCTGTGCTCGTCTTAACCAGGTCGACGATAATGCATGACTTGACTGTATCGCTTAAATCGCTGATTGTTTCCCGCACGCCGTTAAATTGAAGCGCGTATTCAGGGATACTATGAATTAAATCCGAGGCGCAAACGATTCCTTTCCACCCCGCTGTGCCGAATAACAGGCTGATCAGGTCGCGGTGTGCAATGCCGTCATAAGCCGGGGCTGCATGGCCTTGCGGTATATCCTGACCCATCGTGCGCAAAATCTTTTCCGCCTGCGCGCGCAGCCGCCCGCGCAAACTGCTGGCGGGTAAAATAACCTGACCCTGATGATTGGTGCGCGGTTTTGCGTCGGCTTCGTTTTTTGCTTCGTCTTTTTTTTTGCTTGCTTTAACAAGAAACGGCGTGTGAAAATCGAGTGTCAGGGGCAGATTTAGTGAGTTGGCGATAATATCGGGTCGCTCCAGGTCTGCGTATTTAATGTTGCTGGGTTTTGCGAAGATTTGCCAGTGTTCCTGTTTGCCGTTTTGAATCGCCCGAAACCAGTCATGCATTTCCTGTTTGCCAAAATAGCGCACGCATGAAGACAGACATCTGACTTTCCCTTGAGACTGATTGGCGCCCGCACCGAGTGAAAACGACGGGTCTTTGGCAGCTTTTCGGAGCAGGTCAAGCAAGTATTGGATTTCCGTTTCGCAAGCGTTTTGAATGATGATTTTATAATTGAAACAGACGCCCGGATTGACGCGACGGGTGTTAAACAGTTTTCTGTCCTCGGCAGTGCCGGTGACACGGTCGATGGCAACACGGGTGATGGTGTCGAATGGTTTGTCTTCCTGGTCTGCGGCATACCAGGCGTTCAGAAATTCGGCCTGCCCGGCAACGGTTACTGATTTCCTTTTGTTATCTCCATCTTTAGTGTCTATGGTATCGCCAAAAATATTGAGATTGCTGGCACAATAATAGCGTCTGGCCAATGCTTTTAACGCGCCCTTTATACTGGCACCGGGGATGTAGGGCTTTTTATTCAGGTCCAGCGCGATGGCTTGGATCCAGGAGTTATTCTGTTTTTTGTCCACTGATTCACCGGATTGCTTGTCCATTTCTTCATCCAGCCCGGTACCGATATGCATGGGTGTGACGAGCTGAAATTGTCCGGTAATAATCCAGCGTCCTGATTTAACGGTATCGGTCATGTTCGATCCTTTATTGTTCATTATTACAGGCGGTTAATCGTTCTTCTTTGGGGGAATGGAATCCGTGATCAGGGTTGATCACTATTTCGCCAAAGCCGTTTTGCGGGATGAATGGATTCTGCTTCCAGGTGCTTTCATGTGCTGTGTTAACTTGCTGCGGTAGCGGCAATCCGCATTTCCGCCATTCGTTCAGCTTTTGCCGTGCATTTTCTTTAAGGTTGAATTTGAATACAAACACGCTGCCCGCATCGGTCAGTACGAAAGGCCGGTAGTGTTGCGTTTGCGGCTTATCCCCGCTATTTTGCTTGATATAACGTTCCCAGAGAAATGTTCCGCCTGCCATACTGTGGCTGGCGTAAAAGTGCGACAACGAGAGCGATTTATCTGACAGTTCAGAGAAAATGTCACTGTAGTGTGCGTTCAGGTTGATAGCTTGTTGCGTCCGGTCTGCAACTTCGGTTGATGCGATCAATAGCGCAGGGGTGTTAAGCATTAAAACAACCATCTTACAGTCGTCTTTGATTGTTTTTTCTGGCCAGACGGTGTCTGGGTTGTCGTTGAAGCTGACCGCAGCCCAGGCATCGGTCTTGCCGATTGGTCCCAGGCCATTGCCCAGCAGTTGTGCCAGTTCTTGCCAAATACTTTTGCGCTTTTCCTCGTTAATGCCGTCAGGCAAAAAGATATCTGTCAGCCAGACGGTTCCGGCAGCCGCCACTTTACATTGATACGCGAACAGTTTTTCATCGGCCGCAGTGCCTGTGTCGGGGTTAATCGCGGTACGTACCCGCAAATGTGTGGCCGTTTGACCCCAGCCACGCGCCGTATCAACTTCCACCCATTCATTTTTCCAATCATGTAAAAAAGTCGGAGCTTTGCCGTCGATCAAGCTGGGTCTTTCGACTTCAGCGAGATCGAACAGGCAACCGTTTACTGAAGCCAGTGACAACAGAATTGAACTGGGCCGTTTTTGCGAGTTTGACGGGAAAGCGTGCGTGATGCGGATATCATCGAAATGTTCGGCGAGCAGACTTTCTTTATGGCTTTCCGCAATTGTTTTGCCGTAACGGGCGTGGAACAATCGGGCCAAAGCGCCTTTTAACGTACCACCGGTAATAATGTCGCTGGATTCAAAGACGTTGCCGCGCCGGTTGCGGGTGGCGATACACAACGGGCGGTCGATTCGCAGCATCAACCTTTTTTGTAAGACCGGTTTTTGCTCGGGGTAACGTTTGGGCGCAGCACGCTTGAGCGTAACCTGAGCGCCAACCAGTTCGCCAAAGCCGACGCTGCGCTGCGCGCCCAACTGGCTGTGCCATAGCAGTCCAGCGCGTAAATGCTGTTCAAGGTCTTTACTTTCATTATTGGCCAGATAAACCGGCCAGCGCCCTTTGAAAGTAACCGTGCTGTTGGCTGGCCGTATTTGCTCGATTAACAGCAGGCTGCCGCTTTCAACGGCTTCGGCTTTGTCGTCAATGTGAATACGCGTGGTGTGCAGTAATGCATCACCGGGGTTGTCGATGACCAGATCGTCGGTACAGATACGGGCATGCAGGTTTTCCGCCGTGCCTGCGCTGCCGAACCAGCGATTGCATTTTGGTTCATGTTTATTATTTGTGTCTGCAGGCACATGCAGGCCCGCCAACTCCTTCATCTCATTCCAGGCCGCCTGAATACGGCCTGCAATCAGGCTGCCGGGTAAAATCGGGCGACCTTCGTGGTTGCGCAGCAGGGTGGCGCCCAGACCGTAACGCCCCGGTTCGCTGCCCTGCACCAGCCAGGGCGTTTTTAACGTGATGGCGATATCGATATGATAAAGAGAGCGGGTGGCGGTATTCATCTGGCACTTTCCGTTTGATCGCAGGCATCGGGCAGAATGTAATCCCATAGCTCCATCAACAGGGTCCAGGCCACGGCGTCTTCCGGCGGAATACTTGTGGGCGAGCTTTGCCAGGCATTGTGGGTGATGGTTTCCCAAAGATTTTCAAATGCCCCTTTCATACCGGCTTCTTCGATCGCTGTTTGAACCGATTCATAGCTGCGCCGCAGTAATTCCATTTCATCGCCGACCTTGCCTGCCGCCAGGCTGCGCAGCACGCGCACTATGGCCGAGCGGGGGAGAATGTCTTTGAGCGGGATAAGCGTCTGGCGTAATTGCTGCAATTTCGTTTGTGTCAGCAAAAGCTGTTGCCAGCCGTTTTGGGCGATGCCGCTGCGTTGCCAGTAGTCGTCCATGTTGTCGCCGGCGTGGTCGAACGATTCGAGTACGATCCAGGAAACGGTGTTTTGGGTTTTATCCGTGTCTTTACCGTAGTCGGCCAGCTTTTTGGCGAGTTTTTGCAACTGGCTGATCGGCGCGGCGTGGCTGGCGAACACCAGACCGGCTGCGTGGGTGAGTTTTTGCGCATTGTTTTCATTCGAATCAGGGAGATATTTCCAGTCTTGAGTTAATTCAAAGAATTTTTGGGTAAATTCAAGCCCCAGCCAGGCAGGTATTAAAAATAAAAATTCATCGCCACCCCAGAGCAGGGTTTCGAAGCGTAATTTGCCGTCGTTTTTACCGAGTGAGGTGTTTCGAAGAAATTGTAATATTTCGGCTAATAATTCACGCTGGTAGCTTCGGATTGTTCTATCTAACTTATTGAGTGCAGCGTTATTTTCACAACTTTTCTGAATTTTTCCAAAGCTATTGCCATCGGTGTAAAATACCGCCATTTTGCCGTCGAGATTTGAAGGAATGGATATGTAATCAGTGTCTTCTGAATTAAACTGCGAAAGTGCTTCGGTATGATTGACAAATGCCTGGTCATTTTTGTCTCGATTAATCAAATCGAACAGTTGATATTGTGAAACTAATTCTTTTGTCAGTTCGGTTTGATAGAATTTCTGGCGTAATTTTTTTCCGCTTTCTCTGCGATCATAAATACTTTGGCTGACATTTTTTTTCTTTGAGTCTCCAGGTAAATAAGTATTTGTAACGGCAGGGAGAATTTCATCAATTTCACAAATTTCAGTCGATCCACCCCAGTATGTAGTGAAATTCAGCGACTGCATTTGATGCCAGCGTACCTTGCTGATGGTTTGCTCGGTCAATACGCGAAATTCATTTTCTCGGCCTTCAGCAATAGTAACGGCGAATGTGGCGTGACGGTAGGCGGAATTACCGTTGAGGTAGTTGTAGACTGACTGAATCAATTCATTGCTATCGATTTTTCCGGTGACTTTAAATAAACCGATTGATGCGCCGGTACTGACTGGTTCGATTTTGTCGCCATGTTCGAACAGTTCTGAATTGTCGTCAGGTTTTTTTGCGCATTTAGTGAGATCGCGAACCGCCTGCAACAACATGTAACCACCGCCGCGGCGCGTACTTAAGTCTTCGGTGTCGTCAACAACATAAGACAGATTGATCGCCTCCAGCCGGAGTAATTTGAGTGTCATGATTTTTCTTCATTTTTTATTCAGGGATTGTTATAGCATACATCCCCTGCCCCAGTGAAGCACCCTGGCCGGCGCCGAACCAGCATCCCCAGTTCAACAATGCCATGATGGGCGCGGGAATCGGGCCGTCATAGTGAATTCGGCCGGTTAGTCCGCTTCTCGTGATGGGATGCTTTTTGGTGCGGGAGCCGTAATGCCACTGTACACGTGTCAAATGATGCTGACGTATGGCTATAGCGCGAATCTGCTCTTCCGCTTCTATCCATGCCGTTGATCCAATTCGCAATGTTTCGGCAAGTTCCGGCTCCAGCGCTTGAATGCGCTTTGCAAGCGAGCGTGTGAGCCTTAATAAAGCGGGCGGCGCATTGGCTGCGCCTTTTGCTTTCTGTTTTGCGTTTTCGAGAACAAGCGGTGTCAGGAATGAAAGGACAACGCTATCGCCGACGGTAAAGGTGTAGTTAAAACCGGGATTGACCGGTTCGATGGAAGCCATCTGTTTTTCATTCCACAACCGGGGCGGGTTGCCGGGCGAGCAGATATGAATTTCATGTTTTTTGATTTTGTCGCAACGTCCGTCAAGACGAATTTCCCGCCAGTATTGCAGGATTGGCAAAATAGACGGCAGAAACTGTCTGGCCTGACCATATAACATAATGCCGCAACCCAGCAGATTTATGTCTGTTTTTTTCCCGGCGCCCGGATCATAAGGCGGCGGTAATACAGCGTAATACTTATACAGGTTGTTTTGCGTCATGCCGAGCGCGTGGGCCGCCTCTGGTTCATGTGCCCGAATTAGATTTTCAAAAAAGCCGTGTAAAACTCCGCCCAAAAAGGGCAGTGCTGTAATTGCAGGCTTGGGTTTATCGTTCAGCAGTTCGAGCTTGAGGCTTATTAGTATCATCAAGTATGCGTGTTTCTTTCGAGGTGGTTGAGACTTTCCCATTTTTGCGCCGCAGGGCATGCCAAAGCATATACAAGGCGCGAAAACGTCCATTCATCCGCAACATTCGCTTGTTTTCCCGGCCGCAAAGACACGTAAGGTGTTATCCGTTGTCAGCCGGTCAAATGTATCGCACGGGATGCGCCGGTTTTTTGATTTGACCGGTTCTTAACGGGATAACCGTAATAAAGTATATACTATGCCTTTAATATCTTTTATATTCGCTTTCTTCTTTTCTGCATGCCGTCTCGTACAGGCCGCAGCAGCGTTAATAAACAGATTCAACCACGCATTTATTATTATGCATAAATTCCGCTTTTTACCCCGCGCAGTAAATGCCCCACCCTTCGAATCGGCTTCCAGCCGTCAGAATCTGTCTTCGGTAATTCTGGCCTCTGTTTTTGCATTACTATCGGCTGCTTCGAGAACGCTGTCAACAACCTGTTAAAGGTACATACTGATGAACAAACGTCCCGTTAGTACAACGCTATTGATACTGATTCTGCTACTGCTGCTTTTTGCATGCGCAGGCTTGAAAACCACACGGGACAAGCCGCTGCGTCATCAGGCAACGATTGAAGGCGATCCCGTGACGCTGGCGCGTTGCATGATGCGCGCACTCAATACCGATACCAGGCCGTCCATGAAGCTGTATCACTATCGTTTCCGGATTTATCCGGATATCGCGGCCACACAGATTTTCGCCTACGACACGCGATTTCTGCCTTATATCTATTCAAGCAATTCGCCGCAGAACCCAGATGCGATCCGTGATTACATCGGCTCCGGGCCGGAGGTTTTACGCGGTGTGCGGGAGATCAGGGAAGCCGGATACCGGTATGGATTCGTATTGACAATGCATCAAACGGACGGCGCTTCAAGCCGCGCGGCAGTCAAGGGCGATTCCTATGTCAGCGGGATCGCCTGGAATCATATACTGTCGTGTGCTGATGCAGTACACCGGTAGCAGGGTTTGGGCTTGGGGGTCGTTCATAAATAACTGTCACACTGATTTATTCACGGCTCCTTAGGCAAACGCATCAACGGAAATCGAAATCATCCATTTCGTCATTGAACAGGCTGCCGGATAATGCGGCATTTTCAGGCATCCCGTAATTCTTCAGCCAGATTTTCATATGTTTGACCGTGGTTAAAAATGCAAGCTCTTTTTCAAGCTGGCCGATACTCTGTTGCAGCGCCTCGATGTCCGCGTTCAACTGCTGCACTACTGTTTCCGGATTTGCCGCCTGATGCGGGGCTAAATTCGCCGACATCCGGTACGGCAGTTCCGCCTGTTCGATTTCGATTCGCAGCTGCTCAAGCTGGTCCTGCAAAATCTTGTTGTATGCTTTTAAGCGGTCTTGCGCAATGGTATTGATATGATCCTGGTCTATTTGCGCCAGCTCGAGCTGCAGCGCCAGCAGTTTCAGTAAATCCTTGTCTTTATACGCTGCATTCACGCGCTTCATGATTTCTGTCTTGCGGGCGCGCGCGTCAGGGTCGGTTTCGCGATCCGGATGCGCCGCCGTACTGAGTTGCCGATAGATTGCTTTAATCGACTGGCTGACATGCTCCTGTTCGGCTTTATGCGCAGCGGTGCGGCGCGCTTCCCGGGCGGTCTGACGCTTTGTCTGTTGACCGGCCTGTTTTTCGGACGGTTCCGGTTCGTCAAGCTGTCCGTTCATTTTTTCGGCGACACGCTGTGCAACTGCTTCCGGGTCGGTGTAGTCAAAATCGTCTCCCAAATCACCGAACTGTTCTTCAAATATTTCCTGCATCATACCGGCCATTATATCGTTCAGGCCTTCACCTTCAGCCCCGCATTCGATACCGCTGTGTTTTTTGTAAATTGGTTTCAATTCATCCGCGTTTGAATGCGTGAACAGCGCCGAGCATATTTCACAAATGACATATGAGATTTTGTCTTTCTGGGAAGGCGTAAAGCTGCGCCGGTTGTGAAACGCATTCAGGCGTAGCACCATTGTGGTTTGCAGTTCGGCGATTACCTGCATTAACGGTTGATATTCCTCCAGTATCTTTTTCTGAAAATCCGGCGCCAGCGCTTGCCATTGCTGTAAACGCTTTTTTTTCTGATCAATCTTTTCAATCAGGCGGTTGAATTTTTTCTGCTCGGGTGAGAGCGTTTTCTGGCCGGTTGTTTGTCGAATCTTGACAACGGCTTTACGGGGTTTCGGCATAAAAATTGTGCGCACGGCAATCAGTTAATTAACATGGCCAATGGTACTTTATCCGAAAGACATTCGACAAATTTGTATTGACCGATATCATCAATGACGTGATCGCTGCCGCGTATTCGGATTGGAGTGTCTTCCAGGTGAATGGGATGGTTCGCTCCAGGCTCTGGAATCTCAAATAGGAAACGAATCAATCTTAGTTTGACACAGATCAAAGCTGAAAGCGTCATGATTAAATATTATCAGTAAAAATTATTCTGACGGTAGAAGGTAGAAAAGTAAAAAAGAAAATGTGACAATAAAGCTTCCATATGTAAAAAAGTGTGGAAAGATGGCTTGTGGCTTCTTGATAGTTATCTGAAACAGTATTCCTGAACATAAAAATTTACAGATATATAAATTTTGGAGGGGTAAATGAAGTGTTTCTATAAAAGGAAGGGGATGGGCAACGGATTAATAATTGCTTTTTTGTTGATTTGCATGGCTGCTTTTGCGCCGCAAGCTTTAGCCCATGATGCGGCAACAAGAATCAGGCATTTGGAGCAAAGCTTGCAGGCAATTCAGGCTGAATTGGAAAAGCTAAAATCAGAAAATGCACAGTCTGCGCAGAAAGTGCAGAATATCGAGCGAACAACAAACCAGACTGCAGAGAAAGTCGACACTGTCCAGCAAAGTAATGTGGTTTTAAAAGAGCGTATAGAGCCTATCGTCAGCCGCTCGGAACAAAGACACCGCATGTTGTTCTTCAGGGGCGGATTTACGCATATGATGAATCACCGCAATGGCGTAACCATTCAAAATCAGGTTTTGCCGATTGGCGCACAGGACAGAGCCGATCGCAACGGCTGGTATATTGGGGCAGGACTCGATTGGAGTTTAACCGACGATGTATGGGGTGTTCTTCCCAATACCTCTATCTTTGCTGAATTGATGTTTGAGTATAAAGAATTCGGTCATAATATTGAGGGTAACGGAGCAGTCGGCAACGCGCCCAGCATGCTGGCAGGTGGAGAACTGAATCCGATTCATGTAACCGTTAATCAGTTTACGCTTACCGCCTCTCCCAAAGTCAAATTCTTTGAAGGCTCAAAATTGCGGCCCTGGATTATTCCGGCAGGCTTGGCGATCCACGTATTAAGCCCGCCAACTGAATCCATTACGTATATACAACCCGGCGTCCAGTTCGGGGCAGGACTCGATTACCATCTTTGGAAAAATTTCTATATTGGCATCGATGGACGCTATCAGCTGACCGCGGGCAAAATAGATGGCGTCAACCTGAGCGGCATGACGGCTGGCGGCTATCTTGGGATCGGGTTCTAAATCTGGCTGGGTGCGCTGTATAAACAGATGATCAACAAACACTAAAATAAATCTTTGTTGCTTGCCCGATTAAAGCTGTAACAGAAGTGTTAAGGAGCCGCGAATAAATCAGTGTTACAGTTATTTATGAACGACTCCTAAGTCCGTGACGAAGCCGTTTCACCTCACTGTCTCACAGTGAGGTGTTTTTTTTGCATTTTCCTTTTGGAGTGCTTTTTGGAGTGCTGAAAAACCAGTGGATTTTATCGATCATGCGCAGAATTTTTTCCCTTTGCAGTAGTTTTCCGTACACAGGATTGCGTGTTACTTTCCAGTGTCGCGATGATGAACCGTTACCTGCCAGGCTTTCACTGCATCGGTGAATGTCGTCAGAGGGATGCGCATGACTCCACCCGGTTCCTGCTCCTCAGTGAAGTTCGCTTCGATCTCGACATGTTGCGGATAAACCGACAGGTAGTATGCGTTACCATTGCGTTCCCATGAGGCCAGCCGTCCTGATTGCACTGCATCTATCTTCTGCGCCAGTTCATCTACCCATGCCGGACTTTTCTGAATATCCAGAGTTAAGTACGCTGCAATACGGTCATGCGCGGGATCACCCGGAATACGGCCAGGCCAGTTGCAGTTATCCTGATTCATTCGTAGAGTGGAAATGCTGTGTTGATTCTGCCGTTTCTGGGTGGTGCGAAGCCGATGGTGAACAGTTTGTCGTTTTGACTGCAGTATTGCTCATTCTTTTCTACGGCAGGATCGGCAGAACTGGCTTCCCGGGGTTTATTGAAACCGCATTGCGTCCAGTCGGGCGCGCCTGCCGGGCATTGAAACGTGTGCGCAACTGCATGAGCGATTGAATTTAAAACCTGCCTGGCTGAGCAATTGTCAGGAAACATGGAGGAAAACTTGTTTTTATTCGGGTCTGCTTTATGAGACCAGCGGCCCGTATAGACTCCGGCCGCATTGGCTTTATCCTGCACCGCAAACACTGCTACGGTGTCGGGATTGATGCCGCCAGGCCGGGAATGAAACCCTTTCGGGCGACTGCGATTCCACTCACCGCAAAATACATGCCTCAGATTGACTGAAAGGCTGTTGTCTATCGCGATCCAGTGTTGCTGCGTATTACAATCAACCTGTGCCCGGGCGGGGTATGCGAGCAGTGATCCGAGCAGCAATATGACAGTTATCCCAACGGCGGATATATATCGGCGCATTGTTTTTAGCTACCTGTAAGGCATTTTTAATGAAATTCTGGAAAGTCCGTTTTACGAATCGGTTAGAATTCTACCATTTTATCGCTACGTTTTTTGATTCATCGTTTTCATGTCACTATCCAAACAACCACAATCATCACCTAAAGTCGGTTTCATTTCACTGGGCTGCCCCAAAGCGCTGGTGGATTCCGAGCATATACTGACGCAACTTAGAGCGGAAGGTTACGAGATATCCGCTTCCTATGAAGCCGCCGACCTCGTCGTTGTCAATACCTGCGGGTTTATCGACAGTGCCGTTGAGGAGTCGCTTGACACCATTGGCGAAGCGCTGGCCGAAAACGGCAAAGTCATAGTTACCGGCTGTCTCGGCGCCAAGGAGGATGGTAATATCATTCGTGAAGCGCATCCACAGGTACTTGCCGTCACCGGGCCGCATGCGCTGCCCGAAGTCATGGCAGCGATTCATACCCATTTGCCGCAGCCGCACGATCCGTTTATCAGCCTTATTCCGCCGCAGGGCATCCGGTTGACGCCAAAGCATTATGCGTATATCAAAATTTCCGAAGGCTGCAACCATCGCTGTACTTTTTGCATTATTCCGTCGATGCGCGGCGATCTGGTCAGCCGCCCGATTCATCAGGTGATGCAGGAGGCGGAAAACCTGGTAAATGCCGGCGCCCGGGAATTGCTGATTATCTCGCAAGATACCAGCGCTTATGGGGTCGATGTGAAATACCGTACAGGTTTCTGGCAGGGCAGGCCGGTCAAAACACACCTGACCGAACTGGCAGCTGCGCTTGGGGAGCTCGGTGTGTGGGTGCGGTTGCATTATGTTTATCCGTATCCACATGTCGATGAAATTATTCCGCTAATGGCAAAAGGAAAAATACTGCCTTACCTTGATGTGCCGTTGCAGCATGCTAGTCCGCGGATACTCAAAGCCATGAAGCGTCCGGCCAGTGCCGAAAACAATCTGGCGCGCATCCGGCAATGGCGGAAGATTTGCCCGGATATTACGCTGCGCAGCACGTTTATTGTCGGTTTTCCGGGTGAAACCGAATCCGAATTTGAAGAATTGCTGCAATTCCTGCAGGCGGCCCGGCTTGACCGGGTCGGCTGTTTCAAATACTCGCCGGTTGAAGGCGCTGCGGCCAATGTATTGCCCGACCCGGTTGCGGAAGAAGTCAAGGAAGAGCGTTATGCACGTTTCATGCAGCTTCAGGAAGACATCAGCCGTCAGCGTCTGGCCAGCAAAGTCGGGCGCAAGATTACCGTTATTGTTGAGCATATCGACAATGGCCGGGTGATTGCCAGAAGCAGCGCGGATGCGCCGGAGATCGACGGTTTCGTCTACATCAGCAATCCGCCAGGTACATTACAGGTGGGCGATTTTGTTGACGTGCACGTAACCGGATCGGATGCGCATGATTTGTATGCACGCACCGACAGGCCAGAATAATCAGGCGCGCATGCTCTCATGAAGTATAAATCGTGCTGCGGAACTTGTTGATTTATTGGTTTGTCATAACTAGCTACTCTATCCATATGATATTGCCAGGTACAGCGTTACCATGGTCACTGACAAGCTCATTGAACCCGGCAATATCTCATATGGATGGAGTAGTACTGGGCCCTGTCAGCAGAAAATTCGATCAACGTAGTTTCTGTCCGGGTTTGCAGGCCAGGGAATGTTAACAACTAGTGAACAGAAATAATTCAATAATTGTTAACACCCCGTGGGCAATTGTCTGCCCGCTTGATGCTGTTACAGAGTTGCTGCATATCTGCACGGTTCAGGGTAAAATAGCGTTTCCTGTATAACTTTTAATAAGGAAGAAAGAAATATGAAAGGAATTTTGATTAGTATGGCTGCCGCGTCAGCATTGTTGCTGGCAACTGGCGTACACGCTGATGCAGAACTGGCAAAAAACAGCGGTTGCTTGAACTGTCATAATGTCGATACCAAACTTGTCGGCCCAGCTTTGAAAGATATCGCTGAGAAGTATGCCGGGCAAGATGATGCTTCGGACTATCTGGCAGGAAAAATCAAAAATGGCAGTAATGGTGTCTGGGGTCCGGTGCCTATGCCGCCTAACGCAATGGTCAGCGATGAAAATGCAAAGGTTCTGGCTGATTTCATTTTGTCACTCAAGTAGACCAGGGTTGACTGTTTAAAAGCCGACGTCTGTTACGTCGGCTTTTTTATTGTATTAAAATACTATGAAAACAAGTATTCAATGGCAAGGGAATGTCAGTTTTCTTGCCGAATCCGGCAGCGGTCATCAGGTACTTATGGATGGTGCGCCTGAGGCGGGCGGGCAAAACCGGGGTCCGCGCCCGATGGAAATGATACTGATGGGGCTGGGCGGCTGCACGACGTTTGACATTATTTTCATATTGAAAAAATCGCGTCAGGATGTAACCGATTGTTTTGTAGAGATTGAAGCGCAGCGTGCAAAAACCGATCCTAAAGTATTCACGCATGTTCACCTGCATTTTGTTCTCACCGGAAACCGGCTTAATCATCACCAGGTCGAACGCGCCATCAACCTGTCCGCGGAGAAGTATTGTTCCGCATCAATTATGCTCAAAAACTCCGTAAACATCACGCATGACTATGAGATCATTGAATCGCCGCAAAACTGATGGCGTTGTTGTTGTCGGTCCGCTTCTGCCGTTGTTCATTAGCCCCCAGAACCGCGGAGAATAACGCTGCCGAATTCGTGTCAGTGCGTGCCGGCGCGTTGAATGCTGGCACCCAGCAGAGAAAGTTTTTTTTCGATTGCTTCATAACCGCGGTCAAGATGATAAATGCGGTCAATTACTGTTTCGCCTTGCGCGACAAGTCCTGCGATAACCAGGCTGGCCGACGCGCGCAGATCGGTTGCCATTACATGGGCGCCGTCGAGCCCCGGTATGCCGCGGATAATGGCTGTATTGCCTTCAACTCTGATGTCCGCGTTCATGCGCTTTAATTCCTGCACGTGCATCAGGCGATTCTCAAAAATAGTTTCTGTGATGACGGCCGTGCCGTCGGCGATGCAGTTCAGTGACATGAACTGAGCCTGCATGTCGGTGGGAAATGCGGGATAGGGGGCGGTTCTCAGGGTAACTGGTTTAGGTCTGTGCTGCATTTCCAGATTAATCCACCGGGCTCCGGTTTCGATGCTGGCGCCGCTTTCTGTCAGTTTGTCCAGAACGGCATCCAGCAGGTGCGGATCGGTTTCCGATAAGCGGATATCGCCGCCGGTCGCGCAGGCCGCGGCCAGAAATGTGCCTGTTTCGATACGATCGGGCATGACAGCATGTTCGGCGCCCCGCAGCACCGGGACGCCTTCTATGGTAATAATGTCGCTGCCCGCGCCGTGAATTCTGGCGCCCATGGCGATAAGGCAATTGGCGAGATCGATTATTTCCGGTTCGCGTGCCGCGTTTTCAATCACTGTGGTGCCGTGCGCGAGCGTTGCCGCCATCATCAGATTCTCCGTGCCTGTGACTGTGACGATGTCCATCACAATCCGGGCGCCGTGCAACTGTTTGGCGACGGCATGGATATAGCCATGCTCTATGGTGATTTCCGCACCCATGGCTTCCAGCCCCTTGATATGCTGATCGACCGGTCTCAAACCGATAGCGCAGCCGCCGGGCAGGGATATATACGCCTCACCGGCGCGGGCGAGCAGCGGTCCTAATACCAGTATGGCAGCGCGCATTGTTTTCACCATGTCATAGGACGCGGTCAGATGCGCCAGGTTTGCTGCGCACAAAACAAATTCCGATGGTCCGTTATCATGAACGCTTACTCCAATTTCCTTGAGCAACGATATCATGGTCGTGATATCCATCAACCGGGGCACGTTGCTGATACGGATGTCATCGCCTGTCAGTAACGCGGCGCATAATACCGGCAGGGCTGCATTTTTAGCGCCTGAAATGCGGATTTCTCCGCGAAGCGGGTTGCCGCCCTGGATGATCAGCTTAGGTGTTTGTTCATGCATGAAAACGGTTTGGCTACAATGCGGTTTAAAAGCAGCATTATAGCCGAGCAGACTGCCGGCTAGCCTGGATATTGCATCAGTTGCTGGAATTTAAACGCTGAACTGTTTTGAATTGAACGTGCTCGCGACCGCAGACGCAGTTATTCTGTGGCATAGGGAGCATGTGCGTTCAATTCAAGACAGGGCAAGTTAAAAACCGGCAAGTGGATCCGTGGGTACAAGCTGTACTTTCGTTTGAATCCATGAAAACAACAGACATCATAATTACACACCAAAATCCAGCGTACTAGTATTTCGATTCATTAAATTATTTACAAATTAAACGATTTCGAGATTGAATTTCTTCCAGCGGTAAACAACAGGAGTAGAATTAATTTCCTCGATTCCTTTAAGTATCCGTTCCCGCAATTCGGCCTTGGAGGAAACACGAATATGCCTCAAAAACGTCCGCGC
>NZ_FOGH01000014.1 GCF_900111165.1 Nitrosomonas sp. Nm51
TTCGTTTGGTAATGGATAATCTGAATACCCATACGGGGGCATCGTTATATAAAACCTTTGAACCTTCTGAGGCGCGTCGTATTTTAGACAAGCTGAAGTTTCACTATACGCCGAACATGGCAGCTGGTTGAATATGGCAGAGATTGAATTTAGTTTATTGTCCAGGCAGTGCATGAGTGATCGTATGGCGGACAGGCAATATTTGACTCAGGAAGTAGACGCATGGGTAAAGCAAAGAAACATGAAAAACAGTGAAATGAACTGGCGCTTTACGACGGAAGATGCCCGCATTAAATTAAAATATCTTTATCCGTCATTTTAAGGTGGACGATGTACTAGGGGGCTGGCACCTATTTTGGTCCTTTGCAGCGTTATCATTCGCTTATGTAGAGCGACTGCTCCACGCTCGCTTCGCCTTGCCGAGGCCCTAAATGGGTGCCAGCTTATAGAGGTTCGCTAGTTGAGTACAGCCCTTAAGCCAAGGCAAATTTTAATCGACTATTTTTGATGAATTGTGCCGACACGGCATGACCACCGGCTACAGGCTGTAGTACATATCGAATTCTACAGGATGGGTTGTTGTACGCAGCAACCTGACTTCTTCCATTTTAAGCTGAATATACGCATCAATCATATCGTGGGTAAATACACCGCCGCGAATAAGAAAATCACGATCCTGATCAAGATATGCCAGTGCTTCATCCAGTGCAGCACAGGTACTGGGTACTTTAGCCGCTTCCTCCGGTGGTAAATCATAGAGATTTTTGTCCATTGGATCGCCCGGATGAATTTTATTTTGAATACCATCCAGTCCAGCCATCATCAACGCAGTAAATGCCAGATACGGATTGGCAGTGGGGTCGGGAAAACGCACTTCAATTCGGCGGCCTTTGGGGCTGTTCGAGTGCGGTATGCGGATCGCCGCAGAGCGATTGCTGGCCGAATAGGCCATGTTGACGGGCGCCTCAAATCCGGCAATCAACCGCTTGTAGGAATTTGTTCCGGGGTTGGTAATAGCGTTAAGTGCTTTGGCATGCTTCAGAATTCCGCCGATATAAAATAATGCGGTTTCCGACAAGCCCGCGTAGCCGTTACCGGAAAACAGATTCTCGCCATCTTTCCAGATCGATTGATGTACATGCATACCGGAACCATTATCGCCCACGATCGGCTTGGGCATGAATGTTGCTGTCTTGCCATACGAATGCGCAACATTATGCACAACGTATTTGAGTATCTGATTCCAGTCCGCGCGTTTTACCAGACTGTTAAAGCGCGTGCCAATTTCGCACTGGCCTGCAGTTGCAACCTCATGATGGTGTACTTCTACCGGGATGCCGAGCTGCTCCAGTGTCATGCACATCGTCGAACGTATATTCTGCAGTGAGTCCACCGGAGGAACCGGAAAATATCCGCCCTTGATCGCGGGCCGGTGACCGATGTTGCCGCTATCGTATTTGATTACAGAACTCCATGCCGCTTCCTCGGATTCGATTTTAACCGAACAACCGGACATATCGGTATGCCAGTACACGGAATCAAAAATAAAAAATTCCGGTTCGGGCCCAAAAAAGGCAATATCACCAATACCGGTTGACTTGAGATAAATTTCGCCACGTTTTGCCAGCGAGCGGGGATCACGGCTGTAACCTTTGCCGTCGGCCGGTTCAACCACATCGCACGTCATTATCAGCGTGGTATCGTCCATAAACGGATCCATATTGGCTGTTTCGGGGTCCGGAACCAGAAGCATATCGGAGGCTTGTATGCTTTTCCATCCTGCAATCGATGAACCATCAAATGGATGACCATCTTCAAATTTATCTGCATCAAAACTATGGGATGGAATAGTGACATGTTGCTCTTTTCCATTGGTATCGGTAAAGCGCAAATCAACAAATTTAACTTTACTGTCTTGAATCAATTTCAAAACATCAGATACAGCCATTTTTCTCTCCAGACACGCGTGGTTATAAAATCAAATAATAAAATCATTGAACGGCATTATATCAAACCGGCTAATCAGTCCTTTGAAGCTGTTTAACGTACGGCAAGGATGTGCGGTATATTGAATGATATGTGTGAATATATTCTGAGATAATGCCATTATCTCATATTCATCCATAGCTTCGTTAATTCGATATTACACTGGAAAAAGAATGGTGCCTTTCACACAGCCAAAAAAAATCGGTCTGATCACGGGTGTTGGATTTTTAGTTTTTACCATCGTATCGCCGGCACCGGCAGCAATGTCGGAAGCGGCATGGCGCACTACTGGCGTGACCTTGTTACTGGCCATTTGGTGGGCCACCGAAGTTTTGCCAATACCGATAACTTCATTGTTGCCGATTCTTCTGTTCCCTGCACTGGGGATCATGTCTATTGAAGACAGTACCGCACCCTATGCAGCGCCGGCAATTTTTCTGTTGATGGGCGGTTTTATTATTGCAACAGGTCTGGCCAAGTGGAATTTGCATCGCCGCATCGCTTTGAATATTCTAATTCGTGTTGGTGACAGTCCGGCAGCGCTTATTGCCGGTTTTATGGGCGCCACTGCGCTATTGTCGATGTGGGTCAGCAATACAGCCAGTACATTAATGATGATACCGATCGCTTTATCGCTTGCCGGAGAAATGGTCAGGGACAAAATCGGGCAACATCATAAATTTATTCTTTGTCTGATTTTAGGTATAGCCTATTCCGCCAGTATCGGTGGATTGGGCACCATCATTGGCACCCCGCCCAATTTGTTTGTGGTCAGCTTTATGAAGCAGAATTACGCCATCGATATCAGTTTTGTTGACTGGATGTTATTCGGCATACCCGTTGTTATTATCATGACAACCGCGGCCTGGTGGGTATTGACTAAATGGGCCTTTGTTTTCGATCTGCAGGGTGAGCGCATTCCAGTGTCCGCTGTCAGTAACGCGCTAGAAAAGCTCGGCAAGCTGAGCCGGCCAGAGAAGCGTCTTACTTATGTTTTTGTGCTTGTCGCTTCAGCATGGATACTGCGTGTGCCGGTACAGGAACACTTTGAAATTATGCTGTGGCTGAACGATGCCATGATAGCGGTCGGTGGCGCGGTACTTTTATTCATTATTCCTTCCGGCCAGACAACTTTGTCGGCTCGAGAAAAACCAACAGCGCTTATGGACTGGGAAAATGCCAGTCAAATACCCTGGGGCGTGCTGCTATTATTTGGCGGTGGTTTAAGCCTCGCCGCAGCCATCAAGAATACCGGTCTTGCCGTCTGGATCGGCGATGGCTTGTCCGGGTTGCCGCATCTGGATCTGATACTAATGATGCTGATACTGGTAACACTGGTAATTTTTTTAACCGAACTGACCAGCAATACCGCTACAACCGCTACTTTGTTACCGATACTGGGGGTGTTGGCCGTATCCAGCGGTATCGATCCCATGCTGTTGTTTGCACCTACAGCGATGGCCGCGAGTTGCGCTTTTATGTTGCCGGTCGCGACTGCACCGAACGCAGTCGTGTATTCAACAGGTCAGGTTACAATTTCGCAAATGGCCCGGGCAGGTTTTAAACTCAACCTTACCGCAATTCTTGTAGTAACAGGATTGTCCTATGCATTGATTCCGTGGGTATTTGGATAACTTCCTTAAAACCATATAAGAATGGCGCGTTTGGAATCCAGAGCACACAGGTTATAAATCACACTAATTCATGTCGCATGCACTGAACATTCTGAAAGAAATTTTTGGATATCCGGCATTTCGGGGGCAGCAAGCGGATGTCATTACGCATCTTGCCAGTGGAAAAGACTGCCTGGTTTTGATGCCGACCGGCGGGGGCAAGTCGCTTTGCTATCAAATACCCGCATTAATGCGTAACGGTGTTGCAATTGTCGTTTCTCCCTTGATATCGCTGATGCAAAATCAGGTCGCAGCGCTCAACGAGGTTGGCGTCGATGCCGCCGTGCTGAATTCAGCGCTTCCGGCAGAAGAAGCACAGGCCGTCGAACAAAAGCTGCTGGCGTGTGATTACGATTTGCTTTATGTTGCGCCGGAACGCCTGCTGACCAGACGTTTTCTTGATCTGATCGCAAGAATTCCGCTGGCTTTATTCGCGATTGATGAAGCCCATTGTGTCTCGCAATGGGGGCACGATTTTCGTCCCGAATACCGCCAGCTAAACGTTCTTCACACACGTTTTCCTAACGTGCCGCGAATTGCCTTGACAGCTACGGCCGATGCCGTTACGCGTGAGGAAATTATCGAACGGTTGGTTTTGTATGATGCCAAAATTTTTCTGTCCAGCTTTGACCGGCCCAATATCCACTATCGGATAGTTGACAAAATAAACAGCAAGCAACAGCTGTTATCATTTATACAAACCGAGCATTTACATGATGCGGGCATTGTATATTGCCTGTCACGAAAAAAAACAGAGGATACCGCCGCATGGTTAAACGTACACGGTATTACTGCGCTGCCCTATCATGCAGGAATGCGCCCGCATCAACGCGCGCTGAATCAAGAGAAGTTTTTGCGTGAGGAAAACATTGTCATAGTTGCAACTGTCGCTTTTGGTATGGGTATTGATAAACCGGATGTCCGTTTTGTTGCGCACTTGGATATGCCCAGAAGCATTGAAGGCTATTACCAGGAGACGGGGCGGGCCGGCCGGGATGGGCAAAAAGCCAGCGCTTGGATGGTCTATGGCCTGAATGATGTGATACAACAACGCCGTATGATCGAAGAATCTGAAGCGCAAGCCCAGTTCAAGCAGACCGCAACCAAAAAACTGGAAGCCATGCTGGCGTTATGTGAAACAATAACCTGCCGCCGCGCTCATTTACTGGATTATTTTGGTGAATCAGCTACATTCACCAGCTGTGGTAATTGTGACATTTGTTTGAATCCCCCCGATTCCTGGGACGCCACTATTGCAGTGCAAAAAGCATTATCCTGCGTTTACCGTACCGGACAGCAGTTTGGTGCAGGTCATTTAATCGATGTTCTGCGCGGCAATCATACAATACGCGTCATGCAGCGGAAGCACGATCATATTAGTACATTTGGAATAGGGCAGGATCTACCGGCCAAAACCTGGCGTGCAATTTTTAGGCAGCTGATAGCGCTGGGCCTGTTAACAACGGACAGCGATGGTTATGGCGCTCTGTGCCTGACACGGGCTAGCCGCACCGTATTAAAGGGACAACAAAAAGTCTTTTTGCGTCGGCAATCTGAACACAAAAAACTCACACTCAAACAACAGCCTGTCAATGATTTTTCAATCCTTGATCAAGGCGCCCAACGGCTTTTGGATCAGCTACGCAACTGGCGTGCGAAAACAGCCCGGGAACATGGAGTGCCTGCCTATGTCATTTTCCATGATGCGACTTTAAAGGAATTGGTGCGTTTGAGTCCGCAAACCAAGGATGAATTGTTGCGTGTCACCGGTATCGGTACGCATAAACTGGATAAATACGGCGATCATCTAATTGAAATTTTGCGTAATTAATGTGTAATGCTTCAACATGTCTGAGGCTGGTTGTATAGGTAGTTTTTCTCCTAACGATCATAGACAAGCCGGTTTTATTTGCCAAGCTAACCGAGAACCGAGACATGCAGATATGGCTTGTATTGGTTTGTTATAGGCTAAAAAACAACAATTATGTTGCGCAAAAGCAACATTTGGTTTGTTTTCTGCAAAAAAAAGATTCGTTTTTCTTGCAGGAATGCAATGTGTTGTGCAAAATCCATCCATACCTTCCCGGATTGGGAGGTCAAAAGAAAAGCGGGGTGCATTCCACCGGAACAAAGTTGGGTTTATTGTTGACCCCCAGTCGTTTTAACATTAAAGGAGAACTTCCCTATGAAGAAGAAGCTTATTTCGTTAGCAGTTGCCGGTGCGCTTGCAACACCAATGGTTGCATCAGCACAAGGAACCAATGTAACCATGTTCGGTAGTGTCCAGGCGGAATATTCTACTATTGATTTCGATGGTATGACCAGTCAAGCCCAGATTGGCGATGAGGCAGGCCGTTCAAGATGGGGTGTGCATGTTGTTGAACAGCTCGGTGGTGGACTGAAGGCAAAAGCCCATTTGGAATTCGGTTTCAATACCGGCAATGGTGATATAGGCATTGCCCGTGAACGCTGGGTAGCATTGGCTAATGACGCTTGGGGTGAAGTTAAATTCGGCCGCGTTCAGTCTCCATTCAAGGACTTTGCTGGCGGTCAAACGATTGATCCATTCGCGTACACAACGCTCCAGGCAGCGGGTAGCGGTGGCACCATGACTGCATCAGCAAATGGTATGGGATCAGGCGCCCAGGGATTTGTAAACAGCGCCGCCCGTTATGATTCTCCAACTGTAGAAGGCTTTTCATTTGCAGCGCTGTTGATGCCGGGTGACTCCAATAACCTCGATCCTATACTGGGTGGCGGCATCTCAAATTCAAGCAACTTTACTCCCAACAGCACAAGCGGTGGCGAAGATGGCGAATGGGATTTCCAGATCGCCGGTAAATATGAAGCGAATATAGCCGATCATAACTTTGGCGTATTCGGCGGTTACTCAAGGGATAATATCAGTACAAACCAGCGCGCATTTCAGGGTATCGGCGCGGATGACGAAGAAGTCTGGCGTGGCGGTGCTACCTGGAGCTTCATGGGTTTCCGTCTGAGCGGCCAGTATGAAAACATCAATAACGCCAGCATCAACGGTGCGGCTTCTTGTACTACCGCAGCGGCATTGGGCGGTACAGCATTGAGCGGCGCGAATAGTGGCGGACGCGGACAATGTAACTCAGCCATGAACGTGAATGGTGACGGGCATCTCTGGTTTGTGGGTGGCGAGTATGAAATAGGCAATACCCGCCTGCTGGCACAAGGGGGTATGGGTGAAGCCGATGCGACAACACAGGGTGCGAAACGTGAAATCAGTACCTTTACAGTAGGTGCAATCCACAATCTGAGCAAACGTTCAAGCCTTTTCGGTGGTTACCAGCGTAACATGATCGATAATGATAGCAGTACGCTTGCGCAAAACATATTTAAAGACAGCAACGTGTATACTGTGGGTTTGCGCCACAACTTCTAAGATCAATCGGTCGCAACAAAAAAGGCACCTTAGGGTGCCTTTTTTGTTTGCTGGCAGAATAGTTCTGATCTCTGATGACAATTAGCGTTACGAAATCTTGGGAAGTCCTTATAGAGGTCCTTATAGAGGATTCTAGGTTTAATTGTAAGAAATCTCAGGCTTAGTCTGAACACAGCAAACCATGATCAAAACATTGGATAAAAGCCAGAACCGGATTGCTGCGATTGACTGGATGCGTGGTATCGTCATGATATTGATGGCGCTGGATCATGCGTCCGGTTTTTTTAACGAAGGGCGGCTGTTTACTGATTCGGTTTTGTTGTATGAAAACGGTGATAGTCTGGCAACCGGTCAGTTTTTGACCCGCTGGATCACGCATGTCTGCGCGCCGACGTTTATTTTTTTAACGGGCACCTCCATAGCCGTCAGTCATGCGCAGCGTCTGCAGCAGGGAATGACGCAAATCGAAATTGACCGGGAATTACGGATTCGTGGTGCTTTTATAGCATTGCTCGATATTTGCGTTTTTTCGCTGGCCTCGGGAAAACCTGTGCTGCAGGTTTTATATGCGATTGGCGTCAGCATGATGTTAATGGTGTGGATCAGCCGGATGCGTGTATGGATTATTTTGTTTCTGGCGCTGGTTATTCTGGCGGGTAACGAGTGGTTGTTAACAGCACTCTGGAAACCCGGCGGCGATGTTCCGCTGTGGCTGGCGCTGACATTTGCGCCGGTTTTTACCGGTGCTTATTCCGTTTTGTATCCCGTAATGCCGTGGCTGGCGATGATGATGCTGGGCTGGGTATTTGGTAAATGGCTGCTATCGGCGCCGAATGATCTATTGCTTGTCAGGCGTATGTTATTGGTCTGTGGCTGCATTGCGTTAGCGTTTTTTGTCGTGATTCGTATTCTTGACGGTTACGGCAATATGTATATGCAGCTAGAAGGTAACTCCATTGTGCAGTGGCTGCATGTCAGTAAATATCCGCCCAGCCTGGCCTATACCTTGCTGGAATTGGGGCTAATGGCTATTATACTCGCCGTTTTAATATGGCTTGAATCCATTACTGGTGTGCGACGAAACGGTCTCGTACTGGTGTTCGGGCAGACAGCGTTGTTCTTCTATCTCGCACATTTTGCCACATTGGCAATACTGAGGCTTGCGTTCGAACGCGGCGGTCTTGAAACGACTTATCTGATGACGGTCCTGGCTTTGCTGATGCTTTATCCCATTTGCCGGGTTTTTCGTCATATCAAGTGGCAAAACCCGCAAAGTATATTGCGTTTTATGTGATTCCGGGTTTAGACTGTTGATGACTGATCGCGTCTTATGAAACTAACATCATGACAATTAGAAAAATTTTGGTCGTCGACGATTCGCCCACAGAACGGCATCTGCTGTCCGGCATTTTAACCAAGCATGGTTATCAGGTAATCATAGCTGAAGATGGCGAACAAGCGATCTCCAGGGCAAGAGCGGAACAGCCTGATCTCGTGCTGATGGATGTGGTGATGCCGGGGATCAACGGTTTTCAGGTAACGCGTATGTTTATTAAGGATCAGTCGCTTGAGCATATTCCGGTTATCATCTGCAGCACAAAAGGGCAAGAAATTGACAAAATATGGGGGTTGCGTCAGGGAGCCAGGGATTATATCGCCAAACCTGTAGTCGCAGCGGAATTGTTGCAGAAAATTTCACGGTTGAATTAGATAACGTTATGACCACGGCAAAGAATCAACAAAATGAACACGGTGCGCAGAATACCGGTTCAACCGGCATGTCAGCGACGGTACTCGGCTTGTTGATAGGGGAAGCACGTTATCTGGTACCTATGAAAGAAATTGGCGAAGTGGTTCAGGTATCCGAAGTTGTGCCGGTGCCGTATACACAGCTCTGGTTTCTGGGCATTATCAATGCGCATGGCCATCTGTTCGGAATTACTGACCTAGGTGTGTATTTAAGCGGGAAGTTGGAATCGTTCGGCGCGAAATCCCGTATCCTGCTGCTAGCAAACAGCTACAAAATGAACTGCGGTTTTATGGTGCCGACTTTGCTTGGTATTCGCAGTTTGTCCGAATTTGAGCCGGAACAAATGAACAGCGGAGAACTGCGTAACGGTGTGACGCATATTTACCGGGATAAGGAAGGAAGGCAGTGGTTTGGACTTGACTTGGGTTCGCTTATCCGGGAAAAGCGGTTTCTGCAGATTGAGCGCTGAGCGTAGACTGCTGGTCGCGAATCAAACAGCGTAAGTGATTGGAATGTATATCGTTAACTATAATTGAATGTGTCGGTAGGTTTGTCATGTCTATTTCACAATCCAGTGCCCGCGATAAAGCCAAAATTCTGGCCGAGGCGCTGCCTTATATCCAGCGTTTTCACGGCAAAACCATTGTCATTAAATACGGCGGTAACGCCATGGCCGAAGAAAATCTCAAGCAAGGTTTTGCGCGCGATGTCGTGTTGCTGAAGCTGGTGGGTATGAATCCAGTGATTATTCACGGTGGCGGTCCGCAAATCGATCTGATGCTCAAGCGCGTGGGCAAGCAGGGCGAGTTTATTCAGGGCATGCGTGTTACCGATGCGGAAACCATGGATGTGGTTGAAATGGTGCTGGGCGGATCGGTCAATAAGAATATTGTCAACCTGATCAACCGCCATGGCGGCAAGGCCGTTGGCCTGACAGGTAAAGATGGTGCTTTTATCCGCGCCAAGAAATTACTTATTAAAGACCGCGAAAAAATCGGCGAGTGGATCAGTATCGGCCAGGTTGGTGAAATTGAATCTGTCGATCCATCATTAATCGCCCTTCTCGACAGCCAGCACTTTATTCCGGTGATTGCGCCGATCGGTGTCGGTGAAAACGGCGAGTCGTATAATATCAACGCCGATCTGGTTGCGGGCAAGCTGGCTGAAATCCTGCGTGCCGAGAAACTGATCCTGTTGACCAACACCCCTGGCGTAATGGATAAAGACGGGCAACTGCTGACTGGCCTGTCAGCGCAGCACGTCGACGAATTGTTTGCCGACGGCACCATTTCCGGCGGCATGCTGCCAAAAATCGGTTCTGCACTGGACGCGGTCAAGAAAGGTGTCAAGTCGTGTCATATTATCGACGGACGCGTGGAACATGCGTTGCTGCTGGAAATTCTGACCGATCAGGGCGTCGGTACTCTGATCCGCAATCAGCAGTGAGTTATCCGTGTCTGTAAATCAGATGCAAGGTCAAACACGCCAGTTTCACGGCTTACCGGATAAGCGTTTTTCGATAGCTTTCAACATTCCGCGCAGAATATTGACTTCCTCCTTCTTCAACCGCGCGCGCGCACACAGCCGGCGAAGGCGCTGTACCAGCTTTTTGGGCTGTTGCGGATTCAGAAAACCGATCCGGATCATGACCTGTTCAAGATGCCGGTAGAACAGTTCGATCTCGTCCAGTGTTGCCGGTTCGGTCTGCCACGGTTTTGCGGGCCCGGCTTGCGCCAACGCCATGTGCAGTTCATACGCCATGACCTGTACCGCGCTGGCCAGGTTCAGCGATGCGTAATCCGGATTGGTTGGAATGACAATCTTCAGTGGGCATTTGCTGGCTTCGGCGGTTGTCAGTCCAGACGCTTCCGCCCCGAACACGACCGCGACCGGATGGTGCTGCGCATGTTTCAGTAAAATCTTTGCTCCGGCGCGCGCATCGAATGTCTCATGTTCGAATTCGCGCGACCTTGACGTTAATGCTGCCGCCAGCACTGTATTTTCCAATGCCTGATCGATACTTCCGCAGACTTTCGCGTGGCCGAGCAAGTCCCGTGCGCTGACCGCACGGGTATCGGCCTCCTGGTCCGGAAAAGACTGCGGATTGACCAGATATAGCGACTTTAGTCCCATGGTTTTCATCGCGCGTGCCGTTGCGCCAATATTGCCGGCATGACTGGTATGGCTGAGTACGATGCGAATGTTGTCCAAAGGGGATGTGTTCATCTTGCAGCCGATGATAAGTTAATGGCGGGGTAATATTCAAGCGGTATCCGCTTGGCGGCGCTGTTGGTCAGGCAACTGGCCTGAGTTTGAGTGAGAAAATTGTTTTATGGTAATCTTTACATTATTAACCGAAGTAAAGGTGGGGGTCAATATGCTAATTGATCGAGTTTTTGTTTTGGTGTTATTCCTTCGATGGTTCTGTAAGCCCGCTCATGATTATAAATCCACAGCCACTTTGCTGTATATCCATCAACTTCGGTAATTTGCTCAAATTGTATGATTTCTTCGGCACATGTTTCCATTGCCAGTGAAATTGAAATCACTTCCTGGCTTGCGTCGGTAGCTGCACGGTTCTCATCCAGCGATCAGGCGCTGTTAAAAAAGGCACTGGAATACGTTTTGCAGCGCTATGGCGGACAGTGCCTGTCATCGGGCGAGACGGTCATGCGGCATACGCTTGGAACGGCATCGATACTCGCCGCATTGAAAGTGGATATAGACACGTTGGTGGCAGGGATTTTGCATGCCATACCGGATTATCCGGATGACTATGTAAACCAACTGCAAAGCGATTTTAATCTAACGGTCGGGCATTTGGTGAAAGGTATGGCGCGCGTAGGGCGCATAGGGCATATTAAGGCTCTGGGCTTCAGAAATGACGCTTCCAGACATGTAACACAAGTTGAAGCGTTGCGTAAAATGCTGCTGGCAATGGCGGAGGATATCCGTGTGGTTATTATAACGCTTGCAAGCCGTGTACAGACCATGCGCTATGTTGTTTCAATTGACATCTCTGAACGTTTGGATATTGCATTGGAAACAATGGATATCTTTGCGCCATTGGCCAACCGGTTAGGTTTATGGCAAGTTAAATGGGAGCTGGAGGATTTGTCTTTTCGCATTATCGATCTGGCGCAATATAAAAAAATCGCCCGCTTGCTGGAGGAAACGCGCGTCAGCCGGGAACAGTATATAGACTCAATCGTTGCGAAATTGCAAAGCGTGCTGCTGCAGGCCGGTATCCGTGCAACAGTAAACGGCCGCCCCAAGCATATTTACAGTATCCATAAGAAGATGCAGCGCAAGAATCTGGATTTTGGCCAGATTTATGATGCGCGTGCGGTACGGATCCTGGTGGGCGATGTGCCAGATTGTTATGCAGCGTTGGGGGTCGTACACAGTTTGTGGACGCCCGTTCCGAAAGAATTTGATGATTACATCGCCAGACCTAAAAGCAATGGTTACCGCTCATTGCATACCGCCGTTGCCGGTCTGGAAGACAAGGTAGTGGAAATTCAGATCCGCACGCATGAAATGCATCGTTTTTCCGAACTGGGTGTTGCCGCGCACTGGCGCTACAAGGAAGGATCAACGCGCGATGCGCGCTACGAAGAGAAAATCGCCTGGTTACGACAGATTCTGGAATGGAAAGATGATGTTTCGGACGGCGGCGAACTGGCTGACCATTTTAAAACCGCGTTATTTGAGGATTCAGTGTATGTACTGACCCCGCAGGGTAATGTGATCGCTTTACCGAAGGGCGCCACGCCGCTGGATTTTGCTTATCATGTGCATACCGACCTGGGGCACCGCTGCCGTGGCGCCAAAGTCGATGGAATTATGGTTGCGCTGAATTACCAATTGCAAAACGCGCAGAAAGTGGAAATCCTGCCGGCCAAATCGGGCGGTCCGAGCCGTGACTGGTTGAATGATGCACCGGGCTATCTGAAAAGCGCACGTGCGCGAACCAAGGTCCGGCAGTGGTTTAATCATCAGGCATTCAAAACAACACTGGCGCAAGGCCGGGCAATGGTGGAGAAACTGTTACAACGCCATGGTGTAACGGCAATAAGCCTGGACAAGCTTGCTGCGAAATTTGATTTTTTACGCCCGAATGGTTTTTTCATGGCTGTCGCCAAGGGCGAGATCAGTCAGCGTCAGCTGGAGACGGAACTAACCGGTCGAGAACCGTCCGCAATAACACAACCGGATACATTGATAGACAAAAAAGCGTTGATACGTCCGGTTTCACAGCAGTCAAGTGGTGATATTCTGATCAACGGTGTCAGCGGAATGCTGTCTGTATTGGCCAAGTGCTGTAAACCCGTTCCGCCCGATCCAATCATCGGCTTTGTAACCCGGCACGGACGCGGCATTTCTATTCATCGTCATGATTGCCTGAATATGCCACAATTATTGCGTAAAAATGCTGACCGAAAGGTTGCGGCGGAATGGGGGGCAACATATGACAAGGTTTTTCCGGTAGATGTGGAAATCAGGGCGCAAGATAGGCAATGGTTGCTGCGTGATATTTCGGAAATTTTGTCGCGCGAGACTGTGAATGCAATCGCGATGAATACCCAAACCCGCCGCGGTATGACAAATATACAGTTAACGCTTGAAGTCAAAGAAATGAAACAACTGAGCCGGGTGTTGTCGTCGCTGAAGAAACTCTCCGGTGTGACGGTGACAAGGCGGAAAAACCAGTGAATCAAGAAATCAACACGTGTATCTGGCTATGACGGTATTGAAAACATATCAATCATGATAGAGCTGATATTGCAGAGCCGGAGCTGCAATCACTAAGGAGCCGCGAATAAATAAGTGTGCCAATTGGGCGCGTCTGGCGGGATGCAATGCAATGCAAGGCGGGAGGATGAGTCATAGCCAAAAGGCTATGGCGACGGCGAACAACGCCGCAGTGTGCCCGCCGGATGCGATCCAGGTGTTGCAGTTATTTATGAACGACTCCTAAAGATTGCAGTATTCAATATGCGGCCTGGTTTCTCCTGCGGCGCGGTGAAGTAGTAACGAGAAACGCCGGACTGATTGCATAATAAACGGGTTACCTAACGCTCCCACCGGGGCTTTAAATTAGTCACAATCAGCCATGTTTTATTGCTTTGTATCGGTATCCATACTGTCTTGATATTGTTGGAAATGTTCGTCACTGCAAAAAAAACGTCCATGGAATCGGATGGCTTCTTCTTTAGGAATCAATATCTTGCATTGATGACATTCGACTATATCGCCTTCCGTCGCCAGCGGGCCGATTTCGACAGGAGAGTCATTTTGATTGCGTTTCGCCATATTTTCCTCTTTTTGAGGTGGCTCGGCGTCACGTGGTTCGTTTGACCAATTTGCTTGCTGATAGTCCGTTTTCGGAGAATATTCTTCTTCAATTTTGACATCCTCGCCCAGGAATATATTTTTATAACTGACATAAATCGAGGCAAAAATGGTTGGAATCAGTATTACCAGACCGACGCCATAGGGCATCAGTGCAATGATGGAGAAAATAATCAACAATACGCCGTACAATTGAAACGGGATGATGTTTTTTAAACAGGCGAAAAAGCTTTTTTTCATTGCCGGAATGGGCTGAAAATTATGAAAAACGACCAGCAACGGTGAAAACCAGGCCGCCATCATCAAAGGTATTGATAGCAATAAGGCAACCAGTGACGCTGTCAGCATATTGTCCATGACGGTGATCAGTTCGTTTTCATCGACTCTTTTTCCGTACAACAGCATATCTGTCATCTGGCTGCCGCCAATCATCATGACTAGACCGAGAATCAGGACCTGGCCGATCAGATAAATTCCACCGACAGTCACCAGCGAGGCAACATTGGTTTTAAAAGCAATAAACAGATGAACAATTTCGAGCTGTTTGCCTTGCTCTTGTTCTCGGCATCCAATCATAATCCCGGCCAGGAAGACCGGTGAAACCAGAGTAAAAACAAATTGTCCGAGTATGGGTATCAGCGCCAGCGTCATGGCAATTAATAGCAACGTGAAGCATACCAGCACCCAGATCATTGGCGCTTTACGGAACATATGAAAGCCATTGGCGATCCAATGCCATCCGTATCTGGCGCTAAGTTGATGAATTTCCATTGTGTGTCTCCAGTATTAAGTTCGATAGATGTCGGTTTTAAGCACGAATACTATGGGAAAATCCCCGGATAGCCGGTTTTTTAAATCCAGAGTTGCTCGAGCCGCGTCTGATAGGTTACATGATTCTGCAGCAGCATTTTAAAGTCGTCAGGGTCTTTTGCATGTGTCAGCTCCCCGGGACGGGGCAGATGAAAATCATACAATCTTGATATCCAGAAACGCAGTGCGCCCGCACGCAGCATCGCGGGCCATAATTGATGTTCTAGCGCCGATAATGGCCGTATGCTGTGATAGGCCTCAAGCAGTGCCAGGGTATGCGTCTCATCCAGTATTCTGTTTTCAGTATTGCACCAATCATTCACGGCGATGGCCAGATCGTATAATAAACTATCGTTACAGGCGAAGTAAAAATCGATAACGCCACCAATATGGTGATTGGTAAATAAAATATTGTCACGAAAAAGATCCGCATGAATGACGCCGCTTGGCAAGTGCTGAAACTGATGAGCTAACTGAAAATTCAGCTCATTATCGAGCAATATCCGATCATCCGGACTTAGGTAGGGTTTGATTTCTGACGCTTTCGCCCGGCACCATTTCAGTCCGCGCGGGTTTTCCATGTGCGCAGGGTAGGTCTGGCCACACAAGTGCATTTTTGCCAGCATTTTGCCAACTTGAATGCAGTGCACTCTTGCAGGGTTCTCCAGCGATGCGCCGGGCAAACAGGTAACGATAGTAGCCGGTTTTCCGCTCAGCTCACCAAACAGCCTGCCGTCCAGCATAGGTTCGGGGTCTGGACACGGGATCTGACGGTTGGACAGGTGTGCCATCAGATTCAGATAGTAGGGCAATTCAGCCACTGTTAATTTTTCGAACAGAGTGAGTACAAACCGCGCCTTGGTTGTAGTAACGAAAAAATTCGTATTTTCGATACCAGAAGAAATGCCCTGCAGGCTGATCAGGTCTCCCAGCGCATAGTTGTTCAGCCACTCAGCGAGTTGATTTTCTGTGACAGGTGTAAAAACAGACATGCGTTTGCAACTGGGATATCAATGAGTTGGAGTTTTAGGTCGCTTGCTTAAGTGCAAATAGGTGAATCACAGCTAGCCGTTATATTTCACAGGTTTTAGAATTCCAAAATACGCCACATGGGTACGCTGACATTGCTGCCAGGCTCGCCAGGATGTGCATTCAGACGGCCGCGGTTGCGTACCAGATAATAGGGAAATCCCACACGGGGAATGACCTTGATCATATGCAGTTCGCCATTGATACGGTATTCTTCAATGGTGTCTTCTCCGCGTTTGATAATAGTAACCTGCGGTTCGAGGTCCGGGTCGATTTCCATGTCGGGCGGCAATGGTGGAGGCGGAGCCAGCTCAGGTAGATCTGAGTCTGACAATTCTGGCAATTCAGGCAGCGGAACCAGGTTGTCTGGTATATCGGATTGCGCTATCAGCGGCATGGCGCAGGATAGCGAAAAACAAAACAGTAAAATTGAAAATACTCGGTACATGGCGGTTCCGCTGATGTTTCAGGCTGTTCAGTTGTGTCGGTTTTTTTCTTTCGGACGCAAGTTGTATTCTACCTAAATTAGTATCTATTAGTTACTACAGATTCAACTGAATTTCACGTTCTTTGGCGTTCGGTTCGAAACCGCGTGATTCATAATGCTTAAAAATCGCATGCACGACGTTATCAGGTTCGTCAATTACTTGTATAAGGCCCATATCTTCAGGGGAGATAAATCCCTCACTAATTAATGTATGATGAAACCAATCGATCAGGCCTTGCCAGTAGGCCGAGCTGACCAGAATAATTGGCATTTTACGGGTTTTCCCGGTTTGTACCAGCGTCAAAGCTTCCATAAGTTCGTCAAGTGTACCAAATCCACCCGGCATAACAACGTAGGCTGTGGCAAGTTTGACAAACATATACTTGCGCGCAAAAAAGTGGCGGAATGACTGATTGATATCCTGATAGGCGTTGCGGCACTGCTCATTCGGTAATTGGATATTCAGACCGATACTCGGTGCCTGTCCAAAAAATGCACCTTTGTTGGCGGCTTCCATAATACCGGGTCCGCCGCCAGAGATAACTGAAAAACCGGCGTCTGAAAGGAGGCGGGTTATCCGTTCTGTCAGTTTGTAGTAAGGATGATCCTGTTTTGTACGGGCGCTGCCAAAAATACTTACCGCAGGCTGAATCGCATCAAGACGTTCCGTTGCTTCGACAAATTCTGCCATAATACCGAATAGGCGCCATGACTCTTTTGCAGACCAGGCTTTTTCAACAGATTGTGACATGGCAGGTTTATTTTGCAGGCTCATAGAATTTTCTAACTCAATGAAAACGTTATTGCTGGTTGATGCTTCATCGTATCTTTACCGGGCTTATCATGCACTGCCGGATTTGCGCAGTCATCACAATATGCCGACAGGTGCGATTCATGGTGTTCTCAATATGTTACGCCGTTTACATAAGGACTATCGTGCTGATTATAGCGCGTGTGTGTTTGATGCAAAAGGCAAAACTTTCCGCGACGATATTTATCCGCAATATAAAGCGCACCGCCCGTCAATGCCGGCAGATTTGGTAATGCAGATTGAGCCGCTGCATGCCTGTATTGAAGCAATGGGGTGGCCGATTCTGACTGTCGGCGGAGTTGAGGCTGACGATGTGATCGGGACGCTGGCAAAACAGGCGGAAGCCGCGGATATGCGCTGCATTATTTCTACCGGTGATAAAGACATTGCACAACTGGTGAACGCACACATTACACTGGTCAATACAATGAATAATGATGTACTCGACGAACAGCGGGTTTGTGAAAAATTCGGCGTTAGGCCTGCACAAATGCTGGATTATTTAATGCTTGTCGGTGACAGTACCGATAATATTCCCGGTGTGGAAAAAGTGGGACCAAAAACCGCCGTAAAGTGGCTGTCCAAGTATGGTTCTCTGGAGAATATTATTGCGCATGCGGATGACATCAAAGGCGTTGTGGGAGAAAATCTGCGTAAGGCCCTAGACTGGTTCGGCATTGCGCGAAAACTGGTTGAAATCAAGTGTGATGTCGATTTGCCGGTAGCCATTGCTGAGCTTTCACCAAAGCCGCAGGATACCAAACGGCTGGCTGCACTTTATGAAGAACTGAGTATGAAAACCGCATTGCAGGAACTGCAGCGGCAGGATGGTATGGATAATACGACTGAGCAGCAACAATCCGCTGCGGTTGCGTATCAAACCGTATTGACTGAAGCGGAACTAAAGGAATGGGTAAACAGACTGAATAACGCTGCGCTGGTATCCATCGATACAGAGACGACCAGCCTGAATCCGATGGAAGCGAAACTGGTTGGCATTTCATTGTCTGTGGAGAGCCTGCACGCTGCGTATCTTCCGCTCATGCATGATTATCTCGACGCGCCACAACAGCTGGAGATGACCTATGTTTTCGATCAGCTTAAGCCCTGGCTTGAGAATGGAAGTAAACCAAAGCTGGGTCAAAATCTGAAATACGATAAACATGTGTTTGCCAATCATGGCATTCGGTTAGCCGGTATTGAACATGACACGTTGCTGCAGTCGTATGTGCTGGAGTCGCATACACCCCACAATATGGACAGTATGGCGCAACGGCATCTGAACGTTAAAACAGTCAGCTATGATGAAGTGACCGGGAAAGGTGCGCAGCGTATTGCTTTTAATCAGGTATCGGTTGAGACGGCAACCGTCTACGCCGCTGAAGATGCGGATGTGACGTTGCGTCTTCATCAGTGCCTGTATCCCAAGATTCAGACTGATACCCGGCAGGATTATATTTACCGATATGTTGAAATCCCAGTGATGGAGATATTATTTGAAATGGAGCGCCGGGGCGTGTTGCTGGATCAGCAGCTTTTGCGGCAGCAAAGCGATGAATTGAATGAAAAACTGAACCGGCTGGAGCAGCAGGCATTTACGATAACCGGTCAACCGTTTAACCTTAATTCACCCAGACAGATTCAGGAAATTCTATTCGAGCAACTTAAATTGCCGGTAATAAAAAAAACGCCGAAAGGCGTTCCCTCTACAAATGAGGATGTGCTTCAGAAACTGGCCCTGGATTATCCGCTGCCCAAAATACTGCTTGATTACCGCACGCTCGCCAAGTTGAAATCGACGTATGCCGATAAATTGCCGCAGATGATTAATCCGAAAACAGGACGCGTGCATACCAATTATGCGCAGGCGGTAGCCGTTACCGGGCGTCTGGCAAGCTCGGATCCCAATTTACAGAATATTCCGGTACGCACTGCAGAAGGCCGCCGTATCCGTGAGGCGTTTATCGCGCCGCCCGGCAATCAGATTATTTCAGCGGATTATTCACAGATCGAATTGCGTATCATGGCGCATATTTCCCAGGATCAGACATTGCTTAATGCATTTGCAGCTGGTGAAGACATTCATCGCGCCACAGCATCTGAAATTTTTGCGCTACCACCCGATGAAATTGACCCGGAACAACGCCGTTATGCCAAGGTGATTAACTTTGGCCTCATTTACGGCATGTCGGAATATGGTCTCGCCACGCAGCTGGGAATCGATCGCAGTGCGGCACGCATGTATATGGATCGGTATTTTTCACGATATCCGGGCGTCGCTGACTACATGCAGCGCAC
This sequence comes from Nitrosomonas sp. Nm51, assembly GCF_900111165.1. GTDB lineage: Bacteria > Pseudomonadota > Gammaproteobacteria > Burkholderiales > Nitrosomonadaceae > Nitrosomonas. The sequence continues at coordinate 19,615 of NZ_FOGH01000014.1, forward strand.
ACGTGAACAAGCTAATGTCAATGGTTTTGTTGAAACGGTGCTTGGCCGCAGATTATGGCTGCCCGACATTCATAGCACACATGGGAATCGGCGGCAGGGTGCAGAGCGCGCGGCCATCAACGCGCCCATGCAGGGCACGGCCGCCGATATTATCAAACTGGCAATGATTGCTGTGCGCCAATGGTTGTCACAGACAAAATTGCAAAGTCAGTTGATAATGCAGGTGCATGACGAACTGGTTTTGGAGGTGCCTGATCATGAGGTTGAGACAGTCAAATCAGAGTTGCCGGGTTATATGTGCCATGTCATTGATCTTGATGTGCCGTTGCTGGTGGAGGTGGGTGCCGGAAAAAACTGGGAACAGGCGCATTAACAACTGCTGATTGATTTTTGGGATTACCCGGTTCTCTGATCTGAGTCTGTGCGCAGCACAAATTGGTTTATAACGCTCCGGTGCGGATATTATTTGCGTGTTTCTACCTGCATTAATTCTTCATTATCCGCCACTATTACATTTTGCGTTTTACGCCGCTGTTTTTTGTTTGGTGCAGGCTGTTCATCGGTCAAATCGATTTTTTCTGGCGGCGTTTCAATCATAACCAGACCGCTTTCTTCCAGATTCGGACTTTTTGTGGCCATCTGCTCAGCGTGTGGCGATGTTTCGGAAATAACGGTGTCCCGGCTCGCCTTTTCAGTCTGGCCAGGCGTATTATCTGTAGATTGTTTTATTTGAGTTGTATCTGTTTCCGATGTGTTATGTGGTTGAACGGGTTCCGGCTCCGTTTTTTCCCTTGCAGTGCGAGAAGAAGATATCGCATCGGCGGCTATTTCCTTGGCAGGATGATCTGATTTCGATGGTGGTGGAATTGCCACGTCATTGCCGGTAGCAATCTGTTCATCGGTTTCCTGTTTTGCGGTTGTCTCTGTTTGGGCACGTGTTGAGCGATCACGTTGCTTGGCGTTGCGGCGCCTGCGTGGACGTTTTTTTTCGTCCGGTTTTGTTGCTAAGTTTTCTGCATCGCTGGTATCAGGAGACGCAGGCATGTCAGCCGAGAGTAATTGTGGCTTTGACTGATCCTGACTCTGTTCCAGTGAGGAAGGATGCTGTTTGATCCGCGTTTTTTGGGTATCATCGCTGGCTGAGTCAATCGTAACGGGTGATTCGTCGGGTAACGTACTGGTGTTGCTGTTCGCTGAGCTCGTGTCACTGTTATTGCTGTGCGATTGTTTTGTTTGTACGTTTGTTTTGCGTTCACCGCGATTGCGCGATCGCCCACGCCCGCGACTGGATCGTTTTGGTTTTTCCGTTTTCTCCTGTGGCGGTGAAACGGTTTGTTCATGAGCGATTGTTTGCTTTTGGTTTTTACTGCTTTCTTCGGCATGAGCTGGTTTAAACCAACTGAAGAATTTGTCCAGCAGTGAAGATTCTCTGGATTTTTCTTCACGGACTGGCGCCGGTTGTGCTGGTGTGACGCCATGAACAGCTGCTTTGGGGCGCTCCTGTTTGGGCTTTTTTTCAGACAGCTCTGGAATCAGGTCTTCAGTTATCTTTTCAACCATTTTATAACTTGCTTGTGTCTCGCTATGTTTCGCATCCTCATGGCGCATGCGGGTAATTTTGTACTTGGGGGTTTCGAGGTGAATATTGGGGATCAGTATGACATCAACCTTTAGGCGATCCTCAATTTCGTAGATCTCCCCGCGTTTTTCGTTCAGCAAATAGGTTGCAACATCAATGGGCAACTGCACATGTAATGCGCTGGTGCGTTCTTTCATTACCTCTTCCTGGATAATCCGCAAAACATGTAATGCTGACGAATCAGTTCCACGGATGTGACCAGTGCCATGACAGCGTGTGCAGGCAGTATAGTTACTCTCGCCCAATGACGGTCGCAATCGCTGCCGGGACAATTCCAAAAGACCAAAACGGGAGATTCTGCCAACCTGCACCCGCGCACGGTCCTGACGCAGTGCTTCATGTAGGCGCGCTTCAACTTCGTGTTGATTGCGCGAAGCATCCATATCAATGAAATCGATGACTATCAGCCCGCCCAAGTCGCGTAAACGTAATTGCCGGGCAATTTCATCTGCTGCTTCTAGATTTGTGTTTAACGCAGTATGTTCTATATCCGCGCCGCGGATTGCACGGGCGGAATTAACGTCGATTGAAACCAGAGCCTCTGTATGGTCAAGCACGATTGATCCGCCTGACGGTAAAGTAACTTGCCGTGAATATGCTGTTTCAATCTGATGCTCGATTTGAAAACGGGAGAACAGGGGCACATCATCATGGTAAAATTTCAAACGATCGACGTTGGCAGGCATTACGTGCGTCATAAACTGACACGCTTGCTCGTAAATCTCCCGGTTATCAATCAGAATTTCACCAATTTCATAATTGAAATAGTCTCGTATTGCACGAATGACAAGGCTGCTTTCCTGATATATGAGAAAAACACCACTTTGGCTATTGGCCGCTTCCTCTATAGCATGCCAGAGCTGTGTCAAATAGTTCAAGTCCCACTGCAATTCTTCTTTGCTGCGTCCGATACCCGCAGTTCGTGCAATGACACTCATGCCGTCAGGAATTTCCAGTTTTCCCAGAACTTCGCGCATTTCATTGCGTTCATCCCCGGTGATTCGCCTGGATACTCCGCCGCTATTAGGGTTGTTGGGTATCAGCACCAGATAACGACCTGCAAGTGATATATAGGTAGTTAACGCAGCGCCTTTCGAGCCACGTTCGTCTTTATCAACCTGAACAATTAATTCAAGGCCTTCATATAGAAAATCCTGAATACGGTTTGTCGCAATATCAGATTGCGCGCCGAAACAATACGGTGAAATTTCCTTTAAAGGCAAAAAGCCGTGACGCTCACAGCCATAATCGACAAACGCCGCTTCAAGACTGGGTTCCATTCGCGTGATGACGGCTTTATAGATATTGCTTTTGCGCTGCTCTTTGCTGATTGATTCAATGTCAAGATCGACAAGCTTCTGACCGTTGACTATCGCAACACGCAATTCCTCGGGTTGTGTTGCATTAAATAACATTCGTCTCATTTATATGCCTAACGTGTATTTACACAATGAAAATTTTCAAAAACATAATTGAGATGACGAGATTTGAGCCGGTTTGGTATTTGTATTTTATAATTTTTATTATGCAATTTTTTTTGTTAAAAAAAGTAATAAGTGTATTGCTAGAGTGCCTAGTCTGCCAAAATCATATTTTTTGTACCTATTATATTATTTATTACAAAAAACTATTGAATTAAATTTGTGAATATCGAAAATATATTCAATACTGTCTTTAAAAGAAGACAGTCTGATTTGGCCGTATAGTCTTTGTTAAGTAAAATATCTGAGGATGTTGGGGAAGAAATAAAAACATGAAGTTTGAAACCAAGTCCAGAAATAACTGGAAAATCCTTTCGTTTCGAATTGGTAATCCCTTCCAGATTAATCGATTTGTTTTTTTTGATCGATTTTTTATCGCTTGCTTAACTTTATTAATTTTAATAAGGTATACACTGCAGTCATTAATCGACAATTATAAGTAAAACACAGCATATAGGCAAAAAAATCTATTGAATGCATCGGTTGTTATTGAAAGCATCGTTGAAGACGGTGACAATCAGCGTATTGATAATTTTTTTTTCAAACGCTTCAAAAATGTACCAAAAAGCCATATTTACCAATTGCTGCGCAGTGGCCAGGTGCGTGTAAACGGTAAACGAGTCAATTTTCATTATCGTTTGCATGCAGGCGACTTATTGCGTATTCCACCTGTACGCACACCCTTGACAAAGCATCCGCAGCAGAGAAAAAAGTATCCGGCCATCTCCATTGCATTTGATATCCTCTTTGAGGACGATGCTTTGCTGGCAATAAATAAACCGTCTGGTATGGCAGTGCATGGCGGCAGCGGCGTCAGTTTCGGCGTTATTGAACAATTGCGTGCGCAAAGGCAGGAATATAAATTTCTTGAACTGGTGCATCGATTGGACAGGGAAACGTCAGGCGTGTTGATGCTGGCAAAAAAACGCAGCGCACTGGTTGAATTGCATCGGCAGATTCGTTCAGGTCAAACAGAAAAACATTATCAGGTTATGGTAAAAGGCAAATGGTCCAACCCAATACAAAATGTGAAATTACCGCTGATTAAATACATGACCACGGAGGGCGAGCGGCGTGTGGCGGTTGCAGCAGCAGCCGGAACCGCAATATCTCATGGTCGTGGCGCGCCTAAGGTGATGGCCGCACATACCTTATTTAAACAGGTTAAGGTATGGCAGAACTTCAGCATGCTGGATGCCGAGCTCAAAACAGGGCGCACGCATCAGATTCGTGTCCATCTGGCGCATCTGGGATATCCTATTGTCGGCGATGACAAATATGGTGATTTTGTTTTGAACAAGCAACTGGCTAGAAATCGGAGGAGTGCAGGGTTGTCGCTGGCCAGAATGTTCTTGCATGCTAGCTGTTTGAGAATAAAGCATCCACTGAGTGGACAAAAATTAGGCCTGAAAGCGCCATTGCCTGCTGATTTACAGACATTCATCACACAGCTTGAATAGACGTATGTTAAAGTAACCATAAGTTGCTATGAAAATGGAATGTGAGCAAATAGGAAAAATTTTGTCCTATGTGATCTCAAAAAATGGTTGCTATGTCATTGCGGATCATTGTGTGCAAAACAGCCCAAACATTGTCGGCAATTTTTTCTTGAGCCAAGACCGAGGGATGGATGCCGTCAGTCTGAAAGAATTCCTGTTTTTCACCAAATCCGGCTAGTAGAAATGGAACTAAGGCTGTTTGATAGCTGTGCGCGAGCTGGCGGTAAATATTCTGAAACTTTTGCGTATAGGCCATGCCATAATTGGGCGGCAGCTGCATTCCAGCTAACAAAACCGATGCATTGTTTTGCTGGCAGATCTTGATAATCGCTTCCAGGTTTTCGTAAATTGTTTTGACGGCCGTGCCGCGCAGACCATCGTTGGCGCCTAACCCTAGGATGACAATATCCGGACGATGCTGTTTGATCGCCTGTTGAATTCGATTGCGACCGCCAAGTGTTGTCTCACCGCTGATGCTGGCGTTTACCATCCGAAAAACCGGAGACAGGGTTTGCAATCGTTGTTCCAGCAGGTGAACCCATCCGGCTTCTGTCGGTATGCCATAATTTGCTGATAGACTGTCTCCGAATACCATAATGGTGGTTGTTTGTTGATCGTTCGATGCCGCTGTACCAGGCGCGACGAAAAAAAAGAATATTAAAATTGCTAGGAAATGTTTCATGGTTGTGCCTAATCTTGTTAAAAAACCTATTTTGTGGACAAATACACTGACTAAACAAGTCAATACCGGCGATGAGAAGTTGACTATTCTAAAAGACATCAATCTCGAAGTGGAAACCGGTGAGGCTGTAGCCATCGTTGGTGCGTCAGGTTCTGGCAAATCAACCCTGCTGGGTTTGCTTGCAGGATTGGATGTGCCGACATCCGGTAAAGTTCATCTGGATGATACCGACATCTTTGCGCTGGATGAAGACAGCCGGGCAGCCCTGCGAGGGAAGATACTGGGTTTTGTGTTTCAGTCGTTTCAATTGCTGCCTGCATTGACAGCAGTGGAAAATGTCATGCTGCCGCTTGAACTTTCCGGCAATCATTCTGCCGATTCGACTGCGCGAAGACTGTTGGAACGTGTCGGTTTGAAATTGCGCTTGTATCACTATCCCAAGCAACTCTCGGGCGGTGAGCAGCAGCGCGTTGCCATCGCGCGCGCTTTTGCCACCGATCCCAAGCTATTACTCGCCGACGAACCGACCGGTAATCTCGATTCTTCTACCGGTAAGCAGATCATCGAATTGATGTTTGAACTCAATCGCGAGCATGGTACAACTCTCGTGCTAGTAACACATGACGAGCAGTTGTCTCAACGCTGCTCGCGCCAAATACGATTGGTTGACGGTATGCTGGCCTAGCGCCCTTTCTATCTGACATTATCTTCAGATCGTTCAACTATATGCCATCTACTAATAAAACATTTCCGATGGTGGTAATTGCTTCGTCGCTGTCCGCAATGTCCACTGCGAGCCATTCGCGTGTGATTTCATCATTGTCGAGCCGTGACAGTTGCTGACTAAATTCGGTTTCGGTTGCAGTTCTCCCAAGTGTCTGACTGTAAAGTGCGCGAATATAATCTGCATCATCCAGGGTGCTAAGATCGGCATGATTCTGGAACCAATTCAATATCACATTGGGATTGACGCCATTTACCAATGCTTCATGTCCCAGTTGCCATTCTTCGATGGTGGCATCGCGGTCAAAAAAAGTCTGGAACAAACGGCCCAGGATGCCTTCCACCTGATTGTGTGCCAGCAAAATATTTTCACCGCTGTCAAATGCGATCATTTCAGCGTTGGTGAGACTTAGCATGGCACCGTCTTCCAGTCGCGTAATTTCAAGTGCATCATCATCAACCAGTTCGATATGCACATCATTGCGTGCGTCCTGCATTCTGAGTACATCGTATCCGCCGCTGCCGTCGGCATTTAATGCGAGCCCCAGCGGTAAATATCCCTGATTATTGCTGTCATCGCCGATGATACTGCGATCAGTATCCAGCTGAATAATATCGGGATTATTGTTTAAACCTGCCAGCAGCTCCTCGGTTGTCATATGCCTGAAGTCGGCAGCCTCCGGCAGTCTAAGAAAAGCTTCGACGATGAGGCCGGCATCAGTACCTGCCCAGTTTTGTATGGCATTGCCTTCTTCTGGCGTCAGATCGCGGCCAAGCCAGGTTTTAACCAGATGGTGCGCAACTGCTTCGTTGCTGGAGTAAGCAATTGCTACGCTGGCGCCGCTCTCAAACCGGATCAATTCAATATCGGTCAGTGTGTCTACGTTGCCATTTCTGTCAGTGAATGTAATATGATTTCCGTTAATGCGCAGTTGGTAATCCGACAATTGACCTGCTTGTGCCGCAGTGTCAAAACCCCATCCGCCATTGAGAGCATCGTTTCCAGTGCCGCCTGACAGATTGTCGTTGCCAGCGCCGCCGAAAACGGTGTCATCGCCGGCATCGCCCGTCGTTTGATCGTCTCCACCCAGGCTGCCGACCGTATCATTACCGCCGCCGCCAAATAAAATGTCGTCTTCTGTTCCCAATACAATATACTGATCTTGCATGTCACCTGCTGCGAAATTTGCGCCTGCGCCGTTGATAACTCGGGCTGCACCGATAATTGCTGCGAACGCCACATTGTCGAGCTGTATGATTGTGCCTGAAGGCATATCCGCGGTGTTAATAATCAAGGCTTGTTTGCCGCCGCCCGGTAAATTTGAGCCGTTAATAATCACGGGCAGGCCGGGATTCTGGCTGCTGCCGGCTGTCAATGTCAATGTTTGCACTGAAACTCGATCAGCTTGAGATAATGACGTAATAAAATTCTGCCCGTGAATTGTCATTTGCGATAATGCATCGTTGTCACTGAGCGTTTCCCGTTCAATGCGCTGGACCAGGTCGCCGATTGCGTTTTGCGTGCTCATGGGTGCTGATCGACCATTTGCAGTCAAACCGACGCCGGTTGGTAAACTGACCGAGAGAGTGGGGTTTCCGCTGTCATCAGTCAAGACGGGAATATCCGCATGTGCGTCGGAAAATGTGTTTGGATCTTCCGTGCGTGCATTGTCAATGACGGGGATCGTTAGAATTCTGGATCCGTCGGCTTCCGTGTGCGTGCTGGTATTGACGCCATCGATGGTTATTGTTGTTACATCGGTGTTGCCGGTGTTGCCGGTGTTGCCGCTACTGCCTCCGCTGTTGTTCCCATTGCTTCCGTTACTACCATTGCTGCTTCCACCACTTCCGCCGCCGGAAGAAGGTGTTGAAATTGTCGCGGTTATACTGTTGCCTATTGCATCGACTGTGTTAACCGCTGCATCGGTACCTGCGATCCAGTCTTCAGCGGCTGCCAGATTGTACGTGGTGACATCATTGGAAACCGTGCCGTTTTTGTTGACTAGCAAATTGATAGCCGTTTTGTCAGTCGCGCTCAGTGTCAGCGTGAAAGTTGTATCGGAGGTAATGTCGACATTGGATGTGTCGGTCAGGGTATACGTTGCGCCACCTTCGCCGGTGACGGTAAATTTATTGGCGACAATGTCGTTGGCTGCACCGGCGGCTTTCAGGAAGTTTGTGCCGGTGACTACGAGTGCGCCTGTACCAGCATTATATGTGGCCGATGTAATCGCGGGTATGGCGACGTTGCTTGCTGTAATGCCGTTTCCTGTGGCGTCGGCCACATTGACGGCTGCATCCGCGCCTGCGGCCCAGTCTTCGGTGGCTGCAAGATTGTAGATAGTGCCGCCGGTCGAAGCTGTACCATTCTTGTTGATAATCTGATTGACGGCTGCTCTGTCGGTTGTGCTCAAGGTCAGCGCAAATGCGGTAGCGGAAGTAATTTCGACATTAGCGGTATCCGTCAAGGTATACGTTTCCGCGCCTTCGCCGGTCAAAGTGAATTTATTGGCGATAATATCGTTGGCCGCGCCGCTGGCGCTTATGAAGTGCATACCGGTTGCGGCTAGAACGCCTGTGCCGGCATCATATGTGGCCGATGTAATGACGGGGACAGGAACGTTAGTGACAGTGATGCCATTGCCGGTCAGATCGGAAGTGTCTCCTGCCGTTATATTGGTATTCCAGTCATCGGCTGCGGCCAGGTTGTAAGTTGTGCCGCCGGTAGAAGAAGTGCCTGTTTTGTTGAGCAGCAGGTTGACGCCAGTCTTGTCGGTTGCACTGAGTGTTACCGTAAATTGTACGATTGAATCACGTTCAACGTCGGACGAATCTGTCAATGTATAAGTCGCGCCACCTTCGCCGTTAAAGGTTAATGTGGAAACGTCAATATCAGTTCCACCGCCATTGGCCTGAATATTGGTGCCGGTAACAACCAGTACGCCGGTTGTGGCATTGTATGTGCTTGAACTGATTTGCGGATTGATGGTGACGGTAACGCCACCTTCGGCATCGTTATCGGTAATGTCGACAGCCGGATCCGCTGCGGCTAACCAGCCGTCTGCGGCTTGAATATCGTAAGTTGTTCCGAATGAAGATGTTGTGCCGAGTTGATCGAATATATTATAAAGTGCCGCCCCATCGGTGTTGCTCGCAAGGATGGAAAACGACGTTGCCGAAGTGATTTCAACATCTGAAGTATCCGTCAAAGTATAGGTTGCATTATTACCGCCAACCAGGGTAAACAGTGAAGCATCAATATCATTGCTGGCACCGGGTTTTTTAAACAGGTTTGAACCATTGACAAACAATGTGTGTGTTGCGGCTTCATATGCAGCGGAGGTAATCGTTGGGGTTTGTACGTTACTGATCGTAATTCCGTTACCAGCGGCATCACTGATATCATTGGATGCCGGAGCACCAGTAATCCAGTTATCTGCTACAGCCAGATTATAGGTTGTTGCTCCCCCCGATGCTGTACCATTCTTATTCAGTAAACCGTGGACATTGAGCTGATCCGTTGCACTTAAGGTCAGTGTTGCCGAAGTGACTGAAGTGATGTCGACATCGTTGGTATCGGTCAGCGTATAGGTGCTTCCATCTTCACCGGTGAATGTGAGTAAAGAAGCGTCAATGTCATTTGTCGCACCGGATTGACTGACAAGATCGGTGCCGGTAATAACCAGCTGTCCTGTGCTGGCGTCATAAGTTGCCGAAGTAATTGTGGGTGCGGAATAGTTGGAGACAGTGATACCATTGCCGGTCGTGTCGGTCACATTGATGGCACTGTCTGCACCTGCCGCCCAGTCTTCCGCAGCCGCTAGATTGTAGGTTGTGCCGCTGGTTGCCGAAGTGGCGCCATTTTTGTTGAGCAGGGCTTCTACATTAGCCAGATCGGCGCCACTTAAAGTCACGGAGAATTCAGTCGCTGAAGTGATTTCCACATCGGAAGCGCTGGTCAGTGTGTAGGTTGAGCCGCCTTCGCCGGTAAAGGTCAGCCTGGAAATATCGATATCGTTGGTTGCCCCCGAATTTTTCAGGAAGCCGGTGCCGGTGACCGTCAGTGTGTTGGTGGAATAGTCGTAAGTTGCACTGGTAATCGTCGGTGCCGCTACATTGCTGACGGTGATGTTATTCCCTGTTCCATCAGCAATATCGGTATTGCCGATGACTGTGTTCCAGTCGTCGGCAGCTGCCAGATTATACGTTGTTCCACTTGTCGAACTGGTGCCATTCTTGTTGATGATCTGATTGATCGCTGCCTTGTCAGTAGCACTCAACGTGAGGGTAAACTGCGTGGCAGAAGTGACTTCGACATTGGAAGTATCCGTCAATGTATAGGTGCTGCTGCCTTCGCCGGTCAAGGTAAATTTGTTGGCGGTGATGTCGTTGGTCGCGCCCACCGCTTTAACCAGATTGGTGCCGGTGACAACCACACTGCCGGTACTGGCGTCGTACGTTGCGCTGGTGATCGTTGGCGTAGCCACGTTGCTGACGGTAATTGCATTGGTTGCATCGGCAATGGTATTGGCGCTGGGTGCGCCTGCCATCCAGTTGTCGGCAGCCGCCAGATTATAAGTAGTGCCGCTGACAGCGCTGGTCGTGCCATTGTTGTTCAGGATGCCATTAACGCTCAAGCGGTCTGTTGCGCTTAGGGTAACTGTTGCGGTTGTGGCCGAAGTGATGTCGACATCGTTGGTATCGGTCAGCGTATAGGTGCTTCCATCTTCACCGGTGAATGTGAGTAAAGAAGCGTCAATGTCATTTGTCGCACCGGATTGACTGACAAGATCGGTGCCGGTAATAACCAGCTGTCCTGTGCTGGCGTCATAAGTTGCCGAAGTAATTGTGGGTGCGGAATAGTTGGAGACAGTGATACCATTGCCGGTCGTGTCGGTCACATTGACGGCACTGTCTGCACCTGCCGCCCAGTCTTCCGCAGCCGCTAGATTGTAGGTTGTGCCGCTGGTTGCCGAAGTGGCGCCATTTTTGTTGAGCAGGGCTTCTACATTAGCCAGATCGGCGCCACTTAAAGTCACGGAGAATTCAGTCGCTGAAGTGATTTCCACATCGGAAGCGCTGGTCAGTGTGTAGGTTGAGCCGCCTTCGCCGGTAAAGGTCAGCCTGGAAATATCGATATCGTTGGTTGCCCCCGAATTTTTCAGGAAGCCGGTGCCGGTGACCGTCAGTGTGTTGGTGGAATAGTCGTAAGTTGCACTGGTAATCGTCGGTGCCGCTACATTGCTGACGGTGATGTTATTCCCTGTTCCATCAGCAATATCGGTATTGCCGATGACTGTGTTCCAGTCGTCGGCAGCTGCCAGATTATACGTTGTTCCACTTGTCGAACTGGCGCCATTCTTGTTGATGACCTGATTGATCGCTGCCTTGTCAGTAGCACTCAACGTGAGGGTAAACTGCGTGGCAGAAGTGACTTCGACATTGGAAGTATCCGTCAATGTATAGGTGCTGCTGTCTTCGCCGGTCAAGGTAAATTTGTTGGCGGTGATGTCGTTGGTCGCGCCCACCGCTTTAACCAGATTGGTGCCGGTGACAACCAGACTGCCGGTACTGGCGTCGTACGTTGCCGAGGTAATGATAGGTGTTTGTATATTGCTGGCCGTGATACTGGCGGTTGAGTCTGCATTACCTGCCTGAGACGGATTCCAGTTTGCAGCGGCAGCAATATTATAGGTTGTTGCATCGACAGATGCAGTGCCATTTTTGTTAAGTAATCCTTCAATGTTGAGTTGATCAGTCGGGTTCAGTGTTACTGTAAACTGGGCGGCTGAATCAATTTCAACATTCGACGAGGTCAGTGTGTAAGTATTGTTACCTTCTCCCGTAAGTGTCAGTTTGGATACGTCAATATCGTTTATTGCGCCGCCGGTTGCGGTCATACCGGTTCCGGTTACCACCAGCGAATTGGTGCTGGCATTGTATGTTGCCGAGGTGATTGTTGGCCCGGTTACAGGGTCCGCAATGACTATGTTATCGATTAATGTATTGACAACGTCCATGTTCGCGCCGTCGACGCCGATCAAACGTATTTCATCCGCATTGTCGAAAATGCTGTCGGTAAACGTTACTGTCTCAGTAGTGATGTCGTCGTTCGGAAAGTTGGCGCCAGCTGGGTTAATAGTCTGACTGCCCAGCAAGGTGGCGTCTCTGTAGGCATAAGCCGTCAAACTGGTATAACTCGAGCTGTTACCGCTTCCAAAATCGATGGACTGAAAGTCTACTTCCCGGCCATCGGTATAGATGACAAGGTATTCGCCATCCGAACCGCCGCCATAAAAAAAATCGTCAAATGCGTCGTCAACTTGTCCGGTTGTGGCGAGTGTCAATGATGCATTTGCCGTCCCAGTTGAATTGACGTTATTGACGATTTTTAAATTGATGGTTCCAAAGTCGGTTGTTGGATGTGTTGCGGTAACAAAGTTTGTAACCGTGTCGCTGGTGAAATCTAGCGTATTTGTGGCAAGCGTGGTGCTGAAAGACTCGAGACTTTCTTCGTGAAACGCAATCTCAGGTACATGGTCGCCGGTGATGATGCCGAGTATCCAGTTCCCGCCCATTTTGTGGCTACCTGTCAAACAGCTTGATGCAGCGATGTTGGTGCCGGTGAGCGATGCCAACTGTTGAATAAAGTATTGACCCGATGTGCCTTGCCCGACATCACAGCCATATATCAAAATATCTGCATTTTGCTTGAGTCCGGTTTGCCAGGAAAACAGGGCTTTCTGGTATGTATGCAGCGTGGCGGAGGAGAGAACACTGTTACCTAATGTTATGCACCCGATGCTGCCATGTGAAACAAGATGGATTGCATCAAGGTCGGAATATTGTTGCAGTGTTTGCGTTATCTGTAGTATGCCATCCTGGTCGCGATTCAAAAAATGTACCGCAATACCCGGTTTAATGGCGTCGATCAATAGCTGAGTTTCATGGATGTCATGATCTATGAAAACAACTTCTGTCGGTTTTGAGATACTGCCCGATTCAGAACAGAATCCGTTGAATTGAGAGTAGTCGATTGTAACATTTTTTGAATGAGCCATTTTAGTTTCTCCATAGAAATTCTTGGCTGTATTACCCATATCTGTGGATGCAAGCTATCTGTTTTTCTGGTGCTTTTTAGGGTTCTGATGATGGGGTCCGTATTGAAGTATGGTGTTCAGAACGTCAATTTTGTCTGTTCGTGCTTAGTTACATACCGCTGAATTAGAACTTCCATTTCAGTTGGTAAATCAATGAATTGACAACCGGCCCGTTTACATAGTTGACCGTTTTTAAGTGTGATTTCGTGCGTGGTTTTGACCTCGATGGCTGTATTGATCCACCCGAATCCAGGTAAATAGATTTGACAATTTTGATAGATCATGCCCGGTTCGAAATTAATAACGGGGTGATGATCAATTACGCCAATACCACCACAACTGAGATCAATCAGCGCGATTTCCGCCTTAAATAAACCTTCTTCTGAAGGTATTGGAATAATACATTTCAAGGGGTCGAGGATGGGGGTGGTAATCCGGTAATTATGCCTTCTTTGCAACCGAATCAACGATTCAGGCAAATTGACCGTAAATACATCACGATTATCCAATCGTGATGAACTGATCTGATTACATTCAAATTCAATTTGAATTCTGTTTTGTGAAGTGATAAAGGTCAAATGACTTGATTTTAGAGCAAGTGCATTAAGTTCCGGCTCAGTGCCATAATCAATCAATAATTCATTTGTTTGTTCGTTTATAGCGAGCATGGAAGTTAATATAAAGTGGTTACTTTGATCGAAATACAATGTGACCAAAGTATTTTTTTGCATGATGTCATGAAGAATACGAATGATGGTTTTTTTTGAACGAATTCTACAGATCTCGCTGTTTTCAGGAGAGCATTCGCTGTCATCGGCACTGCTTGTAGGATCTGTTTTCTGGAATGATTCGACCATTATTAGAGTCTCCGGGCGAGCATGACGCAACGATCAATTCGTATTTGATGCGGTTTTATTTTAACTTTGCTCCAACCGGTAAAGCCAGGCAAGTAATTCAGCTACGGTTACATAGAGCTGCGGTGGTATTCTATCGTCCAGATCCACCTGCATTAACAATGCAATGAGTTCAGTTGATTCGTGCACATAGACGCCGGATTCTTTCGCGCGTTTGATGATTTCCATTGCGATCATCCCACGTCCTTTTGCGACTATTTTAGGCGCATCCTGTCCTTCCCGGTAGGCAATAGCAACAGCTTTAAAATCTGCATCACTTTTGTTCATGACGATCAATTTTAAGTGATTGCATAGTAAGATCTTTTTCTAGCAAGCTTTGTTTGAGTGGCGTTTGATTAATTTTAAGCAATAAAGCCGTACTATTGTCTGCAGCGTTTACGGAAATATGTAAATCATTAAAATTAAGTGAAAGTGTTACAACAATTTTTCCCAATTTTGGCAAGGTCAGTGTGAGTTTTGTACTCCACCGGGATGTTGCCCTGTCGGTTTCATTGCTTTTCGAAGTATTATCTCCATAAATATCCCATTGAACGCGTTGTCCGTTCCATATTTCTCCATTCCAGACGATATGATTTGTTTCTAAAGCCATCAATTGTTGTTGAACAAGCGATACACTTTGTGCGTTAGTGGGCACTGCCGAAGGCATTGTGCTGGCTATTGGAGATGCCGCGTTCACTAATTTATTCTGTGGTTCCTGCTTTATTTCTTCAAGCGTATTTTTACCGTTAATCCATTTTGCTAAATGGGATTCATAGAATAAACCACTTTGTCGAATTGTTTTTTGCAATAAAAGCGGGAATTGCGGGCTATTTAAAGACGTTTGAGTAAGTATTGAATTCGTACTGACAGTTGAGTTGGAAACGTTGGTTTTGCTTGTTTCGTGGATAATGCTGTTAAGCAATCGCCCAGTTGTACTGATTACGGTACTTTCTTTTGTTGTGTTGGATGTGTTTTCGTAGCGTAGGGCAAATTTGAGTCTGGGAAGGTGCGTTAGAAATGTTAGCTCTATTTTGTCGCCTGGTTGAGTTGTATGCGGCAGATGCATTTGCAGCAATCTGCCAGAAAGCAGTACATTAAAGTTATCATTGGATAAGCGCCCATCTACAATTGCTTGGTATTTCTGACCTTGAACAAAATGATTGGCGTCAGTATTGTAATCAACCGCCGTGGCAATTTGAGAAACAGGCGCTATCGGTTTGACGGGTGTAACTGCCTTTAGAGGCGTTTCTTGTGTAATCTTATCAGTTTTTATAGTTGCTGGAATCATGATTGATAAGTTCAAATTTTTACAGCTTTTATGCACTATAAAAACAAAATGCAAATTCATTCAGAATTAATAAATATTGCTCGATACATAGGCTTGCTGTAAATTGCGTTTGCGTTCGTTCGTACAAAGAATGTCCTGTAGCTTTTTCATCCATGGTTCAGTAATTGACCTGATTTTCGCATCGTCATCAAGCACTTGATGAATAATTTCAATTTTCCTTTGTTGCAATTCGTGACTTAAGGAAATTTTTGCTTCATTGCGAATAAGTTCATCCGTTAACTGCCTGCATTTTTGCTCAAGCTGGACCAGGTTGTCCCATTCACCGTTTTGTGCTGTGATCACCATTTTATTGGTAACGGCCTTGATGTCTTCGTATAAATCAATCAGTTGTTTGCTATCCATATGTTCGGAGCCTTTGTTTTTGTGTGTATATCGATCTTTTATTTCGCTACGAATAATTTGCGGTATTTTCGATGGCTTTCCATGCGCCGTATAGTTCATTTAATAATCCATTGACTTCATCAATAATTTCAATGTCATTTTTAAGGTTTGCACTTAACAGGCGATTGGTCATATAGTCATACAGCGCTTGCAGATGTTGTGCCAATTCTCCTCCCGCATTAATATCAAGACTGGCTTTTAAACCATGATCAATAATCATGATGGCTTTAGAAAGCATTTCCCCTTTTTGGGCAATTTCATTGTGCCTGATATGTATTTTGGCTTTAGCAAGCGCTTCTTGCGCACCTTCAAACAACATCAAAATGAGTTTGTGTGGATCGGCTGACTCTACCCCCGTTTCAACACCAACCCGCTGGTATGCGGAAATGGGGCTAGTTGTGGTTGCATACATTAAGTACTCCTTTAGATAAATGGCAACAAACTAAATATTTTTACAGACAGCAGAAAAATTAATTGCTATCTATAGTTGGCAGCCTGGATAACTGCTGTTGTAAAAAGGTACTGGTTTGAGTCATGCTGGCAATCATGGTATCAAGTGCAGAGAACTGTGCACGAATACGCTTCTCAACATCGTCAAGCCTTCGAATCAGTGATTCCCGTTGATCGTTAATATCGTCAATTTTTGCATTGATCCCTTCAATCCGGTTGTCAATAAGTTTGCCGTCTAACATTTTATTGATGACTTGATCGAGTTTTGCTGCAAATCCATGGGCAAAATCAATAGCTC
Source organism: Nitrosomonas sp. Nm51 (assembly GCF_900111165.1). Lineage (GTDB taxonomy): Bacteria > Pseudomonadota > Gammaproteobacteria > Burkholderiales > Nitrosomonadaceae > Nitrosomonas. The sequence goes on from NZ_FOGH01000014.1 coordinate 36,109, forward strand.
CGCGTGATCCTGTGCTGCCGCCTGTGATCTGGAGTGCCAGCCCCTCGCTATCACCTGTTCCGGTAAGGGTTTGTCCCGAGCCGGTGGCGCTAGCGCCATTAATCGTACCTGCCACGTCTAGACCAGCTGTTTCAACAGCGGTTCCAAATAAATCCAGTTCGCCGTTTCCGCCCGTGATTTCAATAGATGAAGATGAGCCATACTGATCAGAAGTAATTGTCAAAGTACCTGCCGATTGTGTGACATTAACGCTAATATTGTTAGTTTCAAAAACTGACTCCCCATTGATTTTTGACTGTATTTCAGCTGCAAGAGAGTCTGCATTATAAGTCCCTGCTGCAAGGATTATGCTGGCACTTGTACCATTGATTGTGAAATCGAGTGTGTCATTTACTCCGGCATTAATTGTGAGTGCCGCTGGAATGGAACCGGTTGCGGCGCCTTGTGTTGCGAGCTGGCTGATATCCAGTTGGTAGTTCCCGCCGGCTGTATCAGATGTGGCGCTTACAAAGGAAACCAGACTGTCACTGGGTTTGCCAACGGACGCAAACAAGGTCGATATATCTTTGCTCGTATCGTTAATAACATTGCTTAATTTACTGGCATCCAGTTTAAGGGAACCATCTTCCTGAAATGAAACACCAATCTCGGCCAAAATACTTAGTCCGCCTCCTGCAGTTTTTAAAGGCTCAGATAATGCGTTGCGTAGTTGATTCTGAAGCGCTCTTACAGTGAAATCGCCTGTTAGAATGGAGGCTTGCTTTGTTTCCGCATTGTATTTTGATAAATCTGTAATTGTCTGATTAAGCTCATTGAAGGAATTTACAAAGTTCGATACGGCCTTTTCGATACCGGCAGTGTTCCTGGTGATGTTCAACGTTGCAGTCGTACCGATTTCATCTTTCAGCAGATTAAATGTTACACCTTCAATGGCGTCCGTAATTGTGTTGGAAGCTTTGCTGATTGAAATTCCATCAATCACCATTTCTGCGTTACCTGCCGCAACCGTCTCTGTTAAATTGGATACGCCGCTGGCAGATGCGTCGTAAGCAAGTTGTGATAGGCCTAGATTGTCTGTGTTATTGCCGTCATCATCTGTTACAGTAATTTTAAGCGCATTGCTAAGTCCTGTATCTTTTGATGCAATTACCAGCCTGTCTCCCGAGCCGTCATTGATAATGCTTGCTGAAATTCCTGCGTCTGCTTTATTAATAGCATCACGAATGCCTGCAAGGGATGAATCGGTAGGGGAGACCGTTATGGCTTGCGCTGCTTTTTCCGGGTTTAACGTAAAGGTGCCGCCATTATAGGTACCAAACTGTATGGTCAACGTTCCACTGCCTAAAGTGGAACTTGATGAAGCAAAATTGCCGGACTTCAGTTTTTGTGATTGCGCCAAAGATTGAATCTCAACATCATAACTTCCTGTAGTGGCGGAAGAGTTTGCGCTGACACTAGCTAGTGACGTGTCGGATAAAGCCGCAGAATTAGCAGAAAATTTTTCCGGGCTGGTTAGTGAAGCTAGACTGCTTTGAAAGGATGATAGTGCGCCTTTTAGTGTACCGAACGCAGTCAGCTGTGTTTGTTGCCGGGCTTCTTTAGTATCCAGTGCTAAAAGTGGTCGACGTTCTACGGACATTAATTGACTGACAATCCCGTTGACATCTAGTCCAGAACCTATACCCGGTGTTGATAGCATTTTTTGCCTCTATTCGATGAAAAATATTTGTGCTGATTCAAGCCTCGTCATTCAGTAGCAAGCCTTGGACTTTATCCAAAGTCCGCGCAATAGATATGGCTTCCTGAGATGGAATTTGACGAATAATTTCCTGAGTTTGTGCATCCATAACTTTTATAACAGTTTTACCTGTATCGTCATCTATGGAAAATTGAAGATTTTGAGCCAGATTATTGACGGTCTCTTTAATTTTTTCAGCAGCCTGTTCTATCGGAATTTCTAATTTAATGTCTTGTTCGATCTTGGGTGCTTGTGTTGCCGAAGTCATTCTGTTGTTTGTCGCTTGGACATTTTGTGAGGGTGGCAATGTTGTTAGCAATGGCTGAGAAAGAGAGCCTATTGCCTCATTAATATGATTTATTGCCATGTCTTAACTCCTTAAAGTTAAAAGAAACACGGAATTCTCGATTCGATAATCCCGTGTTTCTTATCCAATATTCTAATCTTCGTGATTAACGTAAGAGTGAGAGAACGTTATTGGGTAGTGAGTTCGCCTGCGCCAGAATCGCAGTGCCCGCCTGCTGCAAAATTTGACCACGTGTCATGTTTGCCGTTTCTGCAGCAAAGTCAGCGTCTTGTATTCGGCTACGTGATGCTGACAAATTTTCTGCAGTTGTTTGCAAGTTAGCGATGGTAGAGGAGAAACGGTTTTGAATTGCACCTAAATCACCGCGTGAACTGTTGACCTGTGCTAATGCTGAATCCAGTGTCTCAATTGCAGTTTGCGCGCCTGAAGCTGAAGAAATATCCAATGTGGCAACTGAATTAAAGGAGCTTGTTGTAGCGCCGAATACATCGGCATTTCCGTTGCCAACGGTTATTTGCCCTGCAGAACTTGAAAGTTCAACTGTACCCGTGGCAATTGCAGAGTCAGTTGCTGCGCCACCGGTCAGCGTTCTTGTGGTAACACCAGCAGTAAAATCAGCGGTTTTTGTCGCGCCTGAATTGTTAAAGTCTTGTAACGCTATATCCCTTCCGTCTGATGTTGACAGAGTAATAGCCGATTTGTTTGCAGGGTCAGCAAATGATGCCGTTACGCCTGTCAGGGACTGCAATCCGTTAATTGCTGAAGCCAGGCCGCTTAAATCGGAAGTATCAGTTACGTTTGCTGAAATGGAGTTACCATTTAACGTCATTGTTACCGTGCCCGCAGAACCAATGTTACCAAGTGAGGCGCTGTTACTGGCGGTAGCAGTGACGCCTATATTCGAAGCGGCAGAGTTAATTGCGGCAGCGACAGTTTTGGCGTCTGATCCGACAGCATAGCTGATCGCGCCTGTGGCACCCTTGCTAGTTGTTAGTACCAGGTCGGCCTCTACAGTAACACCATTACCACCAGAAACATCAGCTGCGGCTGCAGTGGCGGTACCCATTGCGGTACCATTCGTCGTTAATATATTGCTGCCTAATGCTGTAGCACGTGAGTCACCAATTGAGTTAATATCAATTGTTTGATTTGCATTTGCACCAACTTGAAAGCTTTGATTCAAAAATGATCCATCGAGTAGGTTCGTTCCATTAAACTGCGTTTGGCTAGCAACACGTGTAATTTCCGACGTTAATTGAGAGACTTCGGCTTGCAGTGCTGCGCGATCACTCGCGCTGTTGGTAGCATTGGCAGATTGTATTGACAGTTCACGAATTCGTTGTAAGTTATTCCCGATCTCGCCTAATGCGCCTTCTGCGGTTTGTGCCAGAGAAATGCCGTCATTGGCGTTACGGACAGCCTGATTGAGACCGCGAATCTGTGAGGTCATTCTTTCAGAAATTGCCAAACCTGCTGCATCATCTTTTGCACTGTTAATTCTGAGACCAGAAGACAAACGTTCCAATGATGTATTGAGAGAGGTTTGTGACATATTCAAGTTGCGTTGCGCATTCAGTGATGCAATATTTGAGTTAATGATTTGTGGCATGTTAAATCTCCTTTTAAATGCTTTATAAATGGTTTTATTCCTCTACGTTGGCTTCATCCCCATGATCCAGGAAGGCAATTAACCATCGTTGTAGCAGTAATCGGTTAACTTTTTGCAAAATTAAGTTTTTTTGATTTTATTAAGTTCGATTTTTGCAAGTTTTTTTGGATTATAATATTGAATGGAAGCTTTAATTATTCTGGATAATGTTAATGAATCAGTCTATTACACATAACGTTATGTTATTGTAGTCGGGAGTTAAATTGGTTTAAATCAAAATTTTGATGAGATTTGAGTGATCAAAAGAAGAGTTATAAAAGTTTTGACAGTTGAAAACTCTGCTGATGATGCAGATCTAATACGCGATACGCTTGCACAAAGTGGATTGCAGCTGAGTTTTTCATGGATAAATACGACGCAAGAACTTCGCAAGGCGCTTAGATCGAGCGTATGGGATATCGTCCTGTCAAATACGAATGTGCCACAGCTGAAGGTTGACGAAATATTGCAGTTATTAATGGACTATGGCCATGACGTGCCATTAATAGTTATATCCGAGCAAGAGGATGAAGATGCGGCCATATCATTGATGGAAAAAGGCGCTTGTGATTATGTTGTAAGAAAAAATCTGAAGCGCCTTGTGCCCATCGTGCGCCGCAGTCTGCGTGAAGCGGAGAATGCGCGTCGTATTAATATCACGCAGGTTGCCTTGCAAAAAAGTGAGGCGCGCTTCCGTGCGATTACTGCAAATCTTCCCGGTGTTGTTTTTCAGTTTTTGTTGACGCCTGACCAAAACGAGAGCTTTCCCTATGTCAGTAATGCATCTGAGACCCTGTTAGGATTGTCGCCACACATGCTAATGGCTAACGCAACATTATTTTCACGATTGATATTGCCTGAAGATAAGAAGCATTATGAACGTCTGTTGCGAGTATCTGCAGACAAACTGTCAACATTGAACTGGGAAGGCCGCATTCAGGTTAAAGGGGATTCGGATATTAAATGGATTAGCCTGCGTGCAACACCAAAAATGGCCGCTGATGGTGGCATTTTGTGGGGCGGCATCATGATCAATATCACACGGAATAAGCTGGCGGAGAGAGAAATAACGCATTCTCGTGAACAGCTGGTTGAGTTATCTTCTTATTTGCAGAAAGCTAAAGAACACGAACGCGCGCGCATTGCGCGCGAGATTCATGATGATATTGGCGGTACATTGACAGCTATTAAGTGTGAATTGGTACCATGTATGGACCATTCTCCGCGCCTTAGTGATTTTTATCAAAAAAAAGCAGCTATAATTGAAAATCTTGTGGACCATGTCATTGATAGTACGCGCAGAATATCTATGGACCTTCGTCCCGGAATACTTGATTTCGGGATAGTCGCCGCCGTCCAATGGCAGGCTAAGGAATTCAGTCGGCGAACGGATATCTCATGCCATGTGTCTTGCGACGAAGAAGAAATTCTGCTGGATGCTGATTTATCGGTAGCGATTTTCCGCCTTTTTCAAGAGATATTAACCAATATTTCAAAACACGCACAGGCGACTGACGTGTGGGTCAGTCTTGTAGAGGCCGAAGAAAAAATCACCATGGAAGTGCGTGATAACGGATGTGGAATTAACCCCCAAGATATGAAAAAGCAGGATTCGTTTGGTATCAGAGGAATGCATGAGCGCTGCCAGCAGTTAAAGGGAAGTTTCCAAGTCTCCGGTGAATCGGGAAAAGGCACCAAAGTCAGTATTCTAATTCCTGTCCAGGAAATGAAACCAGCTTATGCGGATGACCCAATAGATGTGTCAGATTTTAAATCTGAGTATGAACCCGGTCAACTCAGCCTCATGACGATAAATAATCGGAGAAAGCAATGATAGATGTGATGATTGCCGATGATCATGCGATTGTCCGTCAGGGCTTAAAGCAGATATTGAACGAAACAGACGATATCAGAGTCACGGGTGAAGCCGAAACAGGATTTCAGGCAATCAAGATCGCGCGTCAGCATGATTTCGATGTTATGTTACTCGATATTTCGTTGCCGGATAGAAATGGCATCGATGTGTTGAAACAAATCAAGAAAGATAAGCCGAATTCGACAATTTTGGTATTAAGTATGCACAATGAACATGAGTTTGCCGTTCGTGCATTGAAAGCGGGCGCAGCAGGGTATCTGAATAAACAAAGCGCACCGGCTCAACTTGTTACAGCTATTCGTCAAGTGGCTTCCGGAGATAAATATATCAGCCCGGCATTGGCTCAGGAGCTTGCCAATTCCGTGAATTCGAAAAATGATCAGCCATTGTATACCATACTCTCTGATCGTGAATACCAGACATTATGCCTGATAGCTTCAGGTAAAACGCTATCGGATATTTCTACGGAAATGTTTTTAAGCCCTAAAACAGTCAGTGTTTACCGTTCGCGCATATTGGAAAAGCTTAAGTTGAATAATAATTCAGAACTCATTCGATACGCGATAAAAAACCGGTTGGTTGATTGAAGTTTTTTGCAGGATATTATGTGCAGTATGGATCTTAGATCATTGAGAAAATACTGGCCGATGATCTGCTTGGCCGAACTTATTGATTATAAATCTCCAAAAATAACAGAAAAATAATATCAACCTTATGCTGCAGGAATTTGATCAAGAGTTGGATGCACGCGGTCTAGTCTGCCCGTTACCAATTTTGCGGACGAAACAATCGCTTGCTAGTATGTCCAGTGGGCAGGTGCTGAAAGTTGTTGCTACCGATCCAGCTGCTGAGATTGATTTTCAGGTTTTCTCTGAACAGACAGGTAACAAGCTGCTGTCTACGTCAGAAATCGATATGGAATTTGTGTTTTTCCTGAAAAAAAAGTAATGCAGACCATAATCCATAGTATTTAGGCCCAGTATAGCCACTAGTTCTTTCGCCCCATGTGTGCCATAGATTCATCTCCAGATGTTTAATTTTTTCCGGTTTTGCTTGCATTCTTTTTAAAGTGGAATATAATTACGAATCATTCTCATTAATATCGTTATTATTAATTGTTTGGTTTTGTCAGGTATTTGTTAACTTGATATATAAAACGCTTAAGATTAAGTCGCTCATCATGTATATTTGTGTATGTAAAGGAGTTACAGACAGCGCGATCCGGGAGGCCGTTAATAACGGGGCTGAACGGATGCGTGATTTGAAAAGCTGTCTTGGCGTTACAGAGCAGTGCGGCGTTTGCGCATGCCATGCAAAAGAAGTATTGGAACAGGCGCGCCGGCAAAAGACTCAGACGCATGCTTCTGCGCCGGAAACGGCTTGTGAGCCGAGCCGGGTTTTATGTGTGAAACAACTGCCTGAGGAGACAAACGATGAAAGGGAATACCGAAATTATTCAATGGCTGAATCGTCAACTGCAGCATGAATTAACCGCGATCAATCAATATTTTTTACATGCCCGTATGTATAAAAACTGGGGTTTTAACAGTCTCGCCAAGCATGAATATGATGAATCCATTGAAGAAATGAAACATGCAGATTTGCTGATTGAACGTATTTTGCTGCTGGAGGGACTGCCGAATCTTCAAGAGCTGGGTAAGTTGTTGATCGGAGAAAAAGTTGAAGAATGTGTTGCGTGTGATCTGAAGCTGGAACAGATTTCACATGAAACGCTGGCGGCGGCTATAGCTGCCTGTGAGATTCAAAAAGATTACATCTCGCGTGAGATTTTTGAGCGTATTCTGGAGGACACGGAGGAGCATATAGACTGGTTGGAAACGCAGCAGGATGTGATGCAGAAGATCGGTGTGCAGAATTGGTTGCAAAGCCAGATGTAAGTGTTGTGGCGCATTGATTTCTTAGATGTTGCATCCTGAACTCGTGCTATTGAATTAGGTAATAATGTGCAGGTAATTAAAGACGGGTGCATGCTGTGATGTCTTATAAATAAGTATTCATATAGTTGAGGACTGCGATTGAGGTTGACATCGTCGTCGACAGACAAGTAGAAACATAAAATTGCAAAGCTATTATTTGAAAGACCCTGCAGTACTAGGGTAATGCGATGTGATTTATATCAAACTTTGTGCCTGCATGTTGCCGAGCAAATCTGACAATTTTCCATGAAGAGCCCTTGCGTGCATCAAGAATGGATCGTGTGGTCGAAATGACACAAAAATGCATTGAAATTAATAATAAAAATGAACCATATGCACAAAAGAAATCAAGAGAAATCCGGTTTTTGCCTGGATGTGTGCCTAGCACTCTACCCAAATGATATTGCCGGGCTCAGTTCGCTTGTCAGTGTAAGTGGCAAGGTGTGCCTTGCAGGCAATAGTCGTTCTATTGTCAAAAGACATAACGCAGTTCATGGATGCTGACACGCGCACCCACAGGGAGTTACCATGGTATCCTGCGGCTGCGTTACAGTACTTGAAAAGGGGACAATCCTTTCCTGCGTACTGTGCCTTGCTGCATAACACCGTGGTAACGCTGTACTCGGCAATATCATATGGATAGAGTACTCGGTTATTGTGCTTTACTATGGTGTTTGCTGCTTAATCATGCGGTTGCTGAAACACTCGAAAGCCGGCAAATTGCCCATCGAACTGAGCGCGTCTATGCTATTCCTGCCGGCGCATTACTTGATGCGTTAAAACAGTTCTCGCAACAAGCGGGGATCGATTTGATTTACGACCCCGTGTTGCTGGAGGATATAAAAACTCAGGGGCTTGACGGTAAGTTCGATGTTGCTTCAGGCTTGCACTTTTTGTTAATTGGCACCGGGTATCGTTTCGTCGAGCAGGCGGATGGTTTTGAGATAATTGCCGCGCAAGCTTCCGCTGGCCGTGAAATATCCGGATCGCAAACAGGCGAAAAAGTCACCGTCTTGCCTACGATACAAATTTCAGCCAGCGATACAGGCAGTTATGCTGCTACCAGCAGTGTGACCGCGACCAAGACGAATACATTGCTGCGCGATGTGCCGCAGTCGATAACCGTCGTTACCGAAGAATTGATTAAAGACCAGGCAATCCAAAGTCTCGGCGATGCTGTGCGCTACGTGCCAGGTGTGGGTGTATCACAAGGTGAAGGAAATCGAGATGCTTTAGTTTTTCGAGGCAACCGCTCAACCGGTGATTTCTTTGTGGATGGTATACGCGACGATGTCGCTTTTTTCCGGGATCTTTATAACATAGAGCGTATTGAAGTGTTGAAAGGTGCCAACGGGATGATTTTCGGTCGCGGCGGATCGGGCGGTGTCGTTAACCGTGTAACAAAGCAAGCGAACTGGAATCCGGTGCGTGAATTTTCTTTTCAGGGGGGATCATTCAACAGAAAGCGGATGACCGGAGATTTCGGCCATGCGTTCAATGACAAGGTGGCTTTCCGCGTGAACGGATTGTTTGAAGATTCCGGCAGCTTCCGCGATGGTGTTGTAATGAGACGTCGCGGCGTTTCTCCGACCGTAACAATAAAGCCCACCGATCGCACCAAAGTTGTAATGAATATGGAGCGCTTTCATGATGACAGGACGGCCGATCGTGGTATTCCGTCAGATTCTAACCTTAATCGTCCGGTTGATGTCAAACGGTCTCAGTTTTTCGGCGATCCAAAGCGCAGCCATTCCGATGCCGAAGTATTGTCCTTTAATGCGTTGATCGAGCACCGCTTTGACTCTGGAGTAACGCTGAGTAACCGGACGAATTATGCTCAGTACGATAAGTTTTATCAAAACATTTTCTCCCGCAGTCCTGCTTTAGATAACAGGGTATTTTTGGGTGCTTACAATGACGCAACGGATCGTGAAAATGTGTTTAATCAAACCAATTTGTTGTACTCGGTCGATACCGGACCAATCAGCCATACACTGCTGGCTGGTGTTGAGATAGGGCAGCAGATTACCAGCAACGTTCGTCAAACAGGTTTTTTTAATAACGATCCACGAGGTATAAGTTTTCCCGTACCACTCAGCAGTCCGGTGACTGACGTGCCGATTGCTTTTATCACAAGACCTGCGGACGCCGATAATCGCAGTGTGGTTGATATTACTTCTCTGTATATTCAGGACCAGATTGAGTTGCTACCGCAACTGCAAGCCATTGCCGGAGTGCGTTATGATTTGTTTGAAGTGGATTTTCGCAAAAGAAACGGTGATACGACGCAAATCAATACCACCGATCATTTGATTTCGCCGCGCTTTGGCCTGATTTTCAAACCGATAGAACCACTGTCAATTTATGCAAGTTATAGCCAGGCGTATGTCCCCAGGGCCGGTGATCAATTAACAGGCATTATCGTTACCCGGGCGACGCTTAAACCGGAAAAGTTCACCACTTATGAGGCAGGAATTAAATGGGATATTTATCCCGATCTGGCGCTGACTGGTGCTGTTTACAGATTGGACCGCACCAACGTGATTTCGCCTACTTCAGATTTTGGAGGTAGTTCGTTTTTAGCCGGTGAGCAACGTACCGAGGGTATTGAAATTGGCTTGAGCGGGCGTGTCACGCAGAGTTTGAGTGTGATGGGTGGTTACGCTTATCAGGATGGGGAAATTACCAGTGCTACCGAAGAAGCGGAAAAAGGAGCAACGATAGCCGAATTGCCACGTAATACGTTTTCGATGTGGAGCCGCTACGATTTCACGCCCAGGATAGGCGCGGCGGTTGGGGTGATTTATCGCAGTTCAATGTTCGCGGCGGTCGATAACACGGTGCGGATACCTGATTTTACGCGTGTTGACGCAGCGTTGTTTGCGCAATTTACCCGTCGGGTTCGCGGACAGATTAACATCGAAAATATTTTTGATACCCATTACTTTGCATCAGTGCACAACAATAACAACATAACGCCCGGTTCGCCTGTTGCGGTGCGGGCAACGTTAATCGCCAATTTCTAGTTCTATTAGGGAGAATGTTGCATCAATGTGTTAACAACTGGTTTTGTATTAATAATAACAATTATCATTAATATTTGTATTGTTATTATTGTTTTCTTTATTTAAGGAGGCTTTTTTATGGTTTCAAATGCAAAGGCGCTGATTCTTGTCGGTGCGGTAATGACTTTAATGATCGGTGCTTTTATGATCAACCAGGACAAAATGGCAGCATATGCTGCGATACTTGAAAACACTTCAAATGCTGAAGCCATCAATTCGGCTGTTTCAGCATTCCAGGAAATCGGTACGCTTAGACGGGCCAACCCGATCGATGCCGGTGCCATTCGGGACGTTTATGTAAATTCACTGCAGGCGCTGACACAAGAAGTCGATGCAAGCAATGATCTGACGCTGGACAGCGACATGCTCGCAGCGATTGATGAGATTAGTGCTGACAACGAGCCCAGGCTGGCCGCACAGGTAATCGACAAGACGCTGCAACGTGTGTTTTATCTGACCATTTTGGATCGCGTGACAACTGTCCGGGATGAATTTGATACCGCTTCGACAGAAACGCTGAATGCTACATGGGATGAAGCCATGGCTGCGTTTGAGGCGATCAAGGGGACCGCAGCCAGAGAAAACAAGGTCATTTCCGCTAACCGGCAGTCGATTGAGACTGGCGATAACCCGGCATTGGATGTTCAGATCGCCATGGCGTTTGAGCGCGGCAGAGCAGCATTGAGCAAGCTGAATCCGTCAGAGGATCTTATTGAAATCAGAATAGTGCGGCAGATTATCCGTCTGTCGCTGGTGCGTGCTTATTATATTGGCGTGCTGCGGGAAGTTGAAGGCGTTGTATCCAATCGCGACCGTGATATAGAAGAAGCCAGAGAAAAACAAAAGGAAGGCGAAATTTTCTATCGTCTGATTGAGGGTTTTATTACCCGTGAAAACGCGACCGGCAGTGAATTTATCAAAGATCAGTTTACCGGTAATATTGCAAGCGTCGATGCAAATGCAATTGTCAGTGAGCTTAGCAAAGGATTCATCGGCCGTGTGCGTGCGGAACTGGATGCAAATGAAAGCAGCATATCGGATGATCGTGGGCGCGCAATGGAAGTTGCCGAGGAAGCACTTTTGTATGCCAACACGTTTCTGGCCGATCTTGAAATACGTCTGGATTCGAACGCGCGCAGCGAAATTGAAACCGCGTTAAACAGTCTTAGAGACGCTAGTAGCGCTTCAGATGCGGCCAGTGCTGAGCAGGCGCGCCAGGAAATAGACAGCGTGCTGGTGACGTATGCGCAAACGCTGGCCGTTGCTGAATATGAGCAGACGGCAGAAACGCCATTCGTCGATGCTGCAGTAACAGCGTTTCAGACTGTCGGTTCGTTGCGGCGTCAAAATCCGGTCGATGCCCAGGCAGTTCTCGATGCATATACCGGTGAGCTGCAGCAGTTAACACAAATTGTTGACAGCATTTACCGATCGTCCATGGACAGCGATATTCTTGCTGCGATAAACGATATCAGTAACGGACAGCAGGTGCCGCTTGCCGCCCAGGTTATCGACAAGACATTGCAGCGTGTTTTTGCGTTGACAATCTATAACCGGGTCACCTATGTGCTGGAGTTATTCGACGATCTCTCCATAGGCGAACTGGAGCTGGAATGGGATAGGGCGTATTCGGCGTTTCAGGCAGTAAAAGGCACTGCGGCCAGAGAGAACAAGGTGTTGACTGCGGATCGGCAATCTATCGAGAGCGGCAGCAATCCGTTTCTGGATAGCCGGATTACGCTGGCGTTAATCGGTGGTAAAGCGGCAATCGACAACGCGGCGCCCAACAGCCAGGCGCAGCTGGCCATTGCGCGCGAGCAAGTTATACTGCCGCTGGTGCGCGGTTTTTTAATTGGCGTGCTGCGTGAAGTTGAAGGCATTGTCGAAAACAGGGACCGGGACATTGACGAAGCACTGGAAAAGCAGGTCGAAGGCATTTATTTCTATCGTATCGTTGAACCAGTAATTGCGGTAAGTAATCCGAATAGTAATGCACGGATTCAATCACAATTGACCGGTGATCTGTTTGCTGTCAATGCCGATCAGATTGTCAGTGATATAAGCCGTGGTGTCATTGGGCAAATCAATAGTCATTTGGCTGCGTATGAACAGTCGTTTGATTCGGATCGAACGCAAGCGGGATTGGCTGCAACGGTTACAGCGCTGTATACGCAAATGTTGCTTCCTGACCTCGGGTTGCGTTTGGATGCAACAAAGCGCGTCAAAATTGAGAATGCGTTGCAGGACTTGATCGAAGCCAGTGAACAGGACGACCAATCAAAAGCGCAGAATGCGCAGCTAACTATTACTGAAATAATTTCAGAATATGAAAATGAATTAATTTAGTCGTCCGCGCCCGCCAACAGGGTTTTTTGGCGGGCGCTTTTTTAGCTGCAAAACTCCGCACGTAATCGGACAGCCAATTTTGTGTTCTCGCTTGATTAGCTGGTTATGACCGCCGAGAAGCATTGGTTAAGTCATTAATTTATATGCCTATGAACTATTCTCAGCATTTTTCACCTTATTTATTAATATCAATGAGATAAAGGAACGACAATGAAAGGCCAAGAAATGACTCTGATAGATTGGCAAAAACAGTACGGTACAGAAGAAGGCTGCGTGCAGGCATTGATTGAGTGACGCTGGCCGGAAGGTTTTCGCTGTCCGTGCTGTGGTCACGATGGTGGTTACAGTATTAAGACGCGTGGCTATTGGGAATGCAGTCAATGCCACAAACAAACCTCATTAACGGCAGGCACCTTGTTTCATTCAACCAATCTGCCACTAACCAAGTGGTTTTGGGCAATTTACCTGGTTGCATCGGATAAAGGCGGTATTTCTGCTTTGCGTTTATCCAAACAGATAAACGTATCCTGGATAACCGCCAGCAGAATGCTGCGAAAGATTCGCATTGCCATGGGACACCGGGACAGCATATATCGATTACATGAATTGATTGAAATAGACGATGCGTTGATTGGAGGGCGCCATGCCGGGGGAAAGCGCGGCCGGGGTGCCGAAGGAAAAACATCGGTGCTGGTAGCTATTGAGAATCGGGAAAAGCGTGCCGGTTTTATTGCCATGCAGCAGGTTTCTGGTGTTAACCGGGAAACGGTATCACAGTTTGTAAAGCGGCACCTGTCACCAGATCAATGCGTGCGAAGTGATGCACTGTCTTCTTTAGCCGAAATCGGCAAAACACAGAATCATACCGCACGCGTGACCCCGCCTGACAAAGCTGGTGAGTGGCTGCCATGGGTGCATATCGCCATTGGCAACCTTAAGGCATTCTTGCTGGGAACATATCACGGAGTGTCATCAGGTTACTTGCAAGAATATCTCAATGAGTTTTGCTACCGTTTTAACCGGCGAGCATGGGAAGCTGAATTACCTTCCCGTCTCCTGAGTGCTTGCTTGTGGCACAATCCAATTAAACTGAAAATAGTTTAGAGGCATATTAATTTATTGAATATGTTTGATATTCTGCCTTGTAAAGAGCTATTTCGGGCGTGGCGAAAGGAATCAATACACTCTGGTATTGGCGGCGAAATCCAAAGAATATTTCTCCAGGCTCTGTTCCCGGTGATTCCACGCGATTACATTGATACGATGCGTTGCTTGATCAATATTATCTTGAACATGATAATCTTCTTCACCAAACCACCCAGCCATAAACATGATAACGATGCTTTTTTCCTAACCATCCGGCTAAGACCTGCCGCTCTGATTTGACTTGTGTGTCGTAGAACAAGCTGGCAATAATCCAGCAACAAATAAGTCTAGTGCTCTATCAATATGATATTGATAGAGCACTAGCATGAAGTTTTTCAATACATTAGCCATGTTTTTGATTTCCTCTAACTTGATTGAATAAATTTGTTGCTACAAAATTACACATATGCCTATTAGACGACACCCTCTAAAATAGAATATGCTGTGCTGTATTCGCAATACCTTGCTACTTTGCAAAAGCAAAGCCAGTATATATCTGTGAATGCGCGCAATCGCTTAATTTCAGAAATTACTTCAAATATACTTATCCAACCGTGCGCTGTTCTTCGTTTGACCGAACTCGGGTGAGATGTTTTTCCGAAACATTTCTATATGTTTTTCCACTTCGCGATTTTTCTCAAACCGGTCTATATGATAGATAACTGCACCTTCATGTGCCAGTGACAATTCGGAACGCCCGCTTATATGCCGTGCTACAGGAAAGAGACACTACAACACTAGCAGTATTTGGAACAACATTCAGACAGACATTGCGGCTTTTAGCCATATTCGAATTAGCTGTTGCCAGTTATCGGAGAAACAATTACAATTCGTGCAACTTTGTTGCGTAAACAGATATGTTCGTGGTTTCATGATGCTCAATACTTATCGAGATACAGCAGAAGAATTGATCCGTAAAGAAGGCGGCCGGGCGACTGGAATCCGGGTAAGAATTCTGGCATTGCTGCTGGCTCAGGAGCAGGCTGTTACCCACCGTGAAATTGAAGCACGCCTGACAGGGCTGCAGCCTGACCGCGTAACATTGTACCGTGTATTGCAGTGGCTGGCGGATAAAGGCCTGATTCACAAGATTACCAGCGATGACCGGGTGTGGCGGTTTCATGTCAATCATGATGCCTATATGCACCAGCACGCACATTTTAAGTGCACACGTTGCGCCAAGGTCGTGTGCCTGGATGAATTGCCATCCAGGCGTCATTTGACCCTGCCGGCGGGTTATCAATTCCAGTCGATGGAATTGACTGTCAAGGGTTTGTGCGCGCAATGTGTTTAACACGATCAATCTGTGTTGTTAACTGACTGTTGCAATAGTCGTTACCTGTCCGGCCGAAATAACGCGTGTATTTGTCGGTTGTAGTTGCTGTTATGACTGAGTTGCGTTGCTGTTTTCCTCGGAATTGATGTGCTGGCAGTTTTTGGGGCGAAGCGAAGTAGAATTTAATTCATGCGTAAATCAAGTTTTGTTCGATGAAATTTTCAATAAAAATGCAACAAAGTTGCGTTAAAGCTGATAATCAGTCTATTTATAATTAAATTAGCCGATGCGTTCAGCCATTGCTATAAAAGTAACTGAGATAAATTGCAGTTTGGGTCTGTTCGTGCCGGCTGTGTTGGCGATAGCGCTGATCCTGTCTCAAGCTTCTGTTGTATTTGCTCAGGCGCTTACTGACGTGGCGGAATTGCCGGGGATGGTTGTTACTGCCCCTGCAGATCAGCGATCCGATCCTGACTGGGTCAGGCCAGAAAAAGTATTGCGGGAGGATGCGTTGCGGCGCAAGCGTGAAGCCGGTCTGGGCGATATGTTGTCGCGGGAACCGGGCGTTTCCTCGAGCAGTTTCGGGCCAGGCGCCAGCCGTCCGATTATTCGTGGACAGGACAGTTCACGTACCCGTGTTTTGGAAAGCGGTGTTGGTATGGGCGATCTCTCCGTAATCAGTCCGGATCACGCCGTTGCATCGGATACGCTCAATATTTCGAGAATCGAAATTCTTCGCGGACCGGCAACGCTGTTATACGGAAGCGGTACTTCCGGCGGTGTGGTCAATGTGATCAGCGCAAGAATTCCTGATCGTATGTATAAGTCGGCGCAAGGGCATTTTGAAGGCCGCTTTAACTCGGCGCTGGAGGAGCGCTCGGGTGTATTCAGTGCTTCAGGCGGCCATGGGCAGTTTGCGTGGCATGTCGACGGCGCAAAAAGGAAAACCAGTGATGTAAAAATCCCCGGACGTGCAGATCCTGATAATCCTGACAGTGAAAATGGAGTGATCAGAAACAGCGCTATCGATTCCAGCAATGTATCTGCCGGTGGTTCGTATATCGGAGAGCGCGGGTATGTTGGTGTGTCCGTATCACGGCTCGACAATTTCTACGGTATACCGGGGCCTGAATCGGCAAAAATCGACATGGATCAGACGCGTTACGGACTGTCCGGTGAACTGGACAGTCCTGCCCGGGGTTTTCAGAAGTTGAAAATGCGTATCAACTACAATGACTACCAGCATGATGAGCTCGAAGATAGCGGCGAGATTGGTACAAAACTGAACAACGACGAAGTGGATGGCCGCTTTGAACTTATGCATCTGCCGGTTGCAAACTGGCAGGGCGTGCTTGGGGTGCAGTTTCAGTATCAGGATTTTGCAGCCCGCGGCGAGGAAGCATTTATCCCCTCCACGCTGTCGCATTCAGTAGGAATTTTTATGCTGGAACAGTATCAATGGCGACGCTGGTTGTTTGAAATCGGCGGCCGGCTGGAACATGTCAATCGAGATCCGGCCGATACCGTTCTTTCCTCGAGAAATTTTAATTTGTATAGCATATCGGCTGGCAGCGCGTGGATGTTCGCAGAGGGCTATCAAATTGATCTGACAGCGACGCGCGGTCAGCGCGCACCGATTATTAATGCCCTGTATGCCAACGGCATTCATGTTGCAACCAATACCTTTGATGTCGGTGATCCGGATCTGACTAAAGAAACTTCCAATAATTTCGATCTTTCACTGCAAAAAACGGATGGTGCCGTCACCGGGCGTGTCAATCTGTTTTATAACCATATCAACAATTATATTTTTCAGCGTGCCCGTGATGGCAACGCAGATAGACTGGCTGATCGTGTCAACGATGAAGGCGAGCTCGATAATAACGGTGCATTCCTGGTTCAGGATTTTATGCAAACACGCGCGCATTTTTATGGTCTGGAAGCAGAAACCCGTGTGGCAGTGTTGCCTGAAAGGCTGACTATGCGCCTGTTTACTGATATTGTTTATGGCAGGTTGAAGAACAATGGAAATGTTCCCCGGTTAACGCCGCTGCGCTTCGGTCTGGAACTTGATTACTTTCAGGGTAACTGGTTGGGTAATTTCAATGTCACCCGGGTGACAAGGCAAGAGCGAACCGCTGCGCTTGAGTCAGAGACGCCGGGTTATATACTGATGAATGCGGAGCTTGGTTATCGTTTCAAACGTGGTGAGTCGTCCTATCACACGCTGTTTTTGCAAGGACGCAATCTGCTCAACGAAGATATGCGTGTGCATACATCGTTCCTAAAAGATGTCGCGCCATTGCCGGGCAGAGCGATTGTCGTCGGTATTAGAGGTACATTCTGATGCTGAAATTCTGTGCCTCACTTACATTAAGGAGTGTCGTCATGCGCCATGCGCATTTATGCGCATGCAGATTTTTGATGAATGCTTGTGAAAAGCGTGCAGAGCTGGGGGGTACGATTTGTCCGATTTCGCCACTGATGGGGCAAGCTGTGGCCGAAGTGATGGCCAGGGTATAACCTGTTTGGAAAAATCAACACAGAAAAGGATGTTCATACTTTGGATATCCTTGAGTTCAAGTTGTCTATGAAATATTCACAGACCAGTCGACGGCTTGATACGCTTTATAGGCAATCACGATTACACGGTATTTGTGTGGTTCAGGGTTATATTCGGCGGTATGATTTTAATGACGGCGTATACCGGTGTTGCCGGGCGGTCTGAGTTCGGATGAATTTTAGGAATATGTTGATGTGATATTTGCTGCCTTCATGACATATGTCCCTGTCATGAAGGCAGTATAACTGGCTTGGAAGATCGCAGACTGCCTTCCGATTACACTGATGAACAATCCAGCGCTTTATCGGAAGCGACAGCCTAACGATTATTGAAATTTTTACGTTTGGTGAAACCAAACCCGATAAGTCCGATCCCTAGCAGGGCAAGCGTGGTTGGCAATGGAACTGCTGTTGACTGCTGTATTGCCAAACCTTCAACGTCTGTGCCGTCTGTGGTAATTACCGTTGCGGCACCGGTAGCGGGGTTAATACGAAAATAATCGCCATCGTCGTCCCCTGCATATAGCCATGTGCCGTCTGTCGCCAGAGCTGATTGGGTACTCAGTCCGGTCAGCGTACCCCCGGCGCCAACCAGTGAGGCTGCACCCGTTACTGTGTCCACGGTATACAAAGAATCGTTACCAGCATCGACTCCGTATAGCGTGTTGCCAAGAAAAGTGAGTCCGTCCAGATCCGCTCCGATTGAACCATTCAGAAGTGTTGCGGCACCGGTGCCAAGATTAACGGTCCAGAGGTCGCCACCAAATTGATCTGCCATAAAAGCAGAGCCTGACGCAGAGATGGCCAACCCAGGGCCGGTAACTGAAACACCAAGCGCCCCTACCGCCGTTCCGGCACCTGTTGTGGTATCTATTGTAATCAATTGATTGGATGAATCATCAATCGCGTAAAGTGTGTTACCAAAAAACGACAGCGCTTCAACATCACTAAATCCAACACCACCAACGCCACCGATCGTGGTACCCGTTCCAGTAGCGAAATCTATGCTGTAAAACGTTGAATCTGTAGTATCACCATCTACGCCAAAACCTAGTGGTGCTGCACCTGTGTTGCTAACGATACCCGCAAAAAATAATGCGGCGATTAATAGTTGTGTTTGTTTCATATTATTATATTTTTCCTTAATTAAATTGTTGCTGAAGATAAATCTTAGCCTTCCCGCATCATCAATTCTGATGCGGCCAATTGTTAAGATTTATACAATAAATTTTAAGCAATAACCATGCCATAAATATTTATTGTATTAAAACAGATTGTTATATGTTTTTCATGCAAAGTCTGTAAGATTTATCGACTCTGACAAAATGGAAAGTGGTGTGGAATATATTACACCCCTAAGCCGGACAAGCCGGAACCAAGAAAGTTAAAATTCGGGGTCAGGTCGCACGCCGTTACCGGCAATTTATCTGGCGGGTTAAAGTCCCGTCCGGGGAATTGCTCATTCACCCTGGTAGTACTGTGGAGCAGTATTTGAGTAATTGAATGCTGTAAGTTCCGCGAAGGCAAAGCTGCAGGCCGCAACGCAAGTGAATCTTTATTAGCCCCATTAACTAACTGAAGATGTTGACTCTCTGACCTGAAGGGGAAAACTGATACTATCTGCCTGACAATGAGTGTTTCAGGTAGATCCTCCGGGGTTGTAGGAGTGGCATGTAGCGGAAGATAGATTGTGCAGGACGGAAGGTCCAAAACGGTGGTATGCATAACCAACTGATTTATATAAGCGGAGAGCGAAATTAAATCGGGCCGTATTGGAAGTCTGAGGGGTTAATAGTATCGTTTGAGGATGAATGAATCATAACGCCATCCGAGGAAGGTGACCCTGCTTTGTTCAAGTTTTACTTTGGAATACAGGGCATGATGATTGCAGAAAAGCTAACAACATCACGAAACCCGCAAGAGCGCGTCAGAGTATTCCAAAGGAAGCTATACTTTAAATGTATGAATACATTTCTGTTTCAGCCTTCTGCTCTAACATAATCAAGCAGCTCTTGTTTCTTGCCGCAGCATACTTAATGGATTCCATTAGTGAAAAATAGTAATTATCCCGATACACATCAGATATTGATTTATTTAAACTTCCTCGGATATTAAATATCAATTTAAGGAACGACTATTATGAATCTAACTAAAAACTTTTTAATTCTATCAATTGGCACTTTTTTGGTGGTTTTTTTCCTTGGAGTCATTGCTTCAACGGTAGTCTCTAAGGCAGGCGAACAAGACGTTACACAAAATTTGAGCAAAGCAGCTTAATATAAGAAATAACTGTAGAGCAGGCCGGCCGTAAACCATACACTAGTCATGCAGAAAGAGGTTCAGCTAGTTTACTTTGCGACGCTTCACTACAGACAAATATAATTGTAATAATCATTTCATAACCCAGTAACGAGATCGCTGTTGGGTTATGAAATACAAAACCTGCATTTAGACTTAAAAAAGTCCAGATCTATCAACAACCCATCAATTTTTGCCACCGCAAAACTAAGGTCCTGCATTCACACATATCGGTGTCTTAGGAATAAATTCATAATCCCGCTATCTGCATTTGATTTTCGTATGTTGACGCCTGATGATACACTGGTGCTCTATTAATATGGTATTGCCGGGTTCAGTGAGTTTGGCGGTGACCATGGCGGGACCATGGCAACGCTGTACCTGGCAATATCATATTGATAGGGTACTGGATTATACTAATTCTCGAAACGTCGCACCCGTTGGCGCAGCTGCTCCAGTTCTTCCACTAAATCCAGAACCAGCGCGGCACCCGCCAGATTGACGCCAAGATCACGTTCCAGGCGCTGAGCCCGCCGGATACGCCGTACATTAATACCGTGAAAGCGCCAGTGCGCAGGCAGGCGTCCTTGCGGTTCGATCACGCCATGCTCTACCAGTTCGAATATCTGTTCAGTGGTCAGGTGACACGATCTGCAGAGTTCGGACAGCGTCATATATACATCCTCTTCCAGAATGTCTCCTGACAATAGCTTCATCAATTTATCAGTCATTTCGAATCATGCTCCCAGTCCGGCGCGGGGATTGAACTTAAGCGCTTCTCCAAAAGTATTATATGCCTTCTTGGCCGCTGCGGTATCTGCTTTTGGCAAAGCGATCTGCAGCACTGCGTAAAAATCCCCCGGTTCCCTGGCAGGGATGCCGCGTCCCTTCAAGCGCAGTTTGCGGCCGCCCGAAGAATTGGGCGGAATCTTGAGATCGACCGCGCCTGCCGGGGTGGGTACCTTGATTGTTGCGCCCAGTGCAGCCTCCCAAGGAGCCAGCGGGAGATCCAGATAAACATCCTTGCCCTCTACCTTATAGAAAGGATGTGGCTGGAACGCCACTTCCAGATAGAGATCACCGGCGTCGCCCTTGCCGATGCCGACGCCCCCTTGCTTGGCAAGGCGAATATGCTGACCCTGATACATGCCTCTGGGAATGCGTATGTTGAGAGTACGTTCCTTAAGATGCGGCCGTCCGTCCGTTCCCAGTTCGGAATGTTTCAGCGTCAGTGCGCGGGTGGCGCCCTGATAGGCATCTTCCAGGTCAATCAGAACCTTGGCATGGGTGTCCTCGCCGCGTGCATGAAACTCGCGGTGTGTTCGTCCGCCAGATCCGTGCGTAAAGCCGCTGCGCCCAAACAGACTCTCAAAAAAATCGCTGAATTGGTCGGCATCGGCACCGGCGAAACCGCCACCGTGGAACTCGAATCCCTGAGCCCAGTCCGGCGGCGGGCGAAACTCCTGACCGGCTTTCCAGTTAGCCCCAAGCTGATCATAGGCTGCCCGTTTTTCCGGATCCTTGAGCACCTCGTAGGCTTCTCCGATCTCTTTGAACCGTATTTCCGCGTCAGGTTCCTTGCTTACGTCGGGATGATATTTACGCGCCAGCTTGCGGTAAGTCCTTTTAATCTCGTCTTGGGTGGCATCACGCCGCACGCCCATTATCTGATAATAATCCTTAAATTCCATCTTGCCTTACGCTAATATCAGGGTCTAAGAAAGTTATGAAGTCCATACAGACAGCGCGCTAAATGTTAAGTCCCACGATGTGCCGGTCAAAATTCAATCGTAATGGGGGTCAATTTTAAACCGGTATTAACACGGCAGTACCAAAAAGCAGCAGGTTAAACAGATTCACCACTACTGGAGGTAACAAGTCTTTCATCTGGTTTGTCTTTGACAGCGCTATGAAGATCGCCTACCAATTCAAAATGAGGTAGCGTTGCATACTGCCTTTACGGATAAGCAGCAATATCCGCTTATTGCCGGCCTTGACAGCTTGCTGAAACTCAGTGGCATTTTTCACCGGCTTGCGATTCACCTGCAGAATGATCGAACCAACCTCAATGCCCGCGCGGGCGGCAATTGACCCCGGCTCTACCTCGGTAACTACGACACCCTCACCAGCTTTTGCATTAAACTGCTCCGCCAGTTGCGGTGTCAGTGTCTGCACGGTTATACCAATCTCGTCGGTACTCTGTGCCGGATCCACGGCGGCCACCTTATCTTTGGTCAGTTTGCCAATGGTCACCTGTAATGTCCTTTCCTTGCCTTCGCGCAGAATCGTCAGCGCCACCTTCGTGCCCGGTTGTGTCAGTGCTACCCGATTGCGGAAATTGCCCACATCGGTTATTGGTGCGTCGCGGAATCTGATGATTACGTCTCCCTGTCGCAGACCCGCCTGCTGTGCCGGTGAATCTTCACTGACTTGGGCTACAAGAATACCCTTGTTTGCCTTGACATCAAAAGACTCAGCCAGCTCCGCAGTAAGTTGTTGAATCACGATTCCCAAGTAGCCGCGCGTCACTTCTCCGCGATCAATCAACTGGTTGGCGATCGCTTCGGCCAGATTACTGGGTATCGCAAAGCCGATGCCCATGTAACCGCCGCTACGACTGAAGATAGCCGTGTTGATTCCGACAACTTCTCCATCAAGATTGACCAGCGGTCCGCCTGAGTTGCCAGGGTTGATTGCGGCGTCAGTCTGGATGAAGTCTTCGTAGTCATTGATACCTACGCTAGTTCGTCCCTTGGCGCTGACAACACCAACAGTAAGTGTATGACTCAGACCAAAGGGATTGCCAATGGCCACGACCCATTCACCGACTTCCAGCTCTGAAGAATCAGCCAGCGTCAATGTCGACAGGCCAGTGGTTTTTATTTCAATAACTGCCAGGTCGGATTGGGGATCTCGGCCGGTTATTTCGGCATTAAATTCGCGACCATCCTTAAATTGAACCCGGATCTTATCCGCATTTTCGACTACATGATTATTGGTCAGGATATACGTCTTGCCAGAGAGCAGGCCTTTTTCGGCTTTAAACGCAAAACCTGAACCATACTCCATCACGCGGCGTTCGCCTTGCGGTTGTTCTCGACGCGGAGAACGTGGAATACCGGGAAAATCATCGCCAAAAAACCGTCGGAAGAAATCGTCACCAAAGGGCCATTCTTCACCAAAAGGCGATGAAAACGGCATTCCGGCCGCACCTGGATCTTTGCGTTCAACTTGAATAAAAACCACCGCTGGCGAGACCTTGCGAGCCACCGCCGCAAATGCTTTGCCGGTCTGGCGCAGGTTTTCCACACCTTCGTCTGGCAACTGCGCATAAGATGAGAACGACAATAGTAACGCAGTCAACCATATACCAAGACTAAAGAATAGTTTACTCATCATCATATGAACTTTACTGTTTTTCTTAACGTACATCAACTTTTATGGCGCGACGGCGTTGCGAAGATGGCTTGGGTAATTCGATCCGCAGTACACCGTTTTTGTAACTGGCCTGTGCGTCTGTCGGCTTCACTTCGCCGGAGAGCGGAATCGCCCTTTCAAAAAGACCATAGGCGCATACTGTAACGTGATAACGACCTGCGGTTCGTTCAAATCCTCACGCAATTGCTGTAATGTCGACATGGTTGTCCTCCTCGTTTTATTAATGATGTGAATTTTAGAGTATAAAACGCACAGGAAACGAGCCTATGCCGCTGCGCGAAGGGTATTCACTTGTTAAAGTGGTTTGCGTGAAAACGTAGGTGCTCATCGATAAAGCTGGCGATAAAATAGTAGCTGTGGTCATAACCTTCGTGACGACGTAGCTGCAGCGGGTAACCGCTGTCTGTTGCGGCTGCCTCCAGCCGTTCCGGCTGCAACTGCTCGGTCAAAAATCCGTCAGCCTCGCCTTGATCCACCAACGCAGGCACCGGCTGCGTGGCCTCGCGCATTAGTAGGCTGGCGTCGTAGTCGCGCCAACTGTGGGTATCTTTACCCAGGTAGGCGGTAAAAGCCTTTTTCCCCCAGGGGCAGTTCATCGGGTTGCTGATAGGACTGAAAGCCGACACAGAGCAGTATCGCCGCGGGTTACGCAAGGCGATGACCAGAGCCCCGTGACCGCCCATGGAGTGACCGGCGATAGCCCACTGGCCGTTTACCGGAAAGTTTGCTTCGACCAAAGCCGGCAGTTCGTTAACCACATAGTCGTACATCTGGTAGTGACTGCTCCACGGGGCTTCGGTCGCGTTGACAAAGAAGCCTGCACCCTGGCCCAGATCGTAACCTTCATCATCCGCCACGTCTTCGCCGCGGGGGCTGGTATCCGGCGCCACAATGGCGATCCCCAACTCAGCGGCAGCGCGGTGAGCGCCCGCCTTTTGCATAAAGTTCTCGTCCGTGCAGGTCAGGCCAGACAACCAGTATAGCACCGGCACCTTCTGTCCGTTGGCCGCCTGCGGCGGCAGGTAAATGGCAAAGCGCATGGTGCAGCTCAGCGTTTCGGCGTAGTGATTGTATTGCTTGTGCCAGCCTGCAAAACTCTTGTTGCTGCTCAGATTTTCAATACTCATGAAAAAGACTCCTATGGAATATTAATTTTGCATCGCTGCCAGACTTAACAAACCGGCAATGTCTCTTACGTAACTGCGCTGCAGGCTTTCACAAAACAGCAGTTCCGCTCGTGTCTGATCCGCGGCGCATTGATAGCGGTTACTTATCGAAGTGGATTACACTGCGAATGCTTTTGCCCTCACGTATCAAATCAAAGGCCTTGTTAATGTCTTCAAGCCTCATGGTATGGGTTATGAAGTCGTCCAGCTTGAACTCACCCTGTAAGTAGCGCTCAACATAGCCCGGCAGTTCGGAGCGGCCTTTTACACCGCCAAAGGCGGAGCCGCGCCATACTCGGCCGGTCACCAACTGGAACGGGCGGGTGGAGATCTCCTGACCAGCGCCGGCGACACCGATCACCACCGACTCCCCCCACCCTATATGGCAGCATTCCAATGCCGCGCGCATGAGATTGACATTGCCGACACATTCGAAGGAGTAGTCAACGCCACCATCGGTCAATTCGATAATGACATCCTGGATTGGTCTGTCGCCATAGTCTTTCGGGTTAATACAGTCGGTGGCCCCCAGCTTACGCGCCAGGTCAAATTTACTTTCGTTAATGTCGATGCCAATGATACGGCTGGCTTTAGCCATGGAGGCGCCGATAATGACCGACAGGCCGATACCGCCCAAGCCAAAGATGGCAACCGTGGCGCCCGCTTCCACCTTGGCTGTGTTCAATACCGCACCCATGCCGGTGGTCACGCCGCAACCCAGCAAACAAACTTCTTCCAGTGCGGCCTCCTTGTTCACTTTTGCCAGCGCAATTTCAGGAATTACGGTGTACTCAGAAAAGGTTGAGCAGCCCATGTAGTGATGGATGGGCTTGCCGTCTTTATAAAAACGGCTGGTGCCGTCGGGCATCAGGCCTTTGCCCTGGGTTTCACGAATTTTCCGGCAGAGGTTGGTTTTGCCGGATTTGCAGAACTTGCACTCGCCGCACTCAGGTATGTACAGCGGAATCACATGGTCACCCACGGCGACACTGGTCACGCCTTCACCAATCTGTTCGACTATAGCGCCACCCTCGTGGCCCAGAATGACCGGAAAAATACCTTCCGGATCGTCGCCGGACAGGGTGAATGCGTCGGTATGACAGACGCCACTGGCGACGACACGCAATAGCACTTCACCGGCTTGCGGCGGCATCACGTCGACTTCTTCAATAGACAGCGGCTGGCCAGGCCCCCACGCTACAGCGGCTTTGGATTTAATCATTTGTGTCATTAGCGTTGTTCCTTATGTTGTGGACGGGTTCAGACGACGATGATACCGTATTGTTGCGTTTTTTAGGGTTTTATGGGTGCAAAGTTACCTTAATTGACTGTTCTTGCTGCCGCGGCGGTTGTAGCTGCTGAATCCTGTTTGCTGTTTGTCCAGTTCGGCCCGGCAAATGATACAGAGCCGCACGCCGACGACCGCTTTGCGGCGCGCTTCCGGGATTGCGGTTCCACATTCTGCACAATGTGTTAAGCTTGCGCCGACGGGTAGCTGGCTACGAGCCACCGCTAAAGCATCTTCCACGCTGGCGTCAATTTGATCTTGTACCGCCCCATCTCGAGACCAGCCGCCGGCCATAATTCGCTCCTGTTTTTTTAAATTTACCGTATGAATGTGTGGGTTTTAACAAAATCGGCCTATGACCGGTTTGATTCAAAAAAGTGCTTCTACCTGAACAATAATTTTTTAGACTCTAGACTAGCAGAGACGATCTGTTATTCTAGATAAATGTTAATAAACAGCAAACTAAATGATTATCACATTAAAAAATAATTCAATGTTTTTGCATTGATATACCTGCCAGTAAAGCAGCCTTGTTTGTCCCGTGTCAATTATCCTGGCCGGTTTGGCGACAATTATGATGGCCGGTTGAGTTTTTTATGATTTTTTCAGATTTTTCCTCCTGTAACTTTC
>NZ_FOGH01000069.1 GCF_900111165.1 Nitrosomonas sp. Nm51
AGGAAATTAATTCTACTCCTGTCGTTTACCGCTGGAAGAAATTCAATCTCGAAATCGTTTAATTTGTAAATAATTTAATGAATCGAAATACTAGAACCCATTAATTTTAAAGTGGCTTAGTGCACAAGGAACATCACTTAACATAGAATACAAACCAAAGAAGTATCATTCTCGCGAAACCCAATCGAGTCTGCTCCTTTAGCTCATTTATAAAGTATCCCCTTTTATGGACGATATCATTTTAAAAAATCGGTATTTTGTGCCCGACACAGTCAATAGAAAATAATCCATTTAAAAATATAACGCTAAAGACTTGGCCTGATATTTTGCTTGCAATCTCAGGTGCACCCTTCGTTATTTCAATTATAGCAATGTATAGTGGCAATGAACTGGGAAAATATTTGTCTATTGGCTTTTTTGGAATGGTGCTTTTTGGTATCGGCGGCAAAATAGCACACTATAAATTTAGAGATCCGAACATAAACGGCAATATAAACGCTTGGTTTCCGGGTTGGCGACATAGCACTTTAGCTGATAGCTTTGCGGTTTTCGGAATCAGTCTAATGATTCTTTGTATAGTGCTCTTTATCATGAAAATCGTATAACAGCCCACGCCACCAACACGAATAATTTTACACGGTGGATACACGTGCCAATACTTCGATATAACCATCGAACGATGCTGGCATTGGCATCAGTACAGCTGTTCCTGCTCAAGCGCATCGGCAAGGGTAAGCCGACATAATCAGGATGTTGAATTTCCGACCACAGCGCGCGGCGGCGCATATCCTGGACATTCTTCTCGACGACACCTTTCTCCCAGCCGGAAGCTACATTGCAGAAATCAGGATCGAACAGGTAATGTGCCGTCATCGCGAAGAAGCGCGTATTTACCACACGCCCGTTACCTTTGGACACCTTGTCCACAGCCGTCTTCATGTTGTCGTAAATGCCGCGTTGCGGCACGCCGCCAAAAGCTGTAAATGCACGGGTATGCGCATCGAACAGCATTTCGTGACTTTGTGACGGATAGCCCGACAACATGAAGGCACGACTGGCACATAGTTTGGTATGTGCAGCCAACACTTTACGCTGGATGCCGCCGATCACCAGCCATTCTTCACTCCAGTCAAACTGAAAGGCTTCACCCAACGTAAACTTCAGCGGTACATACGCCGTTTTACTCTGCCCGCCTTGATTGCGCCAGTTGCGAACAAAGTCACAAACAATTGTATAACCGCCAACATAGCCATCCTTTCTGATTTCCTGGAACAGCATCCTGGCAGTGCGCCGGTCTTTCCTGGGGCGGCGAGCATCCGCTTCCAGCGCCAATAACAATCGAGACTCAAACGGTGTCAGCTTGCCGGGCTTCTTCGCTCTGTGATATTTCACTGCGCTGTCACTTGGCGCTTTCAACCACTTTTTTATTGTGTTCCGCGACAGACTTGTGCGTCGTTGAATCTCATTAATCGACAGATGTTCACGGTAAAACATCCGCCGTATCTTTGCATACATAACCATGGTAATCACCTCTTAATTTCTCCTGCTTAAAATTTAGGCAGGATACGTGAATTACCTGGTCAATTTTCAACCGGTACAACTAGCCTTTTCTGGTCAATTTTCGACCGGTGTCAACAGGGCATAAGGATTGGAGCATGATTATCAAGGTTTACGGACGGTGAATTCCGCAATCAAAATAGTTGCAATAGTTGCTAAAGTCCCATAATGGGACTATCATTTCGTTTATGAGAGTTATAGCGCTGTCGACCTTGAAAGCATTCTGGGAGAATGACCCATCTTTCACTGATGCGATTCAGCCCACGCTTGCATGGTACAGGCATGTATTAAAGGATGACTGGAAATCACCCGCAGAAGTTAAAGCGGATTTCAGAAGTGCCAGTATTCTCAAAGACGGCAGAACTGTTTTTAATATGGCAGGCAATAAATACCGGATTATCGTATGGATCAACTATGCTTATGGTGTCGTGTATATCCGTTTTATAGGCACACACGCCCAGTATGACCAGATTGACGCACAGACTATTTAATACACAGGTACTAAACATGGAAATCAAACCGATCAAAACTGACGCCGACTACCGCGCAGCATTAAAAGAAGTTGAGCTATTGATGTCAGCCGAACCAAATACGCCCGAAGGTGAAAAACTGGATATTCTGGTAACACTGATTGAAGCCTATGAATACAAACATTTTCCGCTTGATCTACCCGATCCCATTGAAGCCATTAAGTTTGAAATGGAACAGAAAGGCCTAACCGTCAAAGACCTTGAACCGATGATCGGAAAAAGCAACCGCGTTTATGAAGTATTAAACCGTAAACGATCACTGACGCTTACAATGATCCGTAAACTGCATCGTGAGTTGGGTATTCCTGCTGAATCTCTGATAAAGCAACCTATTGAAACGCACCCGGCATAAACAACTTAGTACACGAACTAAACGGTAAGTTGAAAGAGCACTGGGCCATTGATGAAAACAGAAACCGGCGTATCGTTTTCCGTTTCAAAGACGGTGATGCATATATAGTTAATTATGAGGAATCACTATGACTATTCAGCAACATAACCCACCACAACCAGGTGAACTGATTAGAAGAACGTATATTGATCCGTTTGATGATATTTCTGGCAATCAGGTAGCTAAACGCTTAACGTGAAAGAAACCGCTAATCAGGCGAGCAACATCCTGACCAGCCAAGGTCATTTCAGAATTGGCATTTTCAAACTTGATCTGGTTTGATAAAGCCGTATCGAATCAATGTTTTTATCCAACGCGCAGCGTTGCGCTGAACGGAAATCTTTTAGAGTGTAGCCGTTGGCACTTTTAATCGTTTGATCAACGGTGTTTCAGAAATTTCTCCAGAGATAACTATCAAGCTCTCCAAAGTACTTGACCGGTCACCTGAAAGTTGGCTATTAATGCAAGATCTATATGATCTATGGAAAGCACGGCAAACCGTTAACACTGACAATCTCGAGCCAATTGATTTTAAAGTGGCTTGAATACTATAGAAATCATGTAGAGACTATAAATCTAATTAGACCCTGCGTCCCTAAAATTCAAGCCGACAATTTGGTTAACAAACAGATTTGATACAATTTAGGCCAGACCTTTTAGGCCAATAGATGAAATTACTATATCTAAGACACAGGAAAGGCACAGTCACCTGAGGGTAAAACATGATTATTATGGAACATAGTCGGTGAATCCCTACTTATGGTGCGACAAAACAACTTACACTTCTCTTTTTGGAATAATATCGTTCTTAAACTTATTTTTATTAAAAGTCTTTCTAATTGTTACTTTCCCAGGATTTTTATTTCCAGTTATATGCTTTGTCAGTGTCATTTTTATTAAATATTCAATGTCTTTAAGTGTGGAAGGTATCGCATAACCGTAACGATATTGGATACGCAAATGTCGATATATATCCATTAAATAGAATGAGTTTTTTCCACAAATAGTTATATAGTCCTGAATTTGTTTACTCCAATCTCTAGGTCTTTGCTTAATTAAAACCAATATCAATTCATGTTTACTTAATTCATCAATCTCTTTATTGTGTAATTGATCAATTAGTAATGGGCCCATTTTTTTTGAAAACAAATCATCTTTACTCCAATTCACAATAATACTCGGGATTGCCATCAAGAGATTAAAAAACCTTTCCTCTGGAGTGTCACCAAAATCGCTACTAAGAACGAATCTAGTTTCATCATAAATTGCATGTCCTTCCTTCGCTAATAACGGCAAGATTATGAAAATAACTCTAGAAGATATTTCCCAGCAATGTAAAATTTCACCTAGCATTGCACGCTTAATAGCCGGTGAAGCATAGTCACTATTTCTTAATGCTCTAGCTCCAGCTCGCATAGTTTGCATCATATTAATAAACGAATATTCAAATAGAACACTCTTAATATCTTGTTTATATGGCTTAGCTGGATCGTAATCTCGATCAGAATATTGGTCTTTTATTTCAGCAGGAAGGTTTGAATCCAAAACTCCGTTTGTGATTTCGGCGTGCATTTGTTCGATTGTTTCATTTGAAGATTCCCATTTTGCAAATTTATAAGGATTCATGTCAGATGGCAGCCCACATCTTTCTTTGACACTCAGATTACACTCCTGCATGTCTTTTAAAAGAACTTTTAACGCATCTTCTCGCTTTCGATCAATTCCTGTATAGAACTCAATAAGTTCAGGGTATTGAACATACCGCTTCCCTTCAAGCATGAAATTCGCAAAATCTTCATCATGATACATTCGTCGCGCAGCAAAATAATAAAACCAATAAGCAAACTTAAAATTGAATGTATCACCCCTTTTAATCAAGATATTATTGTTATTAAGGACTTCAAATACTACGTGCACATCAAGGTCTAATAGTCCTTCGCGACAACATTTAAGAATCTCCGTTAAGAAATATTCTCTTGTGAATGTGTAGATTTCACTTTTAATTAACAGCTCACAAAAATATCCTAAAACATATTCACAATCTTTTAAATCTGGCTTGGATTTATACGTTGGAATATCATCAGCATTGAATAATAGAAACAATACTCTCTGTAGAATCTCTGAACGATTAATAGGGCTTTCATCAAAATCAATCTCAAAAACTTTTAATAAGGTCAAGCAATTCAGTGGCGTACGATGTAAATTGAGAACTTCCAGATCTGAAGCAAGTCTAGTTGTCACTTCATCCTCATCACCGATTTGCTTTTCTTCATTATAATCATTAACAATTTGTCGTATTACTTCCTTTCTTAAAGCCCAAAGATAAAGTGTTTCAAGTTCCCTAGCATATTTTTCATCCCCTATTTGGCCGAATAGGTCACTATCAACCTGATGCATACAGATTATAGGTATATCTTTAAAATGTTCGCATAGTTTGTTCAAAAGCTTATGTGAATCTTTTTCCAATGTTGACCAGGAATCCAGAATTACACACTTAATGTCATTCTCAACACCCTCATAATTACTTAATTCTTCAGTGATTGCTTGTTTAATCGATGAGTTATGTGGTTTTAAATCTTTCGAATCCAAATACAACCATAAAGCCGAGCTCTCATTTCCCCATGCTTCTTTAATAAGAAAATGAGCTAAACAAGTTAAACCATATTGAGGAGGTGCTTTAATAATTGTTGACTTTGGGTTATCAATAAAATCTTTTAAATTAATTTCATGCTCAGATTTAGCGTCGATTGCAATTTCTGATTTTGTATAGAGCTTAGGTTCGATCCATACTTTTGGTTGTGAGGAAAATGATTTTAACGCTTCGTTTAATCTTCTTTCGAAAAAGCGGTTAACAAATTTCTTATTATCACTTTTTTCTTGATGCGACACTTCATCAGATTTTTCTACATCTAAAACTTGCGAACAAAATTTACTGCGCAAACTTTCGGGTAATTGAAATAACCATTCCCCATTATTCGCAAATGTATCAATTGGCGCGAGCGTCCAACCAGAGCTTTCTAGCTTTTTACTATGAAGGTGCGCAATTCCTTTTGACTCATCAAAATCCAGTGACACTATGTTTATCCCAAACTCATCACTAGTATTTGCCGTAACTGCACCTGCTGCAATAATAATATGACTTTGAATTGGCGTAACCCAAGCATTGTGATTATGGCCATGAAGAAAAAAATCAAAATCACTTACTGCTCGTTGAGAGACTAGCTTGCGTTCCGCAGAATTAAACCAATCAGTAGGATGATGTATTAAGCCGATTTTGATATCCGCACCTCTAAGCTTCTCATTTGCTGAATTAAATTGCCAGAGTCCTGCCAACCAAATCTTGCGATCATCTTTTGAACCTGAGCAAGTCCACGCGGAATTAAATCCAGCAATTCCTACTTTCAAACCATTTATCTCGGAAATATTGGTGTAATGTACGCGACCACTGTCATCATGCTGATGAGGTAAGTATTCTTTAACAAAGTTTACATATTCATCAAGTCTCTTAATGTTTTCTATGAATTCTATAGAGCAATCTTGAAAGCGTTGATTAATCTTTGATACATGTTTTTCCGGGTTTTCTGCCCAACCATTAAGTGTGTCTTGGGTATCTGTATTGATTTTATAACGATTAACATCATGATTCCCCGGAACTATAAATAAACGTTCGGTAGGCAATGGTTTGTTGTTTACCCCACAAACCAAAAGTAACTTGTTGAAAAATTCTTTCGCCTGCTCATATTGCATAGATAAAGTTACATCTTGAGATAATTCACCATACGCAATATCGCCAGTGCAGAAAATAAGGTCAGGACGCAGTGACTCATCACTAGAAAAGATATTTTGGAGATAATCAAGAAGGGCCACTCTTGAAGTGCTATCACGCCATTCTGTTTTCGGACAAAAGTGAATATCTGAAACGTGTAACCAAGTCAATTTCTTTCGCATAAGTAAGTATTTAGAAGCTCAGGGAGATAATAACTTTTCTTACCTCAATTTAATTAATACGGGGACACGAACATATATATTAAAACGAAAACTTACAAGATGGTTTTTCTTTGTTTTCTTCATATACCATTCGGACATTATCCTTGAAAGCTTTGTCAATTAGATTTAGACTGATTGTCTATAAATCTTTCAGAATTTTGCAAAAATACACAAGAATGACACAAACTTTGCGTAGGTAAGAAGTATATGATTGATTCTTTTATTAAAGACCAAGGTTCGATTCCCCCCGTCGCGGCGGCACAGTCTGGCGGATTAAATATCGTATCGACGGAAAAGAAAAAACGGATGGCGCTTCGAAGTCTTTGGCCCAGGATGGATTGCTTGTATGCCCATGAGCCGCATTAGACATTGTACACGTTTACGGTCTGTTTTGTGCCCGTGCTCCGTCAGTGCGTCGACAATACGCCGAGAACCCAAAAAAGGTTTATCCATGTGAATACGGTCAATCAATCGCATCAGCGCCTGATCTTCTCCAGACACCGGTCGCGACTGATAGTAACTGCTTGATCTCGGTATACCCAATAATTCACAGCGGCACGTTCTGGGTAACTTATGTGCCTTCTGAATCATCTTCTTTCTCCGCGCCCGGTCTAGCGACCGAGCGCTTTGGATAAAAAATCATTCTCCATGGTCAATTGACCAATCTTCGCTTGCAAAGACTGAATCTCTGATTCTCTATCCGGCGCCAACCCGTTACCTGAAGCAAACACTTCGCCGCTGTTCTCAATCAGCTGCTTCTTCCATTTCACAATCAGATTACTGTTGATGCCATATTGCTGTGACAGCTCAGTCAGCGACTGATCACCCTTGATCGCCGCCAATGCAACTTTTGATTTAAATTCCGGTGAATGATTTCTGCGTTTCTTGCTCATTTTCTGTACTCCTTTTGTTTATAAAAATAATCATACAGAAAATAACTCCTTAATATTGTCATTCAGTATCCAATTTCATGGGACCACCTCAACCTATCGGCCAGGGCAGGCCGGCCACGTTGTAAATCAGGACGCTCAATTCAAGCGAACTGACACCCGTAGCCGGGTCAATCTGGATTTCCGGTATTCGCGCCTGGCCATTCTGAGGAAGTTGCGCATGCCTGAATGTAGTGCTGCAGCCGGTCAATATCATCACTGCGGCCGCCATCACCCGCAGCCACAGGTGAGACCCGCCAACCCCTGATTTTGCGAATAGCCTAGTAGAAGTGTTCGTCACTGTCCACTATCCCGGCTCATTTTTTAGCATTTAGGCGTTGATAAACGAAATTCCTTTGCACTTTGATTCATCTCATGTACAGCGAGATTAACTGCTTTTACCAGCTCTCTTTGCTCAAACTCCATTTCACCCATTGGGTGACTCCTATTCTTAATCCGAAAACCTTGACACTACTATGCTTGCACCAATTTTTGTAGGCCTAACTGAAAATAGGTTTATTCAACAAATACCAGCGCGGACCTCAGCGTGAATTTCAGCGCGGATATTTCTTGCTGTGTATATTTTGTGGTATTTTTGAAATATTATATATTTGCTCTTCTAGGGGCGACGAGAAAATGAATGACAGTCAACTAAAAGTATCTTTTCGATTCATCATACGCGCCGGACTTGGGTTGGCTTCCACCTTCATGTTTTATCTGTTACTGACACTGCCTGTGACAGCCAAGGAGAAACTGGACATTCGTCCCTATGAAGCGCCGGATTCATGTAATCCGGACATCGCTCAAGTCAGAGTAACTGTGAACGGTGTCGGTGCAGGCGGTATTCTCAGTGTTGAGCTGTATCACGATCCTGATAATTTTTTGTACAAAAAAGGCCGTACGAAACGTATTCGGATTCCGGCAACTGAAGGCCAGCATAAAGTCTGCTTTAATCTTGAGAAACAAGGCACCTACGCCGTTGCCAGCTACCATGATATTGACGGCAACCGCAAGCTTGACAAAAAATGGAATATGATGCCCAAAGAGCCGTTTGGATTGTCAAATAACCCTGAACCGCGCTTCGGTTTTCCAGAATTCAGTGAATCGGCGTTTACGACCGACGAATCCGGCGCTGATATTACCATTGAACTCCGGCAGCCCTGAACAGGCCGACGCAACAGCAGGCGCATTCATTTCCCGGAATCCAGACCCATAGTGCAATGGCGAAACAGGCTTACATCAAACCAGTCACTGCTGATGCACTACCAGCTGGTTGAACGGAATCGTCCATTGCTGCCGGTTGCAGACATCGACTGCAAATCGTTGCAAATCGCGTTTGATCATATAGTAATCCGGCGCTGCCGCACTATCAAACGTACCGATAATTTTAAAATCCAGCGAGGATGAATTCGCCTGTTCAAAAAATACGGAAATATCTCTGATTGTCTGGCCGTAGTTCTCATGTTGCATCCTGTTTAGGATGCCTTCCTGAAAAACTCCAGGAATATCCGTCGTACTTTTCTGCTGATATTGATAGTCTATTCCTATAGTACTGGTGATAATAAACCCGGAGGACAAGTTCTTTGGACAGGCATCCATAAAATCCTGTATCGAATAGATTTCAGCCATTGAATCGTTACGCAGGGAGAGCTGCACATATTCAGGCGTTATATGCCTGACCTTAAGGCACCTGCCATCCGCAAGCAAAACAAAATCGCCTTGTTTACAGGGAAACCATGGCTCGTCATCTTTATGAGGACGCGACACATAATTATTCAACTCCGATAACGGCAATCTCAAATTAACGCCCGGCATAGCCGGATTTGTCAGTCTGCTAAAAAAATTCAGCCGCTCAATTTTCATGGGTACACCATGATATATAATGCGCTCCCCTTCTCTTACCGGGCCTGCATTCAGCATGGTCTGCAATTCTTTGATATAGCGGGGCACAGAATTTTTAAGCGCCCAAATCAGGATAATGAGCAGCAATACCGCCACGGCAACCAATACCTGATCGCCTCGCAGATCCAGCACAATAAAAACAGTTATGATTGAAAAAAAAACGGTTATTGCGCGGTAAACGAGATTGGCGATACGCTGCGCATAAGACATTTTTCCATTCTGTTTTCGCATACTCAACCATAGAATACCTTTCCACAGCATGGTAAGTATTAAAAACACAAACAGAGATGCCAGCAATGCCATCAGAATAGTCGCACCCCGCCCCAACGCAAACTGTTCCAGCTGATCTCCGAACGATACTGCCTCTTCCTGCTCCAGAAGGCGCATGCCGTCCAATTGAATCTTTGCAGCATCCAATTGATGCTTGCTGTCTTCCAGAAGATTCTCCCATTTTTTCTTAACCAGCAGAAATCTGTTTAATGCCTTTTGTTCAAGCGCATCGCGATCAACACGCGTCATTTTCTTCAGCGCTTTTCTGCTATTGTCAATCTGGGATTGATAAAAGGCAATCTTATTTTGAAGTTCAAGTACTTTTCGCTTGTCCTCCGTATACGCATGCAACTCATTCATGACCGGTTGTAAAATCTCAAGCAGATTTTTCTGCCAATCAAATGCCTTATCATCCGAGTCTTCAATCTTGGCCAGATCAAGACCACCTGTCTGGATCAATTCGAAGGTATTTTCCTGTTCCTTGATTAATCGATTGATTTCGTCAATTTCATTCAGAATCGTTGTTTTTCCCTTCTCGGTTTTGGCTTTATTCAACAAATCCGATTTTGCCTCGAGTTCTTCTTCCAGCGCGCTGATTGCATCTATGATGGCATTGAGTTTACTGTAAACTGATTCATCTTCAGACAGTTTCTCAACCGCAGACGGTTTGATCGAAGGTTTTTTCCGGGGCAAAGGGAATCCGGCCGCGGTATACTGTGCTATTTCGCCATAGACAGATCGTGACTTGTCACTGGTATCCGCCTTGCAATCCTGCACTGAAAAAAAGGTACTGCAAAAAAATATCAACAGTAAAATTTGAATTGATTTGTTTTTAGAAGAATTGTCTCTATCAGTTATTCGCATCATAATACTCTTGCTATAGTCATTAATTTGTATGCCTCTAAACTATTTTCAGTTTAATTTGAGTATGACACAAACACGCATTTAGAAGACGGGAAGGTAATTCAGCTTCCCATGCTCGCCGGTTAAAACGGTAGCAAAACTCATTGAGATATTCTTGCAAGTAACCTGATGACACTCCGTGATATGTTCCCAGCAAGAATGCCTTAAGGTTGCCAATGGCGATATGCACCCATGGCAGCCACTCACCAGCTTTGTCAGGCGGGGTCACGCGTGCGGTATGATTCTGTGTTTTGCCGATTTCGGCTAAAGAAGACAGTGCATCACTTCGCACGTATTGATCAGGTGACAGGTG
>NZ_FOGH01000070.1 GCF_900111165.1 Nitrosomonas sp. Nm51
CACAAGCAAGCACTCGGGAGACGGGAAGGTAATTCAGCTTCCCATGCTCGCCGGTTAAAACGGTAGCAAAACGCATTGAGATATTCTTGCAAGTAACCTGATGACACTCCGTGATATGTTCCCGGCAAGAATGCCTTAAGGTTGCCAATGGCGATATGTACCCATGGCAACCACTCACCAGCTTTGTCTGGCGAGGTCACGCGTGCGGTATGATTCTGTGTTTTGCCGATTTCGGCTAAAGAAGACAATGCATCACTTCGCACGCATTGATCAGGTGACAGGTGCCGCTTTACAAACTGTGATACCGTTTCCCGGTTAACACCAGAAGCCTGCTGCATGGCAATAAAACCGGAACGCTTCTCCCGGTTCTCAACGGCTACCAACACCGATGTTTTTCCCTCGGCGCCCCGGCCGCGCTTTCCTCCAGTATGGCGCCCTCCAATCAACGCATCGTCTATTTCAATCGATTCATGTAATCGATATATGCTATCCCGGTGTCCCATGGCAATGCGAATCTTTCGCAGCATTCTGCTGGCGGTTATCCAGGACACGTTTATTTGTTTGGATAAACGCAAAGCAGAAATACCGCCTTTATCTGATGCAACCAGGTAAATTGCCCAAAACCACTTGGTTAGTGGCAGATTGGTTGAATGAAACAAGGTGCCTGCCGTTAATGAGGTTTGTTTGTGGCATTGACTGCATTATCAATAGCCACGCGTCTTAATACTGTAACCACCATCGTGACCACAACATGAACAGCGAAAACCTTCCGGCCAGCGTCACTCTATTAATGCCTGCACGCAGCCTTCTTCTGTACCGTACTGTTTTTGCCAATCTATCAGCTCATTTCCCGGTCTTTCATTGTCGTTCCTTTATCTCATTGATATTAATAAATAAGATGAGAAATACTGAGAATAATTCATAGGCATATTAAATAATGGTGCGATAGCGCTGAAAACAGCACAACAAATCCAGGATCAGGCAACAAAACTATCGACACGGCAGATGATGGCCTGCTTTGAAGTGATCCGCTCACCGGGTATATTTCAATTGTCAATTAACATAATTTTGCCGGTTATTGGCTGGTACTCTATCAATATGATATTGCCGGGTTCAGTGAGCTTGTCAGTGACATGGCGAGGCGTGCCTTGCAGGCAATAGTCGTTCTATTGAAAAGACACAACGCAGACCATGGATGCTGACAAGCGCACCCACAGGGCGTTACCATGGTGTCCTGCAACTGCATTACAGTACTTGAAAAGGGAGTAACCTTTCCCTGCGTGCTGCGCCTTGTTGCATAACACTACGGTAACGCTGCACCAGGCAATATCATATTGATAGAGTACCAGGCTGTTTTGCTGCATAATAATTAGCGATTTTA
This sequence comes from Nitrosomonas sp. Nm51, assembly GCF_900111165.1. GTDB lineage: Bacteria > Pseudomonadota > Gammaproteobacteria > Burkholderiales > Nitrosomonadaceae > Nitrosomonas. The sequence goes on from NZ_FOGH01000070.1 coordinate 1,382, forward strand.
ATATATTCTTCAACAGTCAGGTTTTCCGCGCGCAAACCGGGGTCAATCGCCAAATGGCTGAAGTCTTCACCGGCAAGATGGCCGGACAGGGTGTTGCGTAACGTCTTGCGCCGTTGTGAAAATGCGGCGGTAACGATGCGGGAAAACGCTGATTCAGCTGATTCACTGGATAAGGCCGGCGTCGGCTGCCGGATCGGACACATACGTACGATGGCTGAATCAACTTTGGGTGCCGGGCGGAACGATTCGGCGGAAACCGTTAGCATGCGTTCCATTTCAAACCGGTATTGCAGCATGACGGACAGGCGGCCATAGTCGGCTGTAGAAGGAACGGCAACCATGCGCTCGACCACTTCCTTTTGCAGCATAAAGTGCATGTCCCGGATTGATCCGGAAAACCGGGCGAGATGAAAAAGCAGCGGTGTTGAGATGTTGTAGGGCAGATTGCCGACAATACGCAGCTGATCGCCTAATGAAAAAAAATCGAACTTCAGTGCATCGGCTGAATGGATGGTCAGTTTTTCCGGCGGGTAATCTTGCCGGAGTCTCTCGACGATGTCCCGGTCCAGTTCGATGACTGTCAGATGCGCGAGTGTTTGTATCAGAGGTACGGTTAACGCGCCGAGTCCGGGTCCGATTTCCACCATCTGGTCATCCGGTTGCGGGCAAATGCATTGGATGATTTCCGCTACGACCCAAGGATTGACCAGAAAATTCTGACCAAAGCGTTTACGCGCTTTGTGCGCCATGTGCTTCATGGCGTCTGCCTGCTTTTTGTGCCTTCTGTATCTGCCGTGCCTTGTGCGTCTGATGTTGTTTTGGTGTTTTTGGACAGCTCAATTGCCAGTTCAATTGCGGTGAACAGGCTGCCTGCATCGGCTTTTCCGGTTCCGGCCAGATCAAGCGCCGTACCGTGATCCACCGACGTGCGGATGATCGGCAGACCCAGCGTTACATTGACGCCGGCTCCAAAACTGGCGTGCTTGAGTACCGGTAACCCCTGATCATGGTACATGGCGAAAATACAGTCATAGTTTGCCAGTTGCGCCGGGTTAAACAGTGTATCCGCAGGCAATGGGCCGCTAAGCTGAAAACCTGCCTGACGCAATGCATCCAGCGCCGGAATAATTGTATCGATTTCTTCCGTACCCAGATAGCCCGATTCGCCTGCATGCGGATTCAGGCCCGCAACAGCAATGCGCGGACGGGAAATACCGAATCGATTGATCAAATCATGCTGAATGATACGCAGCTTGTTTTCCAGGTTTTGGCGGGTAATCGCCGCAGGCACATCTTTGAGCGGCAGATGGGTGGTCGCCAGTGAAATGCGCATGCCGCCGCCGATCAGCATCATGACTGTCTGGCTGCAGGTTATCTCTGCCAGATATTCGGTATGCCCGGTAAACGCAATACCGGCGTCGTTGATCACGCCTTTGTGAACGGGCGCGGTTACCATGGCGTCATACAGGCCTCTACTGCAACCGGTCACGGCATGCTGCAGCGTGTCCAGAACATACGCTGCGTTGGCAGGGTTCAGCATGCCATGCTGTACCGGTTCCCGAACCGGCCGGTGGCTGACCTGCAGAGAACCCGTGCGGTGCGGGCCGGGCCGGACATTGGTGGCATCGGTTAGCTTGACCGGCATGTCAAGGTGTTGCGCACGCGTCTTGAGTAATTTGCGGTCGGCAATGATTACCAGTCCGCAGGACAGCGGGTATTGCGCCATTTGCAGGCAGATATCCGGCCCGATGCCGGCCGGTTCGCCCGCTGTGAGCGCAATAACCGGCAGCGTTTCAGAGATCATTAAATATCGTCGCTCCGGTATTCGACATAGGCCTGATCACGAAGCTGGCGCAGCATTTCCTGCACGACGACTTCGGCTTTCCGGGCGCGGATTGCCTGCTGTGCGTTTTCGCGCTGATGTTCGTCGCTGACATCCTGTTCGCGGCGTTCGATGACCTGTATCAAATGCCAGCCAAACTGAGTTTTCACGGGATCGCTGATTTGCCCCGGCAGCAATTGGTTCATGGCTTTTTCAAATTGTGGCACGGTATTGCCCGGGGATAACCAGCCCAGATCGCCGCCCGCCGAGGCGCTACCGTCCTCTGAGTGCAATTTTGCCATTTCGGCAAAATTGGCGCCCTGCTCGATACGCGCTTTAAGTTGCAGGATTTCCTCTCTGGCATCGCTGTCCGATGTTAACTCATTCACCTTGATCAAAATATGGCGTGCATGGATCTGGTCGATCACAACGGCTTTGTTTTCCAGTTCACGCCGGTCGACGATCTTGAATATATGAAATCCGTTCGGACTTTGCACTACGGGCGTGATTTCGCCGGTTTCCAGCGGTGACAGCAGTTGCGCAAATGTGGGTCCCATCTGCGTGATTGGGCGCCAGTCGAGCATACCGCCGCGCATGGCGTCCTGCGCATCTGAAAACTCGGCCGCAACATGTGCGAAATCAGCGCCTTCCTGAAGTTTCTGCAGCGCCTGTTCGGCACGTACACTGCGGTCATGAATTTGCGTGGGGTCCATGTGTTCAGTGACTGAAATCAGAATATGCGCAAGCAGGAATTCCTCATTACCGGCTGCTGAAGATTCCTGGGTGCGCAGGAAGTTGTCGATTTCACCTTCGGTAACATTGACCTGGCTGTTAATCTGCCGTTCTTTCAATCGCGCCAGAATAATTTCGTCGCGAATTTCCTGGCGGAATTTATTAAAACTGATGCCGTCCTGCTCCAGCGCCGAATAAAATTCCTGCAGGGACATTTTATTTTCATCGGCGATACGGTGAATGGTTTCGTCAAGTTCGCTGTCGCTGACGGACATGCCGATTTCCCTGGCATGCTGCAGTTGTATCGATTTGATCACCAGCGTTTCCAGCACCTGACTTTGCATCGAATCCTGCTCTGGCGGCTCAATACCCTGCTGCCTGAGATTGCGCGTCGCGGTGATAACCGCGTTGTCCAGCTCCTTTTGCGTAATCACATCTTCGTTAACAATAGCCGCGATACGGTCAAGCAGGAGGGTGCCCGTTAAGATTTCCGGGTCCGGATCAATTGGTTCGGTTTCATCACCGGGCGAATCCTGTTCGTCTGCGAACAGTGGCGCATCGACGGGCGAGCCGTTTTCAACGGTTTCGGCAGACGGCTGCAACGGAAACAAAAACAGAATGCCAGTGACGAGGGCAAGTAGTGTTCTTTTTGACATAAATTTACGGATAACAACATACAAAGGGTTTAACAGGCCGGTTATATCAATAAATGCTGGCATAACCTGGAATGCTTTGCTCCAGTACACGTAACGGATTGGAGCCGATATTCATCAATCCGTTCAATTCAAGCTGGACGAACACGGCGGTCGTGCTCCGGCTTGTCGCCGTCGTCAATTTCTGCACCACAACACGGAATTTGTAGCAGCAGGAGATATATTCAAATCCCGCCAGACCCGCAAGCAGCCGGTCGTCGCGCAACGAATAATTTATGCGGGCGACGGTATGCCAGTTGGAAAAAAACGGCCATTGAATCGACGTGTCCACCTGCTTGATTGCGGTGTTGAGCTGATTATCCGGGATATCGATGCTTTCCCGTACGTCGCGCGTATAACGGTATCCGAGGTTAATGACTTTGCCCAGCTCCGGCTGATAGCTGATGCCAGCGCGGATTTTTTCCGTGCGCAGCGACTGCTGGTCAAGCTGGATGTTGACGTTCGTACTGATTTCGCGGGTAATGCGCCCGGCCAGTGCGGCAATAAAATCAGCTCTGCGGCTGGTGACCTGCGAAGAATCCAGAATGACCTTGCGATCGGAGAAGCGGAACTGTTGCCCGACCGCGGCTCTTAACCGTTCGATACCCGTCGACGGTTCCAGCAGGCGTGAAGTCAGCGCCAGCGTGATTTGATTGGCATCGTTGATGCGGTCGTTACCGCTGAACCGGTTTTCAGTGAGCATCTGTGCAAAACTGAAATCCGATTCGGCGGAATCGAAATTGGGCAGAAAGCTTTGATCCTTAAAGGGAGCGTAGACATAGAAAGCGCGCGGCTCCAGCGTCTGGATATAATTATTGCCGCCGATAGTAACATTGCGGTCAAAGATCACGCCGCTGTCGAGGCTGACGATCGGTATCATCCGGTCGGTATTGCTGCCGACATTGCCGACATTTTCGGATAATGCGTACTGGGTATAGTGCAGGCCGAATTTCGGCGTGATGAAACCGTAGGAATTTCGAAACGGCACGCTGACGGTAGGATAGAGGGTCAGACGCCTGCCCTCGGTGCGGTCCGCACTTGAATGCGCGAAATTGGTCCAGGTTGCATTCAAACCGAAATCCATGCCGGCGACATTGCGCTTTAGAGCATTCATGGACAGCTGCGGCAGGCGCTTGTAAGGCGAGATGATCAGCAGATTTAGATTCTGCGGCAGGAACGGATCCTGCAAGGTCTGAAAACGCTGCGCAATCGCGGAAAGACTGATCGTGCCGTCAAGGCCCAGGTCGCCATGGTAAAACAGCCCGGCCTGTTGCAGCAGGTTTGTCCGGCTGGTTTGCGACAGATTGTTGGACAGGTCGCGCAAAAAACGGTTGTCCGATACCCGGTTATAATCCAGCTGGCCGCGCCAGCCGTGTCCGAGATACTGTGCATGCTGAAATGACACGCCATAGCGCGTTTTGTGGGTGTCAAAATCATCGGGCAGGATGTCGGCCTGAAACCGGCCATGCACGCCATGACCGATATAACGTACTTCATTGCTGAGCATGAAGCCGCGCTCCGACATGACGCGCGGCGCGATGGTCGCGTCCATGTTCGGTGCGATGTTAAGATAAAACGGTATCGCCAGATCGGCGCCGCTGCGTTTGGTGTGGCCGACAACCGGCGCCAGAAACCCGGTTTTACGCTGGCCGGTGTATGAAAAATCGAGCCAGGGCGTATATAGAATGGGAACGCCCTTGAGAACCACGCTGACGTCGCGCGCCACGCCGACTTCCTCTTCACTGTTGATTTTCAGATCGCGTGCCTGGATGTACCAGTCTTCGTCATCGACAGGACAGGTCGTGTATTCACCTTTTTTCAAACGAAACTGGTTCTTACCTTCAAAAAACAGCATTTCTCCTGTGCCGCGTCCGTCGCCTTCTTTCATGGTATAGCGCGGCTCGGTGAGAAAACCGATCTGGGTATCCAGGTTCAGCTTGAGGTGGTCGCCCTCAATAAAATCATTTTTCCTGTCCAGGCGAATGTTGCCGTTGACTTCGGCATCCTTGGACTGTGGAAAATATTTCATGCGGTCGGCTGTCAGCGTCATGCCGGCATGACACAGCGTGGCATTTCCGGTCGCTTCCATTTCCTGCTCGTAAATGCCCTCCACGCTGTCGGCTTCGAGTATTACGGTGTCGGGTCCGGTTTGTGTCACTGTGCTTTCACCGGTTGGCACTGTTACCGATACCGCGGGTTTCTGGCGGGGTTTGATAATGGTAGTTTCTGCCAACAGCGCCGAAGACAGGCAACAGCTGATGATCAGACTCATAATAGAACGGAAAGCGCGGTTTTTTTCTTTTTTCATGCTTGTGTTTTTAACACCGGCTGCTGCGCACCTGCCTACATTCGATATGTTCAGTATGTCAGATCATACGCCATTGAACGATTGACGGCATTATTGCAATTCCGGGTGTATTCCATCCTGCAGCGCGGACAGTGTTTTGATGTCATGCGCATTGTAAACCTGTTATTAACGCGTATGCGGCAACGCAGGTAGCTTCTCAATGGTCTGAACGCCGCACAAACCGCGCGGGCCGGTTATTGCGATTATCATCATCCCGGTTGAAAGCGCTATCGTTTGTTTTTCAAACGCGCAATTATATGATAAAGCCGATCAATAACACAGATGCGTGGTGAAATAAACGTGATGGAGACGGAGATCAGTTTGTACAGAAATCATGAAAGCTTTGATTGTTGCGTATGAATATAGTATCAAGAGTTTAGCGCGAGCTGACTCTTCCAGGCTAATAACTTTTAGCCTGTACTGTTTAGTTGCACTATATTTTTTCCTTTTGTCACGTTGTGTTAATCCACACATACTCAGAATCGCTATTTTTGTTGCAGTTTGGCAGCATGAATTTTTTGCATTTCGTATTCCACCACTGACATGGTTTAATAACCCCGGACAACCCAGTTAAGAGATAATAAACTTAACAGGAGGTTGATGGTAACAAGAAAGCAGTATTCGAAGGAATTCAAGCTGGATGCGATCAGCTTGGCTTTGGATCAGGGTTATACTATAGCAGAAGCGGCGCGCAGTCTGGAGCTCAGGGCTAATATGATTATGTGCAACGCAAGGATAACTGGTCAGATGACCCGCATCATGGGGAATTGCTTGAAGTGGCTCGAGATATAGCGAAATCCAGTCATTTCACTTATGGCAGCCGCAGGATGAAAAAGGCGTTGCATTAGTTGAATTATCTGGTTGGTCGGTGAAAAGCTCGAAGCCTGATGAAAGAAGCGGGTGTGTAGGTAAAACACAGGAAGAAATACAAGGTGACAACCAACAGTAATCATAAGCAGCCAGTATTTTTTCAACCTTTTGATTTTCTGAGCTGAACTTGCTATTCTCATTCTACTTTTAATTCAGTGTGTCACAGCAAATTACGTACCTATGCGACCGTCAGTTGCACTCAATCTAAACCGAAATGCTGCTCGTAAAATAGTGAATCGTTTTCGTGCGACGAATCTACGTGTGTTTGGATCAGTACTCCATGGAACAGATAAAGACGATAGTGATCTGGACTTATTGGTGGATACTCTTCCAGGCGCAACGCTGTTCGATCTTGGTGAATTGCAGGTCGAATTGGAAGAACTGTTGGGTGTTAATGTTGATTTGCTAACACTTGGTGATCTGCCACCAAAATTTCGTGATCAAGTGGTGGGCGAAGCGCGACCTGTGTAAGAATGAATCGACTTTCTGATTATCTTAACCATATAAAACAAGCTACTACTGATGCATGTGGTTTTGTTGAAGGTCTGGAAAAAGAAGATTTCCTTGCTGACAAGCGAACACAGCAAGCAATAATTATGTTTGTAGTTTTGTTAAAGGTTTGGAAAAAGAGTAATGGCTATTTGCGAGAACGTTTAAAGTTTTGTGGCCATTTTCTGGCTGTATGCATGACAGCCAAAATACGGATATCTTTGTCAGTTATCTGGTAAACGAGAATGTATGGAAAATCATTCATTACCATCTCGCGCGTACCAAAAACACGGCCCGGTCGACCAATTTCGGGGTGATGCAATAAATTATCAGCAGCAGCTTTTATTCTAATTAAAACGTTATAAGCAGCATTGGCATTTTCTTGTGCAATAAAATCGCCAATTGATTTCAAATCTTCTAGTGCTTCATTAAGCCATACAACAGCCCTCATGCTTTAAATTTATTTATGATGGCATCGACATCATCGCTTGAATGGAACTGTGCATTTTTTCCTGAAGCAATATCCAAACGTTCTTGAATTTTTTTTGTTTGCCAATCGTAAATTTCAAGATAGTGATCTATAGCCTGATTAACCAGCCAATTTCGAGAACGATCCAAACTGTTTGCGATAGCATCTAATTTTTGTTGTTTTTCTGGTGTCACTGATACACTCATGCGTCCTGTTTCACTTGCCATTTTTAATTCCTTAATCAGGTGTAATCATAGTTAATCGTATCACATAGATAAATATGATTTGCAAGCTGAAATTACAAGTGAATGTTGAGGCTGCATATTCCGGCCCAACTTGAACACCTATTCTGGCTCAACGTGAACAAGTATTCCGGTTGAAGATCAACATTTTTGCTGATTTTTCGGAATTGGCGTTCAACATGCCGGAATCGCTGTTCAGTGCGGCCGGGCAAGGTCGTTTATTCTAATGGGTGGTCCAATTGTTTGTTCAAATCTGTGGTTGCCCGCAGGCACCAACCCTTTCTGGCTTACAATCCGGGCGATTCACTTCAGTCAAACTGTCAGCAATGGCGAATGGCACGGCGTCCAATCAATTTTGGTGGCTTGATCTCCAACCACTTGTCTGGTTCAACCGGCCATCGCCAAACCTAAGCAAAACATCGTCCCACAGAAAACACTTCTCTCGTTCTTAACATGTGATAACAGGCGCGCGCCAGTTTATGCGCTACCGCCTTGATGGCAACAATGCCGTTGCGCTTGGCTTTCTTGCGTTGATAAAATTTTCTTGCCGGTTCGCAATAGCGCACCGCAAAGTTGGCCGCTTCGACATACGCCCACGCCAGATACCGGTTGCCATTCCTGGTGTTGCCGCTGCCTTTCTTTTTACCGTTGGATAGATGCGCACTACCGACACAACGACAGTACGAAACATAATTGCCGGCGCCGGCCCGGCAATAACTTTCCAATACAGCTTCAACACGGTCAATCTGCTCTTGCAGTGCATGCATGACAGCCAGGCTGGTTTGCAATCCGAGTATTTCGGTTGAGCTAAGATTCAACTGTGCTAAATCGGCCTCAGTCAGTTGTTTGATCGTGTTGCTGTTGGCGCGTGCTCCAGTATAACGCTGCATCGCCGA
>NZ_FOGH01000073.1 GCF_900111165.1 Nitrosomonas sp. Nm51
GCAGCCTCAAGTAATCTGTAACCGGCACAGCCGGTGTAATCGTCACCGGTACCATTGATCCCGGCTGACTATGCAATTGCGTTCTCCGGTAAGTACGCAGCCAGTTTCCAAAAGTCTTGCTGTTCAAGCCATGCTTGCGACAATAAGACGTCTGCGACAATCCGCTCGACTGCCACGCCCTAATATGACGCAACTGTTGTTCCTGTGTTGTCACTCGTCATCCTCCTTTGAAAATACCCGAGGATAAACAGATCAGATTCTAGTTTGTAGATGGTGGGGCTGGACGGTTACAATGGATCAACGGTTTTTGTTTAAAAAATGCTGGACTACTTCCTGGAGGTGTTGTGAATATTTTTTTAACTGTTTCCGAAGAAAATCAATATGGGTACATACCGCCGCAATTGGCGCGTTCCGGGGTTATGTTCCGCGCTACGGTGGAGTACATCAAAAGAATACTGTTCAGCGGTAGTGATCAAAACAACAAAGAAAATATAAATGATTACGAAAAAGCGCTAACAAAGTTTGGCGTGTTATTTGAGAGCGCGAATAGCAGTTCCGGGAAAAAGTTCGATAGCTTTAAAAATGATGTTTTTCTCGAATTCACAAAAAAAAATAAAAATATCACTAATCAGAAAAAACCAGCATCCGCGCTGAATGAAATGTTTTTTTGTATTGCCGTGCAGGGTCTGTGTCTGGTGATGGCAAATGTCAATTTTGAACACTATTACTCCACTGTAGGCGATGACGAAAACGCCGGAAATGATGAAGATGATTGGGCGACTTCTAAAGATGAAGAACTTGATTTAGATGTTGATCAATTGGATGATGACAAAAGGAGAGCTGAGTACAACCAGATTGTATATGCCATCAAGGATTTATTGCTTAGGGCGCTACCGCGTGACTGGGAAAAAGCAAAAACAACTGAGGCATCTGAACCACGCGTATCCGAGATAGATAGCGCCCTGGAGAAGCAACTCTATTTATTGCTGTTTTCCAGAATGATTCTTGATGCTTTGCTTGAGTCAATACCAGAGCGGATCGTTAAGCAGAAAATGGCGGCGGTGGAACCGGATGACGGCTGGTCGCGTTATTTCATCGTACTCGTTGACACTGCCATGGCAGAAAAAATAGATGCCTTTTTACGCGAGTTGCCCTATCAATACACCCTCCAGCCGCTAAAAGCACCTGTCGCTTATTCAGTGGTCAAAGCAGAATCTGCATTAGAAAATACAGAAGGCGAGTTTCACCTGGATTTGATTACACTCGGGAAAATAAACCGTTTTTTGTATCGGTTCTACTCAGGCTTTAGTAAAGTGTGTCGGGGCAAGGATGCCCACATACACAGCTACATAACAGCGATTAATTTCCAGCAGTCTGTTCCTTGGCGGTTAAACCTAGATTTGCTGGATTGGGTGAGCCAGATGATCGATCTGGCCAATCAGCCAAAGAAAAGCATCGCTCCAGATCAACAGGATTTATACGAGTGGATCACTACAAAGCTTTACAGGCCTCGAAAAAGCGAGACACGAAAATCTTACCAATTGCCGGCTGAGTTTCTGGATCACATTCTTATGCGTCGTGTTCTGGATGAGCTATGCGGATGCGATGAAAGCGGCCGGCAGGCTGTTTTTTACCTACCGTGGAAAGCCGATTACCGAGGACGTATTTATGCAGAAACACCCTGGCTTTCACCGCAAGGCGGAGACTTGCAGCGGGCATTGCTGGAATTCGCCAATGGCAAGTCGCTTGATGAGACCGGAATAAAGGCGCTCAAAAGACATGGTGCCAACCTGATTAAGCGCGAATGCATAATCAATGATCTCGGTATAAAAGATCGGCAGGTTATTACGCTCGAGGAACGTGAGAAGTGGATTGAAAAAAACGAGGTACAAATTCAGGCAAGCGCCGAATCCCCTCTCGAAACAGATTTCTGGTGTAAAGTGGCTTCTAAACCCATGCAGTTTCTTGCTTTCTGCCTGGCTTATCACCAGTGGAAAAACAACCCGGAAGCACCTATTCATTTACCGGTACAGATCGACGGCACTTGTAATGGGTTGCAGCATATCGCGGCATTGACCTGTAATGAAGACCTAGCGCGGGCGGTCAATGTATTGCCCAAAGCGAATAACCTGCCAGGTGATATCTACACGGAATTGGCCGAAATCGCCGTGACGACGCTTGGAAATTTGCGTGCATCATGCACTGAAATGAATCTACCGAAGCAGCACGAAGAAGCTATTTTAATGGCGGACGATTGGTTAAAGAATATCGCAGACAAGCAGGAATGGTTAAATCGCTCAACCGCCAAAAAAGTGGTTATGACCATACCTTATGGCGCGGGCACAGAATCGCAAGCCGCGCACGTGCTCGATGCCATTATCGACAAGATCGAAGCGATCGATTTGGAAAAAAGCCCGGCCGAGGCCATTGACAAATGGATTGATGAGCAAGATACAGAAGAAAAGTTTCCACGCAGCGCATTTCGGAAAAAATGCTGCAAAGGACATTTTAAAGCCTTACGCAAAAAAGCGTACGGGGGTAACGAAGCGGCCAAAACACACTGGAATCGGTTACGCTCACTGGCGGCATACACATCCCTCGCTATCGTCTGTCATCTGCGGCATGCACTGTCGAACAAATATCCCTGCGTCGATACATTTTCAGGCTGGCTGAAAAAGATCGCGAATGCATCCCATCTGCCATTGCTTTGGAGCAGCCCACTGGGGTTTCCGGTTTGCCAGAATAAATTCAAACTAAGCGGTAGCAGCAGAAGCATCAAATTGGAAGCTGATCGAGAAATACGACTGGACTTTCAAATGCTTAAGGAAGAAATATCGAACAATGAGCAAAAAAGCGCGTTGCTACCCAACCTCATTCACAGCCTTGACGCAACCCATCTGGCGCTAACAATGCTGGGTGCAAAGCGGCAACATATCAAGAATATTGGCAGCATTCATGACTGCTTGCTGTGCCATCCCAATGATGCTGAACAAATTGGTCAGATTCTGCGGCAGCAATTTGCAGCAATGTACGAGCGCAAAAGTGGTGGACAGGGTTTGCCCAAGGCATTGCAGGACTGGCAAAACTGGATGCATCAATTGATGGTGATCAAACTGCTTGATAATTGTAACCTCGTGCTCGGTGCATTGGAGCATCCAAATGGATATGGTGAAAATATGCTCAGAGCACAACAAGAGAAGAACGACAAAAAAGCGGAGAAAGATTTGTTATTTCTGAAAGAAACCAGGCAAATGAACCATTCCCAGCGCTACATGATGTGCATATTGCTCAGGTACGCGGAAGAGCAGGCACTAACAGCGCCAAAGAAAAAAACTGATGAATTTCCAAAACTTGATACCGGAGCGTTGCGCATTGAGGCTGGCAACATTTCCAGTTATTTTTTCTCGTGAGCACAAAAAATAAAATAACCGAGCGGTTGATCGTTTCTTTCATCGGCAATACCGATCTCAAATTTTTTCCACCGCGGGGTGAAGATTGCAGTCCAATTTTACGCCTCATGCTTGGCCTGAAAGATATTGAACCCAGGATGCCGAGCGCCCAAACCCGCTTGCTGCTTTTCGACGACGACAAACCCGGGCAAACGAAGCGCGAGGAATTTTGTAACGCCCTGGAAAGGATTATCCCAGAATTCGGGTTTGCTGAGTTGACCATCGAGCGCTGTAAATTATCCCTGGCTGAAGGGCCGACCGATCTGCATGCTTTGTATGAGCAGGTCTGGCGTGCGATCCCGGCAGCCAAAGGATTGCCGAAAACCGAAGTGCTGTTTCACATTTCCTCTGGTGTGCCCGCTATGGGGTTCACGTTGCTGCTGGCCGCCAATTGCCTGCCGCTCGATCATGTCCGGATTTTTGAAACTTCCGCAGAAAAAGGCGTCAAGGAGGTACGGCTTCCATACGTGCTGGCAGCGCGGGAAGCACGTTATCAGCAACGCGCGGTGCGCAGGATCAGGCTGCCGGAAAAAGCCAGAAAAACGTTGATCGAACACACAGTCATCGACGATCCGCATGTCAATGAAAGTTATGCGGTACTCTATAAATGCGCGATGACATTCAGAGACTCTCCTGTCAGGCTGATCATCAAGGGACCGGTGGGAAGCGGTAAATGGCATGCTTGCCAACAATTCGTCAAATGGCGAGGCAGTTCCAGTGCCGAGTGGATAAAGCCGGATCTGCAACCCGCTATTCCTGCAGACTGTACGCTCTGTATCCACGATCTGAATGGCTGGTCCGAAGATGCGCTGAGGCAACTCACCCAACTGTCCGCGACGCGTCCCGATATTGCGATTGTGGTCACTTACCGCACTGATCAGCCGCCTGCCGCGCCGATCGAAACACTTGCGCGCGACGGTCTGCGCGGCGCGGTGCAGATTGAATTACCCTCGCTGGGTGCGAGGAATGACATCGCATCCATGGGAATCGCGCTGGCAAATCAGTCGGGTATCAGGGATGGCAAGCTTCACGCCCGTCTTCACTATGAATGGCAAACCGATCTGTATCCGAACAATCTGCATGATCTGAGGCGATTACTGATCAATGCCTCGGCATACAGCGGCGGCATGCACCCTGAAAGTGACGCCTACCGGCGCGTGCGCGGTCAGATCGAAGCAGAGCGCATGCTCAGCGAAGCCTGGAATGTGCTCAGCGGACTGGCATTTGGCCAGGGGCAATCGTCGCTTGATGAGCTGCTCGATCAAGTCCGTTATGCAACGCTTAGCAGATTGGTCAATCAGGGTAGAAGCCAGGCCGAAGTGGCGAAGCTTACTGGAATGAAACAAACCACAGTTTCTGATGCCTTGAAGAAAAAACCGCACAGCCTTTGGAGAACAGGCAAAAATGAGTGAACCGAAAGCAGTTTCCCATTTTGGTGTCAGAGGCGCAAATGATCTTGCTGCATTGTGGCGTGCTTTGCCGGCAGCAGTCGTCGAGTTTTCCAACGTATCCTGGCCGGAAGATACGGGGCTTGCGGATTTGTGTGATGAATTGCGTAGCCGCTGCTGGCGGGAATATTGTGCTCGCGGCCATCCGTCCTGCGCCAATCGCAACACATCCTGTCAGCAGAAGGATAGCGGGTGCTGTGCGGCGGATAGCCTGTTTCCAGTCAGCATAGGCGGCGGTGCGCAATCCTGGCGTATGGCTACGCTTTTTCTGCACTGGCGGCCAGGCTTGCAGGTTTTTCAGCTTATCGCGCTGGGTGAAACAGCCTGCACGCGGATTGCGTGGGCGGCGCAGTTGCTGGAAAACCGTTTTCGCCTGCCACCCGCATCTAAAACCGATGTTTCGCGCTTGGCCGACCTCGAGCTACCCGATGCGGCGCGGTGGCGTATGGTGTTCGTGACACCTTGGGTGATCGAAAAGAATCCACCAGGCAAAAGTGAAAAAAAAGAAAAAAAACCCACGATCGAAATAGTCACACGCAAGCTTGCCGAGAGTTTGCGCCAGCGCGCCCACAAACTGACCGTGCTATGCACGCATGATCCGGTTTGGCAGCGGCTGGGCGGGCATCTTGCGCATCTTGTCGCGGACCATTTGCTGTTTGCCGGACTGGTGGTGGAACACGTAACGCAAGTCCATCCGGTTTCATTTGAGTGTAAAAGTACGGGTAATGGAGATACTTATCATGCCCATGCCTGGGAAGGGGAGCTGGTGTTGCAGGCAAATCGGCATCTGCTGCCGTGGTTGACGCTGCTGGCGGTCTGCGGCGGCGGTGAAAATGCCGACAAGGGGTTTGGCAGCGTTCAGCTGACACCGTTGTGATTCGATAAAACCAAAAAGGGTAACAATGACATATCTAAGGATGATTTCAGTGGGCGTGACTGACATACAATTTCCTGTATGGAAGCAAAACGATTATGGAGAATGGATAGAAAATTTCCGCTTTGAATCCGGGCGAAAAGAATGCCGGAAGCTGCATGAAAAACTGCTGAGATTGATTGAGCGCGAGCAAATTATTTTTCCGGACGAACTGCCAGGAAATCTATCGCTACCAGGCTTGAATCCCAGGCTAGAATTCGAGTTCATTGCGGAAAATGAGTTTCTCGCCACTGTTTCTCTCAACCGTGGCAAAACCGATGACACTTCCGGTCACACTTATCGTATTTCTGCGTTTGACGATACGATTCCCAATGATGCCGAAGCCAAACTACCCGTTTACTGCGCCAAATTACATGAACTGCTTGATGTTGCCCGCAGATCGTTTGGCGATCAGCCGGTCGCGGTGGTGGTCCTCGGCACCAAACGGGATGAGCGTGCCAATGAAAGTGAGAATGAACCCATAGCCTCAGCACCGCTGGTGGCCCGATTTCTTGCCGATAGACTCAATCTTGAATTTCAGAACAATCAGGGGGAAATTCCAGAGGTATTGTCACCTGGAACCAGCACATGGGTTGACATCCTGCGTGGTCAGGAGCGTGCTGAAGACAGTGATGCCCAGCGATCCGTCGTCAACCGCCTGAGCCGCGTCATTCGCCTGTGGAATTCGGGGATTTCACCGGATACGGGCAAAATCTTTGTAACAACCTCGGGGGGTATTCCCCCTCTCAAACCACTGCTGGAAAGAATTCCGGCCACCTGCCTGGGACAGCAATCGGTCGATCTGCTGGATAAATCGGCAAAAAGCGCACCCACCAAAATTGTTCAGCTGAACTACACCGATCGAGTCATCGAGCAGGAAACCATACGTTTTCACTGCGCAGAGGCGTTGCGTGAGCTGGACTATGTCGCGGCATACGGGCTTGCGAGCCGATACCGCAAGGAGTTGTGGTCCCAGGCAGTCGTTCAACTTTTGGGGTCGCTGCTGGAACTCGGCGATCTTCCACTTGAAGTTAACTCGAAACGAATTGACGACCGACTGGTGCTAGCAGCGTGCCAAATCGAGATCAGTCTGTGCATGGGAGATTCCATCAACGCTTTGCAGCGCCTGGGAGTACTCATCGAAACTGGAATCTGGAAATTGATCGAAACGGATCAGCGTATTCTTGCCGCAGGGTTGACAGTGGATCGCGGTGAAGGATTCTTGCAAGGCGATAATATTCAAACAATTCCTGAGAGGTTACGGAGAACATATACCGACAATACGTACAAAGTTGAAAATTTGACGATAAGCTGGCCTATATGGCTCAAAAATAATGCAGGTGGACAGCTAAGAAAAGCAACCGCACTAAAAAATCTGGTTGACTGCTATAACAGGCGTGAAAGACAGGGGTTATCCATTCGGGATTGCAGAAATCACCTCGTTCATGGCGATAAAGCGAAGCCATTAGACATTAACGACCTTGATAACACGTTTAAATCTTGCGGATTGATGAAAGCCAAACGTGAACCATTTGGCGGCAATTTTCTTTCTTGTGATGTGGTTTCGAAGTTCATTCGCAGCCTGAATCTTAATGAGCAAATTAGTTTAGTAAGCGGTATGCTGGCATGCCTTACTGAAATCGTGATTTGGGGTAAAAATGACTGAGAATAACCCATACAAACTCGAAATCAGCCTCAAACGCGTGCAAACCTTTATCTTTGAAGTGCCTCGACTAAAGGCCATGCTCGGTGCAAATGCGATGATCGGTGAGGCGATGCGCAATGAACTCACTGATCTGGTCGGGAATCGTGGAAAATCTCTTGAATGGCCGCAGCACATCGAATTGGAAAAAGCGAAGGATGATCCGTTAGCCATGGTTGCAGAACCATACCGGGATGATCCCGTCGCCCTGTATAAAAAAGGTATTCTTGCACGTGATGGCGGGCATTTCATTGCGGTATTCTCAAGCAAAACAGCTGCAGAGAATTTTCAGAAAGAGGCTGAACAGAAACTGACCGAACTACTACCCGGCGTGCTGTTCGAGATCAAAATACAGCCCTTTGAATCAGCTGCCGGTCAGGAAGCAGAAAATAGAGATAGGCGTGGTGAGGAAGAACAGCTCTTGCAGTTGCCAGTTTTGCAGCTCTGCCTGGAAACCGGTGTGCAGCCGGCCAACTGTGAAATTGACAAAGGCGGTAAAACATTGCCTGTCGCGCGTTCAGTCAAACAACGCCTCGATAAAGGCAAAGTGTTTTATCGAAAAGAAACAAAGGATATCATTGGCCAAATCGCAAATTCACTTTATGCACCCGTCAAAAAAGCACTCGAAGAACCGAGCGACCTGAACGGTCTCAAGGATCTTGCGGCGGGAGACTATATTGCGCTGATCCATGCCGACGGCAACGACATCGGCAAACGTTACAAGAAATGGAGAGATCGCCAGAAGGAAAGCGAGAAAGAAGCAGCGGGGGAAGCATTCTTTTATCACATGCGCGTGGCGGTGCGTCGGGCGGTCGTGACCGCACTGGAACAGACCTTTAGCAGCGACAAGCTTCAACCATCCAAGGTGCGTCCTTATGAAGTGCTGATGCTCGGAGGCGATGACCTGTTGCTGGTTTGCCGTGCGGAAAAGGCGTTACTCTTCGCGAAACACTATACTAAGGCCCTGCATGATGAGAAAAATCACCTGATCGATGGCGAAAACAATACGAAACGGCGGCTCGATGTCGCCATTGGCGTGGCCATTGCCAAACACACCTACCCGCTTCACCGTCTGCATGAACTGACGGAAAGCCTGGCTTCGAGCGCCAAACGACTTTATCGTGCACTGGAGGATAATGATAAGGACTCGGTAATCGACTGGCAGGTCGTCACACAGTCATGGTTTCCCGATGTGGCCGCTGTGCGCAGGCAAAGCGAGCGTATCCGCTATCGGGCCATGCGATTAGACAACGGCGGAAAAAGCGTGGAAGAGACATTGCTATTGACTAACCGGCCCTATCGCGTAACCGGTGAAAACAGTCTGGAACAATTGCTTGCGTCCGCTGAAATTATCAAGTCTTCAGATCAAAAGGATCAATCCGAGCAGGAAAAAATGCCCCGTTCACCTTTGCGCGCACTGCGCACGGCCTGCGAGCAAGGGCGGCTTACGGCGGAGATGGCGTATGCGCATTTGCCGCCAAAAGCGCAAAAAGCGCTGACCGGTTCTAATCCGCTGTGGAAACCGTCATCAGAGCAAAGCAATACCTATACGACTCGCGCGCTCGATGTGATCGATATCGCCGAAATTTCGAGGCTGGGGAGCCAAAAATGACCGATACAAGCAAACCGGGATTTTACCGCTTGACCGTTATCGTGTTGATACCGGTTTAAAATTGACCACCCATTACGGTTGAAATTTGACCAGGGGGAAACAGTGCGCAGGATACTACGCATCTGTGGATAAGTCGACCAGACTGAGTTGGTATTTTGCCTCCTGCTGATGCTTTGTGTTCAGTTGCTCGTTACAAATT
>NZ_FOGH01000074.1 GCF_900111165.1 Nitrosomonas sp. Nm51
TTCCTCAATAGCCACCCAATTGTCCGCTCCACAAATAACTGAACAAAGAGTGATAAAAAATATATCCTGGAGCTGATGTTTCTTTTGCCTATCCACTCTTGGGTCTTTTATACTTGAAAAATGATGAATGATTGAAGGCGTTGCCGTTGGTTTGTCTATCATTTGAAATCAAAATGATAAACCTAATACCTCAACTAATTTCTATTTTCAAGTATTTTTAAGCCCGATTGCCCTGGAAACTCTAGCAATATGTATTGACTGCTTAAGAAAAGTACATTGATAAAACAATCAAACCCACAGCCACAGCACCGATCAGTGCGAGATTAAAGCCCAGTTTTTTAAAAGTGCCAGCATCTTCTTCCTCTAACATAGCCATTTTGAACCTCACATAATGAATTAATCGAGACGGTATTGTGCACCAGGTCCAGGTCAAATTTATTGACTCAGATCAATAAAATGCCAAATAATAGCTTCCAAAAAATACACTTGGCCAAACTCATTCATAAGCACTGGGTCGCGCAAAAATACGGCCATTATTGAAGCAGGTATCACCCATTGCTTATCGCATACATCGTCTCATACAAAAACCACTGCAACGATGTTCATTGATCGACTTGTCCGCAACCGCATAGTAAGCTTATAAGCAATGCCGATTTAAAATCCTTAACATGCATACTATTCTGGATATTGCCAAAGTATTGGGTCTGCAATCCGACGCGCTGATACATTACGGCGAGCACATGGCCAAACTTCGGTTACAGGCATTACCCAACGCCAGGATCCAATCGGCGGGAAAAATCATCCTGGTTTCAGCGATCAATCCAACCCGCAGCGGCGAAGGTAAAACCACGGTCGCTATCGGTCTTGCGCAAGGTCTGACGCGCATCGGCAAAAAAACGGCGCTGGCACTGCGTGAACCGTCCTTAGGCCCGATTTTCGGCGTCAAAGGTGGCGGCACCGGTGGTGGGCACTGTCAACTCGAGCCGTCAGCCCGTATCAATATGCACTTCACCGGCGACATGCATGCTATTAGCGCCGCGCACAATCTGCTGGCCGCATTGCTGGACAATGCCATTCATTTTCGCAGCGAGCTTGATCTGGAGCATCGTCAGGTTTTCTGGCGGCGTGTACTGGATGTCAATGATCGCGCCTTACGAAAAATTGTCATTGGACTGGGTGGAAGACTCAATGGCGTGCCGCGCGAAACCGGTTTTGATATCACCGCCGCTTCGGAAATCATGGCCATTCTTTGCTTAAGCGAAAATACCGCCGATCTGAAAGCCCGTCTGGGCCGTATTCTGGTTGGCTTCAACCGCGCCGGGCTTCCGATCACGGCGCAAAGCCTGCAGGCGTCAGGCGCAATGGCAGCGTTGCTGCACGATGCCATACTGCCGAATCTGGTGCAATCCACCGAAGGCGTGCCGGCTTTTGTGCATGGCGGACCGTTCGGCAATATCGCACATGGCTGTAACAGCGTGATGGCTACCCGCGCTGCAGCAACTTATGCAGACTATGCCGTAACCGAAGCAGGTTTTGGTTTTGACCTGGGTGCGGAAAAATTCTTCGATCTGAAATGTCGCAGCGCCGGTCTGTGGCCCAGTGCCGTGGTGCTGGTGGTAACCGTACGCGCCTTACGTATACACGGCGGTGGTAATTCCACTCAATCCAGCGATCCCGGTGCAATCAAACGCGGACTGGAACACCTGAATCATCATATCCACAGTGTGCGCGTATTCGGCTTTGAACCGGTCGTTGCCATCAATTGCTTTGCCGCAGACACTGAGCAGGAACTGGCTGTCATTGAACAATGGTGTAACGAATACAGATTGAATGCAGCCCGTTTTACCGGTTTCACGGATGGCGGCGCTGGCGCTGAAGCACTAGCGCAAACCGTAGTCAACGCAGCCGCGCAGCCGCAGCCGGAAGCGCGCTATCTTTACGATCTGGCATCTTCACCTGAAGCGAAGATCACCGCCGTGGCCAAAACGATTTACGGCGCCAGTGACGTCGATTTCAGCCGGGCGGCCAGAAAAGATCTTGAACGCATCAGCGCGCTGGGTTACAACCGGTTGCCGGTCTGCATCGCCAAAACCCATCTGTCACTCAGCGGTGACCCCACGCGGGTTGGACACCCCTGCGGTTTTGCATTGCCGGTAGAATCGGTACGCATCGCCGCCGGCGCGGGTTATCTGCTGGTACTGACCGGCGACATCGTCACCATGCCCGGACTGCCGCGCGAACCGGCTGCACACCATATCGATCTGACTGATGATGGAGAAATTACCGGGATTTGACGAACAATGCCTGGCAATTCAGAGTCAGACGATGCATTCGCCAGCAGCCGCAGTATGGTGCTACGGTGCTGCACTGATCCGCCCTGCGATTTAATTCAGGTAGAGATAGTGTTTTTATATCGTTCTATCGCCTCGACGATTAACCGTCCGGCTTCATTGACATCACGCCAGTCGCCGATCTTTACCCACTTCCCAGGTTCCAGATCCTTGTAATGTTCAAAAAAATGTGCGATCTGGCTGAGGGTGATTTCCGGCAAGTCGTCGTAATTGAAAATCTTCTCATAGCGTTTGGTCAGATGCGGGGAAGGCACCGCGATGATTTTTTCGTCCTGCCCGGAATTGTCTTCCATCACCAGTACGCCAATCGGACGCACATTGATCACACACCCCGGCACAAGCGGACGGGTGTTGCACACCAGTACATCGATGGGGTCGCCATCGTCGGATAATGTGCTTGGCACAAAGCCGTAGTTACCCGGATAAGTCATCGGCGTATGCAAAAAACGATCCACCACCAGCGTGCCCGAATTCTTCTCGAGTTCATATTTGATGGGATGACCGCCGATCGGCACTTCAATCAGTACATTGACGTCTTCCGGCACGTTGTTGCCGATGGGTATAGCTTCGATACGCATTTACAGTCTGCCTCGTTTTGCAAAAGAACGCATTATAACGTATCTGAAAACTAAACGCTTTTGTAGCGGCGATGATACATCGTCTCAATAGTGGAATGTCTTTCAAGCTTTTCACTTCGGCCGTTTAACGGAACGCATCTATGTTACAGTCAACCGTGCGATTTAAAAAAACAAAGAAAAGATTGGGGCATTACGTCATGCATGAATCCTGGCAACATGACTACGTTCGCGTTAATGGTGTCCGCCTGCATTATGTCACACAGGGCGAAGGCCCGCTTGCCGTGCTGCTGCACGGTTTCCCGGAATTCTGGTATTCCTGGCGGCACCAAATTCCGTCGCTGGCACAACATTTTCGCGTTGTCGCACCCGATCTGCGCGGTTACAACGACAGCGAAAAACCGCCGGGCGTAGCGAATTACCGTGTGGATACGCTTGCCGCCGATGTCCTGGAATTGATTCATGCATTCGGTGAAGAAAAGGCAATCATTGCCGGTCATGACTGGGGCGGCGGCATCGCCTGGGTGTTCGCAGCGGCATATCCCAAGGCAACGAAAAAGCTGGTTGTCTTGAACTGCCCCCACCCGGCTGCGTTTCAGCACCACCTCAAAACCAACTGGCGGCAATTGCGGCGCAGCTGGTATATGTTCTTTTTTCAAGTGCCCTGGCTGCCGGAATTCGGCATGCGTTTGAACCTGCGGTGGTTTGTTGAAAAAACCTTTCGCGGCATGGCGGTTCGCAAGGAAATATTCACAGACGACGAACTGCAGAAATACACCGAGGCACTGCAACAGCCCGGCGCACTGACCGCGGCAATTAACTACTACCGCGCCGTGTTTCGCGAAAGACTGCGCCACGGAGAACGGTCATTCGACAAGATCACCTGCCCGGCATTGTTGATCTGGGGAGAAGAAGACACCGTGCTGGGCAAAGAACTCACCTGCGGCATGGAATCCTGCTTCACCGATCGTCTCGAAATCAGGTACATTCCCCATTGCAGCCATTGGGTGCAGCAGGAACAACCCGAGCTGGTAAATCGGTATATGACTGAATTTTTGCTGGATGGAGAAAGTTGTGATTAGTCTGACAGGTAAGGTGCCAATAAGCGAAGCACATTACACCATCAAATCGTCGTCAGTGGTGTAATGCCCTGCGGGTATTACACTCTGCTTTTCTGGCCGCCAACCCGAACGATCAGCAAGATGATCAAGCAGGTTTTGAGTTTCTGAAGTCGTGAGCATCACCGGCAACCGTGCCGGCCGTTTTGCACGCTGCATGGTGGCAGGAAGAGGCCGCACATTTTTTTGGTGACTTGATCCCGTACTCTAACGTGACCCACCGAACTGACCCGAGCCCCGGATTGCTTCCATAGAGAGCGTACGTTAAAAAGGCCGAAAGCAGATAAATGCTTTCAGGGATTTTCAGCTCCGGTTCCGCCACCTTCCATTGGCAAGTATAAAATGAATGGAGGCGTTATGGAATTGGATGTAATTTATAAACGTGTCGTTGGACTCGATGTCCATCAGTCGCAGATTACAGCGTGTGCCTTGATTGAAGAAAGCGATGGTTCGATGCGTACCGAGCAGCGCCAATTTGGCGCATTCAAGAAAGACCGGCGCATGTTGGCACAGTGGGCAACCCAATTGCAGCCAGACGAGGTTGTAATGGAGAATACTGACGGATACGCGGCTATCTGTCTACTTGCAGAAAAAACAATGTGTCTGCCAGCCAGGCATTCATGCTGCTTTTCGACGGAAAATTGCCTCACTTTATACTGTAAGCTACCTTTAGATTAGAATTACGCTAAACAGTTACATTATTTGTAAGGCTCACCGAATGATCCCGGTTTGAACCCAGACAATCATATGCATACAATGGATGCGGTGTTGGATACATTCTCAAACAGTTCCGTTTACCGCGGTCGTTTTGCGCCCTCTCCAACGGGCCCGTTACACTTCGGCTCACTGGTGACGGCTGTAGGCAGTTATCTGGACGCCAGATCGCATAACGGTGAATGGCGGGTCAGAATAGAAGATCTCGACCCTCCGCGCGAGGTGCCGGGCGCAGCACGCGATATGCTGGTTTTACTCGAGAAACTCGGTATGGAATGGGACGGTGAAGTCGTTTATCAGAGCCAACGCCATGACTTATACCGCGCTGCTTTGGCGCAGCTAAAGAAGGAAACACTGATTTATCCATGTTTCTGTTCACGCAAAGAAGTGGCCGCATCCAAATTAACCGGTATTGACGGCCCAATCTATCCCGGAACATGCCGGAAAGCCCGGGATAACGGCCAAAACAATCAGCAACAGAAACGCAGTGCGATGCGTGTAACAACAGATAACCGCCGTATTAAACTAGTGGATCGCGTGCAAGGCTTCTTATCACAACGCATTGGTCAAGATATCGGCGATTTTACCCTGCGCCGCACCGACGGCGTGTTTGCATACCAACTGGCGGTAGTGGTTGATGATGCAGATCAACATATTACCCACGTCGTACGCGGGTCTGATTTGCTTGATTCGACGCCGCGGCAGATATTTTTGCAGCAACTGCTCAAATATCCTGTACCGGTATATATGCATTTACCGCTTGCAACAAACCGGCGCGGCGAAAAGCTCAGTAAGCAAACCTTTGCTGCACCAGTCAGCCAATTCGATGTATTATCACAGCTTGTGGCCGCATTGCGGTTTCTTGGTCAGAATCCGCCGCAAGCACTGCACGACAGCAATCTGGAGACATTCTGGCAATGGGCGGTTCAGCATTGGCGAACGGACCGCATACCGATATCCAGTGCGCCTGTGAGTTTTTTCATCAAATAAAAGGAGAGTGCGTGGCGCTACTGCCATTTTATATACCTGGCAAGAGACGGATAAAAGTGGTGATAGCCGGTGGCGGTTATGCCGGCATGGCAGCGCTGACAACGTTGAAGCGTTACGCTCCCGATGCTGTTATTACTCTGATTGATCCCGGCGACCAGCATCTCAAAATCACGCATTTACATGAAACGTTCCGTTATCCATTGTCGAATTTGCTGGTGCCGTTCAGCACTCTGGAAACGCGCTTTGGCTGCCGTCATATTCAAGCTTCACTCACTGTGACGGACGAATTGTTACGGCAGTGGCAGAAGGACAAGTATCTTGTAGCCAATGATGCTATTATTGATTTTGATTATCTGGTTATAGCCACGGGCGCTGAATCCCGTCAGGCTCCGCAGTCTGGTAACGTACTGACATTGCAGCACTTTATGTACACAGCCGGGCCGGATTTGCTTCTTAAACACCTGAACCGGGCACACAAGGATCAACCCATTATTTCTGTGGTTGGCGCAGGCGCGACCGGCATACAGTTTCTATTTGAAATCAGACGGTATTTGAGCAGACAGAAAATCGATGCGAAACTACAATTGATTCATTCAGGTGACCGGGTACTTGCGCAATTTCCACAGGGTTTTGATGACTATGTGCAAACCTGTATGCAGGATTTGAATATCAAAGCTGTACCCGATGTCCGCTATCACGGTCAATCAGACGATCAAATACAGCTTGAAGACAAACAATCCGAACGATTTTATGAACTGCCGTCGCATTTGACGCTGCTGTTTTTGGGTAAAAAGCAGGAAACAGTGTTGTCTGCAAACGCGTTTGGTCAGGCGGTGGTCGGCCAGCAAGCGTTGCGGCATATCTTTATTGCGGGTGATTGCTCAGTCTACAAGTCCCCGGGATCGAATGTACTGTGTGCACAATCGGCCGTTCGCAAAGGCAAATTGGTCGGCCGCAATATTCTGCGCCACTCGGGATTGCTTGCACTCCTAGAACCCTATCTGCACCATGATATCGGATATGTGGTCAATCTGGGCCCCACAGATGCTGTCGGCTGGTTGGTTACAGAAGGTAATATTGTTACAGGTATCCCCGCATTGACCATAAAGGAGTTGGTCGAAGCACAATATGATCTATTATTGCGGGGGATAGATACGTATGTGGTGTAAGAATTTAACGCAGGAGACTATTTATGTTTGGTTTATTAAAACAGACCCCTGTTGTTGGTAAGTCCAGCGCACTGATCCGTGGTCCGTCTGACAAACTGTTTAATTTTATCGGTGTTGAATTACTGGAAAATTATCCACGCTGGTCGCCGGAGGTCAAAAAACTCGAGAAACTGACAGACGGTCCCGTTAAAGTCGGGACACAATGCCGTCAGGTGCGCATTGATCAGGGAAACCGATCGGAGTCGATATTTAAAGTCACAGTATTCGAACCCGGTGCGCGCATCCTCTTTGAAGGTGTTTCAAATCCTTACCGGTGTGATTATCTGATTGAAACAGTGGACGAGAAAGCCAGCCGTATAACGTTTGTTTTTGAATTACTTGATCTGGACTTACACATGAAACCCTTTGAAAAGCTGATTCGTATTGCTGTTCAAGATGGCACTGATAGAACAGTGCATAATATAAAAAAAATCATTGAGACTGAAAACGCAGAAATGGCTGGTTAAATTAAATAAGCGTAAAAAACTGGTATTGCTGTACAGCATGCAGCTTGAATATAAACTTGGAGAAATAGTATGGACTTTATTGTTGAAAAAGATCCTGGATTGATTCCGCAGGTATTATCTAAAATTCTGGATTCATGCATTAATGGTGTTTCACTGGCCGATCCCGATCTGGAAGATATGCCGCTGGTTTATGTCAACAAGGCATTTGAGCAGATAACGGGTTACTCTCAAGAAGAAACCCTGGGGAAAAACTGCCGTTTTTTGCAGGGCGAGGATAAAGACCAAGAACAGGTTGCCAAATTACGGGAAGCGATTAAAAACAAAGAGCCGGTTGAAGTAACACTCAGAAATTACAAGAAAAACGGAGAGTTATTTTATAACCATCTAAAAATGATGCCGTTATTTGATTCCAATGGCAACCTGCTCTACTTCCTCGGCGTTCAGCATGACGCCACCAATCAGATTAAAGCCGAAGAAGAAATCAAACAATTGAAAACACAGCTCACAGCGCGCTAAAAAAATAGCCAGTGCTGTCGACGGATTTGCACAAAGCTCCATACAGAAAATGTGGATCTTCTCTCAAATTACCATGAGCTTCAATGCTGTTCTGCGGGCAAATAAACTGGTCAAATCGCGCATGAAAGAGTATGATAGCCGTTCTTTTCAGGGAGGTGTGGCCGAGTGGTTTAAGGCAGCAGTCTTGAAAACTGCCGTAGGGGTGACTCTACCGTGAGTTCGAATCTCACCGCCTCCGCCATTTCCGTATCCGTAACCATCCGCAGTTATCCATTAATCTTAGCAGAATCATTTATTTATTAGGTTTTTGCTTCCGTGCTATTCCATAACTATCCGCTTGCATCCAACTTAAAACAGGGGTAACTTTAGGGGTAACAATTCTACCCCTGCAAAAGTTACCCCACTATGGCCGAAAAATACAAAGATACGCGTTATAGAAACGCTACATCTGAAGGGAAGAAGCTAACCAAGTTATATGACGGTAACGGTCTTTTTCTTTGGGTGCATGAAGATGGCCGGAAGTATTGGCGTTTACGTTACAGAATACACGGCAAGGAAAAATCAATCTCGCTTGGTGTCTATCCTGATGTGAGCCTGAGCGAGGCC
>NZ_FOGH01000105.1 GCF_900111165.1 Nitrosomonas sp. Nm51
GTCCTGTGGTTGGGTTGTTGCTGATAGCGCTGATTGGTTACAAACTCTTCAGATCCAAACGATTCAAAAACTGGATGGCCGCTAAAAGAAAAAAATATGATCATACTTAACGCACGATTGAATTCTTAAGCGAAGGAACTCGATTCGTCATTTGAAATCAAAATGATTTCAGTACAGTTTTTCATTAAAAGCACAAATAAAAATGGTAAATAAAATGTTAATTGATAAATTTAATAAGTTAACAGTTAGAAGTATTTTAAAATTTATAACGTGGACTCTTGTGTTTGCACTGGCGATGCAAATGAATCATGTGTGGGCACATGCTTCTCTGGTCAAATCCGACCCACCGAGGAGAGCCTCGCTTTCTGAATCACCATCACAGATACAGCTTTGGTTTAATGAAGAAATTGAAGCCGCTTATGCTTCGGTAAAGGTTTTGAATTCTAGGGAAAGGAATGTCGCAGTCGATGAACCCCAGGCGGTTCAGGATGACCCAAAATCGGTCGTACTGGCTTTGCCTGCTTTGGCTCCGGGAAGTTACAAAGTTCAGTTCCGCGTACTATCAATAGATGGACATGTAGTTGAATCAAGTTATGGTTTTAGAATAAAAAATACCCAGCAATAAAATGTTAGAAGTAATCGCAGCAGCGGCACGCTGGTTCCAGCTTGCAGCGAATTTGATTATATTAGGCAGTTGTGTTTTTTTAGTGATTGCCGGTAAAGAAAAGCAAATCTATTCAGCGCAATGGGTAGAAAAATTAGAAAGATTATTTCCAAAATTAGCAATCAGTATCATCATTGGGCTGGTAATAGTTTTAGCGGCAACAATCGGACAAGTTACAGGCGGTACCAGCAAGCTTTTGCAGGCGCAAGTATGGTTTGATTTTATTAATAATACACAAACAGGCAAGATCTGGTCGGGACATTTAATCTCTGCTGTTTTATTAACACTATCGGTAATTTTCCTTCGAAAAAGCGAAAAAGCACGTGGGCGCTATTTTTTATGTGCATTGATAGCTTCGGTTCCCTTGATTGCTGATGCAATGGTCAGTCATTCAGCATCAGAAGGAATGACAATTGCAAATATTGCGCCCTATGCGCTACATATTATTTTAGCCGGTGTATGGCTGGGAGGTTTACCTGCACTATTGTTGCTGAAGTACAAATATGTAAAACAAGTTAAAAGTAGTAAATCCAGTTTTATGGATGCTCAGATCCTAAACCGGTTTTCAACAATGGCATTACCCGTTATGCTTTTAATTGTGTTAACCGGCATAATAGTCGGGGATCGCACTATTGACGGCCATTATGCGGCGTTGGTAGCTACACCATATGGCTGGCTGCTTAGTGGAAAGATATTATTATTGTGTATCATTCTGGTTATTGCTGCGAGTGTGCGCTCCTATTGGCTGCCCTTGTTTGCCAACAGTAAAGATAGTTTGGTAACAAAGAAAAGTGCAGCAGGAATGCGCAAATGGGTGCGGATTGAGTTTTTATTGGCTGTTGTATTGCTATTTATTGCAACCCTTATTGCGAATAATACAACACCAGCCAAACACGCGCTTATCGAAGATTGGCCTTTTCCATTCCGTTTTTCTATTGTTGCAACTTGGGGTATGGATAATGTTGCTGTGCAGGTTTGGTGCGGACTTGCGACTGCAGGTGCGGCTTTGATCGTGTTGTATTTTGGGCGAAAAGCTAACTGGAGTCTGAAACGATTGATTGCCATACCAGCAGTACTGGTAATTTCTGGGCTTGCGATAGCATTGCCGCCGTTGACCATTGAAGCGTATCCTGAAACCTATCTGAGACCACTAGTACCGTATGATGTGATTTCTATTTCCTATGGTGCAGAGCTTTATGCCGAGCATTGTGTTGATTGTCACGGATTTCAAGGTAAAGGAAATGGTATCAAGGCAAGAACGTTGTCTACTGTATTACCGGATATGCTAACGGAGCCGCACACTACTGAGCATACACCTGGCGATTTTTATTATTGGATATCCTTCGGTATGGAGAATACGGACATGCCTGGTTATGCAGATCAGCTATCTGAAGAAGACCGCTGGGATTTGGTAAATTACGTTTATGCATTATCCCGGGGTTATCAGGCACGTATTCTGTCGCCTGAAATCATACCCAACAGAAAAAATATTCAACCGCCGGTTTTTGCCTACACTGCACACGACGGAACAAGCGGTATTCTTCAGGATTTTCGTGGAGATCAACCAGTGTTGCTAGTTATTTTTTCCTGGCCAGAGTCAAAAAAACGTATTGAGCAACTCAAGCAAAGCTATGCCAACCTAAAAACAGAAAATCTGGCGATTCTGGCAGTTCCGGCAGGAACGTTGACATCGAAAGAACTGAGTGAAGTAACGAAAGATTTGCCTTTTCCGCTGGTGGTGGAAGGCGCTCAGGAAATTGTGCAAAGTTATGCATTATCACGCCGAACAATGAACCGACCAGATTTATTAGGACGTGGTTCAATTCCTGATCATATGGAATTTTTAATAGATCGGGATGGATATTTGCGTGCGCGTTGGGTTCCGCTGGCTGAAGAAACGGGCTGGAGAAATATAGAAGTGCTGCTCAAACAAATTGAATTGTTGAATAAAGAAAATAAAAGCGCGATAGCTGCTGATGAGTATATTAGATAAGCTAAAGTTTCACGCTTTTTTGGAAGTGGCGATCTAATTTCATTGATTTTTTGTGATCAGCGATTTTCTTTTGGGTAAGAAGGCAGTCCCGATATT
>NZ_FOGH01000075.1 GCF_900111165.1 Nitrosomonas sp. Nm51
ATTTCTGAAAAAAATGTACAGACAGGATAAAAAATTTCTGGCAAATATTTTTGCGAAGAAGAATTTTCAAAATATCCTTTTTCAGGGCCGACTAAATAACTGACAGACAGCATTCCTGGTTTAATGACGGGTTCGTGCCGGCCTGTCACCATCAACCTATAACGCTAAAATCCCGTCAACGACCACAACTGGTCTGTACGGGATTTCTTCAACTAATCAAATTATTGGAAAAACTATTTTTTACACTAGATCTTGTAGCACGCAATGATAAAAAGTTTCCGGGTGTTGCTAGAATATTTTTGATTACAAATCAACAGATCACCCATTAAGATCCAGCTCATGCGAGTCCGGGTAATCATAAATCCCATTACCAAGGGCGCTAGAGCTGGATCAGATCGGGCAGTGTGATAGTTCGCCGGAGTTAATGGCGACCGGTTTGTTCCGCTTCTGCAGTATGGCCGGACATTAAATCCTGCGACGCCACTGTCTGGTGATAAGCAGCTTTATCCAGATATGCCGTTGCCGCTGTTTCGCAGCCACGAATTTTATTCGTAACATAGTTTTTCAGGTTTCGTCCGTTTGCTTCAAAGAAACTGAAATGCGGCCTGCGGTTTAGCACCTCCAGTATTTCCATTTGCTCCTGAATTCTGTCCTGCATATCCCTGGCCATATTTTCATATTGGCGGGCCAGAATATCGTGACCGGGGCAATCCTCATCATTGTGAGCAGATGCAAAAGAATTCATTGAAATATCTAAAATCAGAATCGTGAAAAAAGATATCAACATAATCAATTTACCAGTTTTCATATTATCTACTCCATGTGAATTGGCAAGCTTGTATCATATGCAAGTCAATGCGGGAAAAAAATTGGGGAAACCATTGTTTTTTCCTCAGTGAAACTATTACTGGCCGTATTGCGAGGTTGCTGACCGACTGGGTAGTTATGCTGCCACTGGTGTGAAACACGATATTGATTTTACCTTGACGAACTGTCCGCGTTATAATGAAAATTATTCGTATATTGTCTTGATACCGCTTTTTTCTTAGCAATTCCGATTCGTCAAAACACAGGAGTTCCCTTTGAAATTACATCTTGTAAATTTTGATCAGCAGAATGTGTTTTCCGGCTATGGTGATGGCTATGTCATGATCAATCGGGTTCGTCACGAACAAAATCTGATAGTTTTTCCCGATGAGATTATCGAACAATGGCTTGTGGATTCTGTTGACGAACTCAGTCTTGAGCATTTCGATAATGTTCTGCCACGCAGGCCGGAGATTATCCTGCTGGGTACCGGTGTGCAGCTCAAATTTCCTGATTATGCTCTGATGGCCAGAATCATTCAGACGGGTATCGGATTTGAAGTCATGGATACACAGGCCGCCTGTCGTACGTACAATATTCTTGTCGAAGAAGACCGCCAGGTTGCAGCGGCGATCATACTGTAATCCATCGCGATTTATCACCGAATTTCATGGGAAAACAAAATTTACCATGGATGCAACACATTCAAAACAGCACTGGTGCAAAGCGGAGTTTGCACGCTGAAAATGCCTGCTGCAGCCTGTGTTCTGTACTGATAATATGCAACCGCAACAGCGGTTTATCCAAAACCGGGCCAGTAGTGACTGTCGGGGAGGGGACGCTTGCCAAATATTGCCTGCCCCACGCGCACGACGGTAGCGCCTTCTTCTATTGCCAGCTCGAAATCCCCGGACATACCCATTGAGAGTTCATCAAACAACAAACCGGCTGGCGCATTCTGTCGCAGTCGTTCCTGTAACTCGCGCATACGGACAAAACAGGCGCGTACGCGGCCGTAATCGGTCGAAAAGATTGCCAGCGTCATCAGTCCCTTGATTTGCAGTGACGAATAATTTGGCAACTGCTTGATAAAATCTTCCACATCTTCCGGCGGCAGGCCGAATTTGCTGGTTTCTCCGGAACTGTTGACCTGAACGTAGACATCCATGCCACGGCCGGCGGACTGCAGGCGCTTATCGAGCTCGGCGGCGACTTTCAGGCTGTCAAGTGCCTGGAACTCGTGGGCAAAACGCGTGATATATTTGACCTTATTGGTCTGTAGATGGCCGATAACGCTCCATTGGATATTAAGATCACTGAGCGCTTCCGATTTTTCGCGCGCTTCTTGCACCTTATTTTCGCCCATTTCATGGCATCCGGCTGTATATGCGATACGCAACCGTTCGACAGGAACAGTTTTAGTAACCGGCAGCAGGCGAACGGACAAAGGATCGCGCCCGACTTTGACGCAGGCAGCGGCTATTTTTTGTTGAACGACTGCAAGATTGTTTTTGATTTCGCTAAGTTGTTGATCTGCTGATGATGTTGCCGCTTCCAATTTGTTCTCCTAAATGCTGCGTGTTGCCTGATGAAAAACCATCTTCCATTGCTCGCCGTGCCGCTGCCAGATCGAACTTCGGATAGTTCCCGGATTTTCTTCACAAAAAGTATTTGTCGCCTGATCTCGTTTTACAGCGCGGTAAATTGCTATGACCATATTATTCGATAATCGTTTGATGCGAAAATCCTGCAGCGACCATTGCTGCGCGATGTTCTTGCTTAGCAGCCATGATACCACTTGCTGTCTCGTATTGATCTGCCCGTTATTGTCGATCTCTTCAAATGCGCTGTCGAGCAGCTCATCAATGACCGTCGGATTAACCCGCATGTCTGTATGCAGCAGTCTCAGTTCGAGTTGTTTGATTTGCGCAGCAATCGGAATCGGTTCCATCTGAGAAATAATCTAATCTGCTGTTGACCGATTATTTGACGCGCATACCTGGTAGCGCACCAGAATCGGGACTCAGAATAAAAAGTTCGCTGGCGCCGCTGCCGGCTGCAAGCACCATACCTTCGGACAAGCCGAACTTCATCTTGCGCGGCGCAAGGTTGGCGACCATAACAGTCATTCGCCCTTTTAACTGTTCTGGATTGTATGCTGATTTGATCCCGGCAAATACTGTACGCTGTTCGCAACCGATATCGAGTGTCAGTTTTAACAGCTTGTCTGCGCCTTCGACATGCTCCGCGCTCACAATTTTAGCCACCCGCAGGTCGATTTTGCTGAAATCGTCGATTGAAACTGTTTCTGCAATCGGTGCGGCCGTTTTTTGCGTGTCTTCAGCAGCGGTTCTAGTTGCGCTAGCCTGATCTGCCGACAAGCTTTGCCGGTTGGCTTCCACCAATGTATCAATCTGCTTGCTGTCAATACGTGTCATTAAATGCCGGTAGGCGTTTATGAGATGTCCGGGCGGCAGCAGCAATTGTGAGACCGGTTCGTTACCGGCCAGTCGCGGCCACGTGAGTGTATGGCAGTTGAGAAATGCTTCGGCCTGGCGAATGGTTTCCGGCAGGATCGGCTTCAGGTATCGCGAAAGCAGGTAGAAAAGCTGAATGCCAAGGCTGCAAACATAGTGCAATTCAACATTCCTGCTTGCGTCCTTGGCGATTTCCCAGGGCGCCATTTCATGAATGATTTCATTGGCTTCATCGGCAAACTTCATCATCTGGCGAACGGCTTGCGAATAATCACGTTCCTCATACGCTTTTTCGATTGTTTCCGGACGCCAGTTTGCAAACCGGTCATCAATCAGTTGCTGCATGATTCTATAGCCGTCTGCGTCGACTAGCCTGCCGCCAAATCGCTTGGTGATAAATCCGGCGCAGCGGCTGGCTATATTGATGAATTTGCCGACCAGATCGGAATTGACGCGAACAATAAAATCATCCAGGTTAAGATCAACGTCTTCCATGGTGCCATTCAGTTTTGCCGCATAGTAATAGCGCAGCCACTCTGGGTTCAAACCTTGTTTCAGATAACTGGCTGCGGTAATGAAGGTGCCGCGTGACTTGCTCATTTTTTCACCATTTACCGTCAGGAAGCCGTGCGCGAATATGCGTGTTGGTGTACGGTAGCCGGAGTGTTCGAGCATTGCGGGCCAGAACAATGCATGGAAATACAGAATATCCTTGCCAATAAAATGGTACAGCTCGGTATCCGTATCCTTGTGCCAGTAAGTGTCAAAATCAAGATTTTCACGCGTGCACAAGTGCTTGAAGCTGCCCATATATCCGATCGGTGCATCGAGCCAGACGTAAAAATATTTGCCTGGCGCATCAGGGATCTCAAAACCGAAGTAGGGTGCATCGCGCGAGATATCCCAATCCGAGAGCTTGTTTTCGCCGGCATCACCAAGCCATTCATGCATTTTATTGGCCGCTTCTGGCTGAAGATGCCCTGCACGCGTCCAGCGGCGTAGAAAATCTACGCAACGTTGATCCGACAAATTGAAAAAATAATGTTCGGATGATTTTTTGACGGGGATCGCGCCTGATAAGGCGGAATACGGATTTTTTAATTCAGTTGGAGCATACGCGGCACCGCAGACTTCGCAGGAATCGCCGTATTGATCTTTGGCAAAGCACCTGGGACATTCACCTTTGACAAATCGGTCAGGCAGAAACATATTTTTCTGCGGGTCGTATAATTGTTCGATAGCGCGGACTTGTATCAGTCCGGCTGTTTTTAGTTTTTGATAAATATCTTCCGAATAACGACGTGTTTCATCGGAATGCGTGCTGTAATAACTATCAAAATGAATATGAAAGCCGGTGAAGTCTTGATAATGTTCATCGTGCACGCGCGCGATCAGTGCTTCCGGCGTAATCCCTTCCTTTTCGGCACGCAGCATGATAGGCGTGCCGTGTGTGTCGTCGGCGCAAACGTAATAAACCTCATGGCCGCGCATTTTTTGAAAACGCACCCAGATATCCGTCTGGATATATTCCACCAGATGGCCCAGATGGATGCTGCCATTTGCGTAGGGCAGCGCTGAAGTCACCAGAATTCTTCGTGTAGTCATTCGTTTGTTGTGTTGTCAGTCATTGTTCGTTATATAGTCGGACAAAAATCAGAAAACCGTTTTTGTGGCAGCGGATACAAAATGAAAACAAATATAAAACAGCATGTATGCGTGATAAATAACCATCTGGCATCCGTCTTCGATGTAGCATCGGCAACATGGAATGTTACTTAGCGTACTGCTAAAGGCGTATTCTAACAAATTGTGTGTATGACCTGATATTTGTTACCATGCCAATTTCAACTGAATGCATTGCTGCGCTCTGATTGGCAGGTAATCGCAGTACTGAGGAGTTTCTGAATGACAATTTCTGAACAACACATTCAATCCACGCTTGATAATGTAATTGACCCTACGACTGGAAAAGCTTATGTCGCCGCTGGCTCCATACAGAATATTCGCATCGACGGCGCTGACGTTGCGCTGGATGTTGAGCTGAGCTATCCAGGCGACAGCGTCAAGGCTGATGTGCGCCAGCAGATTATCTCCGCACTGCAGACAATTCCCGGCATTGGTAAAATCAACGTAACCGTAACCAGTAAGATCGTGCCGCATGGGGTGCAGGGCGGTGTCAAGCTGATATCCGGTATCAAGAATATTATCGCCGTGGCGTCAGGCAAGGGCGGCGTAGGTAAATCTGCGACTGCTGTCAATCTTGCGCTGGGACTGGCAGCGGAAGGCGCCAATGTAGGTATACTTGATGCTGATATTTACGGCCCCTCCCAGCCGCAAATGCTCGGCGTTAGTCAACAGCCGGAGTCACTTGACGGTAAATCGATGGAGCCTGTCATTGCGCATGGTATTCAGGCGATGTCGATAGGGCTGCTGATTGATGTGGAAACACCAATGGTCTGGCGGGGACCGATGGTGACGCAGGCGTTACAACAATTATTGAACGACACCAACTGGAAAGACGTGGATTATCTGATTGTTGACATGCCGCCTGGCACCGGTGACATACAGCTGACACTGGCACAGAAAATCCCCGTTACCGGCGCAGTGATTGTTACAACCCCGCAGGACATTGCGCTACTCGATGCACGCAAGGGACTCAGAATGTTTGAGAAAGTCGGGATACCGATTTTGGGCATTATCGAAAACATGAGCACGCACACATGCTCCAAATGCGGGCACACCGAGCCGATTTTCGGTACTGGCGGCGGTGAAAAAATGTGCCGGGATTATGCAGTGGACTTTCTCGGCGCGCTGCCACTGGATATTCAAATACGTGAACATACCGATAGCGGCAAACCCAGCGTCATTGCAGATCCGTCGGGTAATATAGCTGAAACTTATCGCATGATTGCGCGTAAAATAGCGGTGAAAATAGCGGAATCTGCAGAGGATCACTCAGAATTGTTTGCCAAAATTATCATGGAAAACGATTGATTCTTAGCGCATCAGTGTTGATCGATAAATGACAATAAAATCAGATAAATGGATTCGGCGCATGGCGCTTGAGCATGGTATGATCGAGCCTTTTGAACCCGGACAGATCCGTCAGAAAGATAATCATTCGATAGTTTCCTATGGCACCTCAAGTTACGGGTACGATATTCGCTGCTCGGATGATTTCAAGTTGTTTACCAATATCAATACCGCAATTGTCGACCCAAAGAATTTCGATTCCAATTCGTTCGTTGACGTAAAAAACGATATCTGCATCATCCCGCCCAATTCTTTTGCTTTGGCGCGTACTGTCGAATATTTCCGAATACCCCGTAATGTGCTAACCATTTGTCTTGGGAAATCCACATATGCCCGCTGCGGAATTATTGTAAATGTAACTCCGTTTGAACCCGAATGGGAGGGCTATGTTACACTGGAATTTTCCAATACCACGCCGCTGCCGGCAAAAATCTACGCAAACGAAGGTGTTGCCCAGGTTATTTTTTTTGAGTCTGATGAAGCATGTGAGACATCTTATAAAGACCGTTGCGGTAAATATCAGCGCCAGAATGGTGTTACACTGCCGAAAATGTGACCGATAACATACTGCACAGGTATTCAAGAATGAACGTACGAAACCAACGAACCATTAAGCGGGTTTTCATCCCGGTGCTCGGATTTATTTTGTTGCTGTCTGGTTTGACGGCTACCGTCAACACAAACAGTTCGAATCGGTCCGATTCATTACTGAGAGCGGTCGAAATTTCAGGTGTGTCGATCACAATGCCACAGGAGGAAGTTGCGGATATACTCGATAAGCAAGGCTATACTCAGGTCAACAGTACGCTGTTCACTAAACAGGAACAGCTGGACGGTAGACGTAAAACGATTTTTAGAATTGAGATTGAAAATACTGCGGATTTCCGGCAGATTACCTATCATAGAAGCTTGAGCGGCGGACGTGTCAAATCGTCTGTCGAGGAAAAACCCATACCTGCGTTTGAATTGGATACCGTGCAGCAGCTCTATCAAATCGTTTGTGAGAATGTGCCGGAAACGGTTAAGGCCGAACGTTCGTGCGAACCGGCTGCGCAAGCCGGCATCCACGCTGGACACGGCAAATTTATTGCCATCGATGATCACTGGGCGGTGCAACTGAGCGCTACAGCTTCTAATTCGGCAATCGGGATAAAATTTTTTACATACGAGTAATAGTCGTATCAACATGCGGTAAGGTACACGTTGCTCTGATATCAGGATCTGGTTTATCCTGTGCGACCTTTTGAATACTCAGGGATAGCGGGCGGATAATATTAACGGAGAAGTGACCGAGCGGTCGAAGGTGCACGCCTGGAAAGCGTGTGTACGGCTTATACCGTACCGCGGGTTCGAATCCCGCCTTCTCCGCCATTTCCGTATCCGTAGCCATCCGCAATTATCCATTAATCTTAGCAGAATCCTTTATTTATTAGGTTTTTGCTTCCGTGCTATTCCGTAACTATCCGCTTGCATCCAACTTAAAACAGGGGTAACTTTAGGGGTAACTATTTCTACCCCTGCAAAAGTTACCCCACTATGGCCGAGAAATATAAAGACGCGCGTTATCGAAATGCTACATCTGAAGGGAAAAAGATAACCAAGCTGCATGACGGTAACGGCCTTTTCCTTTGGGTATATGAAAATGGCCGGAAGTATTGGCGTTTACGTTACAGAATACACGGCAAGGAAAAATCAATCTCGCTTGGTGTCTATCCTGATGTGAGCCTGAGCGAGGCC
>NZ_FOGH01000080.1 GCF_900111165.1 Nitrosomonas sp. Nm51
TCTCCTATCCAATAGGTAAGAACTTATTCTGGCGCCCACGCTCAACCGGTCAAGATAATTGTCGCCTGACCGGACAGATTAATTGTCGTCTAATACCTTGCGGCTGCGGGGATGCCGTGTGAACGGAAGGGATGTCCCAATATCGCCTTGAATTGAGAAAAAATCAAATCCCTGAATAGGAAAACATTGAAAATCGGGCCAATCGTTTTCCCCGGGAAAGTTCTCTTTTTTCAGCTATTTTAGAGGTTCGTGAAGAAGTAAAATGGGTGATAACGGCCAGGAGTGTATAGACAAACCAGATGCCCCGCTCATCGCCTTTGCAGCGGTGTTTAAATTCCTGTTGGAGGGGAGAAAAATATTGCGTAAAATGAACATGTGGCCGCGCTCTTTTTGTTATTTATTTCAATTACTTAGATACCAATAGTATAGCAAAAACCACGCGCCACCACAACCATATTCGGTTGTATTTAAAGGGTAAATTTCGATTTTACCCTATTAGCAAAATAGTTAAAATCGGGACTGCCTTCTTACCCAAAAGAAAGTCCGCTGGTCACAAAAAATTGATGAAATCAGATCGAAACTTCCGAAAAGGCGTGAAACTTTAGTTACACTGCTATGAGCTTACCAACTGCTGGTAGATGACCGGTAGTACCTGGGACAGGCGGTCTGGCCGGCTTACAATGGCATAGCCACCCTTACCGAACAGATAGGGAAAATAATCCTGCGCTTTGCGGTCGACGGTGATGCCAAAAACTGAAAGTCCCGATTTGCGTGCTTCAACTATGGCGTGCCGGGTATCCTCAATGCCGTAGCGGCCTTCATAATAGTCCAGATCGTTGGGCTTGCCGTCACTGAGCAGCAGAATTAGTCTGCTGCGTTCGGGGCGTACGCTCAGCAATTTCCGGGTGTGGCGCAAGGCGGCGCCCATCCGGGTGTAGTAACCTGGTTTCAGGGAGGCGATGCGGCGCAGTATTTTGTCATTGTATGCCTCGTTAAATTCTTTGACGGCGGCGACACGTACAAAATGTCTTTTGCGGGATGTGAAGGTATAAATGGCAAATGTGTCCCGGCAAGCTGCGAGGCCGGTCGCCAGTGTGACCAGCGCCTCTTTTTCAACATCGAGAATGCGCCGGCCGCCGATCCAGCTGTCGGTGGATAACGAAACATCCACTAAAATAGCAACAGCAAGATCGCGTGCCTGCCGCAGAGATTTCAAATAGACCTGATTGGAACAGTTGCCGTTAGCCAGCAGATCGCTTTGCGTTCGTACCAGCGCATCCATGTCCAGTTCGATACCGTCCAGCTGGTTGCGTAAAATCTCGCGTTTGGGCCTGATTGCTTCAAACTGGCGGCGGATTTTGCGAAAGCGCCTTCTGGCCTGAAGATCGGGCGTCCATGGCGCGTCTTTTTCTTCGGCCTGCTGGAAAATCACCCGGCATTGACTGGCGTGATAATCGGCACGCCGGTAGTCCCATTCGGGATATGTCAATTCGTCAATCAGTAAAAATGGATTGACATCGCCTGGCGCCAGATCAAGATCGAATTTAAGCTTGGTCGCGGCAGGGTGCTGGTGCGTACTGAGTGTGATTTCCTCCATGTCTTTCGCGGCGTTCTGTGCGGCATCTGCATCGTCGTCCTGAACGGCGCGATTGATATTGAGCATTTCGGACCAGCTGAAAAGTTTTTCAAACCGGTTTAACAGCAGCGGATCGTCACGCTCGCTTTGCTCGAATTTCTCCCTGCGGCTTTTTTTTCTTTGATTGTCGTGCATATCCGGACTGCCGCCGCCGTCCTGATCGGGATGGTCTCTTTCCGGCGCTGGCGACCTGCCAGATGAATGGACTTTTCCCCAAAGCGGAACGGGTAGAAATGGTTGGTAGTGTTTTGCGGCATGCCAGTGGCTGAAATCGGACGTGGATTGCTGGATTGCCCGTAAAAATGTATTGCCCAGCGGATCTTTGCAGGGTTTGCCTAATAATGCCATGATGGCGGCCTCCACAGCGCGTTCCTGAGCGGGCAACGGGCGCTGTGGCCGTTGTGCGGCCAATGCGTCGCAAAGACGCTGATAATCGCTGGCAAGAACGGGAAAACGCTCACCGACCTGAATACAGGTACGGTAGGAATGATGCAGAAAAGCAAGATCGGCCTGCAGCGGATCATGTACCGGAGCAGCAACCGGTTGTTCGGCTGTGGCGAAATAGGCAGCCAGCCAGAAATAAAGACGCCGGTTCAAGTCACGGGAAGGGAAATACGCTATCGTTGCGGGCAGTAAAATTCTTTCCGAATCGCCTTCAGTGAGCGGAAAGAGTTCTTTTTCAATACCCAGGCGCTGCTTCAGCTTCAAGCGGTGTCCTGGTGATTGCCGGATGCCCGTGGTTAACGCAATGCCGGGTGCGCCGCCCAGTCCCCGGAAAAAAACACCGAGTGGTGTACGAACGGAATCAAACGTGACCGCAGCATCCGTATACACCGGATAACTGTGTGCATTACCGACAAGACGATGCCAGTAACGGCCAATCTGTTCTTCCAGTTCGAGAAAATCCCAGTGATTCACGCAGGTCAGCCGTATGTGGCGCGAATCAGCTCCAGCAATCCCTGCTTGATATCATGATCGTCGCAAAGCGGTTCGACCAGTGCGGTTTCGGCTGCCTGAAGCGGGTCCAGCCCGTTTTTAATCAGAATCGCGCAATAGACCAGCAGACGGGTTGACACGACTTCTTCCAGGTCGATCTCTTTCAGATCGCGCAACTGTCTGGCGAGATTGACCAGCGGAATGCACTGGTTTTCGCCAAGGCCGCTTTCGCAGGCAATGATGCCGGTTTCAATTTCGGGTGGCGGAAAATCGAAGCTGATGGAAACGAAACGCTGGCGCGTGCTGGGTTTTAATGATTTGAGAATATTCTGGTATCCCGGATTGTAGGAAATGACTAGCATGAATGCATCCGGCGCCTGCAATATTTCACCCGTTCTTTCCAGCGGCAGTATCCGTCTGTCGTCTGTTAACGGGTGCAGTACCACGGTAACGTCCTTGCGCGCCTCGACAACTTCATCCAGATAGCAGATGCTTCCTTCGCGTACGGCGCGGGTTAACGGGCCATCCATCCAGACCGTTTCCCCTCCTTTGAGCAAGTAACGCCCGGTCAGGTCGGCCGCAGTCAGGTCATCGTGACAGGAGACGGTATGCAGGTTACGGCCTAAGCGGGCGGCCATATGGGCGATAAACCGGGTTTTTCCACAGCCCGTTGGCCCTTTGATTAATAATGGCAGCCGCTGCCGGTACGCCGTTTCAAAAACGGTGCATTCATTACCCACCGGTTTGTAAAACGGCAGGGCGTCCGCTGCAGACGGATTGTGTAAATACTGTTGCGGTGGCATCCGTTTTGTTCGCAGTTGTCAGGATCGGTGTGCGGCGGTTGTCTGCTCCCGTACAGGTCCAAGCGCCGAATAGATAAACAGCAATGCGCCAATCAGGAAGAATATGCCTGCACCCAGGCGGAACCAGTAGAACAGCTCGATCTGCGACTGGATTTCCATAAAGCCTATTGCCAGTACGCGTTGCAGGTGGGTTTGCAGCACGCCTGCAAACGCCAGGGTAAACGTCATGAATGTCATCGAACCGGTCATCAGCCAGAAGCTCCACATATTGAGAACCTGATTGTATGGCTGCAGTTTCCGCAAAGCCGGCATGGCATAGGTAAAGAATGCCAGATTCAGCATTACGTAAGCGCCATAGAAGGCGAGATGTCCGTGCGCCGCAGTGAGCTGAGTGCCGTGCGTGTAATAGTTGATCGACGGGAAGCTATGCATCAGCCCCAAAATGCCGGCGCCGAAAAAAGCCATGACCGGGCACCCAAGACTCCATAACATGGCCGCTTTGTTTGGATGATCACGTCCGCTCTGGTATACAAGATAAAAAGCCCATAACACCATGGCAAAAAAGGGCACTACCTCCAGAATCGAGAATAATGCCCCGATCCAGTGCCAGTATTCCGGTGTGCCAATCCAGTAATAATGATGCCCCGTTCCCAGCAGTCCGCTGAATAATGAAAAACCAACGATGACATAAAGCCATTTTTCGATCACTTCGCGATCAACACCGGTCAGCTTGATTAACAGGAACGCCAGCATGGCAGCCATAATCAGTTCCCACACGCCTTCAACCCAGACATGCACGACCCACCACCAGTAGAGCTTGTCGAGCGCCAGGTTGTCCGGGTTGTAAAAGGCAAACAGGAAGAAAATCAATGCGCCCCATAAACCCAGCAACAGCACAATGGAGACGACGGTTTTGCGTCCCTTGAGTACGGTCAAGGTTACATTGTAAATGAATACGGTAAAGGCGATGGCCATCAGTATTTTGACCCACAATGGCTGCTCCAGAAACTCGCGGCCTTCGTGGACGCCAGAAAGATACGAGACCACCGCCGCCAGGGCGGCAAACACAAACAGTCCGAGTTGCAGCCAGGCCAGTTTGGGGCTGTGTATTTCACGTTCGCATTCTTCCGGAATCAGAAAATAGCTGGCGCCAAAATAGCCCAGCAGCAGCCATACCAGCAGCGCGTTGGTGTGAATCATCCGGATAATATGAAACGGGACGGCTTCCGATAAAAAATTGGGAAATACGTATACGGTGCCGGCCAGCACGCCCGCCAGTATCTGAACGAAAAACAAGGCAAGTGCGGCATAAAAGTAGGGGTAGGCAAGTGCCTGGGTATGATATTT
Source organism: Nitrosomonas sp. Nm51 (assembly GCF_900111165.1). Classification (GTDB taxonomy): domain Bacteria; phylum Pseudomonadota; class Gammaproteobacteria; order Burkholderiales; family Nitrosomonadaceae; genus Nitrosomonas. The sequence continues at coordinate 4,723 of NZ_FOGH01000080.1, forward strand.
CATTGATGCATCTCCTCAGTAAAATCAATGGATAGAATGCTAATTATTAACACCCCCTGGCCATCAGCCCGCATCATTGGGCGGCCATCCAAGCGTATCAATGCGGCTCGTCCATTCAAGAAAATCAATCAGGTCGTCCAGTTCCTGTTCGGTCAGATTAAACTGGGGCATTTGACGTCGTCCGGGTACACCGGTCGGTTGCGCGCGCATCCAGGCTTTTAAACCCATGCGTGCGCCTTCTGCGCTTTCACGTCCGCCATAGCGAACCCATACGTTCCCTAATTCCGGCGCAAAATAAGCGCCTTCGCCAAGCAGTGTATGGCAATTAATACATGAGTTGCGCTCCCATACATGTTTGCCGCGCGCAACTGCCTCTGTCAGCGTTGATTCATCCGTAGAGACATTCCGGATATAGTAATGACTGTGCAGCGTGAGAATCGTGAAAAGAACCAGAAAAAAGATTGTGCCGCCATAGAAGATGTTGCGTGCGGCGGACTTGGTCAAATACTCTGCCATACTTCCCCCCTTTGTTTACAAATGGTTAACAAATGTACAACAGAACTTATCTTCAAATATCCATAATAATCATATGGATATATGATGTTCCTGAAGATTGTGCTGATTTTAACGCATGTTATTCAGTTTGGAAAGAGCGCTGAAAATCAATACGTTGAATATCCGCTGAAAAATCAATGTTATTTCAACTATTGCTGCGTCAATCACCATGCGAACTGTCTGCATGTGTTAAGTGCTGTGGCACCCCGGCACTTGGATAATATCCTGTGATTTGTTTTTGGTTGCGGCAATAACACCGGCTCTTGGTCTCAGGCAGGTTACCGCGCTGAGGTCTGTCGAGACAAGTTCCTTGAATTAATTTGAGCGTGGTTCTTTTATGTAGACTGAGGGCGTACCAGCAGTACGGATGCACTGACTTTTGTGACAAGCTGTTTCGCGACAGAACCTACAAGAAAACGCTTCAATCCACGGCGGTTGGCTGTTCCACTACCAATAAATCCGCTTCTCAGACCGCTGCGGCCTCAGCAATAGCCTCGGCAATGCCATTTAAACCGTATTCAATGCTGGTCTGCAGAAGTCGGGTTTCGGCTTTCATTGTGTCAACCGATGACCGGGCCTGTTCCAGCATTTCAGAGCCAGTCTTTTTGTCGGCGCCTGTATCGCTATACACAGCATGGACGATGCATAATGTTGCGCATAGGTATTGGCAATATTTTTTGCTTCCGCCAGTGCCTGATGAGCGGTTTCACTGCCGTCGACAGCGGCCATCACTTTCTTGTACATGAAAGAACTCCTCAACAAGTATTGATATAACCGGGATCAAGACTAACAAAATTGTAACTGTTCAGCGTAATTCCAACCTAAAGGCAGCTTACAGTATAAAGTGAGGCAATTTTCCGTCGAAAAGCAGCATGAATGCCTGGCTGGCAGACACATTGTTTTTTCTGCAAGTAGACAGATAGCCGCGTACCCGGCAGAAGATATCAGCGCCTTCTTTTGAACGAAAGCAACCGGATATTTTCTGATGTACTTTGGCTATTCTGATATCGTTTTCGCCCTGATTGTTTGTGAAGGGGACGATGGGATCGGTCATAAATCTCAGCACATCCTGTTCATAAAGTTGCAATCGTTCCAGTAAATTACGGGCTTTGCTTCGTTTAACCTATTTTCCTCAGTTAGACCTACAAAAATTGGCTTAAACGTAGTACTGTTGGAGCTTTCGGGTTAAAGAGAGGAGTCACCCAATGGGTGAAATCGAATTTGAGCAAAGCAAGCTTGTAAAAGCAGTGGAGATAGCGGTTCAGGAGATGGATCAGAGTACTCGGGA
>NZ_FOGH01000083.1 GCF_900111165.1 Nitrosomonas sp. Nm51
ATTTCTGAAAAAAATGTACAGACAGGATAAAAAATTTCTGGCAAATATTTTTGCGAAGAAGAATTTTCAAAATATCCTTTTTCAGGGCCGACTAATTACAGGCCAAAATCTAGCGTATTGTTGCAATACTCAGGTTGATGTCAGCATTAATTTGGACTCAAATAACGTCAATCTGCTCAAGCCTGTAGCCGTTTCTATCATTTGTAAACTATGGCTGCAAAAGCCCAATTCTTGGCTATTCCGTGGCTTTAGCTGCCGAGCAAGCTGTCATAGACAGACAGTTGCTCATGTTTTTTTATGAGTGCGCTCGATAGTACCAGTATGGAATATCAGATTTCCTTGCCTGCGTTCACGCAAATAACGTTTCAAGGGATCATGAATAACGCGAAAGGCCATTTCCTCCCAAGGTATTTCTGGCTCGGACAACAACCTGACTTCGCTGCTTTCAATGCCTGGGCTGTAATCCAGGTCAAGCAGGCGAGCTCGAAATAATGCATAGACTTGACTGATATGCGGTAGACTGTAAATTGCGTATAGTTCACCGATTTCAACGCGGGCGTTGGCTTCCTCCAGCGTTTCCCGCGCAGCAGCCTCGGCCAGGGTTTCGTTATTTTCCATAAACCCTGCAGGCAGCGTCCACCAGCCGCTGCGTGGTTCAATTGCACGGCGGCACAGCAGGATTTTATCTTCCCATTCGGGTATGCATCCTACAACAACTTTGGGATTCTGATAATGGATTTCATGACATTGAGTGCAGATATAACGGGGCAATGTGTCTCCATCCGGTATGCGAAATTCAACAATCGCGCTGCAGTTGCTGCAATACTTCATAAAAAATCCATGTATTACATGTTGTTATTAACAACAAAGTGTCTCTCTGCCAGTTGTTCTCCGGTTTCATCAGTCAATGTGACACGCCATAGTCCGGTGCTATTATCATTCAGTAATTTGTTGGCATACGTGCGCCAGTTCTGACCATTCACTTCAAGCCGAGTTTCGGCGATCGGTTGCTCTTTGAAATACCAGTTGACAGTTACCTGCTGTCCTGCAAGATCATGCAGTTCGACAAAAAAATAAATATTCCGGGGGGAATTCGGGTCAAGTTGAATTTGGTTGATCTCATCGACGGGTTCACGTTGTTTGACTGCATGCGTCAATTGTGCACGTATTATTTGATCGTGATCAGCGGCATTCGCTGGAATCGACACAGAAATAATTGGATTATTGTCATGTGGCGCCGGCGATTGTTCCTGAGTTTCCGAAATATTATGGGATGACACTGGTTTTGAAACTGGTTTCAGAGAGGCCGTTTTTTCGTCGGGACCCGGCTTAGAGTCGGGTGTGATAATCTGGGTCGCCTCGGATTCCATGTTTATATTGCCAGTCAACGCGGTAAATTGCTCGACTGTACCAGACAAAATTTCTCCTTCCGGCATTACTGTAGCATCGGACAACGAATCTAGCGGGGATATCGCATTTTCGTTCTCAAAGCTGTTGTACAGCGGTGTCGAATCGGTGAAATGTTCAGTTTTGAAGTCGACATCATCGGGTGCTGTTTTGGAATTACTCAGAACGGGCAGCAGATAGCCGATAAATCCGGCCGCAGCAACAAGTATTGTTGCTGCCACAGCGATTTTGCGCCAGTCGAGCGGTGGTTTCTCCAGGATGGTCTGAGCATCATAATTCGAGATGCTATCCTCTGCTTTATCAGTCTCACTTCCTTGCTCTGAAGTTTTGGGCTGCTGGATATGTATACGAATTTTCAGTTTGTTATCGGACATAGTAGACTGAACCCGGGCTCGCAAAATAAATTAACGGTAAAATTATACAGCAGAACGTACACGGCAATAATTGTCTTCTGCAACATTGTCTGCAGTATTTGCGATTTATATTTTACAATAAGATAATCGCCACAGAAAAAATAGCCCGAAGCAAGTAACGGAAACGCGCGTACGATGAATCAAACAATAGAAAATGTGCGGCGACAGCACGATCTGCTGCGTCAGCAGATCGTGCTGTATAATTATCAGTATTATGTGCTGGACGCACCGACAATCCCGGATGCGGAGTATGATCGTCTGTTTCGTAAATTACAGTATATTGAACAGGAATATCCGGCACTGGTAACACCGGAATCGCCCACGCAACGTATTGGTGCAGAACCTTTAAAAACATTTTCTCAGGTGGCACATGAGGCGCCAATGCTGTCTTTGGCAAATGCTTTCGAACCGGTTGAAGTTGAAGCCTTTGACCGGCGTGTTCGTGAAGGGCTTGCGGTATCGGCGGTGGAATATGCTGTGGAACCCAAATTTGACGGTCTGGCTGTCAGTCTGCGTTATGAGAATGGCGTGTTTAAAACAGGCGCGACACGTGGAGACGGCTATACGGGTGAGGATATTACGTTAAATCTGCGTACGATTAAAACCATACCTTTGTCTTTATCATCCGAGCATGTGCCGGCGTTGCTGGAAGTGCGCGGCGAAGTATTGATGTTCAGTGCTGATTTTATCCGGCTCAATAAACAGCACGTTGAAACAGGCAAAAAAATTTTTGCCAATCCACGAAATGCTGCTGCAGGATCGTTGCGCCAGCTTGATTCCGCTGTCACTGCGGCGCGTCCCTTGAAGTTTTTTGCGTACGGCATTGTTTCAAACGATGATCCCAATGTTCCGCATGATACGCACAGTGCCATTATTCAATATCTCAGTCGCCTTCATTTTCCGGTTGCGCGGGAATGTGCGGTGGTGAAGGGATGTGCTGAATTGCTGGCATATTATCAGGAAATCGCCGCGCGACGTGGCCAGCTGCCGTATGATATTGACGGTGTTGTATATAAAGTTAATTCGCTGGCCCAGCAAGCCAGACTTGGTTACGTGGCACGTGCTCCCCGTTTTGCGCTTGCGCACAAATTTCCGGCACAGGAAGCCATTACGAAACTACAGGATATTCATGTTCAGGTCGGGCGGACGGGCGCATTGACGCCGGTTGCACGGCTGGAACCTGTGTTGGTCGGCGGCGTGACCGTAACCAATGCCACGCTGCATAATGCCGATGAAATCAATCGCAAAGATATACGTATCGGCGATACTGTGATTATCCGCCGCGCGGGTGATGTCATTCCTGAAATTGTATCCGTTGTTGTAGCGCAACGATCTGAAAACACACAGCCTTTTGTTATGCCGCAGCATTGTCCTGTGTGTGGCGCAAAAGCGGTACGGACGGCAGGTGAAGCTGTTTCCCGTTGTACCGGCGGCCTTTTTTGTCCCGCACAGCGCAAACAGGCTATTCTGCACTTCGCATCGCGGCGCGCTCTGGATATAGAGGGGCTTGGGGAAAAGCTGGTCGACCAGTTGGTCGATAACGCCATCGTCAGAAACCCGGCCGATTTGTATCGACTGGGTATTCTTGCACTCGTAAATCTGGAGAGAATAGCCGAGAAATCGGCCAGTAAGATTCTCGCAGCGATCGAAAAGAGCAAACAGGCTACATTGGCTCGATTTATCTATGCACTGGGTATCCGTAATGTCGGCGAAGTAACGGCCAAAGACCTGGCGCGTCATTTTGGCAGCCTGGACCGACTTATGGATACCGATATGGAGAATCTGACACAAGTGCCGGCCGTCGGCCCGGTTGTTGCACAAAGCATTCTAGACTTTTTTGCTGAAAAGCATAACCGGGAGGTCATTGAACGGTTGCGTGCCAGCGGTGTTCGCTGGGAAGAAAGCGCAAATGCAGCAGACAGATCTGCAGAAAATCATGCAATCAACGGAAAAATATTCGTGCTAACCGGAGCACTGTCGGAGATGACGCGGGAGGAAGCCAGGGGGAAAATTGAAATGTATGGTGGCAAAGTGGCGGGCAGCGTTTCCAGGAAAACCGATTATGTTGTGGTTGGCGAAGATCCCGGCAGCAAATATGAAAAAGCCGTCAGCCTGGGGATAATGTTGATTGATGAAGACCAACTTAAATCACTTCTGCAATCCGTCTGAAATTATGTTGAGCCGTGAAAAAGCCGAACAGATTTTAGAAAACGCCGAGTTGATTTATTCTGCTGAAACGATAGCGGAAACGGTGCAGCGTCTGGCCGATGAAATTACACGGCAATTATCCGGTCAATATCCGCTGGTATTGTGTGTAATGAAAGGTGCTGTGGTATTTGCCGGACATTTGTTGCCAAAATTAATGTTTCCGTTAACTTTTAATTATGTTCAGGTATCACGCTACCATAACACCACACATGGCGGCGCGTTGAACTGGCTGATGTTTCCTCAGGATGCGGTACAGGGCAGGGCCGTACTGGTTATTGACGATATTCTTGATGAAGGTGTGACGTTGGTGGAAGTCCGTAAAAAAATACTTGATTGTGGTGCGCGTTCATTTCACAGTGTTGTGCTGGCGAACAAAAATACCGGCATACCTAAACCCTTTCAAGCCGATTTTGTCGGATTTGAATTGCCAAATCGATATGTGTTTGGTTACGGTATGGATGTGTACAGCGTCTGGCGGAATCTGCCGGCAATTTACGCATTACAATCCGGATCGGGATGATCTATTATGCTGGCTATCATTGGTGGAAGCGGCATGACGCAGCTCTCGTGTCTGAAAATATCACACCGCCGGGTTATACGGACGCCATATGGAGAACCGTCCGGTCCGTTTACCTTTGGTACAGTCAACGGACATGACATTGTTTTTCTGGCCCGGCATGGTCACGGTCACACGATTCCCCCGCATCGGATCAATTATCGCGCCAACATATGGGCGCTGCGTTCACTTTCGCCTGAACATATCGTAGCTGTTGCGGCTGTCGGTGGTATCCGGGAAGACCTGACCCCCGGAACGTTGATTATTCCCGGCCAGGTCATCGACTATACCTACGGACGCGATTTTACTTATTTTGACAGCTCGGAAGATCCGGTAACCCATATCGATTTTACCGATCCTTACAGTTCCGTGACACGAATGCAGCTCTTTCGAGCGGCACGCCTGGCGGATGAAGCTGTCATGGATAGCGGTGTCTATGCCGCCGTGCAGGGGCCACGACTTGAAACGGCTGCGGAAATCAACCGGCTGGAGCGTGACGGCTGTGATATGGTAGGTATGACAGGTATGCCGGAGGCTGCGCTGGCCAGAGAACTGGGATTAAATTATGCGACACTGGCCGTGGTGGCTAATTATGCTGCCGGGCGCGGGACGAATGTTGCAGCAATTCCGCTGAAGGAGATTTATGTGGTGCTGGAAAAGGCAATGGTCCGCGTGAGAAATATCATTGAACATCTGGCAAAATGTTATGACGATAAAACAAATACTTAAAATGGGAGAGCCGCAGCTGCTGGAAGTGACAAGTCCGGTGAAACAGTTCAATACATCTGAACTTGAGATGCTGATTCAGGATATGAAAGATACAATGATATCATGCGATGGTGCGGGTCTTGCAGCACCACAGATTGGCGTTGGATTGCAAGTGGTTATTTTTGGTTTCAAAGAAAATCAGCGCTATCCCGGTGCGGACGAAATTCCGTTTACCGTGTTGATCAACCCGCAGCTGACACCATTGTCCGATGAAATGGAAGATGACTGGGAGGGGTGTTTGAGCGTGCCTGGGTTGCGTGGCAAGGTGCCGCGTTATACGCATTTGCGCTATCAGGGATTTGACCAGCATGGCCGCGCAATTGACCGTCAGATAGAAGGTTTTCATGCACGCGTGGTACAGCATGAATGCGACCATCTGCAAGGCATTCTTTATCCCATGCGCATCAGGGATTTTCGTACATTTGGTTTTATTGATGCGCTGTTTCCCGGTCATGGTGTTGTGAATACATAGACAAGACTTGGTATTTTCTTGGCGCCGTCTTGGTTCCAAATCCTGCTTGGCACCGCGCAATTCAACGGCAACGCATCGACCCGGCTGTATGGCTCAAAGATACCCTCACAAAACTTTCTGCCTGGTCTAATGAGCAGAATTATGTGCTTGCGGATGATCGCTCGCACTGTGGTGACATGACGCTGATGCCGACGCGAGTCAGTTCAGCATCAGCCTTGCTGTCCCGTGTCAATTATCCTGGCCGGTTTGGCGACAATTATGATGGCCGGTTGAGTTTTTTATGATTTTTTCAGATTTTTCCTCCTGTAACTTTC
>NZ_FOGH01000085.1 GCF_900111165.1 Nitrosomonas sp. Nm51
CAGAGGCCGGCTATAGAGCTGCAATGACATTGTCTCCGACATAGCTATCATGACTAAAGGGAGCATCAGTGAAGATACAATCAGAGAGCATGACAACATTTAAACAAATTACCGGAAATAAAATTCTTCTTGCAAATATCGGGAAGTCCTTATAGATGGTTTTAGGTGTGGACAGCTAGAAATGCTTGATTATCAAAGTGCAGAATCTAGAAAATACGAAAATGAGGCGAATAATTTTGCCTCCTATCTTTTGATGCCTGCAAATGATTTTAGAGAACAGGTTAGAAGCCAACCTATTAATTTGGAGCTATTCAGACACTGTTCTACAAGATATGGAACATCTTTTACTGCAACAGTACTTAAGTGGCTTGAATTAACAGAGGAATTAGCAATGTTAGTAGTTGCTCGTGATGGTTTTGTTTGTTGGTCTTACCCAAGTAAAAGAGCTAGGTATAGACGCTGCTTTTTGCCACCAGGTACAGAATTGCCTCAAGATGTTTTAGAAAGAGCATATAGAAGTTTTAATGATCAATTTAATAAGGATGGATTACGTGTTCATCCTGGTACCTGGCATCCTTATTTGGAAGCTGTCGAATTTATTATAAATTCTGATAAATATGATTTGATCATTTTTTTTATACATTTCCCGTTTGCCGCATTAAACAGTTTTAAAGAGTATGAAAATTTTAAGGATTCTTCTGATTACCTAAGTGATAAGGCTAATGGATTAAATTGGAAAAAATAATTTAGAATACATATCAATCTTTATTGGTATATAGGTTATACCCGAAACCGATTTACTAAACATCTTTATTATCCATATGTTACAGCCGAAAAAAACACCTGCTAAACGCGGCTTCCGTAGTATCTTCCGCATTGACCCAATTTCTAATAATTTTTCTTTATGAAGAAATTAGATAAAAGTCAAAGTAAAGATTATGGACCTTTAATAATGTGGTCTGGTGATTTGAATGAAATATTTTCAATAATGAAAGAAAATGGCGAGGTTTCTCTTATAGCGGATGATGTGCAATATGATGATGTTAAGGATTTTATACAAAATAGTGATGGTCGTATGCCTGTTAGAATGTCGATAGTTACGACTAATCCTTATATTGAAATAGAACTAAGTAGTAGAGAATCTTCTTTATATGCTTCATCATCAAGTATAGAAGCTACCGGTTTTTTTACTAAAATTGATAGAGTTTTAAGTAGATGTGAATGTAAACCAAAAGTTTTTTATAAAATTATTTGGGTAATGGCTATAAGTTTGTCACTGACCTATATTCCTGACGATCTTATATTTGAGCATTTAATATCTAATGACTTAGGATTAATCTATCTTGTTGGAAAAGGTTTATTAGGTTTAGTTGTTATAATCTGGCTTATATACGTTGTTATCATAAACCTCAAATTTCATTCAAGAGTTCATCTGATAAGTAAAAATATGAAAAAAAATTTTTTTCGTGAACACATCAAAATTATCGGTACTTCAGTTATTAGCATCGTTATTGGTGGAATAATAACTCATTACTTGCAAAACTATTTATAAAAAACTTTTCTCAAGAATCCATCCAAAACGACTTTCAAGTACAAGCTGTTTTTTATAAAACGCCGCTTTAACTTCCAGCTTATCAATTTCCTCATTCCGTCGTTCAATTTCCTGCTTTAATAATCTATTCTCATTTTTCAAACAGCGGTTCAGTTGGCACTCCCAGAATAAAGACCGGATTTCATGAGGTGATAATCCGCGTTTCCATTCCGGGATATAAAGTAAATTATCTTTAAAAATATGTCCTTCCCAGTCTTTACCGAGGATCGCGCTGGCATCACCATTCAAATACAAGCGAAGTAAACGAATAGCAGATTCAGGAATTTTTCTTGTACCTTTTTTCCATTGCTTGATAACTTTCGGGCTTTCACCGGTGATTTCCTCAATGGCCGGAACGCTGATACCTTGAATAAGTTCGTTCATGATTTTTTGTTGGTTATTTTAAAAACAGAAATCATTGCAAATTCAGAAACCAGTCGAAATATCAAACAAAAGTGATATAAGTTTCTAATTTAAAAGTTGTTATCACTTGTCAGAAATCAGGTTTTCTGAAAATGCAATGCTGAAAAATAAAATAATGGATTTGAATCTAGCTTGAAGGGTGGAATCGATGGATAGTAAGCCACAGATTGAAAAAGAAGTTTTGTATTTTGTCCGTAAGCCTTCTATTGTAACGTCTACTATTAATTTTACATAATATAAATTATAAGCAATTGAAAACGCCGTCGCAGATGTGGTTATCAGTTCCTGTTGCTTTTTCGCTAATAAGCCTGATTTTCTGCTAGTCAGGAAAATAGCGGACTTTGTATGTTCCGCCAGGTTTGTGATAAAGTCTCATGCAGTCTTTTCATTTGTTGATTTTTTTCGAGTTTTCGACATTCAGTTTTATCACTTATGGACAGGCTGCTTTCATTTTTTTGGGCCGTTCGGACCAGTAATCCAGCTTAATTCCTGAGTTTTGCAAGTTCCTCGTCAATGGATAACATTCTTATAATTTTAATTCTAATCATACTGCTAGGCTGGAATACTCTTGGACACACACAAACAACCAGCACAAAAGATGGGACCTTGTTTTCATGGTTATTTGACCAGAACGCATCTTTTTCTGAATCGATTGCGACGGATCGCCCTACATTCAGCCTGGGTGCCGGAACTGTTCCTAAAAAACATGTTCAGTTCGAAACAGGCTATACTTTTTCTGTAGACGGCGCACGTCCCAATACTACAACGCATACTTTCCCGGAAACGCTTATCCGAATTGGACTGACCGATACTTTTGAGATGCGGTTGGAATGGCCAACTCAGACGTTCATTAACAGCGACACAAAACAAAGTGGTCTTGAAGATCTTGCTTTGGGGTTTAAAACTCAGATTTTCCAGCAACAGAAATGGATGCCTCAATTCAGTATCGCCGGACGGCTTTCCATCCCAACGGGGAACAGAAAGCTTTCTTCCAATCATGTAGATACTGAATTACAGACGATTTGGTCATATGTGCTAAATGAGCGGTTCTCACTTTTTGGAAATGTCAATATTGGCAGTGCCGGGTCTCAAAACAAACGTTTCGCACAATTCTCCTCGTCACTCGGACTCGGCGTAAACTTGGGAAATTCGTTGTCAGGATTTATGGAATACTTTGGTTTTTACCCTGTTCAAGCGGATAGCCGCAACCTGCATTCTTTGCAAACAGGTTTAATATACCAGATTACATACAATCTTCAGTTAGATGCCCGTGTCGGCGCCGGCCTCAACCACAATGCTGACGATTTATTCACCGGGGCTGGGCTATCCTGGCGCTTTTAAAGTTTTACTTGCTTCCAGTCTTCTTAAGATTGTGTGAATGGCCGCATAAGGAAAAAGAGAAGTTTCAACTTTCCAGTACTGCGGACAATCGCCGCTTAAGCATAGGGAGCAGGTCTTCCTCGAACCACGGATTTCGGCTAAGCCAAATATTATTTCGCGGACTCGGATGCGGAAGGGGAATGAGCTTGGGTCCATAAGATTGCCAGTTCCGCACCGTTTCAGTAAGTGATAATCGTCCTTCGTTCATGTAGTATGCCTGTGCGAACCGCCCAACAACCAGCGTAACTTCAAGATAACGCAGGTGACCGGCGAGTTGATCATGCCATGTTTGTGCACATTCGGGCCGCGGCGGAAGATCACCTGATTTACCCGTGCCGGGAAAACAAAAACCCATCGGTAGAATAGCTATTTTCCTTGAGTCGTAAAAGGTTTCGCATGTCACCCCCATCCATTCACGCAAACGATCCCCGCTGGCATCATCGAAAGGCAAACCGGATTCATGCGTTTTTCGTCCCGGTGCTTGCCCCGCAATCAACACCCTGGCCTGTGGGTGTATCTGTAGAATGGGTTTTACGCCGTGTGGCAGATGTTCCGCGCAACGGGTGCAGCCACGTATTTCGGCTAGCAAAGAAAAAAATGAATTCATGGCGCGACAGACTTTTCCACCTGTCCTTGTATTAATGTCGTTACACTCAACAGAATAATGAACTGTTTTCCTGGATCACAACTGCCTGGTTACGTTCTTTGTCTTTTGCTCCATAGACAAGGGTCACGGCGCCTTTACTCAACTCCTGTTTTAATAACTGGATCTGTTCTTTATTGTCTTTGAGTTCAGCGAGATATCGCTTTTTGAATTCTTCCCACCTGTCCGGATCGTGGCCAAACCATTTCCGAAGCTCCGTGCTGGGAGCAATGTCTTTGAGCCACAGATCAACGCAAGCTTTCTCTTTTGTTAAACCTCGCGGCCAGAGCCTGTCCACGAGGACACGTCGACCGTCATGCTTGTCCGGCGGATCATATACCCTTTTAATCTTGATTTTCATGATTTACTGTTAAAGCCGTCATCCGCAGACTAACAACTTTCCTGCGCATAAGTTATCCTCGTCGATTCCCGCTACTTAGGCGTCGTTCATAAATAACTGTAACTTGACAGGCTCTTTTTCCCTGTGCCACTCGCAGTTAGATACCTTCGCCTGTGTTATTGTACTCGCAAAGATATCATTTGAGTTTATATTGTCTCGTATCAATTACCTTGGCCGGTTCAGCTTCTGTTGTATCCAAAGAAAATAATTTGCATGAAATTTTTTAGTAAATACAATAGCCTGGAACAATATAATTAACCAACACCAACAAAAAATCTTGTTTAACACAATAAATAGTGCTAATGATCCATAATATAAACTACGTACTGCTTCGTATTTAATCATGCGATCGGAATCGATTTTAAGCCGCACCAACACGATTGGAACAGAATTAGATTTTCAAGGTCTATTCCAATCCGATCACACGCGATGAAAAAGTGGAATTACATTGGAACAATCATACTATGAATATGAAAAACTTAATCGAAAACAAACTTCAGCCGCTACAGCCGCAGTTTCTGGAAGTCATCAATGAAAGTAACAAGCACAACGTGCCGGCAGGTGCGCAGTCTCATTTCAAGGTAATTATTGTTTCCAACCAGTTTAGTGGAAAAAGGCTTGTGGTCCGGCATCAAGCTAGTTAACAATATTCTGGCTGATGAACTTGCCAATGCTATCCATGCCCTTTCGCTGCATACGATGACTATGGAAGAATGGCATGACAGCGGCGGAAGATTTATAGAATCTCCTCCGTGTCTAGGCGGTTCAAAAGCAGAACGGTCTTGAAACAATTTTTCAGGTGGCGCAGTTATTAATCAGATCAGATCAAATAATACGACCGGATTTCAGGACTCGATCAAAAATCATGATAGATTCTCAGGATGTCAGACATACCGTTAGGTGCGCCCATTCTTCGAAAGTATCTATTGTTGATACTAACGAAGCTTGAGCATGTTTGGAATGCATTCCGGTCATCAGAAGTGGTGATGAATAGA
>NZ_FOGH01000087.1 GCF_900111165.1 Nitrosomonas sp. Nm51
CTGCAAAGCCTGGAAGTAGCCATGGCTGAAAATCTGGAAAAAGCTGCCTACCATGAAAAAATGGCAGCTGAACAATCGCTCCATCCTGTATCAGCTTCTGCTGGCAAGACAGGCAATACCGGAAGTTAAACTGACGCACGTCTTTCCAATAAAGTCCTGGAAAAACCCACTTCGGTGGGTTTTTTTTCGTCTGTTATATCTCAGTGGGTCTGAATCATTATTGCCAGTTTACAAGTTTTGTTGCAACATAAAGTTTACCTAAAATTCATGTCCAGAAATTCATGACTAGGAGTAACCATGCTCGGAGTACTCGATATCATCATAGCGGTTTTCTTGATTTATGCGCTGTTTTCAAGCCTGGTCAGCGGCATTAATGAGTTGATTGTACAAATGCTTGCGATGCGCGGCCGTGTTTTATTTGAAGGGATTGCGATCATGCTGGGCGAACTGCCTAAAGAAACAGGCCTCACCGTCAAAAGATGGTACAAAAATTCGGCGCGCAAACTCGGTTTTGTCGATAAGCAAAAAGCGCATCTGACCAGTAAGCTTTATCAGCATCCGCTAATCGACACTCTGTCTCCGCCGGGCAGCGCAAAGCCATCCTATATACCGCCGGCAATTTTTTCAACAGCGCTGGTGCAGGTGTTGACCAATGATAATGCTTCTCTGGACACAGTTCGCCAATCGCTGGCGGATCGCAGCAAACCGTTGAACAGATTACTGGGGCCAATGTTCGACGAAGCCAGCGGCGATCTGGAAAAATTTAAAGTCAAAATTGAAAATCACTATAACGCAGTGATGGACAGAGTTGGTGGATGGTATAAGCGCCGGTCCCAATTCATGATATTTGTCATCGCATTTGTATTGGCACTTGGTTTTAATGTTGACTCAGTTTATATCGTGCAGCAAATGCAAAAAAATCCTGAGCAGATCGAAAAGCTGGTAGAAATCGCCGCAACGTATTCGGATCAATCTAATGAAAACAGCGAAAACTCGAATGGCACAAACGACGCACAGAAAACATCCACCCCTGAGTCCATACTAGCGGAAATCAGGAAATTGAAAGTAGAAGCAAACGATTTCAGAAATCTTGGGTTGCCGGTAGGCTGGTACATTTTCCAACCTGCCACTGTTGAGCAAACTGTCGCAGAGCAGCAAACAGAAAAGCAGACCCGGATATTGGAATTTTCCTTGTTGCCGGGTCAGGACAACAAGCTGCTGATCATGATTGGGTGGCTGATTACTGCGCTGGCCGCTACCCTTGGAGCGCCATTCTGGTTCGACGCAATTTCTAAATTGTTTACAGTACGCGGCACCGGAAAAAAACCGGAATGAACAACAAATTTTGTCGTTGCCGCTAAATATTCTTTGTTTTAGACACAGGTCCTTTTCAGGACAAATCCGGTTAATTTGACGGTATACGCACCATCCAGTACATTGTTGTGGAAAAATCGGAGAAAAACCCTCAACGTAACTTGAGGAGGAGTCGCATGCGAAAGTCTATACAATCGAACTGCTTTACTGTTATGGCAGTATCATTTATTGTGACCTGCTTGGTTGGCTGGAACCTTGGCATGGCCAATCCGATGGGCAAAGCGGAATTTCAGTTTGACCGTCCGGGCGGCGATTATCACAAATTCAAGGCAAACAGTTTTGGCCAGTGCGCCGCCTCTTGCGCAACCAGCGCCAAATGCCGGGCTTATACCTATGTCAACCAGACAGACATGTGCTGACTCAAAAACTCAGTACTCAAGCGCAAAGCTAACAACTGCTGTGTTTCTGGCACTAAAATCATGGGTGAGAAGGAAATAGGTTTTGACCGGCCGGGCTCGGATATTAAGCCCGGATTCGATGTCAATATGTATTCTTCGGAATGTGAAAATGCATGCTGCATTTCAGCGATCAAATTAACCGGGCCGCCACTACGAATAAATCGCCAAGACATACCGATACGATCAACCCGGTAACCATTGATACATATTGCATTCGGTTTAATCGAACACTTGCTATACTGTTCCCAGCAGTCTGTCGCACGCAAAAATCTTATTTAAAAGAGTGCAATTTTCTACAGCACTTCTTTCGGCCGGGACAGGCTGTCAAGCATGCAGTGTTTCTCCGAAATATTCCGCCATTGACTTTCCAGGACAATCTTTGCAACTGCACAGGTTGTCATCAGTTTGCCGTCGGTTCGCGGTTTTGCCTGCTTACATAACACCTGCAGCAGTAAATCCAGTCCCGGATTATGGCCAATCAGCAGCACTGACTTTTCCTGCTCGGGTAATGCGCGGACGATATCCAATAACGTTTCCAGGCTGGCTGCGTAAATCCGGTTGTCAAAATAAACATCCTTGGCCTGTATATCAAGCGCGCGGAAAAAAATTAGTGCCGTCTGATACGCCCGCAGCGCGGGCGAACTGACAATTGACATCGGTTTATTGGCCTGCTTTGCCAGCCAGGCAGCCATTTTTGGCGCATCAGCAATACCGCGTCTTGAAAGTGGGCGTTCAAAATCGCTTGCGGCTTCTTTTTTCCAATCGGATTTTGCGTGGCGCAATAAATATAACAAATGTGACACAACGATCGACCTCGGCGAACGTACAAATTTCAGGCTGCAACAATCATAACGATCAGGTTAAGGTGATTTTGATTTCTTTCCAGAGCGCCCGATAGGCTTTTGCCGCCTGGCTGCTTCCCGCAAATACGGGCACTGGCTGACGGTATACCCCCATTCGCTCAATATCACTTGCATATGGAATGCTGGTATTTAATACCCGGACATACTGCGGCGGGTTTTTGACAATCTGTTTATGCAGCTTTTTGCGGCTGTCTGTCATAGAGAAAAAGGCGATAATTTTTGCATGATCAATGTCCAGCTTTTTGCAAAAATCAATAATCTGGTCCAACGTCCGCAAAGACAGTATTGTCGGGATGGTCGGCACGATGACAACATTGGCCGCGATCAGTGTATTCTCCGACACCAGTGAAATACCGGGCGGACAGTCCAGAAAGACGAAATCATATTCGCCAGCCAGTGGTTTAAGCAGTTTCTGTATGCGGGTATCCGATTTTTTAGTTTCATCCAGTTGAAGATCAAGGTTGCGGTAGGAAAAATCGGCAGGTATCAGGTCAAGATTGCTGTAATCAGTACCTTTAATCACGTCCTCGAGTACCTTCTTGCCGGTGAGCAGGCCCTTGCTGCCTTTTTTTACCTTGGGCTTGATCCGGAAATAGAAACTGGCGGCAGCTTGCGGATCCAGGTCCCAAACCAAAGTGCGGGTGCCTTCATACGCCGCGAGATAAGCCAGATTGACCGCAGCCGCGGTTTTTCCGATTCCACCTTTAACATTGTAGCACGCAACTATTTTCATCCTGAGACACCTTCGAATTGTTGAGCACGCAGCGCTTTGACAAATGCAGATTTTTTTTGGGCTGGGTGAATGACTCAAAGCGGCGGCCGAATTCAGCGCACAATACCAGATCAGGCGTTTGGCCAGTGGCCGCGAGCACCGCGTCCAGCAGCGGTCCGCACACCTGCGGCAATTTCAATTGTTCGGTGACAAGTTGCAGGACCAGCTTATACACTTTAGCATAGCCTCTGACTGGACATATAATCAGACGACCGGCAGGCAGTATGTTGTCAGAAGGCTTCTGTATTTTATACTGTTCCACCTGCAACAGCGCCAGTGTTTTGCACTCTTCATTCAAAATAAGCAGCTGTCTGCGTTTGACGTTTAATACTGCAACCGCCATTAACGCTCTTACTCCCAAAATATCGTCGAGTAATTGTACCTAATCAGAGTATGCGCTATAAAACGCACTGTTCACTCTGAGAAGTTCTCCAACTGAAAAGGAAAAATCAAATGTCGACAACCCAATCAAAACCGGCAGAAAAAAAACTGCAACGCATTCTACGCACACCCGATCAACATTGGGTTGGTGATGGTTTTCCAGTACGGACATTGTTTAGCTATCCGGCGCTTGGTGCCACTATCAGCCCTTTTCTGCTGTTCGATTATGCTGGACCAAAAGAATTTCCATCGACCTCCAAACGCCTGGGTGTCGGCGAACATCCCCATCGTGGTTTTGAAACTGCCACCATTGTTTATAGCGGTGAGGTGGAACATCGCGACAGTTCTGGTGGTGGCGGTAAGATTGGTCCCGGCGACGTACAATGGATGACCGCGGCCTCAGGTATTGTCCATGAAGAATTTCACGGCAGGGAATTTGCGCAGCGAGGAGGATTGTTTGAGATGGTACAACTATGGGTTAATTTGCCATCCAAAGACAAAATGTCACCCCCCCGTTATCAGAGTATTTTAAATGAACAAATCCCTGTCGCGACGTTGCCTGGCAATCAAGGCAGTATTCGCATCATTGCAGGTGAATTTGACGGATTAACGGGACCGGCACAAACCTTCACGCCGATGCATATCTGGGATATGCGTCTGGACAGTGAACAGCCCATTAGCCTTACATTGCCTGAAGGCTACACTACCTTACTGGCAGTGCTCAAGGGCAGTGTGGAAGTGGATGGTTCCGAGACCATTGGTACGGCGGAAGTGGCTGTGTTTAGTCCGATAGGGGATCATATTTGTATCGATCGCGCACATAACGCAACCGTATTGCTGCTTTGCGGCGAACCGATTAACGAGCCGATTGTTGGTAGTGGCCCATTTGTCATGAACTCGAAGGATGAAATTAACCAGGCGATGGCGGACTATCGAAGCGGTAAAATGGGGAATCTATCTGCTTGAATGTCTATTGACATGCAACTCGAGACTATAGATGCTGATATTTGTTAACGAAGTTTTTTAAAATCAAAGTAAAGGGAAACAGCATGACGCACATCAATCCTGAAGAAACCACCATGCTGTTAATCGATCACCAGAGCAGTCTATTTCAATTGGTTACCTGATTAGTTACTTTCCTCAGGGAGTACTATAGAATAATGAGAATATAACAATTTCAGAGGAAAAGACAATGGCAATGAATAAGATTCAGTTTC
>NZ_FOGH01000088.1 GCF_900111165.1 Nitrosomonas sp. Nm51
TTCAGCGCGTTGTGTTTTTCGAGCCATGACACCCTCCTGGTTTTTATTTGAGAATAGCCTGAAAAAGACAACTTGTAAATATTTTATTGAAACATTATACTAGTCTGCAAGCAGGTGATGTTATTGTGGTCTGGAAAATGGATCGCGCTTTTCGCTCGCTTAAAAATGCACTGGACATTCTGGAGATATTTGAAAACCGCGATATTGCGTTCCGATGCTTGACGGAAAATATCGACACCTCTACAGCAATGGGAAAATGCATGTACCAGATACGTCATGCGTTCTCGGAACTGGAGCGCAACCTAATCCGTGAACGCACCAAGGCCGGAATGGAAGCGGCCCGGCAGCGCGGCGTAAAAATCGGTAGGCCGAGAAAATTGTCATCCTGCCAGATTGTCCATGCGCAAAATTTGTTACAGCATCAGTCCGATATAACTCCAGCACAAATTGCTGATCAATTCGGCGTGTCTCCGCGCACGATCTATCGTGCTCTTTCGCAATATGCCAACACCAATGAAGGGTTGCTGATCAATGCAGGATAACCAACGCAAAATCTGTCATTACCGCGCCTGCCTGAAAATGTCCGAAATGCTGATTGTCGCGCAGCTATGCCATCCCTAATGAAAAGTGTTACAAATTCTCAGTGCTTATAATATCTTAACCGTGTATTGCTAGAATATTGAGGTAGAAAATCGAAGGTACATTATGCGGGTAATCCATTCAAAAGGAACGTTCTCAGACGCTATGAAGCCCGATATTGAGTATACGCTAAAACTGATGCGGCAATTACACGAGGGGCAAACGGATCATTCGGGGCGTCCGTATGCCTTGCATCCCGAAAGGATTGCGCAAAATGTGAAAATCATTGCTCCACATGTCGGTGATGATGTTGTTATGGCCGCACTTTTGCACGACACAATTGAGGATTGCGGTATTGACGAAGCATTCTTGCGGCAAAAAGGCTATTCGGAAGACTGCATTACGATGGTTAGACTTGTTTCAAAACCGGAGAATGACAAACGTCCATACAGTCAGGTTATTGACGATTTAATCGCATCGGGCCATCAAGGCGCATTGATTCTGAAAATTGCTGACAATATGGACAATCTCCACCCGGAACGGGTTCGAAATCTTATGGCCCATGATCTTGAAAAAGCCCAGCGTTTGAGAGAGCGTTACCGGGCTTCTATTGAAAAATTATGCTCGGCTACTGGCATTAACAAGAAACGCGTGTTTGAATTAATTGATAACTCCCCTAACCTCAAAAACATGGATATGGCCCTGAAATAAAATGGAGAAAACGAAAGTGACATATGAATATTTTTTACTGGGCGAAAGCGTTCCTGTGCGCGTAGCTTTTAATGATAAAGGCATGAAGATGGGCGCAGAAGTTCCAAATCGGGAAAAAGGCGAACTGGTACAGGATGCAACTTACCTGAGTCGGTTAGAAAGAAGTTTTGAGGTTGAAAAAATAACGGAGCAGCAGTTCCGTGAGAAAGCTGAATCTATGCTTGGTAAAAGCCTTGAGTGAGTAAAAGCATAAGAGACGCCTGAATATCAAAAAACTAATAACAGGCGATCTAAAATAGGAAGAGTGGAATGGGAAAAGGATTGCAAAATCCTGACCTGAATTTGCAAAACAATTAATAAAATATTAAAACAAAGCCTATATTATTAATGCGTTAAGGATTATGAATATGAGTGATAGCAAAACAAAACCGAAAAACCCGAAATATTCCGTATCTGATGAGGTACATAAAGCCGCTCATGCCGCAACTGTGGCTAAGGAAGAACGTAGTAAAGCGCGTTTTAAATTAGAAATGGCTGGTTGTGAGTTTGAAGATGCAGTGAAAATTTTGGATTTTGGATGTGATCCAAATCAAGCTTTAGAGATGGTAAAACAAGGTAAAACAACCGATAAAATAATCGATGCCTTAAAAAAAAATGATGGAAAAATGGAATTCCCACCACCATAAACGGTAAAAGAACAGGGAGAGTGTGTGGCCAATAATGAGCCATATTATCAATATTGCTAAGGATTACGGACATGTCAGACAGTAAAACAAAACCGAAAAACCCGAAATATTCCGTATCTGATGAGATACATAAAGCTGCTTACGAGGCGACAGTCGCTCAGGAAGAAAGTGACAAGGCTATGATGCGGTTGGAAATGATGGGATGGGATTTTGAAGATGCCATGGTCGTAATTTTTGATGAAAACTGCCCCCCTAGGGAGGTCGTTAAGCTAGCGGAACAAGGCAAGACAAAAGACGAGATTATTGATGCCTTAAAAAAAATGATGGGAAAATGGAGTTTCCACCACCATAAACAATAAAAAAACAGGGAGAGTGTGTGGCCAATAATGAGCCATATTATCAATATTGCTAAGGATTACGGACATGTCAGACAGTAAAACAAAACCTAAAAACCCAAAATACTTGACTGAGCTTCCAAAGCTCGATGACCCGCAAAGAGATAAAAAGCTTTTGGAACAAGTCACAAGCAATTTACAGTGCGCTCTTCATGACTATAACGGCTATAGCTGGGATGTTGCAGGGCTTGCCTCTAAAGAAATAGCCAAAAATTGGACTGTCGAAAAAATAGAACAAGTTCTAAATAGTGGCATTAATAATGAAGAAAAAAAAGTGCTTATAGATATTGCAGATAATTTTAAAGAAAAAAAGTAGGGAGCTGGAATCTCCTTCAATTTAAGTGGTAAAAACAGGGAGGGTGTGTGGCCAACAATGATCCGTTTAACGTAAAAACAGAATTGACGGATGGCATTGATTCAATGGCACGGTTTTCCGGGCCGGATGGAAATTTGCATTCGCAGCGCCTTGCCCTGCATGAATTGATAGTTCAGGTGGTCAGTGAACGAAAAATACTTTCATCCCCCTCGGGCAAATATGGTGCCACTATAAAAAACGTTATCACTGAAGCATTAAAACTCAAATCTTACCAAGAACTCGAAAAAGCTGGCGACTATACACCTGAAAAAATATCTTCGGTTTTAGATGAGTTTGGTTTGGAGCGCCTTCCACTCCATGACCGGGCAAAGCAGATGATGATGGTTACGGGCGGACCCGGCACCGGGAAGTCTTCTCTGGTCAGCGAATTTGCAAAAGCGCAGCCTGAAATTTATCAAAACGCCGTACAAATCAATCCGGATGACTATAAGGATATTTTGGCTAATCCTAAAAAAGTTGGAACTTCACATTCCGAATATACGCATAAAGAAAGCTCTCTGATTGCTAAAAAAATCATGGGGCGGCTAGATGAGCGAATGGCCGCAGGGCTACCCGCGCCGCATGTGGTGATGGATGTCGTTTCGCCTAACCCTGAGCGTATGGCGTTTGCAAAGCGCTTTGAGCAGATGAAAGTTTCTCACGGAACTGCGCCGCCGGAAGTAACGCTTCAAAGAGCTTATGATCGTGGATTCGACACGGACGGTAAAATTCATGGCCGCGTTATTGACAGCCGTGTTGTATTAAAAGGCGCGGCAAAAGCATCCGAATTATTGCCTAATGTTTTTGAACATCCCAATCTTGAATTTAAAATGGTTGATACAGATGTACCATTTGGTAGTGAGCAACTGGTTATTGCTGAATGGGATAATCATTCGAAACGTTTGGCTGTTTATGACCCTGATACTTTCGTAGATTTTGTTCAGCGCCAACATATCAATACAAGTGCAACACATGCCGGAGAATTGTTACAAAATTACGAGCAAACGCCGGAAAGGCTGGCAGCCGATCTGAAACCCTATACGGATAAAGGCGTTCAGATTGATTTCATGGATTCAGATAGAAAACCCGCAATCAGCATTAGCGCAGACAAAGTTGAGGTTCACAGCAATCTTCCCTCAAAACACGGTTCCGGTTTTATGGCCGATATGGCCGAAACATTCGGACGCCTTGGCAAAAACGGCGGTGTTATTGCGGGAGTGACTTTTGGAACATTATCCGGCGCGTTTACGCTGGCCGCCGGTGGAAACAGCGCTCAGGCCGCAGAAGCCGTTTATGAAGCCGCCGTTCCTTACGGTGAAACCAGCCTTGATGCGGTGCGCGGCGACGTGGAAGCCATGAAACGCTCGGGCCTCATCGAAACGGTGTCAAACGGCGGCAGTCTGGCCGGGATCGCAGCCGGAGCAGCGGCAGGTGCGGCTATCGGTTCCGCTATCCCTGTAATCGGAACCGTTGCGGGCGCTGCCGTCGGCGGTGTTATCGGCGGCCTCGGCGGTGGCGTAACGGCTGGCTATATCACGGAAAAAGTCTACGATAATTTTGAAACGATTAAAAATGGCGCAGTTTATGTTTCCAATGAGGCTGCTGACGCGCTGAACGTGGCTGTGCGCGAAACGGCCAGTCTGTGGGATTGGCTTAGAGGCAATGACGAGCCTGAAAATGACCGGCTGTTGGCCCGTCTGCCCACGGAAATTGACGATACGGCTCCGCCTGAACTGCAACATCTGGTCGAGATCAAGCGCCTGTTGGTTCAGGCACGTGAGGAAGGTGCTTCTCCAGAGAAGATAGACAGCATCGAGGAAATGTTTGGCAGAGCGTGTGATACATATGAAAAAAACGGCGCTCTGGAAATGGCCGTTGCCTCGCTCGATCAATGGGAACATGCGGAACAAATGGCGCAGGTTCTGATCGACGACATAAAAAACAAAACGGCAAAATCAACTGAACAATATGTGATCCAATCCAAAAATGATCTGGTCTTTGGCCAATGATTGCAACGAATGTATTGGGAGACTGTCCCACTAACTGTGTAAATGTCTATCATTAGATTTTTAAAAGGATAGACGATGAATAAAAAGGAATTGGAGCAATTTGCCCGCAAGG
>NZ_FOGH01000091.1 GCF_900111165.1 Nitrosomonas sp. Nm51
CATTTCACCCATTGGGTGACTCCTGTCTTTAGTCCGAAAACCTTGACACTACTACGTTTGAGCTAATTTTTGTAGATCTAACTGAGGAAAATAGGTTAAAAGAATGCTGGGCGGCATCGGACAGCCAGAAAACGTTCGAAAGCGCCCTGGAACAGCGCGGCTATTATTTAGCTAAGGAGCAAGGCCAAAATAACTTGAACACTTTATCCTGTATCGGGAATTTTACGAGGGAGTGCTTAGGCCATATTGTTCAAGTTATTTTGGCCTGCATCCTAAAGGCGACAGGCGCGGTTTTGTCGCCGTGGATTGGCGCGGCGAGGTCTATTCTTTGTCGAAATGGCTGGATATCAAAACCAAGGCGCTCAAAGAACGGCTTGGCGATCCTGTGCAGCTTCCATCTGTTTCTGAGACTATCGCAAAAACAGACAGGCAGCTTGTGGAGTGGATGCAAAGCTTCACTACAGAGATCAGGCAAAACAGCCGCATCCGCATGGAACCGCTGCTTGAACAAAAATCACGCATAAAATCACGGCACCGGGATGAGCGGCACAATCTTGCCGATACGCAAAAACAGCGCTGGCAGCAGGAGAGCGCAGACCGGCAAGCGAAATTGAACAAGGGACTCCGGGGGCTGTGGGATCGCCTGACCGGGCAGCACAGTCGCACCAAGGATCAGAGCGAACGCGAAGCCTGGCAGGCGCTTGTCCGTGACAAGGAGCAGCGGGACAGTTTGATCCAGCGCCAGCTTGATGAACGCCAGGCATTGCAACGGAATATCACCCATGTCCGTCATGAACGGAACAACGAGATCGAACATCTGAAAACGATGATCTTCTCCGCATTGCCACCGGAGATGGAAGCCCGGCTTCAGGAACAGTTCGAGCAGCGGCAAGCGCGGAAGAAGACGCCGTCTCAGCGGCCCGGTCACGATTTCGACCTGTCGATGTAACTTTGATTGCGACCTTAGTGTGTACGTGGTTCGAATTCGATTTTGACCGAATAACCCAGAACGCGGGCATAATCCTCGACCGTGGCCAGCCTTGGTGAAATACTTGAATTCAGACTTTCCAGCCGAGAGATGTTACTTTTCTTGGTGCCGAGCAAAGCCGCCATCTGTTCCTGCGTCACGCCTGCGCGTTTGCGTAAGGCTATCATCTGGCGTTTCATCTCGAATGCGGTGGAAAGCGTATCGTATTCGGCTTTGACCTCCGGGTCTTTCAACGCCGTTTGTTTGAATGTGTCGAATGTTGGCCGTTTATGTGTCATCGCTTTGTACCTCTTTCAATCGTTTCTGCGCCGTTTCCATCTGACGCTTGGGGATTTTGTTCCTCTTTTTGATCACCGTCATGAGAATGACGATTTCCCTGTTTTTGACGGTGCAAAATACCGAACGGGAAATGCCTTCGTGTCCTTTGGCCCGGATTTCAAATAATCCCCGGCCCAACGATGCGGTGTGAGGCCGTCCAAGATCAGGGCCGAACTCCTGGATCAATTCCGCAATGCGCAGGAAGTTGGCAAGAATACCCGGCGGCAGCCTCAGGGTTTCCGCTTCGACCTTCTCGTTAAAGAACGTGATCGTCCATGCCATAGCCAAAGTTATCAAATATGATAACAATTGTCAAGCCCGTTAACACTCAACAGAAAGACGAACCCATGAACAAAACGTTCTTCCGAAAGGAAAAACAGATACCGCTGTTTCTTGTCCCAAAGGTGCGCAAACGTCATGTGCCACTGATCTATAAAGATCATGAAATGGCATGGAAACTATTTGCCGAAGGGGCGCTCAGGAACAGGGTGTTTCACGACGATGTTTTAAGCCGGGGCAGCAAATGTCTGGCCTGCGGCCAGAAGCTGATTACCGGCAAGACGAAATACCCACATATCGAAAAACATCATCACTGCTATATACGGCTATGTACCGGCACGATCCTGCCTGACGATTCAGCTGATATTTTCCGGGAAGTTAAAAATTCAGAATTCCCGCATGTTCCCGATTGCAGGCAGTGTAAAGCAACCAATCCCGATTATTACAAGGGCTGTATCAAAAAAATCTTCCCCGTACACGCCAAATGCCACGGTCATATTCATGAAGTGGAGAAAGTGTTGTTTGACCGGCTCGATACAATGATTCTGAATGATTTTGTAAGCACATCAGCATAGAATATCAAATTTAATATCCCTGTCTTTTTAACGCTCTGAAGGGATTAGCATAGTGACAGGCATTTTCTCCTGTCACTCCTAACCAAGCGCCTAAGTCCTGGCTTTATGCACTTCCAGCATTGCTTCGTAGCTCTGAATGAGACAACGATAAGCGGGAAGATGATTGGAAAATATTGTTGCTAATCCTTCCACATCATTTCGCCAGTCACGGTGCAATTCACACGCTACGCCAAACCAGCTCATAAGCTGCGCACCTGCTGCTTCCATACGTGACCAGGCGGCGTCGCGGGTTGTCTGGTTGAATGTGCCCGAGGCATCGGTCACAACAAAGACCTCAAACCCTTCTTCCAGGGCAGAAAGGGCAGGAAAAGCCACGCACACTTCCGTGACAATACCGGCGATCAAGAGTTGTTTCTTCCCGGTGGCCTTTACAGCTTGAACAAAATCATCATTGTCCCAGGCATTGATCTGACCGGGGCGGGCAATATAAGGCGCATCAGGGAACATTGCCTTAATTTCAGGGACAAGCGGACCGTTCGGGCCATCTTCAAAACTGGTTGTCAAAATGGTCGGCAGGTTAAAATATTTTGCGCTATCGGCCAGCGCCAGGACATTATTCTTAAAATCGTCCGGTGAAAAATCTTTCACCAAGTTGGTTAATCCGCTTTGGTGATCGACAAGCAAGACAGCCGCATTATTTTTATCAAGCCGGTTGTATTTGAAATTTTTAGCCATAGGTTTTTCCTCTTTTCTTGGAGTTGAAAAAGTGAACTTCATTGCAACAAAGAAGCCTGGATGCTGGATGGATAAGTTTAAAAACGTCCGGCAGCATAATCGGCCATCGCTGTACGGATTTCACCCTCAGTATTCATAACGAATGGGCCACGGCCAACGATTGGCTCATCAATCGGTTCGCCGCTCATCAGCAGCGCCACTGAATCCTCCTGTGTTTCCAGAGAGACCGTATCGCCTTCACGCTCGAGCAGTACCAGCTCTTTTGCGCCAAGCGGTTTTTCACCGTTCACAATCACCTTGCCGGATAATACGAGCAGGGATGTATTGTGACCTTCAGGCACAGCCAGATCAGTTTTATGCCCGGATTTTAAGCGCATATCCCACACATTGATCGGCGTAAACGTTTTTGCCGCGCCTTGTGCATGACCATGCTCTCCCGCAATCAGGCGAAGCGTGCCAGCATCATCCGGCAAACCGATAACCGGAATAGCATCAGAAATGATTTCCTGATAATGCGGTTCGCTCATTTTATCCTTGGCGGGTAGATTCACCCATAGCTGAATCATTTCAAGTGTGCCGCCGTTACCTGTAAATTCCCGGCTGTGCATCTCTTCATGCAATATACCACGCGCAGCTGTCATCCATTGAACATCACCGGGCCCGATCTTGCCTGAATTTCCAGCATTATCGCTATGTTCAACTTCACCCTGATAAACGATAGTTACCGTTTCAAATCCACGGTGCGGGTGTTGTTCTACTCCCCGAGGTTTATCTGAAGGCTCAAAATCTACAGGGCCCGCATAATCCAGTAATAAAAAAGGGCTGATTTCTTTTCCTTGTGCATCGTAGGAGAACATGGTGTTTACAGGGAATCCATCCCCGACCCAATGTCTGTCTGCTTCATGAATGATGCGTGTGATTTTCTTGACTTTCATGGCGTTTCTCCTTTGTTTCCAAGATAGTCAGACTATATAATGCATACGTTATCTTTAACAAGTACGTACAAAAAGGATACTTAAATCAGTGGCTCAGAGGGAGAACTGTCTATGCGCAAAAAAGAGGTTTTTTGTCCTGTAGAAACAACATTATCGATAATTTCCGGAAAATGGAAAGTCATGATTATTCATTATCTCTTGGAAGACGCTAAACGATTTAATCAGTTGCAGCGGGATTTGAATGGAATTACGCACCGGACACTGAGTAAGCAACTTAAAGAAATGGAAGAAGATGGCTTAATCGTCCGTACTAACTATGGTGAAATTCCGCCAAGGGTCGAATATAGTCTTTCACCCCTTGGCAAGTCGTTAAATTCCGTTTTGTCATCAATGCATGAATGGGGGGAGCAGTACGGCGAACATGTTGTTCAAGGGATGCAACGTAATACCCGGCTTGCTTGAACCAGACAGGCTATCCCGGTTATGTTTCTGGAAATCGTCTATAAACTAAAGTTTCACGCTTTTTTGGAAGTGGCGATCTAATTTCATTGATTTTTTGTGATCAGCGATTTTCTTTTGGGTAAGAAGGCAGTCCCGAT
>NZ_FOGH01000094.1 GCF_900111165.1 Nitrosomonas sp. Nm51
GCGGCGGCGCATATCCTGGACATTCTTCTCGACGACACCTTTCTCCCAGCCGGAAGCTACATTGCAGAAATCAGGATCGAACAGGTAATGTGCCGTCATCGCGAAGAAGCGCGTATTTACCACACGCCCGTTACCTTTGGACACCTTGTCCACAGCCGTCTTCATGTTGTCGTAAATGCCGCGTTGCGGCACGCCGCCAAAAGCTGTAAATGCACGGGTATGCGCATCGAACAGCATTTCGTGACTTTGTGACGGATAGCCCGACAACATGAAGGCACGACTGGCACATAGTTTGGTATGTGCAGCCAACACTTTACGGTGGGTGCCACCGATCACCAGCCATTCTTCACTCCAGTCAAACTGAAAGGCTTCACCCAACGTAAACTTCAGCGGTACATACGCCGTTTTACCCTGCCCGCCTTGATTGCGCCAGTTGCGAACAAAGTCACAAACAATTGTATAACCGCCAACATAGCCATCCTTTCTGATTTCCTGGAACAGCATCCTGGCAGTGCGCCGGTCTTTCCTGGGGCGGCGAGCATCCGCTTCCAGCGCCAATAACAATCGAGATTCAAACGGTGTCAGCTTGCCGGGCTTCTTCGCTCTGTGATATTTCACTGCGCTGTCACTTGGCGCTTTCAACCACTTTTTTATTGTGTTCCGCGACAGACTTGTGCGCCGTTGAATCTCATTAATCGACAAATGTTCACGGTAAAACATCCGACGTATCTTTGCATACATAACCATGGTAATCACCTCTTAATTTCTCCTGCTTAAAATTTAGGCAGGATACGTGAATTACCTGGTCAATTTTCAACCGGTACAACTAGCCTTTTCTGGTCAATTTTCGACCGGTGTCAACACTTTCAGATGTCATATCATAGATTCCAGCGCCCTCAGGATTAAGCGCGCAACTGCCAGTGTAAGAAATAGACCTGTCTAATAAATCTTCACTGCTTACACTTGTTGAAATAGATATTGTTGTGCATTGAGTGTCCTGCCAAGTAAATCTGTCTAAAATATTATTTGTATCTTTGGAATGATTGACCCATTGACACCCAAGGGCTGCATTGATGTCGGCAACACTCATGCCTGTGCTAAGTTGCCCAAGTGTTGCTTCACTGAAGCTGTTTCCGCATTGAAATGGCAGGGATTCTTCAGTGCCTGTTAATAAATAGGTGCCGTTTGCGTTTAGTTTTATAACAACATCAGTATAGGTTTTTTCGCCATCGAAGACTGCTGGTAAACGCAATTCCTGACTTGCAGTATCAAATGTAGCGGCAAACAAAGTCGTCCATAGAAATAAGGAAAACACTCCTACAGCAATTTTAAGAAGTCGGATATTAGAAAAATTCATATTTTTGATTTTATTTTGCATGTCGATTGAGTTTTTATTTGGTTAATAAATGTTCGCAGTCCGTTATTTATCGTAATCACTAATGGGTCATAAGTTCGCACCGTGAGCGAACTGCACTCGGTAGGCCAAAAGCCGCAAAGGCTTGTGCCTTCAATTTAAGGGCAAAGAATATCAATACCTTAATTGCCATAAGTTTACCTCAAAACCTGACCTGTAACCGATTGATTGCAAGGGTCAGTGTGTAGTCGATCTCCTTCGATGCTTTATTCTGTTAAACGTCTCCTGCAAGAATCCCGTACCAGAATGAATTGCCGTTGGCGCTTAGAAGATTATATTCAAGTGTCACGATATATCGTTCAAGTGAGTTAAATAGAAACAAATTACATTTTATGTATTTTTCGTTATTTAAATTCTTGTATGTTTCATGGACATGAGTTAATCTTATATAGCTAACATAATTGCAGACAAACGTTACTTACAGGATGAGATGGATTTAAAAACCCGCATAGGACGCCGCGTAAAAAGCTCCATTGTTGGTGGTGAGAGCTATAACGCTTATATTCCCCAGCCTTTACCACCGGAGCCACCTATTGACATAGGCAATCTCTATCCACTGCTGGATCAGGCCAATACGGCTTTGGGCCGTCTGGACGGCATGAGCATGGTTTTGCCAAATCCATCCCTATTCCTCTATATGTATATTCGTAAAGAGGCCGTCCTGTCCTCACAGATTGAAGGGACGCAATCTTCGCTCTCCGATCTCTTGTTATTTGAAAATGAGGAAGCGCCGGGTGTGCCGCTCGATGATGTCAGGGAAGTTTCCTGTTACGTATCGGCCATGAGTTACGGATTGGAGCGTTTAAAGGATTTTCCTTTATCCTTGCGCCTTATCCGTGAAATTCATGCCAAGCTCATGGATAATGCGCGCGGCGGAAATAAACATCCTGGAGAATTCAGAACATCACAAAACTGGATTGGCGGTTCGCGCCCCGGCACAGCTTCCTTCGTTCCGCCGCCGCCTGAATATTTGATGGAATGTCTGGATAATTTTGAAAAATTTTTGCACGACGAAAATACAAAATTACCCGTCCTTATCAAAGCCGCACTCATTCATGTGCAGTTTGAAACCATCCACCCTTTCCTTGACGGCAACGGGCGTTTGGGGCGGCTCTTAATTACGTTTATTTTATGTACACACGGCATATTAAAAGAGCCGCTTTTATATCTCAGTCTGTATCTCAAAACCAACCGCCGGGATTATTACAACCATCTGCAATCCGTAAGAGAAACTGGTGATTGGGAGGCATGGATCGGCTTCTTTTTGCAAGGCGTGATCGATACGGCTAATCAGGCCACGCAAACGGCGCAAGCAATAGTTCAGCTTTTTAACACGGACAGGCAGGATATTGAACAATCCGGCAAAACCACGGCAGCGTTGCTGACCATCCACAATTACCTGCAAAACAATCCGATCACCACAACAACAAAGATCAAAGCCGCTTGTGATATTTCATTGCCGACCGTTCTACGCAATCTGTCCACGCTGGAAGAACTTGGTATTGTGAAAGAAATTACCGGGAAAGAGCGGCACAAAGTCTTTGTGTACAGTCAATATCTTGCCTTGCTGAACAAAGGAACAGAACCGATTGGATAACTGGTCATTTGTTCACATACGGGTTTGGTGCTGACAGGCACCGCAATCTCCCCAAACCCTGTGCGTAATAAAACGGCGCTCACGTTTTGGTGGTGCATGATGGCTCAATGCCTGATATGCACCACACAGCCGGGGGTATGCAACAGGGGCGCGCAGCGGGCCCCTTTGCCAAGCGCGTTGGACGGAAAATCGAAGATTTTGTAGTACAACGCACATCTTGCGTAAAACGGGAAGCAATGTAGGACAGTCAACGCTTTGTATTACAAAAATGAAATGCGTTCACATAAGAGCCAATACAGGGACTGTAAATTAAACTGTGTAACTGTCTGGGTTAAACCTAAATTCCTCAGTTAGCTGGAATCAAATGCCAACGTAGCGGGAAATGAATCAAGAAATTGTGATTTCTGGGGTTTGCTGGCAATAATTTTACTGATGATATAACGCACCAAGGCTGGCCAGCGACCTGCT
>NZ_FOGH01000029.1 GCF_900111165.1 Nitrosomonas sp. Nm51
TATCTGCTGCGTTTACAGCAGGGTGAGGTTACATTTTACGATTAACCGGCGAAACCAAACTGCCTTTTCTCCGCGTAGCGGCTTCGTCCAACAATGGCTTCAACCGGGACCAGCTTTTCCGCTACGCTCCAAAGCTGTCCCGTTAAGCCAACGATAAGCAGGAAACGCAAGCGTTCCCTGCTTATCGCGGGCTGTTGAGCTTCGCTCTACCACTCTTGAAAGACTACGCTTGCGCTCCGCCTATCAAGAGCGTTAGAGTTGACTGTGCTTCTCAGTCAAGCGATAAAAACCGATCCGCTTGACCTGCGATGCTCACAACTCAACAGCCCGCGTGAAGGACTAAATATGCTCGAATGGTTTAAAAAGAATGAAAGTGGTTTGAAAGCATTGTCCATTTTCATAGGGGTAATCGTACCATTGACAACATTATCTTTTAGTGCCGTCAAATACGTTGAAACAAATAATAGATTGGCAAGCCAAAAGACTTTTGAAAATTACCATCTGATAATCGGGAGAATCGGTGGTGGAGAACATGCTGATATTTTCGTGGCAGCATCAAATGTATATGAACTAAGAAATTATCCAGAGTATCGAGAGTTTTCAATCAGGTTATTACAGGATATGAAAGATAACTGGGCCTCTGGAAAGAATGATGTTTTTTCAAGAGAGATTGATTTAACAATTGAATACTTGAGTTTTCAGAAATAGGAGTATAACAAAGTGCTGTTGCGGATAGTCGCTTCGCTCCTACTGCAAAGCACTGCATTATGTGTGAATAAAGATTATGAATGAGAATACACACTCAAAAGTAGAAACAATTGCAAAGTCAGTAGAAAAAATATCTGACAGCAGGGGGCTGGAAGCCATAGGAAATGGGCTTGGTGCTGGCCTTGTTGCGCTAGCTTTCGCCTTAGGCGTTGCGGCTTTCGTTTTTGGAATTATGGGTGCCAGCAGATGGGACGGTCAACTTCACCCACAAACTAAGTGTTTTGAGCTCCAGGAAATCGGTGGGAAAACGTTTAAGGTAAATACCTGCACAGGGGAAACAGAAGAGTTCAAAACAGACAACTCATCGGGTAGTTAAGGCTACGGACAGTGCAACACATAATAATATTTATGAGGATTTTTTCCTCATAAATATGCTGTTATGTGTACGAAGAGCTGAAAGAAAATACGTATGATCGATAAAATAGAAATTTCAAAGGCAGAAAAACAAAAACTCTTGAACTTAGAAGAGGGACATTTTTCTGACCTTAAATCAATTGATGTTTCGCCAGCAAAGTTAAGTAAAGCCATTTCAGCTTTCGCTAACGCTGAAGGCGGCGAACTGTTTATCGGAATAGAGGACAAAACTCGAGTATGGCGTGGTTTTGATTCAATAGAGGCGGCAAACGCTCATATCCAAGTATTCGAAGAGTGCTTCCCACTTGGCGCAGACTTTAAGTACGATTTTCTTAAAACTGAAGATGAAGATGGGTTAGTGCTAAAAGTTGAGGTTTCAAAAACACGTGATCTCAGAACAGCGACTGATGGGAAAGTGTATTTAAGACGAGGGGCACAAAGCCTTCCAGTGACAGACAGCGAAAGGTTAACTTCGTTAAAACGTGACAAAGGAATTATTTCTTTCGAAGCTGAACTTGTTAATTGCCCTGAAGAAGAAGTGTGCAATTCGGTTCATATCATAGAGTTCTTAATCGAAGTCGTACCAACTGGAGAACCAGAAGCTTGGTTAAAGAAGCAACTACTTCTGCAGTCCGGAAAACCAACCGTAGCAGCAGTTCTTCTTTTTGCAGAGGAGCCCCAAGCCGCGTTACCCAAAAGAAGCGGCTTAAAAATATATAGGTATAAGACCTCTGGTAAAGAAGGCAGCCGCGAAACGCTTGATTTTGACCCTATATCAATTGAAGGAAATTTGTATCAACAAATTAAACTTGCTGTAGATGAAACCACAAAAATTATTGAATCTGTGCGGATCCAAAGAATGGACGGCTTAGTTGAAGTCAAATATCCACATGATGCCATTCACGAAATCTTGACAAATGCTGTGATTCATAGAGATTATTCAATCACAGATGACATACATGTAAGAATATTTGACAACAGAATAGAAATACTTAGCCCTGGAACTTTGGCGGGTCACGTGACACCAGATAATATTCTTTCTGAACGGTTTGCACGAAACCCAGCGATTGTCAGGCTAATAAATAAGTTTCCTGACCCTCCAAATAAGGATGTTGGTGAAGGCCTCAACACAGCATTTGAATCAATGCAAAAATTAAAATTAAAGCCCCCTGTTATTGAACAAGAAGGCGGGTATGTAAAGGTTATTTTAAAGCACGAGTCTCTTGCTACGTCGGAAGAGGCAATTCTTAAGTATCTGAGTGAAAATGAGAATATAGCTAATCGTGAAGCTCGAGAAATTTGCTTTATTGAATCTGAAAACAAGATGAAGCGTATTTTGCAATCGTTGGTATCTACTGGGTTGCTTGAACCAGTGCCCGGGCGGTCGCAGTTTCACGCAGCGTATCAACTTACAGAAGCTGGACGAGATGCAGCAAAGAAATACACCTAACAAGCAAAGGCAGCATCGCCTTTGGGCTGGACGCGCTAAAGCGCGCCGCTGCTTTGGGCGTTAGGCGGATTTCATATTCACATATAGGAGAAACACGATGAGAGTAGTCTTACTGATGTTGGCGATACTTTTCACTCATTCAGCAATTGCAGAAATCTGCGACTATCGCCCAAGTAATTTAATTGGTTCCGGTGCAACGGGCGCTGTTGGTGGCGCCGCCGGCGCAACAGCAGTAGCAGGTGCGGGCGCAAAAGCTGCCGGGATTTATACAATCACTCATGCCACCACAGGTGCAGCCATGTTGGGCTCCACTGCAGCTGGAGCTTCCGCTGCGGGAACCACCGGGATTATCGCTGGCTCGGGCGGAGTATTGGGCGCAATTGGTGCCGTTGTTCTGGCTCCCGCCATAATAATTACAACAGCGGTAGTGGCTACATCTGTTGTGGCAATTGAGGGCGGTTGCCACTTGGCCAAAGACTAAAATGCGGCGTATCCGTCTAACAAGCAAAGGCTACCGACGCCTTCGTCGCGGCAGCTTTGGGCGTTGGGCGTCTACAGAGGAGACGCTCAACATTTTTACTCACTTGTCAGCCTTGGGGCTGAGCGATTAACGTAAGAGGTGCATCATGAACGACGAGCAGACGTACAAGGGCAGCTGTTTCTGTGGCGCGGTCCAATTGACCGTCTCCGGCGAACCTGCCGCCATGGGCTATTGCCATTGCGAGTCGTGCCGGCACTGGTCAGCCGGACCGGTAAATGCTTTCATTCTGTGGAAGCCTGAGGCAGTACAAATTACTGAGGGTGCCGATAATGTCGGGACTTACAACAAGACTCCAAATAGTCATCGAAAATGGTGCAAAACGTGTGGAGGTCATATTTTTACAGAACACCCGTCGATGGGGCTAACGGACGTCTACGCCGCAGTGATACCCAGTTTCCCCTTTAAGGCTGGCGTTCATGTGAATTACCAGGAAGCTGTATTGCGCATCCACGACGGGATCGCCAAGTTAAAGGATTTTCCCGCAGAAATGGGCGGCTCTGGCGAAAGCATCGCTGAGTAGCACCGGAACACTCAAATATTTGAGCGCCCAACAAGGCCATGCAGCCGACGCCGCAAAGCGGCGCGCCTGATGGCTGACGATGCCTTTGTAAGAAATACACCCGCCCCTTAATCGGGGCCGTCGGGAAGTGGCTACTTCATGAAAGAGAGGTTTGGTTGCTGTTAGGGTGTAGTTGCAATTAAGTCCATGAAGGAGTGACCTGACCTGGTCAAGTAAAACCGGACACCTCAGTTAAGCCACTTTTGTCGAGTATTTTGTTGCTTCTGCTTCAAATTGATTTGGACTTTTGTAATCCAGGTATGAATGCAGTCTTAGGCTGTTATAAAACACAGCGATATACTGAAGTACATCCTGCTGTGCCTCATAGCGGGTTTGGTAGTGCCGCCATTGACAGCGTTCCTGCTTAAGACTGCCAAAGAAGCTTTCAGCCACTGCATATCCCAACAGTCTCCCAAACGGTCAATTTTAAACCGGTATCAACAGCCAACCCAATCCGCCGCACAGAACGGCTGTAAGCATCTATCGTTTTAGGCCGCAGCCCTTTAAGTTTCAGATGTTGTAAGTGACTTTGATAATTCTGCTTGAAAGATTCTGGAAAAGATGATGTCATAGCATAGTAACCTCATGTTCTTTTGAAGAGAAATCTGCTGTATGTACAGCAGGGTGAGGTTACATTTTACGATTAACCGGCGAAACCAGACTGCCTTTTCTCCGCGTAGCGGCTTCGTCCAACAAGGCGCTCCAGCGACGTCAAAACTGCTGCGCAGTTTCGCCGCGGCTGAGTTTCGACATTAGGTTGCAATTGAGGTTCTGCGAATGAGTAGGTGTTGTGATAATGATTGTTCGATAGATGCTCTTCGTGAAAAGCAGCGAGGAACGCTTCAGATCGTTCTTGGTATCAACGCAGTCATGTTTATTGTTATTGTTGGTGCAGCATTGTATGGCCGTTCAACAGCACTACTTGCTGACAGTTTTGACAACCTAGGAGATGCTCTGGCATACGGGCTTAGCCTATATGTTGTTTCACGAAGCAATAGCGCCAAGGCTAAGGTGGCCTTATTTAAAGGTTTACTTATCTTTTTGGCAGCAATTGTTGTCTTGTCCCAGATCATCTATAGGCTATACATTCCAAGCATCCCAATTTTTGAGGTCATGGGGGCGTTTAGTCTTCTAGGTCTTGCGGCAAATTCCGTATGTCTGTATTTGCTTTGGAAACACCGCGACGAAGATGTCAATATGAGTTCGGTGTGGGAATGCTCACGCAATGACATTGTATCCAATCTTTCGGTATTTGTTGCGGCCGGAGCAGTTTGGTTAACTGGTACAGGATGGCCAGATATATTAGTTGCGCTGGGTCTTGCTTTGCTTTTGTTTCGTTCAGCGTATCGTGTCATTACTTCGGCCTGGGCTGAGCTTCATGTGGCAACCTAACAAGGCGCTCGTTCGGACGCAAACTACGCTGCGCTTCGTTAGCGCCGCACAACTTGGTCGTTGACGTTTTAGCGTTAAAACGTTATGCTTGGTTGGAGGTATTTTATCATGGGTGATTTATCAAAAAGATCCACGGTCTACTTTGAGCCGGAGATCCATCACGCCTTGCGGGTGAAGGCGGCAAACTCGCATCAGTCCGTATCCGAGGTCGTGAACGAGGCCGTTCGTTTAGCCCTGCGTGAAGATGAGGAAGATTTGAGCGCATACGATGAGCGCGCTGCCGAGCCAACATTGAGCTACGAGGCCCTGCTGAAAGATTTGAAA
This sequence comes from Nitrosomonas sp. Nm51, assembly GCF_900111165.1. Lineage (GTDB taxonomy): Bacteria > Pseudomonadota > Gammaproteobacteria > Burkholderiales > Nitrosomonadaceae > Nitrosomonas. The sequence continues at coordinate 5,389 of NZ_FOGH01000029.1, forward strand.
TCGCATGGCAAGTTATGAACTCTCATTCAAGAAATCTGTCACGAAGGATTTACGGAGTATTCCGGAAAAGGATGTAGCGCCCATTCTGAAAAGGATCGAGGCTCTGCGCGAAGATCCGCGCGGCGAGGGGTGCGTTAAACTTTCTGCCCAAGAGCGGTATCGGGTTCGACAGGGAATCTATCGAATTGTCTATGAAATCCGTGAGAATGAGCTTATTGTCATTGTTGTCAAAGCCGCCCATCGGTCCGCCGTTTACAAAAAAAGCTAACAAGGGGTTCGAAAAATTCTATTCAAAAGGAACTATGGCTGGTATCCAAGCGAAGCACGCCAAGAAACTCAGAGCTCAGCTTGCCGCACTCGATTACCGCGGAAAATATCGACGATCTTGATACCCTGGTTACAGGCTCCATCCATTAAAGGGCCAAAGAGAAGGTATTTGGTCTGTTGCTGTGTCTGCGAATTGGCGGTTAACATTCGAATTCACAGACGGTAATGTTTATATACTTGATTATGAAGATTATTACTAATGGCTATGCATAACCACCCCATCCGGGCGAATTTATAGGGTCACCTATATGGCGCCGTTTGGATTAAGGAGCCGCGAATAAATAAGTGTGACAATTGGGCGCGTCTGGCGGGATGCAATGCAAGGCGGGAGGATGAGTCATAGCACAAGCTATGGCGACGACGAACAACGCGCAGTGTGCCCGCCAGGTTTGAGTAACATATCCAAGGTCAAATTGAACGCCGCATACCCGGCGCTGAGAAACAATTGTTAGAAGGAGGCCGACATGTCTACTGACCAGTGTGACGTGCTGATTGTGGGGGCAGGCCCTACCGGGCTGCTGCTGGCCGGTGACCTGGCCGCGGCGGGCGTGTCGTGCACTGTGCTGGAACGGCGCGACCGGGAGTCGAATCTGACCCGTGCGTTCGCCGTGCACGCCCGGACGCTGGAGGTGTTCGATGCCCGCGGTGTCGCCGAGGAGCTACTCGCCACCGGTGTGACCGTGGACACGCTGCGGCTGTTCGACCAGGTCCGGATAAACCTGTCCGAGTTGCCTGGCCGGTTTCCCTTCCTGCTGATCACACCGCAGTACCACACCGAGCGGGTGCTCCAGCGGCGGGCGACGGTGCTGGGCGCTGAGATCGCCCGCGGCTGCACAGTGGTGCACCTGAGTCAGGATACGGATAGTGTCAACGTGCGGGTGCAGACCGAGGACGGTGGCGTGCACACCCGGCGGGCCCGCTACCTAGTCGGCGCCGACGGAGCGCACAGCACCGTGCGCCGGTCCATCGGTCTGCCTTTCCCCGGCGAGTCGGCGGTGCAGTCGGTAATGCTGGCCGACGTCCGGCTGAGCCAGACACCGGACGAACCGCTCATTGTGGAAGCCGTCGCCGACGGATTCGCGTTCATCGTCCCCTACGGCGACGGGTGGTACCGCGTCATCGGCTGGGATCGTCGACACCAGCTGCCGGACGACGCGCCGGTTGAGCTGGACGAGCTGCGTGACATCACCCGCCGCGCCCTGGGCAGCGACTACGGGATGCACGATCCCCGATGGATGTCACGGTTCCACAGCGACGAGCGGCAGAGTCCACTCTACCGGGTCGACCGGGTGTTCCTGGCTGGGGACGCCGCTCATGTGCACTCCCCGGCTGGTGGGCAGGGCATGAATACCGGGTTGCAGGATGCGGCCAACTTGGGCTGGAAGCTCGCCGCGGCCGCACACGGCTGGGCTCCGCCCGGGCTACTCGACACCTACCAGGCCGAACGGTATCCCGTCGGTCGCCGGGTACTATGGGGCAGCGGCGTCCTGCTGCGGGCGGCCATGTTTCGCAGCAGGGCGGCCCGCGCGGCTCGCAGGCTGGTCGCAGGCACGCTCACCAGGATCCCGGCAATCAACCGCCGCATTGCGGGCGCCGTCTCCGGTATCGATGTCAGCTACCCGGCTGCTCGCGGCGCCCACCGGTCCGCAGGTCACCGGGCGCTCGATGTTGCTCTAGCCGACGGCCGCAGGCTGCACGAAGCATTGGACGGGGCACGGTTCGTGCTCCTCGGCACCGTAATCGACGGCCTCGATGGCTGGGCCGACCGGGTTGAACCCGCCGTGGCCGCCGAAGCAGGACCTGCCGCCTTGACCCTGATTCGCCCCGACGGTTACGTCGCATGGGCGTCCGACGATCCCGCAGGTCCCCGCCGGGCGGACGCCCTCCGCGCAACGCTGACGGCATGGTGTGGCAACCCAGGGGAGGCACGATGCACTTCCTTCTGAGCAGACAGAGGTTCTCCGGCGCCATGGCTATTAACATTATTATCTGGCAAATGCCCGGCAAAGCGCTGCAACTGACCGCTATTCCGCTGGCGTTCCATAGCGGCAGGTGAGCTCAGGAGTCGTTAGCACTTGTCATTCCTGTGAAAATGGTATATTTTTTATACCATGTATTCTTTTGAATTTGACCCCAAGAAAAATGCTTCTAATCTAAAAAAACATGGGATCGATTTTCTGGAAGCGCAATCTATTTGGCAGGATCCAAACTTCATTGAAATTCCTGCAAAATCTGATGATGAGTCTCGTTTTTTAGTAATTGGTTGCATTGAGGGTAAACATTGGTCTGCCGTGGTTACTGAGCGTAATGAAAAAATCAGAATTATCTCTGTTCGGCGATCCCGTGAAAGTGAGGTAGCAATTTATGAAAGCTAAGAGTTTTGATAAAAAATTTGATGAAAATAAATCTGATATTATCGATGAACTGGATTTATCAAAAGCAAAGCGACCTAATCAAGCTCAAAAAAGAGTGAACGTCGATTTTCCAGTATGGATGATCGATTTGCTCGATAAGGAAGCTGGGCGTCTGGGTGTGACACGCCAATCCATAATTAAAGTCTGGTTAGCTGAACGACTAGAACACACGACTTATAACAAGCAAAGGCAGTCGGGCGCGTAAACACGCCACTGCCTTGAGCGTTAGGCGCATGAGTAATCGGGGCAACTATTATGCTTCGATAATACACTGAGAAAATTATTCATATTCTTGTGAGGAATAAATGAAAAGCAGACCAGAAATTGTTTTGTCTTCGCTAGATTCAGAAAGGTTGTACGATCTTATTGAGTCACTACCGAAAAATAGTGTGCCTGGCATCGAAGAGCTGGAGCAGGAACTCAATCGGGCGGAGATCGTAGAGCCAACAGAAATGCCTCAAAACATCGTTACTATGAATTCAACAGTACGATTTTTTGTTGAATCTACAAAGCAAGAATTTGAATTGAAACTAGTTTATCCAAAGAACATGGATTCAAATGGAAAAAATATTTCAATTCTGGCTCCCGTGGGAAGTGCAATGTTAGGACTTTCTGTCGGTGATGAAATCGAGTGGCCAAAGCCGGGCGGAGGTGTTCTGAAGGTTAAGATCGCGGAAATAGTCTATCAGCCCGAGAGGGCTGGAGACTACCAACGATAAACAGAGCCTTTTTATTTCGCTCAATGACAGCCAATCTCTTTTATTTGTTCTGAAAATGCAGTCGGGTTACACTTCGCCATGCTGTACAAAACCGATTACGTTAAACATGAGCATAACGATACAAAGGAGTTAAACGATGGCATTACGCATTAACGATCAGGCACCCAATTTTCAGGCAGAAACAACGCAGGGCAAAATTGACTTTCATGAATGGATAGGAGATAGCTGGGCTGTTTTATTCTCGCACCCGAAGGATTTTACCCCTGTCTGCACTACCGAACTGGGTTATATGGCCAGTATTCAGTCGGAATTTGACAAACGGAATACTAAAATTATCGGTCTCAGCATTGATCCGCTCGAGGACCACAAGCAGTGGTTAAAGGATGTCGAAGATGTCGGTGGCTCTCAGGTGCAATATCCGGTTATCGCGGATACCAATTTACATGTTGCCAAGTTGTATAACATGTTCCCAGCCGATGAAACGGGTTCGGCTGAGGGCCGTACAGCGATGACCAATGCTACTGTGCGCTCGGTCTTTGTCATTGGCCCTGATAAAAATATCAAACTGATGATGACGTATCCCATGACAACAGGCCGCAACTTCAATGAAATTCTGCGCGCAATCGATTCCATGCAACTGACCGCGAAACACAAGGTTGCGACACCGGTGAACTGGCAGCAGGGTCAGGATGTAATCATCGTACCCGGAGTCAGTAACGAGGAAGCCGAAAAGATTTATCCGGAAGGCTGGGAAACCGTCAAACCATACTTGCGCAAAGTGAAACAACCAAAATAAGCATTGCACGAACAGGCGGGATGCTGTTCAGCGCAGTCGTCCCGCCCGATTGCATTTTGATTGCAGATAAAACTAAGCGGAGTTATTTTTTACCGTAAATCAGCCTGTTGATATTTTGCTTGATTAATCTGGCGGTTTTTTTTAGCGCGCTTTTTTCCACTCGGTTCAATTTGGGATGCAAGTGCCGAATCACGCCGGTACGGCCAACGACTACGGGAATGCTAAAGCAGTTATCTTCGATTCCCTGCCATTCTCTGAAATAAATACTCAAGGGCATGGTTCGATGATCATCAAACACAATTGCTTTAAGCACTTCACAGGTTGCGGTTGCAATGGCATAGTTGGTATACCCTTTCAGATTGTACACATCAAAACCCGCCCCGGTCACATCTTCAAAAATTTTGCGATGAACGGTATTGTCGGCTATTCGTTCGCTGCCGGCAAACGCATTGCTGAAAACCGGAAATTGGTTGGGCCCATGTTCACCGAGTATATATGTACGCAGATCATCGGGATGAATCTTTTCTTCATGAGACAACAACACTCTAAAACGGGCTGAATCGACCAGTGTACCGATTCCCATTATTCTGGACGACGGCAACCCGGCGATCTGGGTTGTCAGATAGGTCAGCACATCGACGGGATTGGTAATTATCACAATGATTGCTGCGGGATTATTCTGTACCAGCACCGGAATCATTTTTTTGAACAGCTTAACATTACCCGCGCCCAATTCCATTCGGCTGGTCATTTTTCCCTTTCCTCTGGCGGAGGCCGTAATTACAAGAATATCACTGTCTCTAACCGCTTCAATCGCCCTGCTTTCGATGATCATCGGCCGTTCACAAAATGACAGGGTATGCCGCAAGTCAAGTGCATCGCCCTGCGCCTTGGCAGTATTGCGGCCAGCCAGCACCAGATGATTGCACAAGCCCTTTAGCACCATGGCATAAGCAACCGTCGAGCCGACATTGCCGGTGCCGATAATCGAAATTTTCATGTTGAACCTACCTCATTGATAAGAAACCGCCGCACTATGCCATGTAAATGTTTACCAATACAAATTTGAATTTGAGTCAGTATTACACAAGCCTCAACGATATTGACTGAAAAATTTTCTGCCATCATATGCCTGATCAATCGATCTGTATTCACAATTCCCATTCCCGCGGTGTTGCCACCGGGCCAGCTTTCAATATAATGAAACAGTCTGAACCTTTATTGCCGAAATAGGCCAGCCGGGTATTTTTGATAGCAAACTGCTAACAACCGAAACGATGAACACATACCAAAATTTTGTCGACGCACTGGGCTTCAGAGAATCGTCAAGTATCCCTGGTGGCGCCCAACACTATGATGCTGAAAATCCATTTGGCTTCATAGGTAAGTATCAATTCGGAGAAGCGGCGCTGTTTGATCTGGGATACTACGGTATTGACGGCAGTGACGGCAACCTGTTCAGAAACGACTGGACCGGCAACTGGTCGGGAAAAAACGGCATTAACAGCAAGCAGGACTATTTCGACCATGGTGTAGTTCAGGAAATAATCATCCGTGACTGGCACGAAATTTTGTGGCGAAGAATACAGTTTCTGGAACTTGAGAAGTTTGAGGGACAAACGCTTAATGGCCAGTTGATCACTGCCTCGGGGATGCTGGCTGTCGCTCACTTGATTGGCGCTGGCAGCCGTTCGTCGGATACCGCCGGTTTGAAAGGTTACCTGTTGTCGGGTGCGGTTTTAAGCCCGGAAGATGCCAATGGCACTTCCGCCAATGATTATATGGAACTGTTTGCCAGCTTCGAGACGCCATTTACAATCGACCACGGTTTTGCCGAACGCATTGAAGGCGGCTCCGGGAAAGATTATTTGACCGGCTTTGGCGGAAACGACACACTGATCGGGAATGCAGCAATCGACACGGCGGTCTACAGCGACCAGTCTTCAAATTATGAGATTAACAAACTTGCAAACGGACGCTGGACAGTCAACCATCTGGCTGACGGTACCGACGGAATGGATACGCTCATCGATATAGAACGCATCGCATTTTCCGATTCATCGCTCGCGCTTGACCTGGATGGCAATGCAGGCATTACTGCAAAATTACTTGGCGCAGTTTTCGGTCAAGCATCAATTTCAAACAAACAGCTGGCAGGTACTGGCTTGCGTTTTCTCGACAATGGCGTTAGCTACGAAACGCTCACACAGCTTGCACTCGATGCGGCACTCGGAAACAATGCAACGGATCGCAATGCGGTTGTTAACCTGTTATATGAAAATGTTACCGGGTTTCCGCCTTCTGCTGCCGACGAAGCACATTTTGTTGGTTTGCTGGATTCAGGCGAGCATACCATCGCATCAATTGGAATACTGGCGGCGGAAACTGCACTGAATCAGAATAATATTGATCTTATCGGGCTATCCCAGACAGGTCTGGAATTTTTTTAGGTTGATACAGATTCAATTGACTTGGCGCTTTATTTAATGTTAAAAAGCCTTAAGTACACTGGTATCCGTCAAGCAGCAATAATGGGGTAATTCAGTTAAATTGCTATGCGTTGATAACCGGTTTATTCCAAAACAATAGCGTTCAAGGCCGCAATATGATAGATGAAATTGATCGTCGCCTAAAGGAATGGATTGCTACAGTTATCGACAGCCGGCTTGCTATTACATTTGAGCACCCTGGCATAGAACGAAGCCAACCCACGGTTTCGGTTTATTTGTATGACATGGAATACTCGACGCCCAATTCGAAAACAAGAGAAATTCCATTGCAGGTATCATTGTCTTATTTATTGACCGTCCAGTCTGACAGCCAGGTCGAATCTCATCAATACCTCGGAAAAATACTCTACGCAGCCAAATCCCAGTCTGATATGGAAGTCGGGTTTCCAGCACTGCCAGCACAGTTCTGGCAGGCGATAGGAACTGTTCCACTGCCCCATTTCAGCTTGCATGTGCCCTTGATGATAACGCGGGAGGCTGAGCACTGCCCCACCATCAAGTCGCAGCCAAAAATTGACGTCAGTCCCATTACTCATATAACCGGTGTCGTTGTAGGCCCCTCAGATCAGCCTATTCCGGATGCAAAAGTTATGTTGCCTCATTCAAAAACAGTTGCTTATACAGATAATAAAGGTCTGTTTTCCATTGCGGCTGATGCAAATTCACAGCGCACGTTCAACTGTAAAATCGATGCAAAAGGAAAACAGTTTTCAGTAACTGTTCCCAAGGAACAGTTACTGAAATCTCCACATACGCCTTTTACAATTCATCTTGACTTAGAGGTTTAATATGCCAAATTATCTATCACCTGGAATCTACGTTGAAGAGGTATCTACCGGCACCAAGCCGATCGGTATGGTCGGAACGAGCATTCCCGCTTTTCTTGGTCTGGCGCCTGCAAAAAACAAATATGTAAACCAGGCTATTGCTTGCAATAACTGGGGTGAATTCTGCAGGTATTTTGTCAGCGAAGACAGTAAAAGCACGCACCTGGCGCAGGCCGTCTTCAGTTTTTTCAATAATCACGGCAGCCGTTGCTATATTGTCAATGTGGGCGAAAACGGGTCCATTGCGGGCGATGTCAAGAAAAAAAGCGGATTATATGCACTGGAATCCATCGATGAAGTAGCCATTGTGGCAGCACCGGGTTACACCGACGCAATTTCTTACGAAGCACTGCTTGCGCACTGCGAGAAATTACTGTACCGCATTGCGATTCTGGACGCGTCGGAGTCTGTGTCGGATATTAACGCGCTGAAAACTTTGAAAACGGCTTCCGGCGGCGAATCTGTGGAAGCCAAACCGGCTGCGGATGCAAAAACGGAAAGCGCTGCATCACAGGGATTAAGGCCCCGTAATTCGGATGAAGGCTATGGCGCATTTTATTTCCCCTGGTTCAGGGGACTGGATGCGCTGCAGCCAAATTCCGGTTCAATCATAAATATTCCGCCTTCCGGCGCCATTGCAGGCATATATGCGCGCACCGATGCTACACGCGGTGTTCACAAAGCGCCTGCGAATGAACAGGTCAGAGGCGCGCTGGGATTGACATACAACGTCTCGAGAGAAGAGCATGGCGAACTGAATCGGAAAGGCGTCAATGTGATCCGTATGTTCCCGGACGGCATTCGTGTCTGGGGTGCCAGAACGCTGGCTGCTGAAGCCAGCGAGTGGCGTTACATCCCTGTCAGAAGGACATTTAATATGATTAAAGAATCCATTCAGGAAGGCACGCGGTGGACCGTGTTCGAACCCAATGACATGATGACCTGGAAATCGGTCGAACGTGACATTCGCGCTTTTCTGATGCGCGTCTGGCGTGACGGAGCACTGCTGGGCGCAACACCCGAGCAGGCTTTTTTCGTTAAATGTGACGCTGAAACAAATCCTCCGGAAGTCAGGGACGCGGGGCAGCTCATCGCAGAGATAGGCATTGCTCCGGTTAAACCGGCAGAATTCATTGTCTTCCGTATCGGGCAATGGACAAGCGAAACTGAGTCAGCAACAAGTGCAGGAGCTTAAGACATGGCCGAACAAAATATTTACAGAGCGTATAACTTTGTCCTCGACTTGGGTGGCGGGAAAGTATGTTACTTTACAAAAATCAACGGGCTTTGCGTTGACATAGAGACCATCGATTTTCGTGAGGGAGGTGCCGGGCCCGCGGTACGCAAACTGGCGGGCAGGGTTTCGTACAATAACATCGAATTAAAATGGGGCTTGACGGAATCCACGGATATGTGGGACTGGTTGATGACCGCCGTCAAGGGCGAGGTGTCCCGCAGGAACATTTCCATCATACTCAGAGATAACGATGGCAAGCGGGAAGTAACCCGCTGGAATCTCGACAATGCCTGGCCTTGTAAATGGCGGGGAGCGCCGCTGGACGCCTTGTCCAATGAAGTTGCAATTGAAACGCTGCATCTTGCGCATGAAGGGTTAACGCGTGCTTAACCTTACCCGCAAGCTGTTGCAGGGAATTGCCAGAACATTGGCCCGGTATGCCAGCTCGATTGAAAAGCGTCTGGCTCGGGAAAATTCATCCGCGAATCACCCCATATCCGATTATTCAGACGAACGCCCGCCGGCCCATTGGCTGGCCAAAGTACGGCAGGGTGCGCCGCATTTACTGACTAATCGCCCGGGCGATGGTACGCAAACAGTTGTCAATTCTTCTGAATCTTCTGAAATAAAAAATGATTCCGGTTTTAATTCACCGGTTTCCGCTGACATGTATCAAGAACCCCCGGCTCATTGGATAAAAAGAGTCCGGCGCGGCGCGCCGCATTTACTTGATGAACAGCCATTTGACTCGAAAAACACACCAAAACACTTTGCCGCACAGGATAGGGAACTGCCGCAGCCGCCGGACAATCAGTTTGCTAATGAAATCGATCCAAATAAAGAAGATGAAGATCTTATTAGAAAACAGTCCTCCATTTCAAAAACAAGATCTCAAGCAGAATTGAATTTCTCTGACAGCAGGCTGTCTGGCCGTACTCCCGATAAAACATGGTCTGGCGCATTCGACGATTCTGGAATCTTTGACCACAACCCGGAAATACAGCACGACGCAACGCGGCAAAAAGATTCAGCAGGCCAAACAAAAGGAGATACTTCCAGAAAAGCGGAAAAACCATTCAGCAGGGATCCATCTGCCGGTGCCTCACAAAAAAAAACAGCAATAAAGAAAACTGAATCAAAGCAAATCGATCAGACAAGCCCGCCAGCCAAACGCTCAGAAGTACGAACAGAGCAATCATTCGTTGATGACCGGCAACACAGGACGTTGCGGCTGAACACCACAATCTCAGACGCAACAACGCAAAACAAAAAGTATCGGCCACAATACGACGCCTCGCAAGAACAATTTACGCTGACCAGCCGGATGCGAATCAAACAGCATCCGCAAGAAAAAAGCGTAACCGCGCAACAAGCTTCAGGCATAACTGCAAAGCCCTATCGCTATAGTCTTTCAAACAGAAATACACACAATCAGCATGCCATTCATGAAGGCAGCGCGTCGAATCACGATAAAACAATGCATTTTTTCCATACACAGAAAGACAGCGAACATCTGCACCTTAACCTGCAAAGCATTGACAGACGCTTACCAGGGGCAACCGCTCCTGATGCGGCAGATATTTTATCCGGATCAGATCAAAGACAGTATACGGCCTCGATTCCCCAAACAGCCGGACCGCCTCGATTTGATTTGGACCGCTGGCCTGATCTGCCAGGAGAAAAGGATAGACGATTACGCGACGATCAGTGGCCCGAATTGCCAGAAGAAAAACTGCAGGAACCAGACAGAATATTACAATCGTTGATTAGATTCCCGCAATTACAAAAAGCGGTCATGCATAACCGCCAAAGTGAACTGGAACAAAGAGGTATATTTTGGAACGGGTGACATTTCTTGTTGAAGACAGTAACGAAAGATTAAGCTGTCTGCTTAATCCCGAAACTGTCGTTATGCGCCGAGCAACAGGCGTACGACCGCGCGAGTCATTGAGCGGCCTGATCAGCGCCGACAGAAGCAGTGATAATCCGTTACTGTTCACCGGTGCCGGCACGACTACCATTGATCTGGATCTGGTTTTTGATGTATCAATTCCGGGCTCATCGATTGTCAGCCAGAATGTGCGCGACCTTACGCAGCCCATATGGAACCTGGCAGAAAACCATCAACGAAGCGACCGCAAGTACCGGCCGGCCGTATGCAGATTCATTTGGGGAAAATCCTGGAACATCCCTGGAGTGATTTCAGCCATAGCGGAAAAACTGGAGTCATTTTCACCACAGGGGATTCCGCGGCGTTCATGGCTCAGATTAAGGCTTATCAGAATGCAGGAACAACCCGCTTCGTCTTTACTTGAAAATGAAATGTGGTCAACTGAAGAACAACAGACGCCCGGCAGTTTAATTGATGAACTCAGCCTGCCCGAAACGCCCGAACGCCAGAAAGGAGATTTATTTTCCGACATGCTGGGCGCGCAACCCGATTTGCCGGAAAACGCATATGAAAGAATTGATCTGTCCGCTTTTCACCAGACCGGCGATCCCGACCAATGGCGCGAGATAGCGGAACGTTACAATTTGACCGATCCGCTCGAATGGTTAAAATCACTGACGTCAGAAGCAGCCGGCGTTAACGGGAACGGCACCGGCGGAAGCCCGGGCACGGGTGAATAAACATGTATTCAACCCCGCCCCAAATCACCATTGAAATTAACGGTTCAATCCTGGCTGCCGAAATCATTCAAACCATCCATGAAATCCGGATTAAACAGATTCTGTCCTCGCCAAGCCAGTGTGAAATCATTCTGCAAGAAGCCCATGAAAGCGTATCGGCAGACGCGTTATCTAAAATGGGTGCAACTATACACATTAAAACCGGACACCAAAAGCAATCCCTGTTTTACGGCCAGATAACCGCTGTTGAACAGCATTATAATGCATCGATTCGCCCACTGATTCAAATCCGGGCCTACGATCTCCTGCATCGCTTACACAAACGTCAGCCGGTACGCACACATGTCAAAGTAGATTTTTACCAGCTTGCCGAAGAATTAACAAGTGATTTAGGGATCACGGTTTTTAAAAAAGAATCGACACCGGTAACACCAAGACTGGTGCAATACAGGCAGTCAGACTTGGAGCTTCTGTCCGAGCTGGGAAGAAGTTACGGATTATACTTTTTTTTAAATAAACACGACCTGCGTATTACCAGGCTGGATGGATATGAAACGGATGCACATTTAACGCTGGGGAAAAATCTGTTTGAAGCCAGATTCTCAGTCAACGCCGGCGCAACAACCCAATCCGTCAGTGCATCCGGCTGGAATCTGCAACGAGCAGTTGCTCACGCTAAAAACGTGCAAACTGCCAATACGAGAATGCCGGCACATGAATTCATTGATACCGCCAAGTTTGGCGCGGACGGACAGTGCAATATTGTCGACTATAACTGTCAAAATGATCAGCTGGCCGAAACTGCCGCACAAAGCGAGCTGGACAGACGGGTTGCACAGCAGGTCACGCTCTGGGGTATAGCTGAGGGCGATCCCAACCTGATCCCCGGCGGCGCCGTGCAGGTATCCGGTACCGGTTCGTCGCTGGAAGGCCGCTATGTGCTGACTGAAATATATCATTCAATCAGCCCGGACAAAGGTTTTATTTCGGAAATCAACACTGCGGTGCCGACTTTTATGCCTGCTCAGAAAAAAACATCGACAAACGCCACTGTCGGTATTGTGTCACAGGTCAATGACCCGGATAACCTGGGTCGCGTTAAAGTTTCCTTGCCCACTTATAACGATATCGAAACAGACTGGCTTGAAGTGTTAATCCCCGGTGCAGGTGCCGGCAAGGGCCAGCTCATCCTGCCTGATGTGGGCGACAACGTTTTATTGCTTTTCGTTAACGGGGAGCCTGCCCAACCGATTGTCCTTGGCGGTCTGTATGGCGAAAACCCGCCCCCCGGCTCCGTAGTTGAGCAAGGTGCTGTCAAACAGTTTGTGACGCAAACTGCGGGTAGACAATTTTTTCTACTGGATGATACCGAAAACGCAATTCGAATTGAGACACAAAACGGACATGCGATCAGTTTGACCCCTGCAGAGATTGGAATCACACGCCGCAACGGCAGCTCAGTCACATTAACAGATGAGCGCATGACGATTCATTCAGAAACGGATTTAGAAATCGAAGCGCCGGGCAATACGATTACCATTCGCGGCAAAAGAATAGACTTTGAGGAAGCATCGTAATGCACTGGCTGACTGAAAATGCCGTATTGGTATGCGCGCACGAATTAGGCATTATATCGAACAATGCAACGCAGAATTTCGTCAGAATCAAAGGCAGACGCGTTTTAGTGGCCAGAAACCCTGAGAACAAAACAATTGCCGGTTGTCCCAATACGGGGCCTTCGATAAAACCATGCACAAAAACGCTGAAAGTTACCCGCGGCTACTCTTCATTGCTACGCATCAACGGCCACAGAGTCTGTTTATCGAATGTAACCGGTTTAACGGATGGCACGCCGCCCGGAACCGTAACGTACAAAGTCCGCAGCACCGGACAGAAACTTGTTTCGGAGATTTGATGCCTAGCAAAATGAACAGAGCCTGGCGATTCGACCATCCCGATATTGGAAATCAGGGTGCCGGTACGGGTTTTTATGTTGAGCCCAACGGAAAAATCGCCATGATCAGCGGCCGCGCCGCCATTCGTCAATCCATCGTACTGTTGATGTCTACCACCCCCGGTGAAAGAGTCATGCGTCCCAAATACGGATGCAATCTGCACCAGCTCGCTTTTTTGCCAAATGATGCGACTACACACGGCCTGGCAATGCATTATGTCAGAACGGCACTTGAGCAATGGGAACCGCGTATTGACATCATACATATCGACGCGAATGCAAATGCTGGCGATTCCAGCCTGATGGATATCACCCTGGAATATCGCATCCGGAAATTAAAACAAGAAGAACAACTGATCATTGCATACCACCTTATGGGAGCTGAAATTTGATGTCAATGCAATCACCTAATTTAGATGATCGAACATTTACGGATCTGGTGGAGGCTGCCAAACTTCGAATCAGACAACGCTGCCCCGAATGGAGTGACCTTTCCCCAGGTGACCCGGGGATTGTTTTGCTGGAAGCGTTTGCTTTTCTCACCGAAACAATGATTTTCCGCCTCAACAGGATTCCGGAAAAAGCCTATATCGAATTCCTGAAAATGATTGGTGTCAGACTGACACCGCCCTGCGCAGCACAGGTCACCCTTGAGTTTTCGCTTAGCAAACCACAGTCAAAGGCTGTTGAAATTCCTGTAAACACACGTGTTGCCACTGCAAACAGCGCTTCTGGTACGGATGCGCCGGTTTTTACTTCATCCGAGGCCGCCACAATACCGGCCGGAGAAACAAGCGTACAGGTGCCGGCTTATCACTGCAATCAGATTGACGCCGAGCTTATCGGTGTCGGTTCCGGCCTGCCCGGGCTTACGCTGTCTGTCAAGCATGCACCGGTTATCTATCCAACATCCGGCAAGCTGGATTTAATCGTTGGTGTCGAAACACCTGCCGAAACACTTGAAGCACATGCCACCGCTGTCAGGCATCTGGATAAATCCTATCGTATCTGGACAGAAGTAGAAAATTTTTCTGACTGCAGCAATAATCCATTCGTGTATGTTGCAGACCGGCACGCAGGGACGATCACCTTCGCACCTGCTGTGCACCGTCAGGATGATTCCTCCGGATTAATGCAGACAGCGCCTGAAGCATTGGCTGAAATTCCCCCTGCCGGTTTGGAAATCCGGGTCTGGTATAAATACGGTGGCGGATCAACGGGAAATGTTTCCGCGCATGCACTTACAGTGCTAAAAGATCCCATTGCCGGTGTGTCAGTTACAAATCCTGTACCTGCAACGGGCGGACGCGCCCAGGAATCATTACAGAATGCCTTGATCAGAGGGCCTCAGGAATTGCATTCCTTAAGCCGCGCGGTAACCGCCAGGGATTTCGAACTCATCGCCACGCAGAGCTCCGGCGCGGTTAACCGGGCCAAAGCATTTACCCAAGCGCAGCTCTGGGCGCATGCAACGCCGGGAACGGTTGAAGTGACACTTGTGCCTGAAGTCAGTGCCAGCGCCAACCAATTACATTCAATTACTGCCGATACGCTGCAGTCTCACCACGTTGAATCCGTGCGAAAGCAGATCCAGACGGTATTGGAAAGCAGGAAACCACTGGGAACACACTGTGTTGTTAATTGGATAAATTACAAAAGAGTCAGTATCAAGGCCAAAATAACGATTCACCGCGAAGAACAGGCCGAACAGGTCAAACAAAGGGTCTTAAATGAACTCTACAACGGCATTTGTCCAATTAAATTACCAAACGGATCCAAGACACCCTGGCCGTTTGGTCAGAGCTTAAAAGCATGGGACGTCTATAAAATTATTGGATCTGAACCAGCAGTACTTTCGGTTGATACGATGCAAATGATCGTAGACGATGTACCAGATACAAAAGTTCTGGATCTTTGCGCTGATGCTTTTCAACAGGACGCATGGTACAGCGGCTGTGACGAACGCGTTTTCAGATCTACTAATAATGGCTCCAGCTGGGAAATGATCGCGCGATTTGACGGCGAGGAAGTCGAGCGCATTCAGTCTTTTCCGGTCGAGTCATGCCACAGCGTCCGCCACGCAGGTTTGCTTGCCGTCACGACGAAAATATCGTCACATATTTCATCTGTAAAAATTTCCAAAGATTGCGGGCAAACCTGGATAGCCGCGCAACAATTTCAGTTTAGCATCGACGATATAGCATGGGTGGACCGGGATGGCTTTCCATACATTTTACTGGCAAGCGAAAAAGGGCTCTATGAATTGAGCCTGCAAAAAAAAGCTGTCCCTGTTCAGATTCTTGTTGATGCAAAGCTTCCGGAACACGGTTTTCGTGCTGTTACGGTCTCGTCCGCACTTGGCGGGCGCACTTTTGTGGCTGCCGCCGGTTACGAAAACAAAGGTGTTTACTTATCATTTGAAGGCGGAAAATCCGGCAGCTTCCAAAATATTGGCCTTACAGGAGAATTGATCGAAGTCCTTTCGGTTCAGCACAAGGGCCCTCACCGGTATCTCTGGGCCGGCATCGCTGCGCCGGGTTCTGATCAGGGCAAGGGCTGCTTTCGCTGGACATTATCTGAGTCTGCCGTTAATCCTGAAGGCTGGAAAGCCTACTCCAGAAACTGGACCGCCGGCGGGTGCAGATCTCTGGCTTTTCAGGGATCGATTGTTTTAGCCGCTTCCTACCGGCTAGGCGTATTGAGATTGAACTCCGATTTGCACAATCCTGAATGGGAGACGTTGAATGCTTCCGAGTGTGGTTTGCCTCTAAGAGATGTTGGCAAACTGGAAACAATCGATGCGGTTGCGAGCGCAGCCAATGCCAGCGTTATTATGGCAGGCGGCGTACTGGGTGTTTATCGCAGCCTGGATAGTGGCTTGCATTACGCCAAATGCTCTCAGCATGTATTCAGTGACGAAGTTCGTATTCCGCCTAATTGGCTGTTTTATTCCGGTATGCACGAAATAGAGATCAGCAGCTAACATGAAACATCAGGAACTCAGGCAATTACTGCCGGAAATTTTTCGAAGAACCGACCAGCCTGGCTCGCCGCTACATGCCCTGTTGCAGGGAATGGAGATATTATCTGAACCGGCGGAAACAATTCTTCAACAACTGCCAGTTTACTTTAATCCTTACACTGCCCCGGAAAATTTTTTGCCATTCCTGGCTAGCTGGGTAGATTTAGACCGCTTTTTTTCTACAGCACCCGGCCCAGCTGTAACCGAAACAGAGTTTTTGCAACTGCTCGATAGCGGGCGCCTGCGTGAACTCATTATTGCAGCGACCCGGCTATCGAAATTACGGGGCACCACTGCCGGATTGCAGTTATTTCTTGAAATCGCAACAGGCATAAAAGGCTTTACTGTTGACGAAAATGTTTTGCAGGAAAATAATGATGTGATACCGTTTCATATAAAGATTTCCGCGCCAAAAACTGCACAAAGATATCAAGTGCTGATCGAAAGGATCGTTACGCAGGAAAAACCGGTATACGTCACGCATTATTTGGAGTTTAGCCCTTAATAAAAGGAGAAGCATTCATGGTCAAAATAGTCGAAATTACGCAATCTTCGGATACTGTGACCTGTGATAAAAATGGTCAGGCGAGCATTCAGTTTAATGTGAATAATATCAGCGCTTCTCAATTAAGAGTGGGCGCCAAAATTATCACCGAAGACCCTGCGAAAGAATCGTGGTTCAGCATCACGGACAAAACCGAGAAAAAACTCGAAATCGATGCCACCGATCATTTTTCAGTTCAGATCAATGCAGATGATGCCGCAGAAGGGAGCTACAAACTTCGCCTGCTGGTTTATAACATTGAAAATTCTGATGAAGATTATACCGAGAGTGAAACAATTGCTGTCAATGTGCCTGCACAGGAAAAAGCCCCTGTTGAGCCTGAACCTTCCAAAATGTGGATTGTTTGGGTACTGGCCGGCATTTTAGTTACCGTAACATTAGCAGTCGGTGGCTACTATCTATTCAGTGGCCAAAACGGAGAAAACCAAGGCGAACAAAAAGACGGTTTAATGGCGAGCGTTCCTAATGTAACCGGAATGTCGTTTGAAGATGCAAAAGCTGATTTAGAACGCTTTGAATTTGCTGACATTATAACAGAAACGCGGTTTGATGCTTCCAAAGCGGCAGGAACGGTGCTAGAACAAGCACCCGAGGCGCGCTCAAAAGTCGACGCGCATAATACGACCATGACGCTAATACTGGCAGACTCTGCGACTATCATGCCGGATGTCAGAGACATGACATTGCAAGGCGCAAAAGAGCGTCTGACAGGCAAGGGTTTCAGTCAGCGGAATATTGTCACTGAACCTAAATTCGACGCATCGAAACCTGCCGGAACGATTCTGGCGCAGTCACCGGAACCCGATGCTGAAGTCAGTGCCAGAGAAACCAAAGTAACGCTAACGACCGCCGATTCCGGTATAGATGTGCCGAATGTCAAAAACATGCAGCTTCAGGATGCTTTGATGCGGCTGCAATCTGCTAAACTGGCGCTGGGCGATATCAGCACACAATTCAAGTCCGATCTGGCCGAAGGTACAATTATTGACCAAACACCGCGCGGCGGGAAAGTTCCTGAAAAAACCGAAGTAGAACTCGTCGTGTCGACAAAGAAACGGGTAGTCACCGCGCATCCGGTTTTTCTGAAAGCAATCATCAACTCCGGAATTACCCACAATGCCCGCATATCCCGTAAGCTGGCACCGGAAGAATCGGATGAAGATACAGACCGGTAAAACAATTGATTTGTCATGAGTACGACAAAGATCGTCATAATTTGTTTAGGCCTGGTGATGGCGATCTTTTTTACTGGTTTAAGTTTGAATTTGATCGAAAAACCGAATCATGGCGTGTCCGGCGGAAGTAACGAACGGCAGCAGGCAGTCGCAGCCGATTATAAAAAAGACAGCTGGGTCAGCGTCATTGACGGATTACTTGCACCGTTTGCCGCTTCTTTAGCACCTGAAGATGTTGACATTAGCTGTGCGCATACAAATGCGGGGTTCTACCTGAACGAGCAAACGCCTGTATGCAAAATTACAGTACCGGGATTCAGCGAATCATTTAAAAAATTATCGCTCAAGCCTAATAAACGCAGCGTCCGATTGGAAATTACTTTTTCGCCGGCAGATGGCGATAAACAGGAGCCTTTTTTCTGGCCTTCGGCTGAATTTGACGACGACACGATCAGTTTTGTCATTCTGGGAAATGCGGATATGCAAGACGAAACAGCGGCAACGATTTTTATTGAATGCAACAACTGTTCCGATCAGCGAAAAGTCAAAATAGAATTTGATTAGTCATCAGTTGACGTGAGCACCCTGCCCTTCTTTTGCGTGCTCAGATTATGACTTCAACGCTCTATCGACCCGCAATGCCTTGATAACGGCAGGAATCGATCCAATAAGAAAAAACAGCGCCCAGATAGCAGCCAGAATGGCACTGATCAGCGCGCCAATGTCATCGGTAATATAGGCCAGGAACGGCGGTGCAATCGCATGCAAAAAGCCCAGCAGGATCGTCGCCACAAAAGAAGTCGCGATCAAAAGTACCAGCCCCTTGTTTTGTAAAAAGCGCTGATGCGCCAGCACCAGGAAAATCACAAAGGCGCCTTTAAAAATCATGATGAGTGTCAGTGTGGCTGCCGCCGCACCTACCTTAAAATCCGCAAATTCCGCAAAATAAATCGCCGTACCTATGGGCACAGCCAGCAACAGTGAAACCATGAGCATCAACAGGCCAAAAGCGGTAAATATCGCAACAATAGCGCCCAGCAATGTCAACAGCGCGACAATAAAAGTAATAATCCCCTGAATACGACCGTGAATTCTATCGGGTACAATCAATGCAACACCCATCAGCAAAATGGAAAACAGGAGCAGCCAGTCCAGCCAGGCAAGATAAATGATTCCCAGACCGGGCGCTGACAAATCGCCTTTACCTTTACTATCACCCAGAAAAAACTGAGCGCTTACTTCGATTGCAAAAACGATAATCAAACAAACAATCGACGCACAAAAAAAAGGAATTCTCAGTTTATCAAACAACGTTATACTCCTTTACACAATCACATAAGAACGATTTGTTGCGATCATAGATTCACCCGCCACCGGTGTTTTATGATGTCTATTCTCAACATATTAAAATAATTACTGGAAATACAACATGCACGCTGATGACAATAGCATATCACGTAAATTATTTGCCGGATTGACATAGTTGATAATCTGTAAAGCGCGGTTGATGAAACCACAGCCTGGCATGTTTTTTCAATGAGTAATAAGAATGTTCTTCAGTAGACTACTGCCACCCTTCCGTCAATCTTTATGTATTGTTTTCATGATGCTGGCCATTGGTTGTATTGCACCTGACCCGCGCATTTCAGATATGCCTGCGCACGCGCTTTATCGACTCGGTATGGACGCATATCTGCATGGCAATTTTAAACAGGCGCAACGTTATTGGAGTCATGGGCTCACAAAAACAGCGCAAAGTGAGCACATGATAGCGTGGTCTGCATCTTTTCTTACAGGACTTGCGCATGCCCATGAGAGTCTTGGCAATCATGAAAAAGCTATTGATCTGGCCGGTCAGGCCCAACATGTAGCCGATAAGTTGTCCGACCCAAGACTGAAAGCTGAGGCACATATCATTATGGGCCAGGCATACCGGCAAATGGGAAATTACCCGGCGGCAATACACCAATCGGAGAAAGGCCGGCTTATAGCACAACAGATCGGAAACCTGGAACTCGAAAGCGACAGCGCCAGAAATCTTGGTGCAATCTATAAAAACCAGGGAAAATTTAATCGTGCTGAAAATTTTTACCATGCAGCCCTGGCGTTGGCTAACCAGGCCGATGACGTTATGTTGCAGGCCAAGGCACTCAATAACCTGGGGGAATTGTCGCAGCGTCGTGGACGATATGTAGAAGCCCTTGAATTGTATAATCGATCTTTACAACTCAGGCAGGAAATAGAAGATTGGGCAGGTCAGGGTAATGTTCTCGGTAACTTGTGCCGCGTTTACCGGGACCTGAATGACTATGAGCGCGCTGTAGAATTTTGTAATCGCGCATTGAAAATCGCCCGCAAAACGAATACAAAAGCCTATGAAGCAAACCATCTGAATAATATTGCGGAAATCTATTGGCATCTGGGAGAATTCAACAAAGCAGAAAAATCGTTTGTGCAGTCAATTGAAATCAAGCAGGTACTCGGCGATCTTAATGGAGAAGCGCGCGCCTGGAACAATCTGGGACTTATTTTTAAGTCGGAAGGAAAACTTGAGGAAGCATTGGATTTCTTCTTTAAATCACTGAATATTAAAAAGCAACTGAAAGACAGATCGGGGATAAGCGCCACTTATTACAACATCGGACTGACTTATTCCGATCTTGACCGGCACAACGATGCATTAAAGTACTTAAAACAAGCCCTGCTGATACAGGCTGAACTGGTCGAGGCAGCTCTACTCTGGCGTATCCTTGGGCATTTAAGTGATATTCATAAACAACTGGATCATTCGGATCTGGCTGTTTTTTTTGGCAAGATGGCAGTCAACAATATTCAGTCACTCCGCTCAGAGAACCTTAAACTTGAAAAGCATTTGCAAAAAAGCTTTCTGGAAGATAAACGTATCATTTATGAAAACCTGGCAAACTTACTGATCGATGATGGCCGCTTTCCAGAGGCACAGCAAGTTCTGGCAATGCTCAAGGAGGAAGAATATTTTGATTTTATTCAACGGCAATCAGACAACGATACGCAATGGACAGAAGCAACGTATACCAAAACGGAAACTGATTTCGCCATACGATACCACGAACTCACCGCCGATCTCATCGAGCAGCGTAAAGTCTATACGCAGTTAAACAAGAAACTGGAAGGCGGGCAAATACTGACACAAGCAGAAACAAAGCGCCTTGATGAATTGAATGCACGGCTTGAAGAGGCTCGGCTAGTTTACCTCAAATTTCTAAACGAACTGGAACAGGTATTTACACAAGAACGCCACTTAAAAGAATTCTATGCCAGAGACCTTGATGAAGTCAGCCAGACTCAAAATTTACTGAGTAAATTTGAGAATACGGTTCTGGTTTATTACCTGTACACTGATGAAAAATTGAGAATCCTCCTGCTAGATTCCAATTTATCTTTTCCCCCGGAGTTACACGAACAACCGATCAGTCGCCCGGAACTGAATCAATTAATTTATACATTCAGAGAAAAACTATCCAACCGCGGCGACCATTTAATTGCTGCCGAGAAATTATTTGAACAATTAATTGCGCCGATAAAAGCCGATCTGAATTTGCTCAAACCCGAAACCCTGCTGATCTATCCGGCACGTTCTTTGCGCTACCTGCCCTTTTCCGCATTATTTGACGGCGAGCAATACCTGGCTGAGCAATATGCGGTAACAATGTACAACGCAGCAGCACAAAGTTACTTATTACTGGAGAAACCCAAAGCGCACTGGTCGGTCGCCGGTTTTGGTGTTTCTGAATCCCGTGATCCCTTATTCAATAATTTACCCGCCGTCGAGGATGAAATTAACGCCATCGTCAAGGAGAAAACCGCGGACGAAATCGGCATTTTACCCGGGAATGTGTACCTGAACCAAAATTTTACCCCAGACCAATTGATGCAGACACTGAAACAAAAAGATGCATACCAGGTTATCCATCTTGCAACACATTTTAAATTCACACCCGGTTCTCCGATTAACTCGTTTTTACTCGCCGGTGCAGGCGCGCATATCAGTCTGCAGGATTTACTTCGGGGTGATTATCAAATGGCCGGTAAAGACCTTGTTACCTTGTCGGCATGCGAAACCGCTTTGGGCGAACTGGATGACCAGCATCTTGATGGTAAAGAACTGGAGGGGTTGGGCACGCTTATACAAAGAAAAGGCGCGCACGCAGTTCTTGCCACCCTTTGGCCCGTAGCCGACCAGAGCACGGCTATA
Source organism: Nitrosomonas sp. Nm51 (assembly GCF_900111165.1). Classification (GTDB taxonomy): domain Bacteria; phylum Pseudomonadota; class Gammaproteobacteria; order Burkholderiales; family Nitrosomonadaceae; genus Nitrosomonas. The sequence goes on from NZ_FOGH01000029.1 coordinate 27,800, forward strand.
TTTATGGAACAGTTTTACACGCTCAGGGAGGAAAAAAATATTTCAAAAGCCGAGGCCATGCGTCAGACACAACTGTTGTTTATTCAGGGCAATGTAATTCTGGATGAAACAAGCCGCAAAGCGCGTCTCAGGGGCGTATCGCTTCCCGCAGATGGAGCTCCCGAATCGCAGTTTGCGCATCCTTATTTCTGGGCGCCATTTATACTTATGGGCAATTGGCAATAAAAGTATTTCATGCAGAAACCGGCACCTGCGGGCTTCTGCCAGCGGCCCGGTCCCGGCCAAGCAGCTCAAAAATGTCCTTATAAAACTTCCAATATGGCCGAACAACCGTATTGAGCAGCTGCTGCCGCTACACCAGAATTCGTTTTATCCATTGACAGTTAACGGAAAGCTGTTTTGAAAAGATTCCTTTATGCGCCCGCTCTGTTTCTTTGTATCGGCAACGCTTAGGAGCCGTGAATAAATAAGTGTAACACTTATTTATTCACGGCTCCTTAGATTCCTACACTGGCCTGATAGGCATGAAAATTTGTCAATAGTATCCGGAAATTCCGCTGCGAAATTGTTTTTAAACATTTGAAAACAACTGCTCGTTGTTTGCTCTTCACTGCGGCCGGGTCATTTTCATCTATCGCTCCCAACGAACTGATAAAAGTTACAAATCCGGATTTAACTGGCCGATCGCTACGGATTTGCTCAATATTGCAGGTTTCCAAATAATCGATTTGTGCATACTTCACCCGCTAAAAGCCGGTGAAGTATTCGCTCAGTCTGTCAAAAACAAACTAATGTGCAGGAAAATAACTACAAAGATACCCGTTCCCATTCAAAGTCTATGGCAGTAGTTTTTCTTAGCATGCTTATTCGTTGGCAGCGTAAGAGGTAATTAGAAAGACTACTCCAAAAACAGTAAATAAAGCGCCAGCAATAGTCATAAACATTCCAGAATCTGCTAGCGCAGAAATAACGCCTGTTATTCCCAATATACCCAAAATCAAGAGAAATATCCCTAAGATAATACTAGCAACCCAAGCTGCTTTGCCTCTTATAATTAATGTAATCATTAGAAGTTCCTCCTAGCAGTGCCTAATGATAATAATTAACCGGGAACACCCCATCGTTAACTATATGTAATCAGTCAATGTTTTTTATAATATAGCAACAGTCTATTTACATTTCTGTGACAAAAACCACTATACATATGACATTGGATAGCGTTACTCCGTTTTGATGCTTTTTTCCGATATTTTTCAAAAAATATCACGTCCGGCCTGCGTTGGACATTTGCAAAAAATTTTATGGTAGCCGCTGACAACCCACAACTTTTACAAGGCTCTGTAATCCCGGCCGGGATTTAGTAACAGTGATGTTTTCTTATCGTTTTTGGCTTAACCGATAGTAATTTGCATCCTCAGCTCAAATGCAAGGCTCTACAATTTTCTTATTCTACACACCAGACAACATACACATTAACAAATGCTACAAAAATTCGGCAAATCCTGATATTCGAGTACGGTTTCTTGATACGTATCAGGCGGTTTGACAACAATTCCCGCTATGCAGTATATTCGCATCTGTTAGAAGACAGCATGCAATTATTCAGGACTTGGCTCCCTACCCTAAATTCTTCAATTCGAACACAAAATGCGCATTGTAGTGACTGGAATGGGAATCGTCTCGCCAATAGGCGCCAGTGTCGGTCAATTTTGGAATGCTGCGATCAACGGCAACAACGGAGTCGACCGGATTCAGTGCTTTTACGCATCCAATAACCGGTCACGCATAGCAGGCGAGATCAAGGACTTTGATCCAAAATCGTTTCTGTCAAACAAACAAATCGAACAAACCGACCGCTTTTCGCAACTGGCTATACATGCCGCCAATCAAGCAATAGCCGACGCAGGCGGCCTAGAATGTTATGAACCCCGTCGCCTAGCAGTCAGTTTGGGATCAGGAATGGGCGGATTCGCGACATTTGAATCCTCAGCAGACCGTAAATTCAGGAATCGTTCGATTCCACCTTTTACTGTTCCACGGACCATGGCTAATTCCGCTGCCGCCTGGATTGCTACTTTGCACGGATTAAAAGGCGCGAACCTCACATGCAGCACGGCATGTTCATCTGGTGGCAATGCAATCGGCATGGGCCTTGATTTACTTCGCGCGGACAGGGCGGATGCCGTGATTACTGGTGGCGCAGAAGCGTGTGTTTTGCCTCTGACAATTGCAGGTTTTGAAGCTTTATATGCACTGTCAACCGGTTTCAATGATGATCCACAACACGCTTCGCGTCCGTTTGCAAAAGGCCGGGACGGTTTTGTCATGGGAGAAGGTGCCGGTATCCTCGTTCTGGAAAAAGAAGATATGGCCAGACAGCGTGGCGCCACGATTTATGCCCGGCTGGCAGGTTACGGATGCGCCTGTGACGCAACACATATCGTAGCACCCGATATCGACGGACAGGTTGCAGCAATGGAAGCGGCCATTCAGGATGCCGGAATAACACCGGATATGGTTGACTACATAAACGCACACGCCACATCGACACCACTCGGCGACGTCGTTGAGACCAATGCAATCAAGCAATTATTCGGCAACCACGCCAAAGAAATTATCATCAGCGCCACGAAATCCATGATCGGACATACAATAGGTGCTTCTGCAGCTATCGGCAGCATTGCAGCTATTATGTCATTACAGACAGGTATAATTCATCCGACTATCAATCTGGACGAAGCCGACCTAGAATGCGATCTCAACTATGCACCAAATACTGCCCTCACAAAATCAATGAATACAGTATTGTGCAATGCATTTGGATTTGGCGGCAACAATGTCAGCCTCGTTTTCTCAACACCCATCATTTAAATATAAGCTATTTGATATGAACACAGAAAACATTGAAACAAAAGTAATTGAATTTATTGCTTCAAAAGTAGAAGATGCAGACACATCGTCAATTACCGCCACATCCGAGTTTGAAGAGCTCGGCCTGGACTCTATGGACAGAGTTCAGCTTTTGTTCGACGCGGAAGAAACCTTCGGCGTAACCTTCGAAACTGATGAAGTCAAAGATTTCCATTGTGTCAAAGATATTATCGACTACATCAACAATCACCAGTCTTCTTCCTCACCTGAGAACTCTTGAGGTTACATTGCGAATTCAGTTTAACTTGACTTGGTATATTTTCTACCACGCAAAAAGTTACGCACCATACATCGTAATTCAGCTTTTCTAGCACCTCCATCGTTACGATTCTCAAGCAAATAAATTCCTTGCCAAATCCCCAGGAAATTTGTCTTCCGGTGCGATGCGGTTAAAGTACGACTTAAAACCCTGGCTGGCACAAGTACGGAACCGCATTTTCATTCAATGCCAGGAGGCTGAAGTATGTTGCATGAATATATGCACGATACCAACGTTAAAATTGTTGGCCTGTTGAGAAAAGCACCAGTTGATCGTTAAGAATGAAGACTATATTGATTCTGGGTTAATCTGAGTCTTTTCAGCACACTGTCGAATATTTTATCTATGCAGTATTAACGATTCTAAACAGGCAGCACGATTATGTGGTCGGACCCGGAAATAGTATATCGAGAAAAGGTGCGCATCGCCACTAATCTGGATATTGCAGCACGTATGCGCTTGGGCGGATTGTTTTATGTACTATGCAGTATTGGGGTTATCATGATGTCCCCCGCATTACATGCGCAGCCCTATATTGCACTTTTCATCATTTTTTTTATCATTCTTGCAGTCCTGCGCCTGTATATTTACAGGCAAGCGGTTTTATACTACAACAGCAGCGAAAAGCTGATAGAAAACGCCATACTTGCAATTTATATCCTGACAGCCTTGGGCTGGTCAATATTTCTCATATGGATATTTATGTCCGTCGACGAAATAGATAACGGTACGGCACTGGGAATCCTATGTACGATTGGTTTTGTGTCGGGCGGTATTGCAGCCATCTCGCCGCGTATACGTTTAACCTAAATTCCTCAGTTAGCTGGAATCAAATGCCAACGTAGCGGGAAATGAATCAAGAAATTGTGATTTCTGGGGTTTGCTGGCAATAATTTTACTGATGATATAACGCACCAAGGCTGGCCAGCGACCTGCT
>NZ_FOGH01000095.1 GCF_900111165.1 Nitrosomonas sp. Nm51
AAGTTACAGGAGGAAAAATCTGAAAAAATCATAAAAAACTCAACCGGCCATCATAATTGTCGCCAAACCGGCCAGGATAATTGACACGGGACAAAAGGCATACTAATACGACTTCCAGTAGGTATATGGCCTTTACATGTACATAAATTAGCAAGCAAATCAGACACATCCGAGGAGCATTGCAACCGTTTATAAAAGAAATTAAAAACCATTCTTTTTATAGTGCTGGGAAAGAAACTTTGTATGTCACTTATCAACACACTATGTCTTCCAACGCGTTGTCTTGCGTTTGTAATGTGTGAACGACCTTTAACCCCCGAATGTATGTAATCAGGCTGCTCAATGCGGCATATTAAGCTAGCTATTCTGGTTTGAATTTTATCAAGCTCAAAATACGGATGTTCAATTTCTCTGGGCTTGTGACCACTTGTATCAATATAACAGTTATAGTTACTGTCATCTGTGAGCTTTTTGAGCACAAAAAGGTCAGTATTTAGAAGTTGAGAAAGTTTTCGTTTACTTTGAAGGCGGAATAAACAAGAATCAGCAATAGGGTATTTTTTGTTTCTTACATCTATTCTAAGTCTTTGTTTTTTTTGACTCATCTTTTTCCACAAGCCATTCTATGACGTCAAGTATTTTTCCCGAAAATGAAGAGCGAAATTTTTCTGACATACCTTTTTTACCTGAAAGCGACTCAGAAAAAAACACTAAGGAAGATGCCGGTATATCAAATTCTGCCGAATATTTCTCTAAGAGTTCGAAGCTAACAGGTTTTTTTCCGGATTCAATCTCAGACAGATAAGACTTAGACATTTGAAATCTTTCGGCAAGTTCGGTTTGTCTTACCTTATGAAACTGCCTAATTAGTTTTAACGCTTTATTGATCATTCATATCTACATAAAAAAATCAGGGAAAACACCTATTAAAGATGTTGTGCCCAATCAAGAAAAAAAATCAAAGAGCCTCATAATGCAACGAGCTAACAAGATCGTTAACTTTATCCAAAACCACAGCCCTGTTTTCTTTTTCTTGCGGCCATCTTTAACAGATGCCAGCCAATAATTATTAAGATACCTTTTTTTCATAGGTGTTTCCTCTAGTTACCTGAGTAGCGGAATTGCTACACAGCTTCGCTTAAACTAGAGTTGAGAGTTATTGGCTGTACTCCCTGAATTTCACACTGGGCTCTTCGCTCCCAGTGTTACCTCACAGTAAATTCACATGACACATACGCTCAGGATTAACCAAGGCTGAACACATGGGAACACGGATATGTGCGGGGTATAAAGTAGAAGTGTTACCACTTCCGCGAGTTGTTACACTCAGATACTACTTAGCGAAATCGCTCTCATTTCTTAATAATGATGCCATGTTAACCTATTAGAAAATAAAACACAATAAAAATTCGCTATTAGCGAACTTTCTAACTTCCTTGTTCATAATTTTAATGATTGGCAACTATTTAGGAACAGTCATGCATTTTTAGATTACAACCATTCAATTTATTAATGTTATCCAATAGTAAGTCGTATCAACTTATTATATTTATCGATAGTTAATGTTCATTTTCGTACAGTTATTAACAGAACTCCAAGGAGGCTGCGCCGCAAATGCGGCCTCACGGTCGCTGGCGCTCCCGTTCGGGCGCATTGCGCTTTGCCGCTCAATTGATTTCAGTATCAACTGAACATCGTTCAATACGCCATTGATGCAAACGTGTCGGTAGTTGAATGGAGTCGGTTTCTACGCCGCAGATTTTTTGACCTATTGGATCGCCATACTTGCCCGGTTCCGTGCATTCTTCCTTCATTAACCGGATCGGGTTATCTTTGCGTTTGGCAGACGTTCCGCCCATTAACTGGATAAACTGCCACCATTGGCCTTGATCGGCTGCTTGTTGTGCTTGTTGTAATATGCCTTCAGGTGCATCGTTGATCCGGCGCAGTTCGCGCCAGATTGAAACAGGTGCACCGCCTATTTGCTGAAATTGCCGTATTCCCCAGGTCGACGCCCAGGCTTCAACCCGTTCGGCTGCTTCCTGTATCGGGTTGCCGTCAATGTCTTGTTCAAGGCCGTAGCCGTCGATATTTTTTGAAATATATTTCGCGATATAACCGACAGCTGTTCCTTTGCTTTTATCAATCGTTTCGGCGGTAAAGCGATGTTCTTTTGCACCAGGTTCGTCGCCATCGCTTTGCAGTGCGTAGTAACGAATAATTTCTCGAACTTTTGCCGCTTGATCGGGTGGCATGAATAGCAGGATGTGCCAGTGTGGTGTGCCGTCATGTTGCGGCTCAGCAATGCGAAAGCCATAGGTCTGTATGTCCTCGCGATTAAATTTTGCGCGGATTCTGGCCCAGACTTGATTAAGATATTTTTGCGCCTCATCCGGTGTAGTGCCGTCATATTTTGGATTTTGTTGGCAGCTTTTTGATAACCGCGCATGCATTCTGGATGGGCAGGTGATGGTGTAAAATTCACCGATATGACCGAGTTCATTGGCGATAGCTTCAAAACCGAAGATGCGCACCATTAATTCACTGCGGCGCACGCGCGGATTGGCCAAACCATGTTCAGCCAGTTCGCCGAGTGTAAAACCTTCACCCAATTCGTTGATGGCATAAAACCCATCCAGGATACGCCGGTTACGTTTTTTCTGTTCTCTGCGCCGTTGCAGGGTTTCATCGCTGACGTATTTACCTTTGCGTTGATGCACCAGGCCGGAACGGATGGCTTCTTTTTCCAATTTCTTTGCGTGTATTTTACGCAAACGAGGCAGCCACCAGTTTTCATCGGTCAGGCGACCATAAATGCCTTTTTCTGTCTTATTGGGATCATCCAGATCAGGGAGTCTGACTGCATATTTTTGTGCGAAATGCAGCAGACTGGCTATCTTGCTCTTTTGGTTCAGCAAAACGTTATGAAAATTTTTTATTTCCTGAACGATACGTTTGGCCAATGCTTGCAGGTCATCATCGGAAGCATTCAGCGGAATACTGTACTTTGTTGGTCTGCCAAAAGTATTCAGCAGGAAAAGATTGGCATCACGTCTGCCATCGAAGATATACGTTTCCTTGTAATCATTGGCTGCGTTTTCAGCGATACGTTTCGGCATTTGGCGGAATATCGGCAAGCGCCAGTGCCGGTCGCTGGTGTCAGGTTCATCAAGAAATTCAAGAATGGCTTCAGCGATGAGTTCGCTGGGTGTGAGCAGTCTTCCGCTGCATCGTACTGACGTGTGCATAGCTCACCTCAGTACTGGCTGGTTGAATGAAACGAACAGGAATCAACCTATTTTCCTCAGTTAGATCTACAAAAATTAGCTCAAACGTAGTAGTGTCAAGGTTTTCGGACTAAAGACAGGAGTCACCCAATGGGTGAAATCGAATTTGAGCAAAGCAAGCTTGTAAAAGCAGTGGAGATAGCGGTTCAGGAGATGGATCAGAGTACTCGGGA